>JBJDYN010000142.1:0-42740 GCA_051867395.1 Faecousia sp. | reverse complement strand
CGCAGACTGTAACCCATGTCTCTTCCCTATGTGTTACCTATGTTTCTCTTGACAATTGACCCTCCCCTACAGTGTGTGCTGCTGTAAACGACCCTTTACCGCGCATGATTCGGCCACGACGGAATCGTTCTGCTTTTTTGTATTGTACCACACAATTGTAAAATCCGTTCACAGGAATCCGTAAATTCTCACCGAAACTTTACGAAAAATATTTTTGGAAACGTTTACCTGTTTTTCTTTACTTCTTAAAAACCCTATGGTATAATTTGACTAAAACGATTTTGTAAGGAGTACCCGCCGCCATGTCTGATCTCTACTCGTCCCGATCCTTTGAAGAAAAATATACCTACTTAGGAAATGATCTGGGCGCCACCTGGACAGCCCAGAAGACCACCTTCCGGCTCTGGGCCCCCACAGCCGAGGAGGTCACCGTCAATCTCTACCGGAGCGGCACCGCTGATACCGATGACCTGCTGTGTCAGATACCCATGCAGCCGGACCAAAACGGCACCTGGGTTGCCCAACGGGAGGGGGATCTGAACGGCCTGTACTACACCTATCTTGTGATGGTGGACGGGAGCATCTGCGAAGCCTGTGACCCCTATGCCAGAACCACCGGTGTCAACGGGGACCGGGCTATGATCCTGGACCTGAAAAGCACCGATCCGGTGCTCTGGGAAACCGATTCCGATCCCCATGCCGGCAGCCCCATCACCGACGCGGTGATCTACGAGCTGCACATTCGGGACCTGTCCAAGCACCGCAGCTCCCGGATCAAACACAAGGGCAAATTCCTGGGCCTGACGGAAACCGGAACCAAAACCAAGGGCGGCAATTCCACCGGCCTGGACCATATCCGTCAGCTTGGCATCACCCACCTGCACCTGCTGCCGGTGTTCGACTACGGCTACACCGACGAGAGCCGCCGCAGCCCTCAGTTCAACTGGGGCTATGACCCGGTGAATTTTAACGTTCCCGAGGGCTCCTACGCCACTGACCCCTACAACGGCGCCGTCCGGGTCCGGGAAATGAAGCAGATGGTGAAGGCCATCCATGACAGCGGCATCAGTGTGGTCATGGATGTGGTGTACAACCATGTCTACGACGCCGGAAGCTTCTGCTTCAACAAGATCGTCCCAGGTTATTTCAGCAGGCGCACCGACGGCGTCTACTCCAACGGCTCCTGCTGCGGCAACGATACCGCCTCCGAGCGGTCCATGGTACGCAAGTACATTGTGGACTCTGTGAAATACTGGGCAGACGAATACCACATTGACGGCTTCCGCTTCGATCTGGTGGGGCTCATCGACATTCCAACCATCCTGGAGGTCATGCGCCAGGTTCATCAGACCCACCCCAACGTCATCTTCTACGGAGAGGGCTGGACCATGGACACCGTCCTGACCAAGCCCGGTGTGGAGCTGGCTGTGCAGGGCAATTCCCAAAAGCTGCCCGGCTTCGCCTTTTTCAACGACACCCTGCGGGATCTGATGCGGGGTTCTGTCTTCTATAATACCACGCCCGGCTATGTCACCGGAGCCATCTGCTCCAAGGACACGCTGGATGCCTGCTTCATGGGTGTCCCCCTGTGGGCTGCCCAGCCGAACCAGTGCGTCAACTACGTCTCCTGCCACGACAACAACACCCTCTTTGACCGGATCGTTCTGGCCGCGCCCGAAGCGCCCCGCCAGACTCAGATTCGGATGAACAATCTGGCGGCAGCCTTCACCATGCTGTCCCAGGGTGTGCCCTTCCTCCAGGCCGGAGAGGAGATGCTCCGGACCAAGCCTGGAAAGAAGGGCGGCTTTGAGCACAACAGCTTCCGGTCTCCCGACAGGGTCAACGCCCTGAAATGGGAGGATCTGGACAAGGAAGAATACCATGCTGTTTCGGAATTCTATCGCGGTCTCATCGCCTTCCGCAAAGCCCATCCCGGACTGCGCCTTTCCACCCGGGATCAGGTCTGGAAGAACGTCCATCCCCTGCCCTGCGACAATGCGCATACGGTTGCCTATCACATTGACGAAGGGGATCGGGAACTGTATGTCATCTTCAACGCCGACACCCAGGAGATTACCCTGCCCCTGCCGGAAGGACACTGGAATGTGAACATCCAGGACGGACAAGCCGGGACGGAAACCCTGGAAAGCGTCAAGGGCAGTGTCACAGTCTCCCCCATTTCCGCCACGGTGCTGACCCGGAAGAAAGCGATTGAGGTGGTGGCTGCCCTGATCTGGGAAAAGGACAAATTTCTGATCTGCCAGCGGCCCGAAGACAAGGCAAGAGGCATGCTGTGGGAGTTCGTCGGCGGCAAGGCCGAGCCCGGTGAGACCCTGCAGCAGGCTCTGGTGCGGGAGTGCGCTGAGGAACTGGCCATCACCGTGGAGGTGGGCGCTCCGTTCATGCAGGAATATTATGAGTATCCCGACATTCTGATTCACCTGACGCTGTTCCACTGCGTTATCTCCACCGGCCAGCCTCAGGCCCTGGAGCACAACGCCCTGCGCTGGATTCACCCCAGCCAGGCCGGAGATTACGAATTCTGCCCCGCAGACGCGGTAATGATTCAGAAAATCAAACGCGTCTATGAAAAGAGACAGCCGCTGTAACTTTTGAGAGTGTGGAGTGTGGAGTTTGGAGTGTGGAGTTAAGGTATCCACTTCGCGGATGATAAAAAGTATATGTATTTTGGCATGATACAAAAAATGGAATAATTTCAATATTTCAGTTCCGATGGAAATACCACAACTCCACACTCCACACTGAAAAAACTCCACACGCAATCGGTGTATCAAAGGTCCGATTTCGGGGAATCCTGCATCCGGGGTGAGAATATGACGAAAAAGAAGAAGGAACCGGTCTGTCCCAGACTGGACCCGGAGGAACGGCTGTGCCCTGCCTTCGATGCGTGCAGCATCAAGAAATTTGCCGCGCCGGACCGGGAGGAAATGGGCGTCTGCGTCCTGGACAACTGCGCCGAAGAACACATCCAATAGCTTGGAGGAAAACTCCAAGCTATTTTTCTGTCAATTTCTACAAAAGGCAAAACGTTTTTGTTGACATTCGCTGGCAGCTTTACTATAATGTAGATAAGAGAAGCAACCGCATTCTCGAAAGGAGGCAATTCAATGGAAAAGAAAATTATTACCATCAGCCGTGAGTTCGGCTCCGGCGGACGTACTGTTGGCCGTATGCTTGCGGATAAGCTTGGGATTCCCTTCTATGACAAGGAACTGGTGGACCAGATCGCCGTGGAATCGGGATTTGCGCCCAAGTTCGTTGAGGAAAACGGCGAGCATTCTCCCGGCAGCAGCCTGTTCTCCTATGCCTTCGCCCCCCAGGGGGTTCCCGGCGTGATGAACGGCCTGTCCACCGCCGACTTCCTGTGGAACATCCAGTGCAGCGTCATTCTGCAGCTGGCAGAGAAAGGCCCCTGCGTCATCGTGGGCCGGAACGCCGACTACATCCTGAAGGACCGTCAGGACGCCCTGCACGCCTTCGTTTTCGCGGATATCCCCTTCCGGGCGGAGCGTATCGTCCGGCTCTACGGCGAGTCTGACAAGAGCCCGGAAACCCGTCTGCATGAGAAGGACAAGCGCCGCAAGGTGAACTACCAGCACTACACCGGTCGTAGCTGGGGCCAAGCCCAGAATTATGACATCTGCCTGGACACCGGCGTCCTGGGCATCGAGCAGTGCGTGGATATCCTCTATGGCATTGTGCAGAAGTCCAAGGATTCTTCCATGGACAATCTCTAAAAATTCAGCCCTGCACCGCCATCCGGTGCAGGGCCTTTTCAGTGTGAAGTGTGGAGCGTATTTGAGTGTGGAGTGTGGAGTTGTTCTCAGAATGAATGACACCGCACATTCTTTTTTTCTGCTGACAGGCAGAATCCGGTCACAGCGCACCAAGCTATCATTTCATTAACTCCTAACTCCACACTTCACACTCCACACTCAGATGCTGGCTGCTGGTTCCTTTTCTTCTTCCGCAATATGGATGCTGACGCCGTTGACCTCCACGTCCTCGTCGGCGCAGATCATGATGTACTTCATGCCGCCAATGATCCGGGTCTCGATGAGATCGCTGCGGGCAGGGTCTACCTTGATGACCACATCCGGCGTCTTCAGCTCGAAGTGCTTGTTGTCGATGATGTTCTTGGGATGCAAGTCCGCTTCGAAGCCGAAGACCTCGTCATAGTCCACGCTGAACTTCGCCACATGCTCCTCGCTGACGCCGCAGGCGGTCAGAACCTCTTTCACGTCCTCCTTGCTGATCATCAGGGGGTCCGGCACCTTGCTCTCCTTGTGCAGCTCGATGCGCTGGCACAGCTGATCGTGGACGGTCTGAACCACGTCCAGGCTGCATTCGTCTCCCAGGGAGGTGGTCAGCAGGGCCTCGAAGGACTTCTTCTGCTCGGCAGCGGGCTGGGGCACGGGGGTGTTGAACAGGGTCTCGATCAGTGCGTCCTGGGAGACCTTGATGTCATGGGTATAGTACAGGGCGTTATAGATATTGGTTGCCCGGTTGTCGAAGGCCGGGAACAGGAAGCCCAGAGCCGGAGCCGCCACCATCTGATGCATGGCTCCATCATGGAACAACTTCTCCTCGGGAACATAGTGCAGATTGGCCTTGGTCTGCTTCACCGGGCAGAGGGTGCAGATCAGGTAGGTATAGGTCTCGTCGGACTGGTCGTTCTGGGTGGAATCGTCCTTGGCCTTGAAGGGTACGTCATAGCTGTCGCAGCCCACCAAAATCAGATAGCTGCCCTCGATGACCACGGAGTCAATGATCTTCTGATAGAAAGACATCCGCAGCTCATCATCGCCCAGCTTGGTCTGGCGCAGGTCCATCAGCAGCTTATGCTCCGGAGACCCCGCCACCTGACTGGTTTTGAAGGTGATATCGATGAGATTCTTGCCCAGCGAGCCGGACAGGGTGCGGCGCAGAAGGGCGAAGTATTTATCGGACTCGTTCTCCGGCATGATGGCCGTGGACTGGCGGAATTCGGAGATAATCTCCTTGTTGTCGTTGACATAGCAGCCATACAGGGCTGTGATATTGCTGCGGTCCCGGCGCAGATGGCGGCGGATCTCGCTGATTTCCTTATCGTTCATGGTGTTACCTCGCTATAATTATAGAAATGCCTGGGTATTATAGCATAGCCCCAGGGAAAAATCCAGTAGAAATCATGGTTTCTGCCTTGCAATACAATGCAGCGGAAAATAGCTCACGATAAAGGATCGTTTATCGCAGGAAAAACACGCAAAAGGCTTGTGCGTAGGGGGCGGCATCCTTGACGCCCCCTACGCTCTGTATACGATCCATTATCGCAAAGCTGCCAAAGCCCACCGGAACGCCTCCGGTGGGCTTTGGGATCAGGGATGTTCCGTCAGGGGTGTGGTCGGGATGGAGACGGTTACCAGAGAATTCAGGATCTCATCGGCCTCCGCCTCCGTAATGGGAGTCCACTGGTTCTCATCCGTGCTGGTTCCCGTAAACCAGGGATTGTCCGGGTCCCGGTCCGCCGCAAATTGTACCGTACGCGAGAAAAGCAGATCCTCCCCGTTCAAATAATAGTAGGTGTAGAAGGAGGACGCGGCGCTGTTGGAGCCCACATTCTGGATGGCGTTTCCATCGCAAAGATAATAGGCATTCCGCTCCCAGCTGCTGAGCAAATGGCCGGGGCCGTCGTCCAGCAGAATGTACAGGTCATAGATCACATTGCCGTCGGTGATGATAAGCTCCTTGTTCCCATTGCCGTCCAGGTCCATCAGCGCATAGCCAAGAGCGTCCAGGGAGTCCACGTTCTGAACCAGAAGGCTGATATCCGCTTCCGAGCATTTCGCCCCGTCCCAGTGTTCGGTGATGGCGTTGACGTACTTTTCCAGGATAAAATCGTACATATATAGGGCAGGGTCCATCGTTTTTTCTTCCTGGGAGAATGTAAAGTCAAAGGTCTCCGCAAAGGCGATCAGTTCTTTCTCACCCATAGCTTGCTCCCCTTTCAGGGGTGCGTATTCCAAATCCGGGTTGGAAATGCAGACCACCACATAAGCATCCTCCCGCTCCGCCAGCAGGCA
This sequence comes from Faecousia sp., assembly GCA_051867395.1. Classification (GTDB taxonomy): domain Bacteria; phylum Bacillota; class Clostridia; order Oscillospirales; family Oscillospiraceae; genus Faecousia. Next base: position 36,657 of record JBJDYN010000142.1, on the reverse strand, counting down.
GGCGCTTTCGGGGCTTCGGAACAGAATCAGCGGCACGCCGTTTTCCGTGGTGTATTCCCAGGATTCCGTAACCTCCTCAGAAAGGTTCTCTGCCAGCCATGGATAAAAGCTCCCCTTTTGGAGGGAATAAAACGTGTATTCGATCTGGGTCCGCCAGGGGGAGTCCAGGGCGGTCATCTGGGTCACGCCGCCAAAGGAAAAGCCGCCGTCGGAATAGCAGGTGCCGGCTTTGACTTCCGAGGAAACCGATTCCAGAGTCCTGACGGGATTCCCGATGCCAAGGGTTTCAAACACTTTCTCAGGAGCCATGCCGCTGATGCCTTTTGGCAGGGTCAGCCCATACTTTTCCGCCAGCTCCTGCTGACTCTGCTCCATCTGTTCCTCAAACTCCGCAGTATCCAGGGAAACAGGATATACATAATTGAAATCCATAAACTCCCTACTGGCCTGGTATTGGTTCGAAGCAAAGAACGCCTCCAAAGCAGAGAGTTCCTCCGGGATATCTATGCCAATCAGCGATGCGAAGTCGATAGTCTCGGCGAAGGCTTCCATGGTCTGCTTGGTAAGAGCCGTGATGGTGCCATCCTGACGGAAATAACTGATATCCACATACACCACATTGTTCTCACCGGCGGTGAACAGGAACGCGTCATCCTCCTTCCGGGCCAGCAGCAGCGTAATGCCATCCTGGGTAGTATAGTCCCAGGAAGTATATTCCTCCACAGCACCCAGGGGCAGCAGACAGCTGAACAAGGAATCGTTTGGAATGGTGTACAGATTGTAAACATAGGTATCGGTATCGGACATGGTGGTGCTCAGGCACATCATCACGCTGCCGTCCGGATAGATCCATGCGCCAGCGCCGTAGGCAATCCCGCTGTCCACCTCCGGCAGGGACCGGAAGATGGATTTCAGGCCCGTGACCTCCATCAGGTAGTCCAGGCTGTCGGTGCCGCCGCTGTCATCGGTCTGCAAGTTCAGGCCGTACTTGTCGCACAGAGCATGCAGGTCTCTCTGCATCTGCCCATTGACGCAGCCGAAGACGTTGTAGGGATAGTACACCGATTCGGAAGGATCGTCGCTGTGGGATGCCAGATAGTCCTGCCACTCCTGAATCGCCTGATACAGGGGCGAAGTGAAGAATTCCGGCAGGCCATTGTATTCCGTCTGGGGCGCGGTGGTCTGGGCCGGAGACATGGCTCCGTTCCCTGCGGAGATTCTGCCCAGCACAAAGCCGCCCAGAATCACCACTGCGAACAGGGCCGCCACAGCCGGAATCCAGCTGAAGCGCCGGGTCGGGGTTTGCCGCTGCTGATAGTTTCCCCTGCCGTTTGTCTCCTTTGGAAGCTGGGCTTCCAGAGCGGCGCGCATTCTGGCCTTCTGGTCTGTGGTTGGTGCGGCAGTGTTGAAGGCGTCTCGGATCAGGTCGTTTTTCATTTCAGCACACCTCCCAGCATGGTTTGCAGCTGCTTTCTGGCCCGGGACAGGCGGCTGCGGACGGTACTCTCCGGGCAGTTTAAGTGACGGGCGATCTCCACGGTGGAGAAGCCTTCGTAATAGTACATGTACACGGCGTCCTTATAGTCCGGCGGCAGAGCCAGGATAGCGTCCAGAACCTCGTTTCCGGTTTCCGTGGACTCCTGGGCCAGATACGTATAGTCGTCAATGTTCTCACTGTAGCGCCACCATTTTTTCAGGGCGTCCTTGCACAGGTTGGACGCGGTGACAATGAGCCAGGCCTTCTCATGACGCTGGTTTTCAAAGGGCTTTTCATGGGATATCAGACGCAGGAAGGTCTCCTGGGTCATGTCCTCCGCCTCCGGTGCGTTCTTCATATAAGCGAAGCAAACCCGGTAGACAGTATCCGCGTGACGGTCATAGATTTCCAAGATTTCTTTGTTGGTGCGCAGCAAAGCAGGCATTGCCGTCACCTCCTCTCACCTGAAATACGATTGAAGGACGGAAAACGTTGCAGGAAAGTGTGAAGTTTTTCAGTGTGGAGTGTGGAGTTGTGGTATCCACACTCCACACTAAAAACGCAGCCGCCCCGGTTCGATCAGGGCAGCTGCGTAAAAAGCTTTATTTGTCCCAGAGGCAGTTCCAGTTCTGGACAAAGTACTCGATGCCGGAGTACAACGTGGTCAGCACGATGATGCCAATGACGATCCAGTTCAGCACCTCGATGCCGGGCACCGCCATCATGACGCACAGGCCTACCATGGTGCTGGCGGTCTTCACCTTGCCGCTCCAGCCGGCAGCAATGACGTTGCCCTTCTGCACCGCGATGAGCCGCAAGCCGGTGACCGCGAATTCCCGGGTCAGCACGATCATCAGCGCCCAGGCCGGGAAGACGCCCCACTCGCAAAACATGGTCATGGCGGCGATGGTCAACAGCTTGTCCGCCAGGGGGTCCAGGAATTTGCCAAAATCCGTGGTCTGGTTGTAGTGACGGGCAATGTAGCCGTCCAGGAAGTCCGTCAGACTGGCCACAATGAAGATGGCGAGAGAAATGTACATCCACAGGCCGCTCGTTCCGCCGGATAAGTACATGGTGATCAGATAGGCCGGGATCATTACCACCCGGACCAGAGTGATTTTGCTTGCGGTGGTCATTGTGCTTCCTCCCCCACGATATAACCGGACAGGTCTCCGTCCACACAGCCGTCGATGGTTACCATTACAAATTCCCCTTCCCGGACCGGCTCGTCGGAGGCGATCCAGACCCGGCCGTCAATGTCGGGAGAGTCGGCGTAGGTCCGGCCATAGAACTGCTCCGCGTCCGCATCGTAGCCGTCCACCAGAACCTCCAGGGTCTTGCCCATCAGGGAGGCGTTGTATTCGTCCATGATCTGAGACTGGATCATCTCGATGGTCTGGGCACGCTCCATGGCAATCTCGTTGTCCACGAATTCCATCTTGGCGGCAGGAGTTCCCTCCTCAGGGGAGAAGGCAAAGGCCCCTACCCGCTCCATGCGGGTTTCCCGCAGGAAATCGCACAGCTCCTGGAATTCCGCTTCTCCCTCCCCCGGCAGGCCGGTGATCAGGCTGGTGCGGATCACGAGACCCGGAATCCGATCCCGGAGCTTTTGCAGCAGGGCCCGCAGGAATTTCCCGTCGCCCCGGCGGTTCATCCGCTTCAGAATCTTGTCGTTGCAGTGCTGGATGGGGATATCCAGATACTTGACGATCTTGGGTTCGGACGCAATTACGTCGATCAGTTCATCGTCGATCTCATCGGGATAGACATAGTGAACCCGGACCCAGTGCAGGTCCTCAATTTCGCAGAGCTTACGCAGCAGCTCCGGCAGCAGCCGCTTGTGACCCGGCAGGTCCGTGCCGTAGCGGCTGGTGTCCTGGGCCACCACGATCAGCTCTTTGACTCCGCTGGCGGCCAGCTGCCGGGCTTCGTAGAGTACGTCGTCCATCTGGCGGCTGCGGTAACGGCCCCGGAGATAGGGAATGATGCAGTAGGCGCAGCGGTTGTCGCAGCCCTCCGCAATCTTCAGGAAGGCGTAGTGCTGGGGGGTGGTCATGATCCGGCCCGTCTCCTCCTCGGGAGCGTCGATGGAGCCGAAGTCCACCACCTTTTTGTCCTCCAGCAGCTCCTCGATGGCGGGAACGATCTGCGGGAAGCTGCCGGTACCCAGGATGCCGTCCACCTCGGGCATCTCCGTCAGGATCTCCTGCTGATACCGCTGGGACAGGCAGCCGGTGACCAGGATCTTGCCCACCAAGCCCTGCTCTTTCAGGGCGGCGGTCTGCAGAATATAGTCGATGGCCTCGGACTTGGCGGAATCAATAAAGCCACAGGTGTTGATGACCACCACGTCGCTGCCCACGATGTCCTCCTTCACGGTGTGACCCGCTTCCTGGACCCGGTGCATCATCCGCTCGCAGTCCACCTGGTTCTTGGCGCAGCCCAGGGAGATAAATCCAATGTTTGCCATAAAATGTTAATCCTCCAAGAGTTCTTCCGTATCAAAGGAGAGGGTACTCAGTACCTGCCGGATAGCGCTGTAGCTGTGGCCCCGGCGGATCAGCGCGTCCACGGCCCTTTTGACCTGCTTGTCGTCCGAATCCGCGTCCAGCCGGGAACGCAGGAACCCTTCGATCCGTTCCGTCTGGTCGGGATAGTCCGTCAGCGCTTCCTCCCAATATGCCTTCGGGATCCGCTTTTCGTAGAGGGCCTGCTTGGCTCTTGCCAAGCCGTAGCCCTTGTAAATGCAGGACTGGACCACCTGCCGGGCCGTTTCCCGGTCGTCCACCAGATGCAGGTCCTCCATCCAGGCCACCGCTTCCTTTGCCTGGGCCGGGTCCTCCCCTTTGCGCACCAGCCGTTCCTCCAGATCCCGCCGGGAGACGCTGGAGGCGGAGACAATGCGCACCGCCCGCATTTTGGCGGACATCTGTCCCGCCGCTTCGCGAAGCCGCTCCATTTCCGCTTCCGACAGTTCCTTGCCTGTGTACAGGCCGAAGTCCTCTACAGTCTGGCGGTACAAGCCCAGCTTGGTGCCGTCGTCAAAGGCGGCCCAGTAGCGGCCTGCCCGGTCCGGGCTGGTCTTCAGGGCATCAAGCCTCATCGTCAAAATCGTCGGCGCTGACGGCTACCGCCTTCTCCGCGGCCTTGGCAGGCTCCTTGGGCGCAGCGCCGCTCAGCTTCCACAGGTTCTCCCGGACCTGAGCTTCCACCTGCTCGGCGATGTCCGGGTTGTTGATCAGATAGTCCTTGACGGAGTTGGCGCCCTGGCCGATGCGCTCGTCGCCCATGGAGAACCAGCTGCCGCTCTTCTGGATGATGTCCATCTGCACCGCCAGATCCACAAGCTCGCCCCACTTGGAAATACCCTGGCCGTAGAGGATCTCAAAGACGGCCTCCTTGAAGGGGGGGGCTACCTTGTTCTTGACCACCTTCACCCGGGTCTTGTTGCCGATGACATTGCCGCCCTCCTTGATGGACTCGATGCGGCGGACATCCAGACGGACGGAGGCGTAGAACTTCAGGGCGTTGCCGCCGGTGGTGGTCTCGGGGTTGCCGTACATGACGCCGATCTTCATGCGCAGCTGGTTGATAAAGATGACCACGCAGTTGGTCTTGGAGATGGTGCCGGCCAGCTTGCGCAGGGCCTGGGACATAAGCCTCGCCTGGAGGCCCACAAAGGTGTCGCCCATCTCGCCCTCGATCTCCTGCTTGGGCACCAGGGCTGCCACGGAGTCCACCACCACCGCGTCAATGGCGCCGGAGCGGACCAGGGCATCGGTGATCTCCAGGGCCTGCTCGCCGGTATCCGGCTGGGACACCAGCAGGTTGTCAGTGTCCACACCCAAAGCCTTGGCATACACCGGGTCCAGAGCGTGCTCCGCATCCACGAAGGCTACTTCGCCGCCCCGCTTCTGGGCTTCCGCCAGGATGTGCAGGGCCAGGGTGGTCTTACCGGAGGACTCGGGACCGTAGATCTCCACGATTCTGCCTCTCGGCACGCCGCCAATGCCTAAGGCGGCATCCAGGGCCAGGGAACCGGTAGGGATGGCCTCCACATTCATTTCTGGGCGGTCTCCCAGACGCATAACCGTACCCTTGCCGAAGTTCTTGTCGATCTGGGCCAGGGCGGTCTGCAGGGCTTTCTTCTTATCCGACGCGGGGGCCGGTGCTTCGTAATTCGTTTTCTTTGTCGCCATAGTTACGCTTCCTTCCCGCCGTACTGGGCCAGCACGGCTCTTTCTCTTTCATTATAGTCTCTGGTTCGTTCCAGAATGGTATATCCGTTTTCCTCCAATATTTCGCACACCGCATCTGCCTGGCCCATGCCAAATTCCAGGCACAGGTAACCACCGGGCTTCAGGGCGGCGGTGAAGTTTCCGGCAATGGCGCGGTAAAAATCCAGACCATCCTCCCCGCCGAACAGGGCCATCTCCGGTTCAAAATCCCGGACGCTGTGGGGAAGCTCCGTCATCTCCTGTGCTGTCACATAGGGCGGGTTGGAGACGATCATGTCAAATTTGCCCAGGAACGCGGAAGCAGGCTGCAGGGCGTCCGCCTGGACACAGCGCACCCGTCCGCTGAGCTTGTTCCGGGCGGCGTTCTCCTTGGCAACAGTCAATGCCCCCCGGCTCATGTCCGCCAGGGTCACTTTCGCGTCCTTTACCCTGCTGGCAATGGCCAGTCCGATACAGCCGGAGCCGCAGCAAAGGTCCAAAACCCGGGGATCCTGCTGCAAAAACAGCCCTCGCCGAATGGCCAGCTCCGTCACCGCGCAGGTGTCGTCCCTGGGGATCAGCACGTCCGGAGTCACCTTCAGGGGCAGGCCGTAGAATTCCCACTCCCCCAGCACATAGGCCAGGGGCTCTCCGGTCAGCAGCCGCTGAAGCATTGCCTCCACTTCCTCCACCGCCTGCTGGGAGGCGTACAGCTCCCGGTGAGCCAGGATTTCCTCCTGGGTCTTTCCGGTGGCATGGCACAGCAGCTGCCGCGCCATCATGCCCGCCGTCTGCGGGTCTTCTGTGGCCAGCAGCGCCCTGCGGGTGTCCAGATAAAGCTCGCCGTATTGTTTTACCATCGGTCGGCGCCCTCCACTTCCGGGAGAACCGCCTGCACAGCAGCAATACCCACCTCGATCATGGCATCATCCGGCTCGTTGGTGGTGAAGTTCTGCATCCACATACCTGGGGCGGTAAGAATCCGGGTAAAACCGTTGTCATGGCCTCCGGCCCAGCGGTTGATCTCATAGGTAATGCCCACCACCACAGGGATCAGCAGCAGTTTGAACACAATCATAATCAGGCGGTACCCGAAGCTGCCCCGCATGGCTTCCAATGCCGGAACAACCGCCAGCAGCGCCGAAGACGCGATGGAGAACACCAGAATAGAGATGACCATCACCACCAGCAGGAAGCTGGTGCCGCAGCGGGGATGAAGCCGGGTCTGCATCCGCACATTGTCCACCGTCAGGGGTAAGCCCGCCTCATAGCAGCGGATGGTCTTATGCTCCGCGCCGTGGTAGGAGAACAGCCGACGCATCTCCCCCATCCGGGAAATGGCGATCATATACGCAAAGAAGATGACCATGCGGATGACGCCCTCCACCAGGTTCAGCACCAGGTTGTTGGGAATCCACTTGTCGAAAAAGCTGCTGATGACCATGGGCAGCAGGAAGAACAGTCCCACGGACAGGCACAGCCCCAGGGCCACGGCGATCCACAGGACAGCCTGCTGGAACTTCTCGTTGCCCAGCTTCTTTTCCAGCCACGCATCCAGCTTGCTTGGCTCCTCCTGCATTTCCTCCGGGGCCAGATCGGCAGAGCGCAGCAGCGCCTTGACGCCCACCACCTGGGCGTCGAAGAAGTTGAAAATGCCACGGATAAAGGGCTTGCTCTTGAGGGACTTGGGCGGATTGACCTTCCGGGGTGTGGTCTCTACCGTCAGGCCGTCCTTGGTGCGGATGACAATGGCGTCCTTCTCCGGCCCGCGCATCATAATCCCCTCGATCAGGGCCTGGCCGCCGATCATGGTTTTGAATTTTTCACAGCATTGGGGTTCTTTATTTGGCATAAAACTGGGTCTCTCCTTATGGTCAATGGGCAGCGGGCAGGGTCACGGTGACCAGGGTGCCGCCGCCTTCCGCGTTCTCCAGGGTCAGGGTGCCGCCGTGCATCTCCACGATCTCGTCGCAGACCGCCAGGCCGATGCCGGTACCCCGGGCCTTGGAGCTGCCCTTGTAGAATTTCTTTTTTACCAGCGGGATCTCGTCCTCCGGAATGCCGGGGCCGTAGTCCCGGATGCGAACCACTACCGCTTCGTTCTCGTAGTGCATGGAAGCGTCGATGCGCTTGCCCTCTCCGCCGTGCTTGGCAGCGTTGTCCAGAATGTTCAGGAACACCTGCCGCAGGCGCTTGGGATCACAGGGAATCTCCGGGATCTCCTCGTCGCTGTCCAGATAGTGCAGTTGGATGCCGTCCTGGGCCAGCCGACTGCCGTACATATAGCAGGTATCCTCGAATTCCGCCCGGATATCTGTGGGCTCCACGGCCAGAGTCATGCGGCCGTCCTGCATCCGGGTGAAGTCCAGCAGCTCCATGACCATCTCCGTCAGCCGCTTGGCCTCGCTGGAGATGATCTTCATACCCTGGCGGGTATCAGCGTCCATGTTCTCATCCGCCAGTAAGGTCTCGCTCCAGCCGTTGATGACCGTCAGGGGCGTGCGCAGCTCATGGGACAGCTGGGAGATGAACTCCCCCTGCATCTTCTCGTTCTGGGCGATCTTGTTGGACATCTCGTTGATGGTATCCGCCAGCTCGCCGATTTCGTCCTGGTAGGGCGTCTTGATCTGAACACCGTAGCTGCCGTTGGCGATGCGCTTGGCCTTCTCGGTGATCTGTGCCACAGGATTCATAATGGAGCGAAGGAAATAGTTGCTCATAACCAGCACCACCGCCATAACCAGCAACAGCACCAGGTCGCTGACCAGGGCAACCAGAATGATTTGGCCGTCCACCAACCGGGTGGAGGTCACATAGCGCATGACGCCCACCACTTCCCCGCTGCTGTAGATCATGGGGCAGGACACCGCCATGATCCGCTCATCGGTATCCGGCTCCCGGCCCACAAAGGCAGAGGGCATCCGGGTCTGCACAGCCTCCTGGATCTCCGGGGTGCTGGGAGACTGGCCCAGCCACTGGCCGTAGGAGGACACAACCACCTCGCCCTCCTTGCTGATGAACTGCAGCTCCATGTTGTCCTTGTCCGGGAAGGTCTGGGTGTAGGTGAAGCAGGACGCATAATACTCGTCATAGCTCTGGTCCACATAGGCAGAGAAAAAGTCAGAGGTGGTTTTCGCTCGGTTTTTCATATCCGACTCCATATTGGAGTAGTAATACGCGGCGAAGGACGCCGTCACCGCCAGGACGCAGACCAGGCCCAGGGCAAAGACCACGCTGGCCGTGTTCAGCAGCCACCGCTTGCGCAGTCCGCCGATCCGGAACAGGGATGGAATCTCCATTCTCTTTATGCGCCCCACTTATAGCCAAGCCCCCAGACCGTGGTGATATAGGTGGGATTGGCGGTATCGTCCTCAATCTTGATGCGAAGACGGCGGATGTTCACATCCACGATCTTCAGCTCTCCCTCGTAGTCCCGGCCCCAGACGGCGGACAGGATATCCTCCCGGGACAGAGCCCGGCCGGGGTTCTGCATGAACAGCTTCAAAATGGCGTACTCCACCTGGGTCAGACGGATCCGGTTGCCATTCTTCTCCAGAGTGTGGTTGCGGGTGTTCATGACGAAGGGTCCCTGGCTCAGCAGCTCCGAGCTGGCGTTGCTGTCCCCGCCGATGCGGCGGTACAGGGCGTCGATCCGGGCCGTCAGCTCCGCGGGAGAGAAGGGCTTGGTCACATAGTCGTCGGCGCCGGTCATCAGGCCGGTGACCTTGTCCATCTCCTGGGTCCGGGCGGTGAGCATGATGATGCCCATCTGCTTGTTGGTGGCCCGAATCCGGCGGCAGACCTCAAAGCCGTCCATATCTCCCGGTACCATGATGTCCAGAATGGCGACGCCCACCTCCGGATTGGCCGCAATGGCGTCCAGCGCCTGCTGTCCGTCTCCGGCCTCGATCACGTCGTAGCCCGCCCGCCGCAGGTTGATGACCACAAAACTGCGGATGTTCAGTTCATCTTCCATAATCAGTACTTTTTTCATATGATCCCTCTCAATTCTCTCCCGCCCGCCAATCCTTCCGGATCAGTCGGAAGCTATTGATGATGTATTCCTCCGTAATGCCGTATTCCGCCGCAGCGGGCTCCAGCTTTCCGGCGTAGGCCACACCTTCGGTCCGGTACACGGCAAATCTGCCGTCCTTCACCGCATCCTCGTCCCGTGTACCGCCGGTGAATACATAGATGGTAAACAGCGGCGTGGCCTCCTGATAGGACTCGTTCCACATATAGAATATGTAGACCCCGCTGCCCTGTTCCACCGAGACTCGGCTGGCCCATTCCTTGTCCAGCTGCACATACCAGCCGCCCACATAGTAGTGGAAGGTAAAGAGCTTGTCCACTTCCCTGCCGTCTAAGTCCATGGCGAACCAACGCAGCAGGAACTTCTCCTCCTCGTCCTCCCAGTGGGACACCGCCTTCATGGTCAGAAGGCTCGGCAGCTCCAGAACCCCGTCCTCGTCGATATCCTCGGCATAGACGTAGAAATTGCGCAGGGTCTGGATGCTGGTGTCTGCCTCAGTGGAGAAGGAGATATTGGTAAACTTCCCCTCTTTCAGGGCGAAAATGTCCGTTACAATGGCTTTCTCATCCACGGAGCTGGCCACGAACACCGCAGGGGTCCCGTCCTGCAATTTGCTGGCGGTGATCCGGCGGATATGGGTGACTTCCTTCGACAGCTCCGTCTCCACGGAGCGTTCGATCTGGCCGCCCCGGGAGCTATAGAGCACCGCCATCCCCCGGGTAGCCTCGGCTTCTCCCGGGCGAAGCACCAGCAGCTCCTTGCGGTCGTTTCCGTCCAGGTCGCAGGTCAGGAACTTGGAATAACCCACCATCAGCAGCTGCTCCGCAGTGCCCTTGGAGAAGCTGTACACCGAAACGCTGCGCAGCACCTGGTCACTGACCTGGCTGCCAATGACCAGCTCGCAGCCGGGCACCTGGTCGAAGTGGATGTACTCCACCTGCTCGAAGGCAGCGCCGCTGCTCTCAATGACCTCCCACAGGGAGCAGGCTCCGTCCTCCTCCTGGCGGAAGATCAGCACCTGGAGCCGTTTGTCGGAATTCGCCATGGCAAAGACCAGGTATTCCTCCACGCCGTCGCCGTCCAGGTCCGCCATCTGCACCGACTGTTGGTTGTCGCCGGAGACAGGGGCGGCATAGGTCCTGCCCACCATGGCGGCGTCAATGGCGAACTGAAGGCTGCTGTATTCCGCGGACCGTTTGGGAACCGCGTACATCTCCTCTACGGTCTGCATGGCGCAGCCGGTCAGGAGCAATGCCGTAAGGCTCAGCAGCAGAAACAAAATCTTCTTTTTCACGGCATCCGCTCCTTTCAAAAAGCTGGGTTCACGCCAGACACAGCCCCGCCCCAAAGGGGAATGTCATCAACAGAAACATGGGACCCTCGCCGTAGGGGGCGATGCCCACATCGCCCCGCAGTGAATGATACACTTTTGTACCGAACTGCGGCGAATTCGGAACTTTTGCATGGGCCGATGTGGGCATCGGCCCCTACGGAAACACCTGAAGCTGATGACATGATGCTGCCCCAAGGGGAAGCAGAACCGGCTTCGACAGGAATCGTAGTGGGCGGCATCCCTGACGCCCCTTTTGGTAGAAGGTTATGGGTAATGGTTTTCGCACAATGAACTGCTCAGGAATGGGGCGTCAAGGATGCCGCCCCCTACGCAAGCTTTTTTCGATCAATCTATGGTATTATAGCACAAACATTTGAAAAAGAAAAGCTATTTTACAACAACATTTCCCTGGCCCAGGACATTTTCCAGTTCTCGCAGCATAGGCTCCGCCAGATCGCACCGGGTGCCCCGGCGCTGCCTGGTGTCGGCAAAATACAGCACTGCCCCGCTATTCCCCGGGAACATGTTCAGGATGGCCCGAACCTTGGGGTAGAGTTTTCCTTCCTCGCCGGGCAGCTTCAGATACAGTGTTCCGGTTCTTGGCCGGGGCTGAGGCGCGGAAGCCTCCGGATCCCCGGCAGCGTAGTCCGAAATGGGCCGCGCCCGGTTGATGACGATCTGGGGCTCCTTGTCCTCCCGCATGGACAGCCGCCCTGTGATGACCACCGGACTGTTCTCCCGCAGATAGCCGCCGAACTGACTCAGAACGTTGGAGAAGGCCAGCATCTCAATGGCGGCGGTATCGTCCTCCACGGTGAGGTAGGCCATCATGGTGTTGCTGCGGGTGGTCTTCATCTTCACCGTCTGGATGATGCCCGCCACGCAGACGATCTGGTCATCCTCGAAGGGGCAGTCATCCCCCATGAGCTTGGCAATGTGGACCACATGGGTGTTGCGAAGATAGGGCCGGTAGTCGTCCATGGGATGACCGGACAGGTAGATGCCGGTGGTCTCCTTCTCCATGGCAAGCAAATCTGCCTTGTTCAGCTCCGGCATGGGGGGAATGGTCATCCGGGCAGAGGCGTCCTCCTCGTCCAGCATGGCGAACAATCCCATCTGGCCCTCCAGATTCTTCTTCCGGGAGGCCGCCACGTTGTCCATCATCTGCTCGTAGATGCCCAGCAGCTCGCTGCGGTGGTAACCGAAGCAGTCCGCCGCACCGCATTTTATGAAGTTCTCCACGGCCCGCTTGTTCAGCTCCCCCTCTCCCATCCGTTCCAGGAAATCCTCGAAGGACTGGAAGGGGCCGCCCTCCTGGCGCTTTGCCATCATGGAGCGGATCAGGCCGATGCCCACGTTCTTCACCGCCCCCAGGCCGAAGCGGATGGCGTCACCCTCCACCGTGAAGTGGTCGTCGGAGTGGTTCAGGTCCGGCGGCAGCACCGGGATTCCCAGGTCCTTGCACTCGGCAATATAGCCGGAGATTTTGGTGGCAGAGTCCAGTACCGAGGTCATCAGCGCCGCCATATACTGCCGGGGGTAGTGACACTTCAGGTACGCCGTCTGGTAGGATACCACCGCGTAGCACACGGCGTGGGCCTTATTGAAGGCGTAGTTGGCAAAATCCACGATCTCGTCATAGATGGACTGGGCCGCGGTCTCGCTGACTCCCCGGGCAATGGCACCGGAGATATTCTGGGACCGGTCGCCGTAGACGAAGACCTTCCGCTCCGCCTCGATGACCTTCATTTTCTTCTTGGAAATGGCCCTGCGGATGTTGTCCGCCTGGCCCATGGTATAGCCGCCCAGGGACCGGAAGATCTCAATGACCTGCTCCTGGTAGACGATGCAGCCGTAGGTCACCTTCAGGATGGGCTCCAGGAGGGGCGTCTTATAGGTAATCTTGCTGTGATCCAGCTTGTTGGCGATAAAGGTGGGAATCGAGTCCATGGGGCCGGGCCGGTACAGCGCCACAATAGCCGTCATGTCCTCGATGGAGGCAGGCTTCATGCTGACGCAGACACCGGTGATGCCCGCCGATTCCAGCTGGAACACGCCCTGGGTCTTGCCCTCGGAGAGCATGGCGAAGGTCTCCGGATCATCATCCGGGACCTTGGAAATGTCGAAGTCCGGCTGTAATTTCCGGATCTGTTTCTCAGCGTCGTCGATGACCGTCAGGTTCCGCAGGCCCAGGAAGTCCATTTTGAGAAGACCCAGCTCCTCGATGGTGGTCATGGTGTACTGGGTGACGATGGTGTCATCGTTCCGGGACAGGGGCAGGTAGGTGCTGACAGGGTCCGCCGTGATAACCACACCGGCGGCATGGGTGGAGGTATTTCTCGGCATGCCCTCCAATTGCATGGCGGTGTCAATGAGCTTTTTCACCCGCTCATCCCCGTCATACATCTCTTTGAGCTTGGACGAGACCTCCAGGGCCTCCTTCAGGGTGATGTGCAGGGTGGTTGGCACCAGCTTGGCCACCACGTCCGTCTCGGCGTAGGTGAAGTTCAACGCCCGGCCCACATCCCGGATGGCGCCCCGGGCAGCCATGGTGCCGAAGGTGACGATCTGAGCCACATGGTCGGTGCCGTACTTGCGCATGACGTACTCAATGACCTCGCCCCGGCGCTCCTGGCAGAAGTCCGTATCGAAATCCGGCATGCTGACCCGCTCCGGGTTCAGAAACCGTTCGAAGATCAGGGCGTACTTCATGGGGTCCACTTCCGTGATGTGCATGCAGTAGGCCACAATGGAGGCCGCGCCGGAGCCACGGCCGGGGCCCACCGGGATCCCCTGCTCCTTGGCGTAGTGGATGAAGTCCCAGACGATGAGATAGTAATTCACATACCCCATGCGGCTGATGACGCCGATCTCATATTCCAGCCGGTCCACGTATTCCTGGGGTGGATTCTGGTAGCGCTCTTTGAAGCCGGTATAGCAAAGCCGGCGGAAGTATTCCTCGTTGGTATAGCCCTCCGGTACAGGGAAAGAGGGCAGATGATATTCATGGAAGGTGAACTCCAGATTGCAGCGCTGGGCGATTTTCACGGTGTTGGCAAAGGCCTCGTCCAGCCCAGGGAACAGCTGCCGCAGCTCCTCCTCGCTTTTCAGGTAGAACTCCTGGGTCTGGAATTTCATGCGGTTGGTATCGTCTACAGTCTTGCCGGTCTGGATGCACAGCAGGACATCCTGCATTTCGGCGTCCTCCCGGCGCAGATAGTGGGCGTCGTTGGTGACCACCAGGGGCAGTCCCGTCTCCCGGGCCAGCCGCTGGACCCCCTGGTTCACAGGCCGCTGCTCCTCGATGCCATGATCCTGCAGCTCCAGAAAAAAGTTTCCGGGGCCAAAGATATCAGAAAGCTTCCGGGCGTATTCCTTGGCGGCAGCATAGTCCCGCTCCATCAGGCACTGGGGAATCGCCCCCGCCAGACAGGCGGACAGGGCAATCAGCCCTTCGTGGTACTGCTGAAGCAGTTCCAGGTCGATCCTGGGCTTTCCGTAAAAACCGTCAATAAAGGCCTGGGACACCAGATGGCACAGGTTTTCATAGCCTGTCCGGTTCTCGCACAGCAGCACCAGATGGTAGGGATCGTTGTCGATGCCGTGAACCCGGTCAGTCATCCGGCGGCGGGCCACATAGACCTCGCAGCCGATGATGGGCTTGATCCCCGCGGCCTTGGCGGCTTTATAGAAATCGATACAGCCGTACATGACGCCGTGATCCGTAATGGCCACGGCGTTCTGTCCCAGCTCCTTGACCCGGTCCATCACGCCGTCGATGCGGCAGGCACCGTCCAGGAGGCTGTATTCGGTATGGACATGCAGGTGCACAAAGCTCATGGCTGTATCTCCTTCGCCAAAAGAACCAATTTTTTCATGCGGTTATTCATGGCCGGTTTGGTGATGGGCGGCTCCATCATGGCCGCCAGCTCCGACAGGGATGCCGAGGGATTTTCCATTCTGGCGTCCGCTGCCTGCGCAAGCTTCGGCGGCAGGGCTTCCAGCTTTCCCGCCTCCTGCAGCGTCCGGATGGCAGCCAGCTGCTCCTGGGCGGCATCCACCACCTTGGAGATATTGGCGTCGTCGCAGTTGCAGC
The DNA here is from genome assembly GCA_051867395.1 of Faecousia sp. Lineage (GTDB taxonomy): Bacteria > Bacillota > Clostridia > Oscillospirales > Oscillospiraceae > Faecousia. Next base: position 21,501 of record JBJDYN010000142.1, on the reverse strand, counting down.
GGCGGTTGACCTTGTTGTTCAGTTCCTTTTCCAGTCTTGTCTCCATGATGCCCATGGCAGCCACACGGGCTCCCAGGTAGGTCAGGAAGTCGGCGATCTGCTCGCTCTGCTTGACGTACAGCACCTGAGCCCCGCCTCTGGGGGACAGCTTCGGCGCGAAGCCCATGACCTCCCGGATCAGGGCCACCGTTTCCCGAGCCACGCTCTGGTGGGTGGTGGCGATCTCCATATGATAGCCCTTGCCGGGATCGGTAACGCTGCCGCCAGCCAGAAACGCCCCCCGGAGAAAGGCCGCCTTGCAGCAGTCCTCCTCCACCACGGGAAGGTTCACATGCAGGGCCAGATTCTCCCGGGAATCAAATCCAAAGGTGTCCATAATGTCCCCGATTTTTTCCGGGTCCCAGATCTGGAACACCAGCTTGCCTGGGGCTTCCAGGCTGGGATAGCTGTCGAAAGACAGGTCAAAGGCCTTTTTGAACAGCTTGGGGATCAGCACGGCGAACTCCCGGCTCTCGGTGATGATCTTGATGCCGTCACTCTGGAAGCTGTTGCAGTACAGCAGAATGCCGAAGCACTCCGCTAAGGCACAGCAGACATCCCCAGGCATGCTGCGGCAGACCTCTGCCCGGGCAGCGCAGGAGAAGGACATTGCCATGGAAGAACCCCCTTTCGAGTGTGGAGTGTGGAGTTAAACTTGCTTTTACCAAATGCGGATCTCCGGTTCCAAGCGGATGCCGGAGTTTTCGTAGACTTTGTCGGAAACCTGCCGCAGAAGCTGCTTCATATCTACGGCGGTGGCGTTTCCTAAGTTTACAGCGAAGCCCGCGTGCTTGGTGGAGATGGCCGCGCCGCCCACCTGGAAGCCCTTCAGTCCCGCTTGTTCGATGAGGGCCGCCGCATAGCCGCCTTTCGGACGCTTGAAGGCAGAACCGGCGGAGGGAAGGTCCAGAGGCTGGGAGGCAGACCGCTTGGCAATCAGCTCCTTCATTCTGGCCCAAATTTCCTCGGAGGGCTTTTCCGTCAAACGGAAGTCCGCGCTGATCACAATATCCTGGGTCTCCTCCAGAATGCTGTGCCGGTAGGAGAACTGCATTTCGGCATTGGACAGGCGGCGGATATTCCCCTCCGGGTCCATGACCTCCACGCTTTCACAGACGTCCTTGATCTCCCCGCCGTAGGCTCCGGCATTCATGTAGACGCCGCCGCCCACGCTGCCGGGAATGCCGTGGGCAAATTCCAGACCGCTTAGCCCTAAATTGGCAGCATATCCAGCGCCACGACTCATAGTAACCCCCGCCATCAGGCGGATCCGGCCTGCATCCAGCTGCTCCATACCGTCCAGGCAGTCCTTCAGGCAGATCACCAGTCCCGGAATCCCTTCGTCAGGAGCCAGTACGTTGGTTCCTGCGCCTAAGATAACATACTTGCAGTCCAATAAAACGGACGTTTTCAAAAGTTTTGCCAATTCCTCCGTATTTTTCGGAAAGGCCATGATTTCCGCCGCCCCGCCGATGCGCAGCGACGTATGCTTCGCCATGGGTTCCCCGAACCGAAGTTCCATTTCCGGTAAAAAAGAAGCGAGTTTCCGCTGAAAATCCGTCATATCCCTCATAAACGCCTCCGGGTGTATACTTTGTTTCAGTATATCATATTCTTGACCGTTATGCAATTATGACAAACATGAAATTTATGTTACCACAGGAGTGTGGAGTTTTGGGGAGTGTGGAGTTTGGAGTTTGGAATGTGGAGTTGCCAAAGAAACGGCTGCGATACGGTAGAACATAACATATGGGGCAGTTTAGGAAAGCAGATAACACAAGATTCCTTTTCAAGGAATCACAAACTCCACACTCCTAACTCCACACTCCACACTGAAAACAGCCCCTTCGCTGCTTTTACTCAGGAAGGGGCTGATTCGGTTAGGGTTCTTCGCCTTCGGTGATGGCACGCATGGCCTTCTTGGTTTCGGCTTCGTCAAAGCGCAGCACGCTGTGGTAGAAACCGTCGCCATAAATCTCCACCATGTCGCCCTTATAGCTGGCGGGGCAAGTGCCGCCCTTTTCAATGGTCAGCTCCGGCAGCATGGGCAGCAGAGTCAGCAGCGTCTCGGTGATCTCCGCATTGGTCATGCTGGTGGTGATCATAGGCAGAACCTCATTGGCAATCTTCTGCAGATCGGAAAGCTTCATACCCTTCAGCTTGGTCACCAGGGCCTCCACAAACTTTCTCTGACGTTCCGTGCGGACGATGTCGCTTTCGTTGTCGCCTGCTGCCTTGCGCATACGGGCATAAGCCAGCGCCGTGTCGCCGTCCAGCCAGTTCATGCCGGGATGCACCGTCTGCCAGACCTTACCATCTTTGTTCAGATAATCCGCTTCCGCCTCGGTCAGTTCAATGTCAACGCCCTCAAGCAGGTTAATCACCTTGATGAAAGCCTCAAAGTCGATCTCGAAGTTGTAGTCCACCTCAATGCCGAAGTTATTGTACAGCGTCATATTCATCAGCTCCATGGAGCCCGCAACGCCGTCGCCGTACAGAGAGCCAAGATGGTAGACGGTGGTCAGCTTGATCCTGCCGAAGAAGTGGCCTTTGTAATCCGGCGGCTTCACAAAGGAATCCCGGAGCAGTGAGGTCTGGGTCAGGGTCTTGGTATAGGTGTTGATGGTGAACAGCATCGCGGTATCCGCAAAGCGCTCCTCTTCCCCGTCCCGGGCGGCCTGGCCCACCACCAGGATGTTCAGATAATCCGCGCTGGATGCCACATGGGGCTCCGTGGTGGCAACCGTAGTGGCCTCCGTGGTCTGCGCCTGATTCTGGGTTTCGGCAGCTTCTGTCGTCGCCTCGGTATAGGTGATCTTGGGCACCGTCACCCGATTCATCTTGTTCAGCATGGTGTAATAGTAGATCACACCCGCAATCACAAGCGCCGCCAGCAGAATCAGAATCACACCAATGACGATCAGGACAATTTTCTTCCAGCCCAGAGGCTTTTTTTGTTTCTTCTTCTCATAACGCCCGTGCACGCAGTACCTCCTGTTATCTGGTAAGCAAGGATCTTACAAACGATTAAGAACCCGTTACAAACTGTTATCGTCACAGGATTATAGCATACTCCGTTCCGGAATACAAGAACTTCCTTCTCAATTCCTGATGAAATTTCGATATTTCCATCGATGGTACGGATTCCGAATAGAAATCCCCATACGAAATCGAGAAACGATCATTTATATATATGAGAAACTTGGAGTACGACTGAATCGTTACAATTTTTCCTGTGAATGCGGAGCTTTCATAATAAATTTGGCACCCCCCGAGGGGTGCCAAATCGTTCTTCTTATTCTCCGGTGCCTTCCGTGATGGCACCCATCAGCTTCTTGTTTTGTCCGGCGTCAAATTTCAGGACACTGGACTGGGTGCCAAACAGGTCGATAACCTCGCCCCAGTAGGTCTTCTCCGCCGGGCAGGTGCCGGTCTCCACCTTCAGCTCCGGCAGCAGCGGCAGGATCTCCCAGATGCAGGTGTTGATCTCCTCGTTGGTCATATCGGTGGTGATGTAGGGCAGAACCTCATAGGCCAGCTCCTGCAGCTTGGTAAAGCCCGAATTCTTGACCTGATTCAGGATCGCCTCAATCAGATATCTCTGACGGGCTGTGCGCTTGATATCGCTGTCAGAGTCGCCTTTGGCCTTCCGCATACGGGCATAGGCCAGCGCAGAGTCGCCGTCCAGCACGTTGGTGCCGGGATACAGAGTCTGCCAGACCTTATCGTCGTTGTTGAGGTAATCCGCCTCTTCCTCAGTCAGCTCCACCTCCACGCAGTCCAGCAGGTTCACGATCCGGATAACCGCGTTAAAATCCACTTCCACATTGTAGTCCACATCAATGCCGAAGTTCTCCAGCAGGCACTGGTCGGTCATCTCCATAGCGGCCTTGGTTCCGCCCCAGGTCCAGCCCAGATGATAGGCCACATTGATCCGGTTCCAGCCGCAGGTATGGAGCTTCCCGTTGGGATCCCGGTAATCCGGCAGATCCACATAAGTGTCCCGCAGGAAGGAGGTCAGCGTCAGGGTCTTGGTTTTCTTATTAATGGTGCCCAGGATCATGGTATCCGCGATCCGGGACTCCTCGCCGTCCCGGGCAGCCTGGCCGACCATCAGGACATTGATGATGTCCATACCCGATTCCTTATAGGGAAGGGTGGTGGGAACGGTGGTAGGCTCCGTGGTCTCCTGGGTCTGTTCCGTCATCTCCACAGTGGGCTCCACTGTCTCGGGGGTACTCATGGGTACGGTGGTTTCCGCCTGAAGCTGGGGCTTGCTCTTATCCATTACCAGATTATAGACAATACCGCCGATCAGACCCGCAACCACAAACACCAGCACAATCGCCACAACGATCAGGGCTACCGGCTTGCGCCCCTCATCCCCTTGAGAATGGTTCGTCTTCTTCTGTGTATAACGTCCGCCTTTGCTCATATGCTGCCTCCTGTATATTCAAAAGCTGCATTTCCAAGATTACAATGCAATTGTTCTCTGAATTTTTATTCTATCATGTTATTTCCAAGAATACAAGCGTATTTTTCCATTTTTTCTGAAAAACCGGCAGCTTTCATCCGCTGCCGGTTTTCCTATGCACTTGCAAGGCCAAGGGTCAGTCCCCATCGGCGAATTTATCGGGATTGTAGGTTGCCGCATCCATGACATCGTCAACGGAAACATCCTTCTGCTCGTACTCTGCCCGGGGAATCAGATCCAGAATGGAGTTATAAAAATGGACACCAGCATAGGCCACTCCGCCCAGCAGAACCACAAGGATCGCCAGAACGATCAGCGCGATCTTCCAGCCACGGCCCTTTTTCTTCTCCTTTGTTTTTAAGTAACGTCCGCCTTTGCCCATTGAAATGCCTCCTTGTCGGCTGCTATGGAATGTTCGGAGTCATTATACCATGATACAGCCATCCGTTCAAGCCTTTTCTACCTTTTTCCGCTGGAAAAAATGGCCGGAAAAATGGGCAGCCGGTTCCGGCTGCCCATATCGGTGTTCACTTTTCGACAATCTCCAGCACTTCCATGGGGCAGGCCTTGGCGCAGATGCCGCAGGCGATACACTTGGATGCGGGATTCTCCGGTTTCAGGACGATAACCTTCATGGGGCAGGCTTCCGCACACTTGCCGCAGCCGACGCACTTTTTCTTGTTGATCATGTACACGCCGGTCTTGGGGTTCTGGGTGATGGCCTCGTGCTCGCAGGTGCGCATGCACTTGCCGCACTGGATGCAGGTCTTGGGCTTGGCGCCGGTTCCGGCGGCCACGATCTTGATGCAGGACAGGTCTTCGTCAAACTCCTTGTAGAAGGCCTCGGAGCATGCGGCGACGCACTGCAGGCATGCCATACACTGGGCATCTTTTTTAACAGCGAGTTTCTTCATAAGTGAAAACTCTCCTTTTATGTAATTTTCTTCAAATGTTATTATACATGCATGCATCCGAAAATGCAACGAAAAAAATCAAAAAAACGAAGCAAATTCAGTTAGCAGCAGGTAACTTCTACATCAAAAAGTTCTCCACTTCAGCTCTGCACCAAATGCCGGAAATTCGTATAAACCCTTGGTTCCGGGAAATAATAGCTTCGAAGCAAGAGCTTTTGGAGGTAATAAAATGAAAAAATATTGCATTCTCGCGCTTACCATCGTCCTTACCGCGGCACTGTTTACCGGCTGCGGCTGCACCAACCGGAATGCTGGCGGGGCCACTTCCGCACCTACGCTTATGCCCACCACCGAGACTACGATGCCGACCACAGAGGCGACCACAGTGCCCACCACCAACAGCACCGTGCCCTCTACCCAAGAGACAATTGACAACGGCAACGGCCCTGTGGAAAACACTCCCAACGGCACCAACGGCAACGGCGCAACCGGCAATGGCGCTGCCACCGAAGGAACCGTGGAAGGCCGTGCCATTCCTCCCACCAACAATAACAAAGTCGGATAAGAAACCCCCGGGACGATAGGTCCCGGGAATACATAGGAAGTGTGGAGTTTTAAGTGTGGAGTTTGGAGTGTGGAGAGTGGAGTTAAGGTATCCCTTCGGGATGATGAAAAGAACATTGGTAACGATTCAGTCGTACCCTAAGCTACTCTTCACACTCATAACTCCACACTCATAACTCCACACTCCAAATGAATTACCGCTCCCAGCTCAGGCAGAGGCTTCCGTCTTCTTTTTGAAGGCAGGGGATGCCGATTTTTCCTTCGGCGCGGACGGCGTCGAACATGGGATTTCCGTCCCGAAGCTTCAGGAATTCCTTCAGGTTTGCTAAGTTTTCGGAAAAGTCCAGAAATTCGTATTCTACGCCGGCCCTGTCCAGGTCCTCCCGGCATTGAACGCAGTCGGGACAAAGCATACTTCCGTAGATTTTCAGCATACGATCACCTCAGAATTTTTTTCGCCTCTTGGCGGTGCGCTCCTGGACCCGCAATCGCAGGATCCGGGTTTTGGGAATGGGCGCGGGGTTATAGGGAAAGCCGTCCGCGTGGTACTGGGACATGATCCGGTCCAGGGCGTGGCGCTTCTCCCCTTCCTGCGTAACCTCGTCAATCAATCCCCAGCCCATGACGCTTTCGTAGTTGACGGAACAGGAGTGGTTTTCTTCCTCCAGCACAAGGCCGTGGGTGCACTCCAGCTGGAAGCCTACCCGGTTATCCCGGGCCAACAGGTCGTATTTCCGCCCGGACAGGCTGCCGTGGATGTAAAAGGTCATGCCGTCCGGCTCCATGCCGAAGCTCACCGGCAGCAGATAGGGCGCGGCCCCGGTGTTAATGGCCAAATGCAGGACCTCACAGCGACGCAGGATGTCCACAATTTCCGCCTCGTCGGTAACGGCCCGGTCTGTTCTTCTCATAATGCCTCCTTACAATACGGTGACATACCCTGACATATTTTTCTTCATGCGCTTGGCCGCTTCCACTGCCTGCTCCGCAAAATCCCGGCCGTCGGACTCCGTCCGTTTCCAGGCGCAGGTGATGCCCGTACCGGAGCAGACCGCCGCGCCGTGGCCCAACTTGTCAAAGGCGTAGGAGCAGCTTTTTCCGCTTCCGTTGGGATAGTCATAGCCGTCCAGCAGCAGGAACAGCTTTGGGTATTTGCTCCGCAGGGTCCGTACACTTTCTCCCGAACTGGCGGCGGCCAGCAGGCCCACCCGGGTATAGCCGTACTTCCCTGCCGTCTCAGCGCCGTAGCGGTTCACATGGTCGGCAGCGGCGGCATGAACCAGCCGGGAGCCGCACAGCAGATCCTGCAGCTCCGGCGCGGAGCGGTTGGCGGTGCGGGCTACAACGAACAGATCCTTCTTTCCCTCCCGGCAGTATGGCAGGAAGGGCTTCAGAACATCACTGCCCAGATAGTAAGAGATCACAAGCCCGTCACAGGGGAACAATCTGTCCGGGCCGAACACTGCCTCCGCCGTACTCTGGGCAGAGGCTGGCGACAGGATCTCCGGCGCGTCCAGCACCACATAGTAACCCAGGTTTCCGGCGGCTTTCAGCACAGCGGTCAGCTCCTGGATTCCCTGTGCTCCCATCAGGGCGAAGGCAGAAAAGCTGACCCGGACGGCGGGCACAATTCCCTTCAGCCCGGAGAGCAATTCCCGGCAGAACCGTCCATAGGCGGCAGCAGTGGAACCAGCATTCTCCGCGATATGGGGTGGAATATCTCCCACAGGCATGGCAAGCTCCAGCACGGTGGGATTTTTGGTCTTGCGAATTTTTTCCTGCAAAGTGTCAATTGACATACTACCGCCCCCATTTTTTGAGTGTGGGACACAGCATGCAAGCCGATTGGGAAACCAGACCAATCTCTTCTGAGGGAAACTCCACACTCCACTCTCCACACTCCACACTTTCTTAATAGTATATCACATCTTTTACGCGGTGAAAAGACAAAAACCTTCCAGAAGTGAAATTTTTCGTTGTGGGTATACTAGCATAGAAAGGAGGGAAACAACATGGATGCAAAAGGATGGGCGATCACTGCAGGAATCAGTGCTGCTGCCGGTGCCGTGGCTGTTCTGATGATGCCCAGGACCAACCCCACCCGCCGCCTTGCCGCCAAGGCGGCCAACAAGATGGAGGACATGGCCTGGAAGCTTTCGGATTCCATTTCCAATCAATTCGATATGTAACAACACGCCTCTGTAGGGGAGGGTCACTGACCCTCCCGTGCAGTTGGATGCGTGAGTGGTAAACAAAAACGCATTACTTTTGTATCAACAGAACGCACAATTCCATAAAAAGCGGGAGGGTCAGTGACCCTCCCCTACGGTTACATTCCTTTGTCTTGCTTGTTCAGAGAATACAGCTTCATGGCGTTCATGGCAGCCGCGAACATGGGCACTGCCAGAAACAAACCATCTATAAAGGACTCCGTGAACTCTCCCCATAGCTCCATGAACTGGCCTGCACAAGCAATCACGGTGGATACACTGATACAGCCAAAGAATACTGAGGCATACAGAACAAATTTCCCTTTCCCCCGCCTTCTCAAAAAAGGTTCAATTCCCGCCAGAATTGCCGCAAGAATTGCCAGACCTCCACAATAATACGCCAGATGATAGTTTACATCGCAGAGCGGTGCTTTCGGGTAAGGGTTTCCGGCATCCCAGAGCAGCGTCTCTCCTGTGCCATCCTTTGCACTGCAATACCAAAAATTGAAGGTACTCGCCTCTCCTCCCAACTGATAAACGGAAACGGAATCGAAGAGAGAATTGTATTCCTCCTCCGTCATGGTTGAATGAACCAGATCCGCCTGTTCCGTATATGTCAGCGCCGGTTTGGGGAATAGCATCTTCCGCAAATTCGAGTAAGCAATGATTCCGAAATTCCCTGTAGGCTCATCCGTATCCCGTCTGCCTGTGCCCACATTACCGATTCCTATAATTTGATCTGTCCACTTAACACGAATATAGCCATTTTCCAATCCCTCCACGGATTCAACAGCCTGTTCAGCTGACAGATATATCTTGGCATCCAACAGCAATGTAATGCCCATTACTATGGTAGCAGCAAAAAAAAGCACTGTCAAAACTGCGAGAATTCTCCTATAATGGATCGTTTTTCCTACCCGCTTCAACGACTTTACATCAATCTCCGCAGGTACCTTCTCCGCCTTTTTCAGCTTTCCCAGTTCCTTGACACATGCGTCACATTCACACAGATGCTCGTCCACCATGTCCCGGCTGGCATTGCTTACCATGCCCTCCGCGTACAGTGGCAGCAGGTCCCGGATAATGTCGCAGCTCATTTTCATATGGTTTCCTCCATTTCGTTTCGGATTTTTTGTCTGGCCCGGTGGTAGGTCACGCAGGCCCAGTTTGCCGTGCGGCCAAATAAACTGCCGATGTCCTCAAAGGAGAGCTGGCCGAAGACCCGCAGGGAAAAGACCTCCTTATATGGCTCCGGCAGATCGTGGAGCACCCGGTGGACGGCCATGGCCTGGTGTCGGTCCATGACCTGTTCCTCCACCGCCTGCTTGGGGTCCGGGATCTGCAATTCTTCGATGGGCTCCGAGGGTCTAACCTTGCGCAGATGGGTCAGGTAACAGTTTCTCCCCATGGCGCAAAGCCAGGTGCGGATATCGCAGTCTCCCCGAAATTTGGGCAGCGCTTTCAGAGTCTGGAAGAATACCTGCTCCGTCAGCTCCTCCGCCAAGGCTTCGTCATGGCAGATGGCCCGCAGGTACAGCTCCACATCCCGGAAATAGGTCCGGTAAACCTCCTCAAACTCGGTCACGCCCTCACCTCCTTCACCCATTAGACGCACTTCGCGGCGAAATCTTACATTTTTTTGTAACTATTCAGTCGTACCCCATGTTTCTCATATAAATGATCGTTTACAGTGCGTAATAAAGCGGCATCCTTGACGCCCCTTGTGACGGTACTGCATGCAAAAGGGGCGTCAAGGATGCCGCTTTATTACGCCCACAGCACAATTGTTTGCATATAACCTTCTGTCGAACATACTGCGAGAAACGATCATTTACCGCGCAAAATTTTGCCTCGACTGAATAGTTACCATTTTTTCTTAGAATGCTTTCGTCTTTGCAAAGCCTTGGGCAGGTAGATAGTGGACGGTGTTACTTTCTTGTCTCCGAACAAGAAAGTAACACCGTCCCCCATGCACTCACTACAGGCTTTACATAGACCAAAACATATTTGAGAAAACTGCTCTGTTATGTAAAACTGCGGAGAAGCTTTTTCTCCGCAGTTTCAAATTTACACGATGTCCAGCTTGACGGCGTCCCCCTCCACCCGGACATGGATGGAAGACATGGGATGCTCGAAAGAATCAATGATGGCTTCGGAAATGGGGTCCTCCAGCTCCTTTTGGATGGTGCGGCGGAGATTCCGGGCGCCGTAGACCGTGGAATAGGCCTTCTTCACCAGCAGCTGCCCCAGGGATTCGTCCCAGGTTAGCTGCAGGCCCCGGGCGGTCAGGCTGTCTTTCAGCTCCTTCAGCATGATGTCCGCGATGCCCAGGAAGTTTTCCTCCGTCAGGTGGTTGAAGGTGATGATCTCATCCACCCGGTTCAGGAACTCCGGACGCAGGAACTCCCGCAGGGCCTTCATGGTCTTTTCCTTCACCATGTCGTTTTCCGTCCGGCCAAAGCCCAGGCCGCCGACCCGTCCGTCGGAACCGGCATTGGAGGTCATGACGATGATGGTGTTCTCGAAGTTCACCACCCGTCCCTGGGCGTCGGTAATGCGTCCGTCGTCCAGCACCTGCAGCAGTACGTTCAGCACGTCCGGATGGGCCTTCTCGATCTCGTCAAAAAGCACCACGGAGTAGGGACGGCGGCGGATCTTCTCCGTCAGCTGGCCTGCTTCGTCATAGCCCACATAGCCGGGAGGAGACCCAATGAGTTTGGAGACCGTGTGCTTCTCCATATATTCGGACATATCCAGGCGGATCAGGCTGTCTACGCTGTCGAACATGTCACCCGCCAGCTGCTTGACCAGCTCCGTCTTACCCACGCCGGTGGGGCCTACGAAGATGAAGGAAACAGGCCGCTTCTTGGGGCTGATGCCAACCCGGTTGCGGCGGATGGCACGGGACACCGCCTCCACAGCCTCGTCCTGGCCCACAATGTGGGTCTTCAGCCGCTCCGGCAGGCCCTTGATCTGCTCGTACTCCTGGGCCTTGATCTTGGAGGCGGGAATCTTGGTCCACATCTCGATGATCCGGGCCAGGTTCTCCATGGTCACGGCGGGCTTGGGCATGGCCTCCAGGGCTTCGATCTTGGGAGCCAGCTGCATAAGCTTGCTGCGAAGCAGAGCCAATCGCTCATAGTTCTGGTTCTCTGTATCCTCGTTGAGCATCCGCAGCTCCAGCTCGTAGTCGTCCCGCTCCTTTTTCAGCTCCGCCAGCTGGGAAATCTCCTTGCATTGCAGGTTCACATCGGAGCAGGCTTCGTCCAGCAGGTCGATGGCCTTATCCGGCAGGAACCGATCCGTGATATAGCGCTCGGACAGCACCACGCACTGGTGGGCGATCTCCGGGGAGATTTCCACCCCGTGGAACTCGGAATAGGCCTTGGCAATGCCCTGCATGATCTGGCTTGCCTCGGCAATGGTGGGCTCCGCCACAGTCACCGGCTGGAACCGGCGCTCCAGGGCTGCGTCCTTCTCGATATACTTGCGGTACTCGGCAAAGGTGGTCGCGCCGATAACCTGAATCTCTCCCCGGGACAGGGCGGGCTTCAGGATGTTGGCGGCGTTCATGGAGCCCTCCGCGTCTCCCGCGCCCACCAGATTGTGGACCTCGTCGATGACCAGGATGATGTTGCCGCACTCCTTGATCTCGCCGATCAGGCTCTTCATGCGGCTCTCGAACTGGCCCCGGAACTGGGTGCCCGCCACCAGGGCGGTCAGATCCAGCAGGTAGACCTCCTTGTCCCGCAGCTTGAAGGGCACGTCACCCTTGGCGATGCGCTGGGCCAGGCCCTCGGCGATGGCGGTCTTGCCCACGCCGGGCTCGCCGATGAGGCAGGGGTTGTTCTTCTGGCGGCGGTTCAGGATCTGGATGACCCGCTCGGTCTCCACATCCCGGCCGATGACCTTATCCAGCTTCCCCTCTCTGGCCCTGCCGGTCAGGTCCATGCAGTAGCTGTCCAGGAACTTGTGCTTCTTATTCTTCTTTCTGGTCTTCTCCTCCTGGGGCGGCTCCTCCTTCTTGGAGGGGCGGGGCTGCTGGGCGGGCAGATTGCCGGAGCCGCCGAAGAGCTGGTTCAGCAGCGGGAAGGTGGCAGTCTGGCTGTCGATCTCGTCGTCGTCATGGTCTTCGCTGTCGTCCCGCTGGCCGAACATGCTGCTCATCTCGTCGCTGAGCAGATCCAGGTCTTCCTCGGAGATGCCGATCTGCTTCACGGCCTGGTCGATCTGGGGAATTCCCAGACTCCGGGCGCATTTCAGGCAGTAGCCCTCGTTTAAGGTAACGCCGTTCTCGATCTTGGTGATAAAGACCACGGCGATATTTTTCTTACATTTGCTGCACATTTTGGGCTGCATATTCTTATCCTCCTTTTTCCAAGGATCCTTTCCTTTTTTGACGCAGTATAGCACACTATGAGGAAAAAAGGAAAAACAAATTTTGAACATTACTATTCAGTCGTATCAATATTTCTCGCGTAAAGGATCGTTTACGTCTGCACCACCGTAGGGGCCGATGCCCACATCGGCCCTTGCACAGCGTACCGAATTCGCCACAGCCTAGTTCAAAAAATGGGGCTCTCCCTGCGGGCCGATGTGGGCATCGGCCCCTACGACAGTCTCTGCGCGAAACGATCATTTATATACGGAATTTAGGGCGCGACTGAATCGTTACCTTTGAACATTACTTCGTCCAATCGCTGCCGCATTCGAATTTGGCGATCCCGTCGTCGTACCACAGGTGGGTCATATACAATCCCCCTGCCGGAACCGTGGGACCGGCGGCGGTGCGGTTGCCGGAGTCCAGAATCGCGCCGATCTCCTCCGGTTTGATCTTCCCTTCCGCAGCGTAGACCACAGTGCCCGCCATGGCACGGGCCATATTATAAAGAAAGCCGTTGGCGCAGACCTTCAGCCAAATCACATTGTCCCTGCGCTCTACATTGTAATAATATACGGTGCGGACTGTGGATTTGACATCGGTACCCACACTGCGCACCGCGGCAAAATCATGGGTCCCCACAAACTGGGAAGCCGCCGAGCGCATGACAGCCTCATCCAGGTGCCGGGGATAGAACCAGGCCCGATTTACATAAAAGGGATCCTTCAGCCGGGAATTGTAAATCTGATAGGTATATTCCTTTCGGACGCAGGAGCCAATGGCATTGAAGTTCTCGTGGACCTCAAAAGCGTCGGTGACCACAATGTCGCAGGGCAGATGGGTATTTAAGGCATAGGGAAGCCGCTCCACCGGAATGGTGGAGCTGGTGCGAAAATTGGCCACATAGCACCGGGCATGAACCCCGGCGTCGGTACGGCCGCAGCCGGTCATGTGGACGCTGTGACCCACCACCATGGCGGCGGCCTTCTCCATGGTCTCCGCCACGGTGGGCAGATTCTTCTGGACCTGCCAGCCGTGATAGGCTGTTCCAAGATATGTCAATCGCAGAGCAATATTGCGCATGGCTTCCCTCACAGACCGAACTGGCCCAGCACCACCACAGCCAGCACCACCGCGCCGCCGATGCCGAAGGCGCGGAAATCATTGCGGTGGTAGTGCAGCTGCTTCATCTTGGTCCGGCCCTCGCCGCCCTGGTAGCAGCGGCACTCCATGGCGGTGGCCAGCTCGTCCGCCCGGCGGAAGGCGCTGATGAACAAGGGCACCAGAATGGGGATCAACGCCTTGGCCCGGTCCATCAGGGAACCGTTTTCAAAATCCGCGCCTCTGGCCTTCTGGGCGGACATGATCTTATCCGTCTCCTCGATCAGGGTGGGGATGAAACGCAGGGCAATGCACATCATCATGGCCAGCTCATGAACCGGGACCTTCAGTTTCTTCAGGGGCCCCATGAGGGACTCCAGGCCGTCGGTCAGAGCGATGGGCGAGGTGGTATAGGTCAGCAGGAAGGAGCCGGTGATGAGCATGAGAATTCTCGCCATCATCATCGCCGCCCGGGAAACGCCGCCGGTGGTAACAGTGATAATCCAAAAATGCACCAGCACCCTGCCGTCCTGAGAAAAGAACAGGTTCAGAATGCCCGTAAACAGCAGAATCATCACCAGAGGCTTCATGCCCCGGACAATGGCCTTGGGCGGGATGGTGGAAATCTGGATGACCCATACCAAGAATGCCAGCATCAGGGCGTAGGAGACCCAGCTTTTGGCCAGGAACAGCGCCACGATGTACACAACCAGCATAATCAGCTTGGTTCTGGGGTCTAAACGGTGGATCACGGAATGTCCCGGGAAATACTGGCCCAGGGTGATATCCTTAAGCATGGGCGGCACCTCCCCGAATTTTCTTCAGCGCGGCAACGGCCTGGCCGATGGTGTAGACATTTTCCACATCCAGGCCCAGTTTGCGCAGATGCAGGAACACCTGGGTCACCTCCGGTATGCTCAGGCCCATGTCCACCAGCTCCTCCGCATGGGTGAAGACTTCTGCCGGAGTGCCGTCCATGGCCAGCTTGGAGCCATTCAATACCAGCAGCCGGTCCGTCAGCCGGGCCACATCCTCCATGGAGTGGGACACCATCATAATGGTGGCGTTCTTGGCCTTGCGATAGCTTTCAATATTACCCAGAATTTCCGCCCGGCCGATGGGGTCCAGACCGGCGGTGGGCTCGTCCAGGATCAGCACCTCCGGCTCCATGGCGATGACGCCAGCAATGGCTACCCTTCGCTTCTGGCCGCCGGACAGGTCAAAGGGAGAAACCTCCAGCTGCTCCGCCGTCAGGCCAACGAAGCCCGCTGCCTCCCGGACCCGGCGGTCAATTTCTTCGGCGGAAAGGCCCATGTTCTTCGGGCCGAAGGCGATGTCGCGATACACCGTCTCCTCAAACAGCTGGTACTCCGGGTACTGAAACACCAGTCCCACCCGGAACCGGGCCTGCCGGGTCAGCTTCTTATCCGACCAGATGTCCGCGCCGTCCAGCAGAACCTGGCCGGAGGTGGGCTTCAGCAGACCGTTGAGCTGCTGCATCAGGGTGGATTTGCCGGAGCCGGTATGTCCGATAATGCCGATAAACTCCCCACGGTGGACGGCGAAGGACATATTGTCCAGGGCCTTGTGTTCAAAGGGAGTGCCAATGCTGTAGATATAGCTCAGATTCTTTATCTCAAGTATGGGTTCCAAATAGATTCCTCCTGCCCTGTGGCGAAGTAATAGGTAATCGTGAAGAGTGAATAAGTATTGTGTCCCTCCGGGACATATTCAAATCATCGCGAAGCGATACCACACTTCTTCACTATTCACTCTTACTTATTACCTCGAAAATTGCCTGTGCGCAGTCTTTCGGATCAAGTTTATCTAATGGTAAATCAAAGCCCTGCTTGTTCAGCTCCCAGCACAGCTCCACGGAGTCCGGGGCGGCCAGGCCGATGCGGTGCAGCAGCTCCACTTGGGCAAAAACCTCCTGGGGCGTGCCGTCAGCGGCTACCTTGCCCTTGTCCAGAACCACCACTCGTTGGCACTTGGCAGCCTCGTCCATGTGGTGGGTAATCAGCACCACGGTGATGCCCTTTTCCCTGTTCAACCGTCCGATGGTCTCCATGACCTCCCGGCGGCCCCGGGGATCCAGCATGGCCGTGGGCTCGTCCAGCACGATGCATTTGGGCTCCATGGCAATGACGCCCGCGATGGCAATGCGCTGCTTCTGTCCGCCGGAGAGCAGATGGGGCGCATGCTCCCGGTACTCGTACATTTCCACCTGCTTCAGGGCCTGATCCACCCTGCGGCGGATCTCCGGACCGGCAACCCCCAGGTTCTCCGGGCCGAAGGCCACGTCCTCCTCCACCACATTGGCCACGATCTGGTTGTCCGGGTTCTGGAACACCATGCCGACACTGCGGCGGACGGTCATGATCCGCTCCTCGTTGGCAGTGTCGATGCCGCAGACATAGACCTTGCCGCCGCTGGGCAGCAGGATGGAGTTAAAATGCTTGGCAAGGGTGGATTTGCCGCAGCCGTTGGTGCCCAAAATGGCCACAAAGCTGCCCTCCTCCACCGTTAAATTCATATCCTCAAAAACGGTGACACCACTGGTCCCCTCCACACCGGGGTAGGTGTAGGCCAGGTGCTCCACCGAAATAATATCGCTCAAATTGACTTCCTCCCATCTCCAGTTGATAGCGAATGCACATAAACTATCAACCTTCCACTTCTCTCACGGTGTCCACCGGCCCGTAGCACCGCAAGGAAGCACAAGGCCAGAATCCCGCACCGGCAGGCCCAACTCCCCTGCCTCAGTTCTACCGCCGAATTTGGGACAGAACACCGAGTCGGCGGCATAGGCCACGGCGGAAGGGGCAAGGCCGGTGGTGTAGGAATTGATGATGACGAACAGCGGATTGTCGGACAGCACCTTGGCGGCTTCCAGCAGGAAGGGATAGAAGCTGGTCTCCATCTTCCAGATCTCGCCGCTGGGGCCTCGGCCATAGCTGGGCGGATCCATAATGATGCCGTCATACCGCCGTCCCCGGCGAATCTCCCGCTGGATGAACTTGCCGCAGTCGTCCACCATCCAGTGGATCGGCGCGTCGGTCAGCCCGGAAGCCACCGCGTTCTCCTTGGCCCAGGCCACCATGCCCTTGGAGGCGTCCACATGGAACACCTCCGCTCCCGCAGACGCTGCCGCCAGGGTCGCGCCGCCGGAATAGGCAAACAGGTTCAGCACCCGCACTGGACGGTGGGCGTCCAGAATGGTCTGCCGGATAAAGTCCCAGTTGGCCGCCTGCTCCGGGAACACCCCGGTGTGCTTGAAGTTCATGGGTTTGACATTGAACGTCAGGTAGTCCTTATACCGGATCTGCCAGCGATCCGGCAGGGTGTGGTCCGTCCAATGGCCGCCGCCGGTGTTGGACCGGACATAACGGGCATCGTAGTGCTTCCACTCCGGGGCCGTCCGGGGGGTATTCCAGATTACCTGGGGATCCGGGCGCACCAGCACATACTTGCCCCAGCGTTCCAGCCGTTCCCCGTTGGTGGCGTCCAGAACCTCATACTCTTTCCATTCATCGGAAATCCAAAGCATTGGGCTTCCTCCTCACTCTCTATTCTCTTTCCAGGTCAGCCGACGAGGCTGTCGTCGCCTTCCCAATTGTTCCAGCCGTCATCCTCCCAGAGCTCTCCGTCTCCGGAATCGTCCTGGATCTGCTCCTGCTCGTGCCGCAGCCAGCTTTCCTCATTGTGCAGCGGACAGACAAGATAGGGCTCGGTGTTGTTGGGGGCCAGGTTGCCGTAGAAGCCGTGCCAGCCGCCCTCGCCCAGATAGTACACGCAGCCGTCCAGCAGGTAGTCGCTGCTCAGGCCCACGCTGGCCGCCGCCTTCATCTGCTCTACCTCCCCCTGGGTCAGCTTCACCAGGGAACGGGTTTCAATCTTGGCGTTGGGGAACAGGGAGCAGTAGGCCGTGGCAACACCGCCGCCGGTGACACAGTACTCCACCTGCACATGCTTGTCGCAGGTGCCCTGGGGCTCGTCACCGCTGTATACATTGACGCTGACCACCCGGTCCATGGACCGGGTATCACCGTAGCAGGCAGCTGTGGCGATCTTGCCGGAATCCAGACACACATTCACGCTGCGCAGGGCATTGCCGTTGTACAGGCCCTCGGCGGGAAGGCCCTCATGAATGGGCTGCATGACTTTCCTCCACAGCTGGGCCGCCGGGTTGGCGCCCAGGCTGATCTGTTCCGGCTGATCATAGCCGACCCAGACCGCAGCGGTATAGTGGGTGGTAAAGCCGCAGAACCAGCGGTCACGGTTGGAAGAGGTGGTGCCGGTCTTGCCGGCAATATACTGGCCGCCGAAAATGGCTGCGCCGCCGGTGCCGTAGTTGGCGGCGTTATACAGGCAGTAGTTCATATAATCCACAGTCTTCTCGCTGAGGATCTTCCGGGAATCCTGGGTGTTGTCCACCACCAGCTCACCCGAGCTGTTATACACCTTGGTATAGAGCCGGGGCTCCCGCCAGGTGCCGTCGTTGGCAAAGGTGGCGTAGGCCGCGGACATCTCCTGCACCGTGGCGCCCACGGTCAGCGCGCCCAGCGCCAGCGGGGCCAGGCCCACATCGGACTTGATTTCGCCGTTGGCAGCCTCGTAGGACTCCACCAGATGCTCCAGGCCGAAGTTGTACTTGGCGAAGCTGTAGCCGTACTCCGTGCCGATGGTGTCCAGGGTGTTGACGGAAATGGCGTTCACCGAGGACACAATGCCCTGGTACACCGTCCGGGAATACTGGTACTTCCGGTTGTCGTTTTTCGGCCAGTTGGCGCCGCCGTCATAGGTATAGGGCAGGTCCAGCATCACCGTGGCCGGGGTCACCTTGCCGGACTCAAAGGCAGGGGCGTAGACCGCAATGGGCTTCATGGAGGAGCCGGTCTGGAGCTTGGCCTGGGTGGCCCGGTGGTAGCCCAGGAAGGCGGTCTTCTCCCCCACGCCGCCGGCCAGCGCCACCACGTCGCCGGTGCGGTTGTCGATGACCACAATGGCGGACTGGAGCTGCTGGTTGCTGTTGGTCTTGGGGATGTTGTCCAGGTTCTGGTATACCTCATCCACCTGCTTCTGGACGTCCATGTCCAGGGTGGTATAGATATGATAGCCGCCCTTCTGGATGCGCTCCAGGTACAGGTCCCGGTCCGCCTTTTTCAGGTCGTCCCAGTTCTTGCCGTCCTGCTCCGCCAGATACGAGGCGAAATCCATAATCACGGCATCCACAAACCAGGAGTAAATGTGCTGGGAGGCGTTGGTGGATACGGAGGTCAGGCTGCCGCAGATGGGGCAGTAGTAGGCGCCGTCTCCCCCGGTAAAGTTGCTGCGGGTGCCTGCATAGCCGCAGTTTTCATTCTGGCAGACGGTCCAGCGGTCCTCGTCCGCGATGCCGCCGTTCTTGAAGACCATCTCCTGGTCCACGGCTTCCTTGTACTCCTCGTCCGTCAGATAGCCCTGCTCATGCATTTCGCTGAGGACATTCAGCTGGCGGTAACGGTTCCGGCCCGCGCCGTCCCGCTCCTCGCCCTTGTACATATAGACCCGCTCAGATTTGGGGTCAAACAGGGAGGGGTTATTGGTGATACTGATCAGGCTGGCGCATTCCGCCGCGGTCAGGTTCTGCAGCTCCTTGCCGAAGTACTCCGCCGCCGCGCTCTTGACACCATAGCAGCCTCTGCCCAGATAGATCCGGTTCAGGTACTGCTCCATGATGACATCCTTGTCGTAATCCCGCTCACAGATCTGAGCCCGGAAGATCTCCATGACCTTTCGCTGAACGGTGACGCTCTTCTCGCCGGTGGAATTCTTCACCAGCTGCTGGGTGATGGTGGAGCCGCCGAAGGTATCGCTGCCGCCGAAGAACATGTTCAGGCAGGCCTTCATGGTGGTGATCCAGTCCACGCCCTGGTGCTCGTAGAACCGCTTGTCCTCAATGGATACGGCGGCGTCGATCAGGGACTGAGGGATCTCGTCCAGGTTCGCCCACTGGCGGTCCGTGGTGGTGTAGATCTGCTGCAGCTGCTGAATATCGCCGTTGGAATCTACATAATATATAAAGGAAGTCTCCTCGAGGACATAGTCATCCAATGACCAGTCGGCCGCCTCTGTCAGGATATCCTCCTGCAGATAGTCGCCCAGAGTGGCGATAAACACCGTGCCGCAGATCAGCACGATCAGCAGCACCGTGGCCGCCGCGCCGATGGCGATCTTGACCACGGACAGCGCCACGGAAAAAACCATATAGACAAGCTTTACCAGCCAGTGGGGATCCCACTCCTGCCGGGGCTTTTTATTTCTCCTTTTGAAGAATTCTTCATTTGCCATAGGGGTACCTCCAAAGAAATCGGCCCTGGGGCCGCATGGGAACGCAAAGATCGGTCGAAAGCAGACTGGATGGCATGGCACCAGTCATCTCATTATAGCATACCCATTTTGAAAACGAAAGACCCAATTTATTAATAAAGAATTAAAATCAGGACAGACTAGGCGTGTGGAGTTTGGAGCGTGGAGAATGGAGTTGAATTAGGAATCGTTATCTCTTTTTTATCTATCCCGAAGGGATTCCATAACTCCACTCTCCACACTCCAAACTCCACACTCAAAAAGGGGGTTGCGCTGGAATGAAAGGAAAAAAACAGTTTCTGTCCGCCGTTCTGGCACTGTATGTGGTGCTGGGGAGCTGGAAGGGGTATGTGGCATTATTCGACCAGGGGAAGGACGAACCCAGGCAGATCTTCCCCTATCCCGTGGCTTCCCTGCCTGAGGCGGACCAGAAAGCCCTTCAGGAGGGGATTGTGGTCCGTAACGATCGGGATCTCCAGCGGCTGCTGGAGGATTATCTGTCATAAATTTGGGACTGCGTTTCTGTACAAAATTCCCTCTTGATTTTGCAGGACTGCCGCTGTAGAATAGAGCCATGCAAAAGATCGGAGGCAGAAGACATGGATCAGTACGGTTCTGATTTCCTGACCATCGTGGACGAGGACGGCACCGAATACGAGCTGGAGGTGCTGAGCACCCTGGAATATGACGGAAATACCTATCTCGCGGTAATCCCTGCAGAGGAGAGTCAGGATTCACTGGAGTTGGAGGTCAGCATCCTCAAGTCCGTGGAGGAAGACGGCGAGTCTATCCTGTGCGCCATCGAGGACGAGGCAGAGCTGCAGGCGGTCTACGATCTGATCATGGATTCTCTTTATGAAGAAGAGGATGAATAAAATGCAGAATGCCAAATGCTTAATGCAGAATTACTGAAAAGCTACATTCAGCATTCAGCATTTCTTAAGTTCTTCCTGCTTGGTGCGTAGCGTGTCTTATTCGGACCCACATTTTTGTATTGGGAAGTTAGACTTCCCGGCCTGTTTGCAGACCTCCCGTTGCCGCTTTGACGGTTTACGGATGTTGGGAGCAGTAACGGTCGGGAGCGGCATCCCACCTGCCTTTTCGTGCAGGTCACAATCGGATGCGTTACGGCTAAAGCGGGGTGCATGGGGAGCTTCGGCTCCCCATGTTTTTTTGTTCAGTGTGGAGTTTTTTGAGTGTGGAGTTTGGAGAGTGGAGAGTGGAGTTAATGCGGAATACAAAATGCAGAATGCTAAATGCTGAATGAAGGGGAATTCGAATTGCATAGGGTGATACCCACATTGCCCTGCGGGAACAAGATACGACGACACCGAACTGCGGCGATATACTGCCCGCGATTTTTTCAATCATCCCCGAAGAGGATACCACAACTCCACTCTCCACTCTCCACTCTCCAAACTCCACACTCCAAACTCCACACTCCAAACTCCACACTCCAAACTCCAC
>JBJDYN010000141.1:0-8336 GCA_051867395.1 Faecousia sp. | reverse complement strand
CCGAAGCCGTCGGTGCCGGAGGTCTTGGCCTCGGAAACGAAGGTGCCGTCGGCATAGTGGATGCCCTCGGAGACAGCCACCAGGCAGTTCTTCTTCTCAGCATAGATCCGCTTCACGTCGGCGATGAACTGATCCATGTTGAAGTCCACCTCGGGCAGGTAGACCAGATCGGGGCCGTCCCCCTTGACATTGGCCAGAGCGGCAGCGGCGGTCAGCCAGCCGGCGTGACGGCCCATGCACTCGATGACGGTGACCATGCCGGTGTCGTAGACGTGGCAGTCACGGCTGACTTCCATGAAGGAGGTGGCGATGTACTTGGCAGCGGAGGCGAAGCCGGGGCAGTGGTCGGTGCCGGCCAGGTCGTTGTCGATGGTCTTGGGCACGCCCATGACACGGCACTCGTAGCCGACGCGGTTCATATACTTGGAAATCTTGTTGCAGGTATCCATGGAGTCGTTGCCGCCGTTGTAGAAGAAGTAGCGGACGTTGTACTTCTTGAAGATTTCCAGGATACGCTTGTAATCGGTGTCGTCCACATCGGGATCGGCAATTTTATAGCGGCAGGAACCCAGGGCAGAGGAGGGGGTGTGCAGCATGTTGGCCAGCTCTGCGGGATCTTCCTCGTCCATGATCATCAGCTGATCGTTCAGGACGCCCTTGATGCCGTGGAATGCGCCGTACACCTTGGTGATGTTGGGATTCTCCAGGCCGGTCTTGATGACGCCGTAGGCGGAGCAGTTGATAACGGAAGAGGGGCCGCCGGACTGGCCGATGATCAGGGAACCGACAAGAGTCTTTTCGGACATTTTGTATTACCTCCAAAATAATAGATAAAAATTGGGGACAAGTTTGTTAGAATTGCTCAGACAAACTCTTATATCGTAAATTATAGCATGAATGTAAGCAAATGGCAAATATTTTTATTGAAATCGAGGGAAAATGTGGTATAATAAACCCATCAAAAAATGCGGACGCGAGTCCGCTATATAAGAAAGGAATGATTCCAATGGCTCTTGTAACTTCTACTGAAATGTTCAAGAAGGCTTACGACGGCGGCTACGCAATCGGCGCTTTCAACGTCAACAACATGGAAATCGTTCAGGCCATCACCGAGGCCTGCCGCGAGGAAAAGGCTCCTGTTATCCTGCAGGTGTCCAAGGGTGCCCGCGCCTATGCCAACCATACTTACCTGGTGAAGCTGGTGGAGGCTGCTGTCATCGAGTGTCCCGAGATTCCCATCGTGCTGCATCTGGACCACGGCCCCGATTTCGAGACCTGCAAGGCCTGCATCGACGGCGGCTTTACCTCCGTCATGATCGACGCCTCCAGCAAGCCCTTTGCCGAGAACATCGAGATCACCCGCAAGGTCGTCGAGTACGCCCATGACCACGGTGTTGTGGTCGAGGCCGAGCTGGGTACCCTGGCCGGCATCGAGGACGACGTGAAGGTCGCTGCCCACGCCGCTTCCTACACCCGCCCCGAGGAAGTCGAGGAGTTCGTCTCCAAGACCGGCTGTGACTCCCTGGCCATCGCCATCGGCACCAGCCACGGCGCTTACAAGTTCACCGCCGACCAGTGCACCCGCAACGAGAAGGGTATTCTGGTTCCGCCTCCCCTGCGTTTCGACGTGCTGGAAGAGGTCTCCAAGCGCCTGCCCGGCTTCCCCATCGTGCTGCACGGCTCTTCTTCCGTCCCTCAGGACTATGTGAAGATGATCAACGACAACGGCGGCAAGATGCCCGACGCCGTGGGTATCCCCGAGGAGCAGCTGCGTCACGCTGCCGAGCTGTCCGTGTGCAAGATCAACATCGACTCCGATCTGCGTCTGGCCATGACCGGCTCCATCCGTAAGTTCTTCAACGAGCATCCCGACAAGTTTGACCCCCGCGAGTACCTGAAGCCCGCCCGTGCCAACATCAAGGAACTGGTTCGCCACAAGCTGGTGGACGTCCTGGGCTGCGCCGGCAAGGCCTAAGCGGTTACTTTACTTACCCCAAATGGACTCCCGAAAAATCGGGAGTCCATTTTTCGTGGATTTTCACCGAGCAGAGCCCAAAAGGATCGTTTCTCTTTTGCTTTAGCGGGCCCATAGAATATCGGGTATAATTCCGTAGATTCCTGTTGAAAAACAAGTGGATAAATGGTACAATAATCATCCTTGATATTTTGCTTTAAAAAGCCTGAATTTGGAACCAGTCGGAACAAGTGGAAGGCTTTTGGATGACGTTTGGCAGCGCAGAAAGCTTGCCCATATCCGGGCCGGTACAGGTTGGAAAGCAAATAAACAAAAGATTCGAAGGGAATTAAATGCTTGGAGCAGTAAAAAAAACGAAAATAAACATGGGCACCTTTGATCTGGTGAAGGGCTTATCCATGATCCTGATTGTACTGGATCACATGCTCTCTCATTACGATTTGGCCGATTTCCTGCCGGACAATGCTGTTTTGTGGGTGCTGGCATTCCTTATCCGGCTGATAGGCGTGGGGATCAATCCGGTGTTTTTTGTCATCAGAGGATATATGTTTAAGGAAAAACCTGCCGGGAAGATGCTGAAAAAAAGCTTCTTGGCCTGTATCAGGCCATACATCTACATGATGCTTGCGGTTGCGGTGTTATACCCGGCAGTCCACAGCATTCAGTACGGGTTTGGCACGGCTGCTTTCCAGCAGGCAGCGCGTTGGGTATTGGCCTTTTTGTTTGGATTACACGACCCGGCTGCGAAACAAAAAGTGATTTTTGGTATCGAGGTGCGGGCCTGCTGGGTTGCGTGGTTTTTGCTGACTATGTTCCTGTCCAGCAATGTTTTCAATCTGATTCTTAAGGTAAAAAATAAGGCGGCACAGATTGCGCTGGCGATGCTCAGCGTTGTAACCGGTTATGTACTCAGCCTGAACGGTTTTACCTATTTCTGCCTGCCCCAGGGATTGATTGCTGTGGGGTATTACTGGGCGGGTTACATGCTCAGGAAAACAGACTTCTTTGAAAGAAAACGAAGCGTACAAATTGGGATTTCCCTGATTCTGCTGGCGGTTACTGCCTGGGAAGCAATCTATGGTAACTGCAGCCTGCCGTATAACCAATATAAATATGGACTGCTGGAGTTTGTCGGGACATGCTGCGCCGGTTCCCTGCTCCTGATCCTGAGCCTGCGATTGGGACAATGGGAATGGAAGGGCTTGGATTGGATGAAACAGATTGGAATATACGCCTTTTGGATTATGTGTGTCCACAGTGTCGAACTGATTTGCCTGCCCTGGAACAAGATCGTCAAAGCGATGCCGGAGTACCCCCTGCTGGCGTTTGCCATTGAAATTACGCTTAAGGTGCTGATTTTTGCGGTAAGCTGCACGGTCCTGAAAAGCATATCACAAAGAAAATACCAAAGGATGAGAGCAAGGAAATGTTCATAAGCAGATTTCTGAGCGACTGTATCAATAATATCTCGGTATCGGACAGCCCGGCATTCTCCTTGTATGATGGGAAGGAACTTCGCGATGTCTCGTACAGGCAGTTTGCGGAGGATGTTTTGGGTGCGGCAGGATATTTCCGGGAGAATTATATCCAAAAACGGCACATTGCCTTGGCTGCACCCAACGGTTATCCATGGATTGTGGTATTCTTTGCGCTTCTTGCATCCGGGAATATCGCGGTGCCGGTAAATCCGGATTTATCAAAAGAAAAGATTCTGCGGCAGTGCCAAAAAGCAGATGCGGAAATTCTCTGCGCTGACACAGTTGCGATTTCCGCATGGGATTCCATGGGAGATTCTATCAGGACGCTGCCCTTTGACATCCTTTTCCATGCCGACGCTATGCCGCTGGCGGAGGTGTATTCTGCGCAGCCGGAGGAAACGATTCTTCTGATGCTTACCAGCGGAACCACGGGAACCAGCAAGATCGCGGCGTATTCCTCCCGTAACATGCAATCCTTTCTAACGGATTCCGGAGAAATCGTATGTGCTTTGGATACGCGCAGTGCGCTCTTTTGCCTTCCGTGGCACCATGTTTTTGGGTCCTTTTCTGTCCTTGCGTGGCTGTATCAGTACAAAACGATCTGTGTTGGCCGGGGCATCCGGTATTTGCTTGCGGACATCCCTGTGCTGAACCCGTCCTCGGTATCGGTGGTGCCCTCTGTTCTGGACACTCTGGTTAAGCTGCTGAAAAACGCGAAAACGCCCGGGGAGCGGCAGAAATACATCGGCAGCAATTTGGTCAGCATCACCGTAGGCGGAGCCGGTGTCAACCCAGCGCTGTGCCATTACATGATGGCGCTGGGGATAACGGTGCAATCTGCTTATGGCATGACAGAATCCGCGGGGGCCGGCACCTGGTGTATTTGGGACGCGGAGAATATGGGTTCCATTGGAAAGCCCTATGGCAGAACCCAGTGCCGCATTGAAAATGGGGAGCTTCTGCTGAAAAGCCCTACTATGATGAAGGGATACTATCAAGATCCGGAGGAAACCGCCCAGCGAATTGTCGACGGCTGGCTTCATACGGGAGATATGGCACGCTGCGACGAAAACGGATTTTACTACATCACCGGCAGAAAGAAAAACGTGATCATTCTGCCCAATGGGGAAAATGTGAATCCGGAGGAAATGGAAGCGGCTTTGGGCAGCAGTGAAGCCATTCGGGAATGCCTGGTTTATGGGGATGGAAAGGGCATCTGTGCCAACGTGTATACAACGGACAAGGCGGAGGCAATGCGGTATATCAAAACGTATAACAACAGTGTGCCCACCTATCATCAGGTGTACAAGGTGTTCTATTCGGAAGTCCCTCTGGAAAAGACCGACAGCGGAAAGATAAAGAGAAGGCATAGCGAAGGGCAGAATTCAGCCAACAAATAAATCGTTCCGGCTCCGAGGGAAACTCGGAGCCGGAATCTTTTTCCCTTGTAGGTTAACGTTTATGCATTGCTTTTGCTGATTTCGGCATCCTCGGGCAGGCCGAAAACCGTTCTGGCAGCTTCATCCGTGATACCGGCGGTGCCGCCGAAGACAATACCGCGCTTGATGTTGTTTGCCTTCACGTATTCCGCCGCAGGGGCTTCATTATCAGATTTGACCAGCAGCAGGGGAGCGCCAAGCTTGTAGGCCAGGGGACCGCCGCACAGGCCATCGGGGTAGTTCATGGAGTAGGCCAGGGCTGCACAGTCAACATCCCCGAAGAACTTCTCCGCCACCGCTACAGAGGTCTCGTGTCTGCCCTTTCCGGAAATACGCTCCACACTGCCATAGGCCGCAAGCGCTTCTTCCAGCTCTGCACTGACAGCTCCGGTGCCGCCAACGATGTAGAAGGTATAGCCGTCTCCCAGGGCCTCCAGATACTTCTTCTGTGCATCAGTCAGCTTCTTTTCCTTGCCGTTCACCAGCAGGATCGGCTTGTTGACAGCAGAGACAGACAGTGCGTCGGCATAGTTTTCGCCGGTGCAGACCAGAATTTGCTTGCCGTTCAGGCCAGCTTCCTCCAGGATCTTCAGGCTGGTATCGTAACGGTTTTTTCCGGACAGCCGCTTGTATGCAATACCGGCTTCCTCCAGACCATCCGCAAATGTCTTCGAGACAGAGGCTGTACCGCCCAAAATGTAGACCGTACCATCAGAACGCAGGTTCTTTTCGATATAATCCAAGACTTTATCGTTAACCGTCGTGTCCTCCGTGTTCAGTGCCAGCAGGATAGGCGCATCCTTCTGGATTGCCAGATAGCTGCCTGCCAGAGCATCGGGGAACGATCCTCCGTTCGCTACGAGGATGGTTTCAAAGGTGTCAACACCCAGTTCCTTCTTCATTTCATCGGCGATGGCCATTGCGGTGTCAACCCGGGTCTTGCCGGAGATGCGGGTTACACTGACAGCTTCCGGGGGGACATAGGCAAATTCTTCCGTGTAGGTGCCGCCGCAGACAGAGCAGGTGTATTCCTTTTCTCCGGGAGCATCCTCGGTTGCTTCGGTGATGACTTTCCCATCATCGAAGGTACAGTCTTCGGTTTTGGTGTAGTCACATCTGGAGCAGGAGAAGGTGTGGGCCTTTGTCGAGGAATCGTAGGTGGGATTCCCGAGATCATGTCCCAAAGCGTCCACATAGTCATCTTTATAGCTATCGCCGCAGGCACAGGTGTAGGTGGTATAGCCCTGTTCGGTGCAGGTGGGGTCTGTGGTCACAGTGGTATAGCGGTGTTCATGTCCCTTAACGGGAATCTCTTCGGTGTAGGTGCCGCCGCAGACAGAGCAGGTGAATTCCTTCTCGCCGGGAGTTTCCTCGGTTGCTTCGGTGATGACTTTCCCTTCATCGAAGGTGCAGTCTTCGGTTTCGGTGTAGTCGCATCTGGAGCAGGAGAAGGTGTGGGTCTTTGTCGAGGAATCGTAGGTGGGATTCACAAGATTATGACCCAGGGCGTCCACATAGTCATCTTTATAGCTGTAGCCGCAGGTGCAGGTGTGGGTGGTATAGCCCTGTTCGGTGCAGGTGGGGTCTGTGGTCACGGTGGTATAGCGGTGTTCATGTTCCTTAACGGGAATCTCTTCGGTGTAGGAGCCTTTGCAGACAGAGCAGGTGAATTTTTTCTCGCCGGGAGTTTCCTCCGTTGCTTCCGTGATGATTTCTCCTTCACCGAAGGTACAGTCTTCGGTCTCGGTGTAGTCACATCTGGAGCAGGAGAAGGTGTGAGTCTTTGTTGAGGAATCGTAGGTGGGATTCACCAGATCGTGACCCAGGGCGTCCACATAGTCATCTTTATAGCTGTCGCCGCAGGTGCAGGTGTAGGTGGTGTAGCCCTGTTCGGTGCAGGTGGGGTCTGTGGTCACGGCGGTATAGCTGTGGGTATGTTCCTTGACGGGGATGTCTTCGGTTTTGGTGGCTTTGCAGACGGTGCAGGTATAGGTGCGGATGCCGGTCTCTGTTTCGGTAGGCTCCTTGGTGACAATGCCGTCGTCCCAGCTGTGTTCGGTGGCGGGAATGTCCTCCGTATAGGTATCGCCGCAGATCGTGCAGGTGTAGGTCTTCACACCTTTCGCGGTGCAGGTGGCTTCGGTAGTCACTTTGCCTTTGTAATTGTGGGCTGTGCAGGTGGTGTCGTCAGCAGTGGGGACAAAGTCTTTGTCGGACATGGGATATTCCACGTAGAATGCCTCCGTGGCATAGTCTTCATATCTGGTATGGCCGGTGAAGTTCACATCGCACTTCAGGAAATAATCGTAATCCGTCTCGCCCGCGTCCCAGGTGGAGTCCAGATCGTAGTATAGACTATGCAGCTGGGCGATGTTCCAGCCGTGTGCCTCGCCATTGCTTGCGGTGCCTGGAATCAGTCTGGCATCCACGCCCAGCTCCAGGGCCAAACGGTAAAGCAGCACCGCATAACCCTGGCAGACGGCAGTGCCATTCATTAAAGCAGCATAGGCGGTGTATTTCAGCTTGTAGTCATCGTTTTCAAGGTTGTCATGGTCATAGGTTACATTTTCGCAGATGTAGTCGTAGATGGCGCAAAGCTTTTGATAGTCCGTAGCGGAAGAGACACCCAGGTCTTCCAGCAGTGCCTCCACGGCTTCGTCCATCTTCTGCTCCTGGTCGGCGGTGGTGTAGTAGGTGTAGGTATAGGTGATGGTCCATAGGTAAACAGCAACACCGTCTGCCTCCCCACGTTGGGCTTCTCCTGAACATTCCCAGCCGCCGTATTGCCAACTCAGGTAATCTCCCTCGGTGGGGACGCCGGTATGAACCAAGGCGTGATCCGCTATCTGCCCAAGTGTGGCCTTAAAATCGGCCTCGCTGTAGCTTTCCTGGGGCATCTGATAGTAAACGACAATTGTTTCCTGCCGTTCCTTCATGCCATCCCGAATGACCTGACCTGCCTCTTTAATGGTAGTCACATACTTCTGCGCCTCATAGGTGGAGACACCGGGCTGTCTGGGCGGGGTCAGGTCCGCTTCCGTGATGACGTCGGCATACAGGGGATTGATGTAGGTAAATGAGATGGAAGCCGGGGCGTTTTCCACCGCCTTGGCTGGGAGAGGACCCAGACCGACGATGAGAGCCAAGGCCAGGAAGAATGCTGTCCATTTCTGAATGCGTTTCATTGTTCATTGCCTCCTTGTATTTTTTGGAGATCTTAGCTTATTGTAAAGGAAAGAAACGAATTTTGCAAGGGGGGAAAGCGTCGGCAATCCAACGTTGAACTCCAATTCCATATTTCGCAACTGTTTCGTCGAGTTGTTTTTTCACATAAATGATCGTTTATGTGCATACCCACTGTAGGGGAGGGTCATCATTGACCCTCCCGATGCGTAACGAAACAGAGCGTGAAATAGGTTGCTTCCAGTGCTGGTTTTCACAAAA
>JBJDYN010000140.1:0-8342 GCA_051867395.1 Faecousia sp. | reverse complement strand
AGACCCTGGACTATCTGCAAGCGCTCTATGAAAAGAAGCTGTGTACCTATCCCCGGACGGACAGCCGGTATCTCACAGACGATATGCTGGGAAGTGTCCCGGCAATCGTCCTGTGCGCTGCTGGGATTTTTGGTGTGGAAGCTCCCGGCGAGATTCATGCCCAGCAGGCGTGCAACTCCAAAAAGGTATCCGATCACCATGCTATCCTGCCCACGATGGCGGCTGGCGAGCAGGATTTGTCCAGCCTTCCCACGGCAGAGCAGAACATCCTGAAGCTGATCTCCCGGCAGGTGCTGATAGCGGTCAGCGGCGCTTACCGATATAGGGAAGCGGAAATCACCATTGCCTGCGGGGAACCCTTCAAGACCACCATGAAGATGCTCTTGGATGCTGGGTGGAAGAAATACAGTCAGAAAAACACATCTCAAAAATGGTTCTCCGGTCTGGAGGTCGGGCAGGTACTGTCTCCCAGCAAGATATCCGTGAAGGAGGGCAAAACCCAGCCGCCCCACCACTATACGGAAGATATGCTTCTGTCCTCCATGGAAACAGCAGGGGCAAAGGATATGCCGGAGGATGCCGAGCGCAAGGGCCTGGGAACTCCTGCCACCCGTGCCGGGATTCTGGAAAAGCTGGTATCCACGGGAATGCTGGAACGCCGCAAGGTGAAAAAGCAGACCATTCTTGTTCCCACTGAGTTGGGCAATGCCCTGATTACGGTCTTGCCGGAACAGCTTCAATCGCCGCTGCTGACGGCAGAATGGGAGAATCGGCTGTCCCAGGTTCAGAAGGGCGAGCTGGAGCCGGAGGAGTTTCTGGACGGCATTCGGGGTATGCTCACCGATCTGGTCAGGGATTACCGCCCGGTTTCCGGTGCGGATATTCTGTTCCCTTCCGCCGAAAACACCGTGGGCAAATGCCCCCGGTGCGGCAGGCCGGTGATTGAGCGCAGCAAGGGGTACTTCTGCACCGGACAGGACTGCAAATTCGTCCTGTGGAGGGACAGCCGGTTCTTTACCCTCAAGCAGAAAACCTTGGACAGAAAAACTGCCCAGCTCCTGCTGGAGAAAGGCCGCGCCCCGCTGAAGGGCTGTGTTTCCTCCAAAACCGGGAAGGTCTACGATGCTGCCGTGGTTCTGGAAGATGATGGGGATCGGGCACGGTTCAAGCTGGTGTTTGGCAATGGCTGATCTACCCCGGATGAATGACGAGCAGCTGAAGCAGGTGCGAAAGCTGATACGCAGCCGCTGCTGCAATTATGACAATGGGAGCTGCCTGCTTTTTGACTGGCCGTTCTGCAATGTCTGCCCACAGTGGATTTCCTACTCGCTGAACTGCAAGTGGTTCCGAAATGCCGTATTGCCCAATGACCCGGAATTGGAAAGCAAAATTCTGGGTCTACATCCAAAGCTCTACTGCACCATATGCAACGCTCCAATCTACGCCAAATCCAATCGTGCGAAATATTGTCCCGAATGTGCCAGAA
This sequence comes from Faecousia sp., assembly GCA_051867395.1. Taxonomy (GTDB): domain Bacteria; phylum Bacillota; class Clostridia; order Oscillospirales; family Oscillospiraceae; genus Faecousia. The sequence continues at coordinate 6,856 of JBJDYN010000140.1, read as the reverse complement.
AAGAGCGGCGGCGAAAAGAGACAATCCGGCTCCACAATCACTACCTCAAGTCACGCATTTAGAGGGCAAAAAAGTGGCTGATACCAACGACTTTTTTGCTCTCACCCAGAGGGGGATGACAAAGTACATTCGAACGCCCAAAAACGGCTTTCTAAATGCGTGAAAATGCCCCTGTGTCGGTCCGCCCTCAGACTGCGCAGGGGCATCTATACTACAATCTAAAAAGGAAGGAGTTACCTATGTCCGAAAAACAATCCAACAAGGAGCGCATCAAAGAGATCACCGCTGGTATCGAAAAAGGCATTATGGAACTGTTTGAAAGTGACCGCTACCGCAACTATCTCACCACCATGAGCCGGTTCCACAGGTATTCCCTGAACAATGTCATGCTGATCCACGCCCAGCGCCCGAACGCTACGCTGGTAGCTGGGTTCAGCAAGTGGAAGAACAGCTTCGGGCGGCATGTGAAGAAGGGTGAAAAAGGCATCCAGATTCTTGCCCCCACCCCTTACAAAATCAAGGTGGATAAGGAGAAGCTGGACCCGGATACCAAGCTGCCCATGCTGGACGATGAAGGGAAACCCATCACCGAGGAAAAGGAAGTCACCATTCCTATGTTCAAGGTGGTGTCCGTATTCGGTGTGGCTCAAACGGAGGGTAAACCGCTGCCGCAGATTTCCTTCAGTCTGACCGGGGATGTGGCACAGTATGAGGTTTTCATGGAGGCTCTGCGCCGGACTTCCCAGGTTCCCATTACCATAGAGCCGATGGAACCCGGCATGGACGGCTATTTTCATCTGGAAAAGCAGGCTATTTTCCTCCGGGAAGGCATGAGCCAGGTACAGACCGTCTGCGCTGCCATTCACGAAATGGCCCATTCCCGGCTCCACAACTATGAGAAAATGACGGAGCTGGCAGATGATGGCGAAACCATCCTTGTACCGGGAGAAAAGGACAGGAATACCGAGGAAGTGGAAGCCGAGAGCATTTCCTACGCAGTCTGTCAGTATTTTGGCATTGAAACCGCTGACAACAGCTTCGGCTATATCGCTTCCTGGTCCCAGGGCAAGGAGCTGAAAGAGCTGCGGGCCAGTCTGGAAACCATTAACAAGACCTCCTCGGAGCTGATTTCCGGGATTGAGCAGCATTATCGGGAGATTTGCAAGGAGCAAGGCATTGATCTGGCTGCAGATGCCCCTGCACAGGAGCAGCCCCAGGTGCCGGATAATGCCGCAACTGTTCAGACGGTTGAAGCAACCGTTCTGCCGGAAGCCCCCTCACCGGACACCCCAGAGCAGGCGCTGGACGAATACCCCATGCCGGATGAATCCCTGAAAGCAGCTGATCTGGAAGCCTGCGGCTATTTGGATGGCGATATGCTGCCTCTGTCCAGAGAACGGGCTGTGGAACTGTACGATCAGGATTTGACCGTGTACGCCATCGTAGACGGCGGCAATGCAGAGATGCTGTTTGGCCGGGAGGAATTGGATACCCAGGCCCCCGGCACAATGTTCGCTGTTTCCCGTGAGGAATGGGAGCAAAGCTCCCTGTTCCACGAAAAAATCGTGGAGCGCCAGCAGCACCAGGAGGAGCGGGAGAATGCCTTCCTCGATCATGGGGGTGACTGCTTTGCCATCTACCAGGTAAAGCGTGACGATCCCGGCAATGTGCGGTTTATGAATATGGACTGGATGCAGTCTCATGGGAAAGCCATTGCGCGCGGCAGCTATGACCTGATCTACACCGCACCGCTGACCGCCACCGGCAGCACCGACGCCAAACTGGAGGCAATCTTTGAACAGTTTAACCTCCATCGTCCGGCAGATTATCACAGCCCGTCCTTGAGCGTCAGCGACATCGTTGCCATCAAGCAGAACGGTGTGGTATCCTACAATTACTGCGACAGCGTGGGTTTCAAGGAGCTGCCGGACTTCCAGAAAGAGAACTACCTGAAGGCAGCGGAAATGTCCACGGAGGATGATTACGGCATGATTGACGGCATCATCAACAACGGTAAGCAGCCCACGGCAGCAGAGCTGGAACAGCAGGCCAAATCCGGTCAGCCCATTTCCCTGATGGATTTGGCAGATGCCATCCACCGGGAGAAGAAGCCTTCCGTCCTGGAAAAGCTCAAAGACCACCCGCAGCAGTCCCAGCGCAAATCCAAACCCCGAAAATCAAAAGAACAGGAGATTTGAAAATGAAAGAAAACTTCACATTTGAGGAACAGCAGCTCATGAGCATCTACAATCCCGGCACCCGCCTGGGGCTGATTCGCACCCTTGCGGAAATGCGTACCTATCTGGATAAGGACGAAGAGGAGCTGAAATACCTGACGGACAGCGCCATCGCCAAGCTCAATACCATTACGGATGCCGAGTTCGCGGAATTGGACTTGATTCCCGACTTCGGTGAGGGTGCGTAATAGACTTCCCGCCTTTTTTCTGCTATACTGACCCTGTCAGGAGGGAGTGCCATGTCGGAAAAACCACTTGTGCCCTATAAGTCTTTGAAGCAGAAGCAGAAAGCACGCATTGCGGACTGGATGTACCGGGAAACCCTGCGCTTCTTTCTGGAGCATCAGCGAATGCCGGAAGCGGAAGAATTTGAATCGCTGTGTCAAATTGTTTACGCCAAAGTACGGAGCAGTAATTATCGGGTTTCCTATGAGGATATTCAACATCTTTTCGCCAAGCGGCTGGATTCCTATAACCAGCGTGTTCAGAGGGATATGGAGGCAGGAATTACTTTGGAATCTCTCACCAAGCAGCCAAAGCAGAAGAAAACCGGCAAAGCTCCCCGTCCGAGGAAAAAGAAAAAGCGTGAACCCGCTACAACGGAATCCTGGCAGGATGATCGTTTCTTCTTCATTGCAGGATATACCTCCGGCGGTGCGCCCTATGGTGTGACATGGGAAGAAATGGGGTTGGAGCCTTGGGAGGACCTCCCTCTATAAAATAAAATGAATTCTGTCAAGTAGAATTTTGTCCTCCGATTTTAGGTAGAGTGTCGATTGACAGTCCCCCTAGAACATGATAGACTGTGGGAAGTTTGTGTTCAGGAGGAAAGACAAATGGAAAAGATTCTTGTGTACCTCGGTAGTGATCATGTCATTCAGCACCCCTCCTTCGGTGTTCGGGAAAACATACTGAAAATGACCACCGACAGAGAGGTTGCTATCTCCCAAGCCTGTAAACAGGATGCCGCAGGTGTAATCAACACCTATTCCCTTGATCTGGATTCCTTGTCTGTAAAGGCGCCTGAACAACAGGTACTGAGTGGTTTTGACGGTTATGATGTTGTGATTCCCCAAGAGGAAGCCGCTTGCTATATCTCCATCTGCTCTGAAGCAGCCTTGAATTCTCTGGTTTTCACGAACGCCTCTTTTGTTTCTCAATAGTTTTCCTCCCCTGCCGGATCGGCTTCTTCGATATTCAAATTGTAAATTTTTCGCTTTCGTATTGCAAAACGCTATACATTTGGATATAATAGAGGCAGAAAGGTGGTATGAACTATGGCAGCAAAAACTGCGAATGTAATGGCCCGTGTGGAACCCAGTGTGAAGGAGCAGGCCGAGGAAATCATGGAAATGCTGGGCATTCCTGTTTCCGTTGTCATCAATACGCTCTATAAGCAGATTATCATGACACGAAGCATCCCCTTTTCCCTCTCTGTCCCGGCAGTACCGGTTGCCCGGGATGAGATGGATGAAGCCGCTTTCCATGCCATGATGGAGCGTGGTTTGAGTGAAGCAAAAGCAGACAAATCCCGTGCCGCTTCTGATGTATTTGCAGATCTGAAACGGGAGATGCAGTAAATGCCAGAGAAATATACAGTCAAAATCACGCAGCAGGCGCAGGAGCAAATTCGGGAAATCGTCAGCTATATCCGCTTCACGCTCCAGGCACCTGAAACTGCCATGAAAATGCTGGATACGCTTCAAGAGGAAATCGCTTCTCTGGATCAGTTTCCCAATCGCGTCCCTCTGACGGAAGAAGAACCCTGGCACAGTCAGGGCATCCATAAACTATCCGTTAAAAACTACCTGATCTACTTCTGGGTGGACGAAGAAACAAAAAAGGTTCAGATTATTGGTGCTGCCTATGGCCGCAAAGACCAACGGCACCAGCTTTCCAATCTGGATATGTTCTAACTGATACGCTCTGGGCAGCAATGCCTGGGGCGTATTTTCTCACATATCGTTTGGAATTGTCCTAACAGGTTATCAATCCCGTCTGCGAACAGGCGGGGTTTTTCATTACAAATCACACAGGAAAGGAGAAACAAAAATGGCATCCGTACTGCAACAATACCGCCAGCTTGCAGACTTTACAGCAACACAAGTCACCAGCAGTTACCAGAGCTGGACAGACTTCCTAACTACCGCCGCCAGGATTTACAAATACCCCTACCATGAACAGCTCATGATCTATGCCCAGCGGCCCGACGCCACTGCCTGCGCGGACTACGAATTGTGGAACAAGCGAATGGGGCGTTACGTTCGCCGGGGAGCAAAGGGCATCGCCCTCATTGACAATTCTGGAGACAATCCCAAACTCAAGTATGTATTCGATGTGGCAGATACCCGCAGCACCGAACGCTCCCGCAGCCCCTACCTCTGGGAATACCGCCCGGAGCATGAGCAGGCAGTTTCCGCCGCTCTGGAAGAACAGTTTGCAGTTCCCAATGATGGCAGCATCACAGAGCAGCTTGAACAGATTTCCTCCGTCAAAGTCACAGAATATTTCCTTGCCCACCAGCAGGATATCTTCGGCATCGTTGACGGATCGTATCTGGAGGGGTATCATGACTATGACAAAGGCGTGGCATTCCTCAACGCAGCCACCGTCAGCACCACCTACGCCCTGCTTTCCCGGTGCGGTCTGGCGGCTGATGCCCACTTTGCCCCGGAGGAGTTCATGCCGGTCTTTGACTTCAATACGCCGCAGACGGTTTTCGCTTTGGGCAGCGCCGTCAGCGAGATCAGCGAAAGTGTCCTGCGCAGTATCGAAGTCACCATCAAAAAATACGAACGCGAAAAGCTGTCTGAAAGGAGCCAAGAAAATGAACGAACTGACCTACACACGCAGCGGGGACTACTGGATTCCCAATCTGAGCCTGTCCCAGCAGAAGACGCAGCCCCTGGGCAAGTATGGGAGGCTGCGGAAGAAGTACCTGCAGGAGCATCGCCCGGTGCTGTGGAACAGCCTGATCCTGTCCGAGAAGCTGTATCCCCATCTGAGGGAGATCGACGAAACGGCGAACCGGCGGTTGGAGCAGATGATGCCCGCACTGATGCAGTCGGCAGGGGTGACGGAAGCTCTGAAAGCCAGCGACCCTATGAAATGGGTGGGGCTGATGAACAGCCTGAAAGCCCAGGCCGAGGAAGTGATTCTGACGGAGCTGATCTACGCCTGACAGACGAACCCCCTATCCGGGGTGAACAATTCTCTTTCTTCCCCACGGAAGCCCAGCAAATTGCATACATCGCCGAAGCGGAGAGTGCAGAAATCGCACCCTCCGCTTTTTCCATGCCCCAGGAATATATTGACCAGTTTCTCCGCTACGGCAGCAACACAGAAAATCACCGCACACGGATTGCCATTGAATACGCCAAACAGCAGCCAATGGACGATCTGGTGGATTTTCTGGAAAAGACCTATCACGGCGGTTACGGCCTGCAATTCGGCACCACAAAAGTGTGCGCTTGGTATGCCGAGGACGGGATGCACCTGGCCTATGGCAGCACAGCCCGGTATGCCAGGAACGCGCAGATTTTGTCTTGGGAGAATGTGGCAGTCCGGATTGGCGAGCTGCTGGAACAGGGGCAGTTTGCCACCAATGTGGAGCTGGCAGAGTGCGGAACCTTTGAAAAGCGCCAGCTTGCGGAGCAGCTTTGGTATATGTCCCACGACATGAGCGAAAAAGCCATTGAAGCCGGACATATGAGTATCGTCCGCTCCCTCCGGGGCGGCTTCCCAGAGGAAACGGAAAAGCTGATGGTTTTCCTGTCTGAGCCGGAATCCTATCAGGCGATTATGCGGCAGGTCTATGCCTTCCGGGATGCCTGCAACGCGGATAAGGGTATGATGCGGTTTCAGATGTATCACCCCAACAAGCTGATTCGCCCGCTGGAGGAATATACCCTTCCCCGGCGGGAATATGTCAGCGAGATGGCGGAGCTGCCAGCGGCAAAGGGCTTCATCACCGAGGACGAGATCAATGAGCATCTGATCGGCGGCAGCAATTTTTCCGGCAGCAAGTCCAGAATCTATGCCTTCTACCAGACACCCCACACCGCAAAGGAAAAGCTGGATTTCCTGAAAAATGAATACGGCATTGGCGGCGGAAATAACGCACTTTCCCATAATTTTATGAGCCATGTCTGGACTGACGGCAAAGGCATTCGCTACGACAAGCCGAACTGCACACGGATTGAAGTGCCGTGGGCAAAGGTGGTCAAATATTACGATGCCATGATGGAATCCGGGCGCTTTGCTCCCCTGGAGGAGCTGGAACAGCGTAATGATTCCAATGCAGTCATTGACAGTGAAATTGTTGAGGAAGTCCCGGAAATCCCCACATCCGAGCCAACTCCGGTTGCGGAAGAAAAGGAGCCTTCTGAGTGGGAGTACAATTCCATTAAGTCCGCCCACCCGGAGGATATTGTGCTGTATCAGGTCGGGGACTTCTTTGAAATCTACGGTGAGGATGCCAAACAAGCCGCCCCTGTACTGGATTTGAACCTTGGCACCCGCCCGATCCCCACTGGCGGCAGAGTGGATATGTGCGGCATCCCGTCACATCAGCTGGAGCAGTATACCGAAAAGCTCCGTAATCAGTTTGATGTGACCAT
>JBJDYN010000139.1:0-8424 GCA_051867395.1 Faecousia sp. | reverse complement strand
AGACCCAATCCGGGACGCGGCCTGCTGTACTTCCTGAACCTGTTGTTCCGAATCTCCAGCGGACTTAGACGAGGCCGCTGCCTGATCCGCCATCTGTGCGACTTCTTGGTATCTGATTTTTACGCCGTCCAGCCGCATTTGCGTTTCTTCGATAGACTTATTTTGCTTATCAATTTCCTTTTTGGCGGATGAAATCGAATCCTGCAGATCTGAAATCCTGGAAACATCCTCAGGCGAGATGACAGCCTTCCCTTCACTTATCGTGGTCTTGCTTTGCAGTTCCTCGAGTTCTTTTTGGGCCGATTTCAGATTTTCAGTAAGCACATTCTTTTTATGCTTGCCAACGGTTAGGCTTTCTTCAAGCCGCAGGATCTTTTTCTGGAGTCGTGCGGCCTCTTTTTCTGCTTCGTCTGTCGTAAGGCGTACGACGACAACCACAGATCCATCAGAATTTCCTGTCAAAATACCACTCCCTTCTGACCCGGCTGCATGAAATGGTGCAGTCGAAATTCATTATTGCGACACGGTAGATCGGCTCAAAGTCGAGCCGATCTACATGAGGACAGTCAAACCGTATTCTGCTGGTCATTCTTCTGGACAGCGGGTGCACCGGAATGTTTCGCATATTTCGCGGTGTACTTGGCAATCGCCGCCTCAGATTTTTTGTTTCGCTTTTCCAGCTCCGGTTTCACAGCATTTGCGACGGCCTCCAGAATGACCATAGCGAACATTTCGCCACTGGGCAAAACCGTGGTAGCCGAAACCTCCCAGAAAATGCTTTCCCTTGCATCATAGCCCAGAACGTAACAGATTTTTTCCTCCAGCTCATCATTGAGCCGCGCCACGTCCGCGATGGAGGAAATCTCATTATCCTGCCGTTTGCCGAAAAAATCAGCAACCTCCGCCCAGCGGTTTGCAACGCCGACGTCCGCCGGATTCAGACGGAAGGAAGCGAAAACGCTACCGTCCTCATCGGTGAAGGTGAAGGTCATTTTTCCCGTGTCAATAACGGAATTGATAACATTATTGCTCATAGTTCGAAAATCTCCTTTCAATCGTCTGTTTCTTCTTCAAAAATTTCAGGAACGGGCATAGGTTTCAGGTATGCCAGTTTCTCCATAATACCCAGCAGCCGCTTCTCAATGGCACTAAAGGAAATAGAAACCATATCGCCATTGGAAGCCTGTTGCGGCGCTTTCTTTCTACGCTTCTTGCTCATGAAGTCACCTCCTTTCCGGAGCGCCCTTTTTTATGTTTGCATTTTCTCGCACTTTCTTGCACTTTCTCGAAAACGCGCTCTTTTTTTGTTGTACTTTTTTGGACATTTCTTGAGATTGAGTTTTGGCGAAAATATAAGGTTTTGTAAGGTTCACGTGCATCCCATCAGATTCTCCGCGCGCGTTATCGTGTCTAAAAATTCCTCTTTTCTCTCTGCGGCGGGCGGCGCCGGATGCAATTCCACCTTCCCGCCCCAGTTCTCTCGCTTCGCTCTGGCTTCGCCGGTCCATCGGTATAAGGTTCTTTTCATTCGGCATCCCGTTGCCGCTTTTTTTATGGTGCTAAAATGTGCTACTTTCTGCGCTTTTTAGGGCATGTAAAATCTGCAAATACTCTTTTTTTAGGGACTGCGAAATCTGCGGATATCAGCTTTTCTGGCCGTACAATCTGAGCCAGTCCTCCAGCCGCATGGTCACAAGCCACGGTTTCCGGTTGCGCCGGTGAAACAGGGTGGGAATACCGTCACACATACGCTCACTGTCCCGGATTGCCTGATCCATTGCCTCGTGGACGTTCAGCCGCTCCACCCGCTTGACCTCGATGTGGATACCGGGGAGGCCGGACAAATCCGGCACCTCCCCAAAAGATAGCGAACCGCCACGGGAACAGTCATATCCATTCTCCAGGAGAATTGAGGCCAACTCCCGCTCACCGGCTGCACCCTTGCGCTGTGATCTGGTGCCCATCAGACCGTCACCACCCCGCGTAGACGGTAATTACGTTTTGGGTCTTTGGAAATCGCATAGACGTTTTTCCCAGCCATTTCAATAATACGGCTCCCGGTTGCCTCGTCAATTTCCACCAACTCCTGTGGCGTTTTCTCTGTGGAAATGATAGTGGGAAAGTGGTTTACGTATCGGAAGTTGATGATTTCAAAAGCAAGCCCGACATCTGCCCCGGTGGGGTTGCTGGATCCGTCAACCGCCTTGCCGGTCTTGTAAAGATCGTCAATGTATAGAATCTGCGCTGTTTTGAAACCTTTCAGGATCTCCGCCCGCCGGTCATTGTCCAGTGCCAAAGCCTTGATTTCTGAAATCTTCTCCCGCCACGACATATAGCGCACTTCATCCCCGGTCAAAAGCCTGTGGCGGCACACAGCCGTGCATAGATGTGTTTTTCCGCTGCCGGACTGTCCACACATAAGCAGCCAGCCCGCCGGATTCTCCGCATATGCAGCAGTCCCCGCCTTGATTGCCTTTTGCCACGGCTCTGTGGCGGTGAATGCCTCGAATGTTTTCTCGCGAATGATATTCTTCAGCCCGGATTTTTCCATTTCCCAGATGCACCGGCGGATTCTCATGCAGTCGCATTCCCGGAAGGAAATGCCGCCTTCCTCCTTTGGGACTGCAATACTGCCGCGGTTTCGGCATTTCGGGCAGTCATAGCCGGTCAGATTGCCGGGGGTGCTGTTGATTGTATCGGCTTTCATTCTTGCGAATGCCAGAGGGTCAAACGACTGTCCCGACAGTCCAAAGGGGTTTAGATTCAGCTTTTCCATTTGTGTGCTCCTTTCCGTTCCAGCTTCTTACAGCTGCTTTCCAGTCCTTCATAGGATTTCTTCCAACCTTCCAGCCGTTGGAGGTGTAATAGTCCACGAACCTCTCAGGGTCAACTCCTGTATAGCCCCTTTCATTGCAATACGCCGCAACTTCTTCCACACTAGGAGGGACAAACCGGGAGCGGGTGGGCGGCTTGTCCGCCCCCTCTATACTATCCTTACCTATACTAACCTTACCTAACCTAACCTCGGTTTCCATTTGGTTGTCATTTGGTAAACCATTGGTTGCCATTTGGTTGCTAGATTCAAGAATCACATTACAAGAACCGACAATCAGACTCTTGTACACGCTCTCATGGTAGCGGTCTTTGCGAATCTGATTGTTTGTGTTCCAGTCCAGAATGTAAGACACATAATCCTCGTTCATAACGCGGACAAAGCCTTTACTCGCAAGCACCCGCAGGTCGTCCTCAGTTGCCCCGGTTTTGCGCATTACGCTGAAAGCCTCAACAACACCGTCATCGTCCGCTTCCATTCCCAAGTCGTAGTATAGGAGACGGGAAGTGGCGGGCATCCGTAGGAAGCGGGCACTTCCTATCACAGATTTCGCAAACATTCGGCGCTCCGCCACGCTTACACCTCCTCTAGCCGCATCTGGTCATCCTGCATTTCAGGAGCAGATTTTGGGGAAGCCACGAAATCCGCCTCTTCAATGGCTTGCGCCGCCCGCTCAATTTCCCTGGCCCTGTGTTTCATTGAGCGCGCGCAGCGCAGTTTTTCGATTTCGGTTGCTGGTAAGAAATACCCGGTTTGATTATCTGCCAGAATCGGCATTCCCTCCAACCGCTCGAAAAAAATCATCCTCCGAACGATACGGCCATCCAGCCCTGTCACTTTAACCAGGTGGCGAAGGGGAACAGCATTTTCTTGTCCTGCTCCAAGCAAGTCGCAAATTTTCCATTGACCAGCCGCGGGGGTTGATGTACAATGCTGGTGGGAATTGCTGTCCGCCAAGACGTTTCCCGCCTGTGCCTGCTCCACTGCGCCAACAGTGGGGCGGGCGTTTTCTTTTGCGTTCACTGTTTCTGTACCTCGCTCTCTACGTTTAGTTTCGCCAACATTGCGCCCATGTTGATGAAATAGGTTGTGCCGCTTTTGATATGCGGGATGGTGCCGTCCTGGCAACCACGGCGCAAAAAGCTTCTGCTCAAACCGGTGGCATTAGCTGCATCATTAATTTTCAAGAACGGCTTAGTGGCTTTCGTTTCAGTATTTTGCATTCTGATTAGCTCCTTTCAAATTTTTTGCGTACCTTATTGACACGAAAGCAGAACCAGGCTATAATAGCCTAAAGCTACACTTGGTTATAGCAAGCTTTATAAAGCTTTGCTTTCTGGCGTTAGTATACAAAAGGCTACTGGAAAAAGCAATAATTATTTGGTGAATATAATAAATTGAAAGTGAAACTTGATTTGGAGTGGTATTATGTCTCGAAAGAAAAATCCGGCTTCTGAAATGAACGTGGCAGAACAACAATCCTTGCCACTTGCCCAGCGTTTAAGAACCCTAATTACCGATGTGAGTGCCTTAAAGGATTGCTTAGGTGTTTCCGCGCAAGCAATCAATCAGTACAGGTTGGGTACTTCTCGGCCTTCACTAGAAAACCTTTGTAAAATAGCGGATTATTATGGGGTCTCTGTAGATTATTTGGTTGGTCACACAACGGTAAAAAGCCGTGATACAACAATGCAAGCAGTCTGCAATTATACCGGATTAAGTGAGGAAGCAGTTGAAGTTTTGCACAGAAAAGGCGGCATTAATTCGTTTTCGAAAATTATAGAGCTTCCAGAAATTAACAACCTACTTTGCTCCATGCATTTTTGGGAAATAGTTTATTGTCTAGCACTTTATAGAACACAATGTCAAGCTGCTGTAAGCCGTCCAGTTATGATTGAACGTTCCACAGACGAAGATTCTATTTCCAGATATAAAAAGGATCTTCGGAAAGCTGTAGAAGACAAGGACTTATTTCTTTTCCGTATCCAAAAGCTCATGTTTGCGATTGCACATGACATCGAGAAGAAAGTAGAAGGTGAAGAAAATGCCGTCAATCAGAGAAAAGACAAATAAGGCCGGGAAACCTTTCTACGAAATCCGTGTTTCTCGCGGGCGTGCTAAGTCATACTTGACAAAGCGCTGGTATCCCCCAGACGGCTGGAGCCAAAAGGCTATAGACCGGGAACTTACAAAGGTGGCGGCTGAGTTTGAACGGCAGGCAGCTACCGGTGAGGTTATAAGCAAGGTAGAGCAAAAAGAAAAAGACCTCTTGCAAAAGCAAGAGGCCGCAAAAGTACAGACGCTGCTCCAATATGGAGAATCTGTGTATATGCCCGCCAAAAACGTCACGATGAGCGAAAATGGGCGCTGCACCTACCAGTGTAATCTCGACCATTGGATTTATCCCGCCCTGGGGGATTTGAAAATGCCGGATATCACCCCGGCCAATATCTCCGCCCTGCTGCTGTCTATGCAGTCCCAGGGCAAGTCACATGCCACTTGTGTCAAGGTTTACACAATACTCCACAGCCTTTTTAAAATGGCTTATATGGGAGACGCTATCCCCCGTAACCCGATGGACAAGGTTGAACGTCCAAAGCCCCGCAAGGATGAATTGCAGGGTAAGGAACTGGAAGCATATACCCCTGAGGAAGTACAACGCATTTTCTCCTCCCTGGAGAATGAGCCGCTAAAGTGGCGGGCAATGCTCCATCTGCTAATTGATACCGGCATCCGGCGCGGGGAGGCATGTGGCCTCCAATGGAAGGATGTAGACTTCAAGGGAAACACAATCACCATAGTGGGAAATCTGTGCTATACTCCGGCGAAAGGCGTTTACCTCGACACACCCAAAAGTGGCCGTACTAGGACAATCGATGTTGACCCTGATGTGGTGAATCTTCTCCGGACGCTACGAAGCGAGCAGGCAGGCAAGGCCATCAGTCAATATGTATTCACACAGGAGGGAAGTCCGGAACCCATGCACCCCCAAAGCCCCACACGGTACATGAAAAAGTTTTCGGTACGGTACAATGTGCCAGACCTTCACCCGCACAAGCTCCGGCATACCTTCGCAAGTATTGCAATCACAAATGGTGCAGATGTTGCCTCTGTTTCTGAAAAGCTTGGTCACTCAGATAAGGCGGTGACCCTTCGGATGTACACTCACGCAGATCAGGAGACCATGAAAAAAGCAAGCAATATCTTCCGGGAAGCAATCAAAAAAGCTGGGCAGGGATAATCTGTCCAGCTTATTTTTTGCGCCCCGTATGGGTTTTTGTATGGGTTTTTGCTACGGAAAATTTTCCATAAGAAAATAAAAATCCCTAGAACCGTTGCGGCTCTAGGGATTTTTTGGAGCTGCTAGCCAGATTCGAACTGGCGACCTCATCCTTACCAAGGATGCGCTCTACCTGCTGAGCTATAGCAGCATTTTTATGTCTGTCTCTCTCAGACAGCTTTAGTATTATATAACGGATATCTCAATTTGTCAAGCTATTTTTTACAATTTCTTTCTTTTTTTAGCTAAAACAGGCCTGCCGCCGCGATGGCGGCAGGCACTTATTTCAGTTGCAGAAATTACACCAGCTCGATGACTGCCATTTCCGCAGCATCACCGCGGCGGACGCCGGTACGGGTCACTCTGGTGTAGCCGCCGTTACGGTCAGCGTACTTGGGAGCGATCTCCTTGAACAGCTTGTGGGCAACATCTTCCTTGGTGATGAAGGACAGAGCGCGGCGGTAAGAAGCCAGGTCACCCTTCTTGCCCAGGGTGATCATCTTCTCGACCACGGGCTGCACTTCCTTGGCACGATAGAAGGTGGTCTCCATCTTACCGTTCTCCAGCAGATCGGTAACCTGCTGACGCAGCAGGGCTTTCCGCTGTGCGCTGGTCTTACCCAGCTTACGAGTGCCGAACATGAACGTTTCCTCCTTTTTTAAAGGTTAGACTTGTATTAGTTGTTGCTGCCGGAATCTTCACTGGCCAGGGACAGGCCCATCATTTCCAGCTTCTTCTGAACCTCGTCCAGAGACTTCTTGCCCATGTTACGGACCTTCATCATGTCCTCGCCGGTCTTGTTGATCAGATCGGCTACGGTGTTGATGTTGGCGCGCTTCAGGCAGTTGAAGCTGCGAACAGACAGATCCAACTCATCAATGGTCATGGACAGCTTGGCATCAGGGCGGTCAGCGGTCTTCTCCACCACGGTAGAGGAGGTGCTGACGGCATCGGACAGGTTGGTAAACACCGTCAGATGATCGGAAAGGATCTTCGCGCCCAGGGACACAGCGTCCTTGGCAGAGATTGTGGAATCCGTCCAAACTTCAAGGGTCAGTTTATCGAAGTCGGTCTTATCGCCGACACGAGTGGGCTCCACCGTGTAATTCACCTTAGTAACCGGAGAATAGATGGAGTCAATGGGGATCACGCCGATGGCGGTCTGAGGCGTCTTGTTCCGATCTGCGGAAATATAGCCACGGCCCTGAGACAGGGTGATCTCCATATTGAAAGTGGCATCCTCGCCCAGAGTGCAGATGTGCAGCTCAGGGTTCAGAATCTCAACCTCTGCATCGGCTTTGATATCGCCGGCAGTAACCTCACAGGGGCCCACAGCGTCAATGTGCACAGTCTTGACACCGGCACAGTGCAGCTTCGGGGTGATCCGCTTGACATTCAGGACGATTTCCGTCACATCCTCGGTGACACCGGGGATGGTCGAGAACTCGTGCTGAACGCCCTGGATCTTCACGGAGGTGGCGGCATAGCCCGGCAGACTGCTCAGCAGGATCCGGCGCAGGGAGTTGCCCAGAGTCATGCCGTAGCCGCGCTCCAGAGGCTCCACAACATACTTGCCGTAAGAGGGATCCTCGGGCGAGTCAAGACAGGTGATGCGAGGCTTTTCAATTTCTACCATGAATCAAAACCCTCCTTAAAATTGTGGGGAGCATGCTCCCCACCGGACAAACATGCGGACAGACAGGGGGGAGATTATTACTTGGAGTACAACTCGACGATGAGGTGCACAGCGATATCGAAGTCGATATCCGCCTTGGTGGGCATAGCAATAACCTTACCCTGGAGGGTATTCTTATCACGGTCCAGCCACTTGGGAGCAGCAACGAATGCATCATCTTCCTTCAGCTTCTTGAAGAAGTTGTTGGAGGAAGCCTTCTCGGAAACAGCCACAACATCGCCGACCTTGATCAGGTAGCTGGGGATGTTGACGCGGTTGCCGTTAACAGTGAAATGACCGTGGTTCACCAGCTGGCGAGCCTGACGGCGGGTGGTGGCGAAGCCCAGGCGGTACACCACGTTGTCCAGGCGGCGCTCGCAGTAGGTCAGCAGCACCTCACCGGTGTTGCCCTCGGCCCGGGCGGCCTTGTCATAGTAGTTCCGGAACTGCTTCTCCTGGATGCCGTAAACGAACTTGACCTTCTGCTTCTCGGTCAGCTGAGTGGCATACTCAGACTTCTTTGCTCTTCTCTGGCCGCCGGGGTTCTTGTTGGAAGTCTTGTTGTAACCCATAGCGGCAGGAGAAACGCCCAGTGTTCTGCAACGCTTCAGCACGGGCTGCATATTCTTAGCCATA
>JBJDYN010000138.1:0-8723 GCA_051867395.1 Faecousia sp. | reverse complement strand
AAGGCATGGGCGCTGCCGCGCCACAGCAACCATCCTACGCTAAACGATCATTTACCATAGTACTGCACCTACGGTCGAGGGGCCCAAAGGATGTTCGTCTACCACCCGAAGTGCGTAACGCATTCGCCGCGGGCCTTGCCCGCTAAACGATCATTTTCCTGCCAATTGGGTGTTGACAAAAGGCTCCTTTTCGGGCTATAATAACCAAGATATCGAAAAAGCAAAGAAGAGAAGAGTACGCGTAATCGGCCGGTCAGAGAGCCCTGTCAGGTGAGAGTGGGCACGGTGGCGGATGCGGAACATGGTCTCGGAGCTGGGCCGTCGATAGGTAGGCGGTTCCGGATAACGCCCGTTACAGCGTTTTGAGGCAGCTGATTGCTGCGAATCAAGGTGGTACCGCGTCAATGTTTGTCGCCCTTGGGTTTCCAGGGCGGCGTTTTATTTTAGGGAAGAAGTAAGAGTGAATAGTGAAGAAGTGAGGAAGCGCTTCTCGATGAATTTTCAATCATGCCGAAGGCATACCATACTTATTCACTATTCACTATTACCTCTTACCTCAACTTAAGGAGGATTTCTATGTGCGAAAAATGTAAGGGCAACTTTTACATCACCACTCCCATTTACTATCCCTCGGCCAAGCTGCATATCGGCCACACCTACTGCACCGTGGCCACCGACGCCATGGCCCGGTATAAGCGGCTCCAGGGCTATAACGTCATGTTCCTGACCGGCACCGACGAGCACGGACAGAAAATTGAGGACAAGGCCAAGGAGGCAGGCGTCACCCCTCAGCAGTTCGTGGACAACATCGTGGACGGCCCCGGCGGCGTTCGGGACCTGTGGAAGCTGATGAACATCAGCAATGACCGGTTCATCCGCACCACCGACGACTACCACGTGGCGGCCATCCAGAAGATCTTCAAGAAGATGCACGACAATGGCGACATCTACAAGGGCACCTACAAGGGCAAGTACTGCAAGCCCTGCGAGTCCTTCTGGACCGAGAGTCAGCTGGTGAACGGCAAGTGCCCCGACTGCGGCGGAGAGGTCCAGGACGCGGAGGAGGAGGCCTATTTCTTCCGGCTGAGCAAGTACGCAAGCCGTGTCCAGGATCTGCTGGAGAACACCGACTTCCTGGAGCCCCGGAGCCGGGTCAACGAGATGGTCAACAACTTCATCAAGCCCGGCCTGGAGGACTTGTGCGTCTCCCGGACCAGCTTCACCTGGGGCGTACCCGTGGACTTTGATCCGGGCCATGTGGTCTACGTCTGGATCGACGCCCTGTTTAACTACATGACCGCCCTGGGCTTTGAGAATGACAAATACAATGATCTGGACACGTTCTGGCCTGCCGATGTGCATTTTGTGGGTAAGGAGATTGTCCGGTTCCACTCCATTATCTGGCCCGCCATGCTCATGAGCCTGAACCTGCCCCTGCCCAAGAAGGTCTTTGGCCACGGCTGGCTGCTGCTGGACGGCGGCAAAATGTCCAAGTCCAAGGGCAATGTGGTGGACCCCTATATTCTGGCGGAGCGCTTCGGCGTGGATGCCCTGCGGTTCTTCCTGCTGCGGACCTTCCCCTTCGGCTCCGACGGCAATTTCTCCAATGAGCTGCTGATCAACACCATCAACGTGGACTTGGCCAACGACCTGGGCAACCTGGTGTCCCGGACGGTGGCCATGGCGCAGAAGTACTTCGGCGAGAAGCTGCCGGTGGACCAGCAGGCGGATGAGGAAAAGGACGCGGAACTGATCGCCATGGCTTCTTCTCTGCGGGACAAGTACGAGGAGCAGATGGAGAAGTACGCCTTCCAGAACGCCCTGGCGGAAGTTTTCAAGGTCATCTCCCGGGCCAACAAGTATATCGACGAGAATACCCCCTGGGTGCTGGCTAAGTCCGAGGAAAGTAAGCCCCGTCTGGCCCGTGTCCTGTATAACCTTTTGGAGACGGTGCGCATCTGCGGCGGTCTGCTGGCTCCCTTCATGCCTGACACCGCTGGGGAGATTGCCAAGCGGCTGGGCGGTGCCCGGATGGATTGGGACAGCCTGTGCGTGTTCGGCGTCCTGCCTGCCGATGTGGCTGCTGTGGCTGGCCCCGCCCTGTTCCCCCGGATCGACATGGAGAAGGAATTGGCGGCGCTGGAGGAGCTGAACAAGCCCGCCAAGCCTGCTATTGAGATCGAGCCCTACGCCGAGGAAAAAGTGGACTTCGAAACCTTCTGCCGCAGCGACTTCCGGGCGGTGAAGGTCAAGGACTGCAAGAGCGTGAAGAAGAGCGACAAGCTGCTGTGCTTCACCCTGGACGACGGCACTGGCACGGACCGGCAGATCCTCAGCGGCATTGCGAAATACTACAAGCCCGAGGAGCTGATCGGCAAGACCCTGGTTGCCATCACCAACCTGCCGCCCCGGAAGATGATGGGCAAGGAGAGCAACGGCATGCTGCTGTCCGCCGTCCACACCGAGAAGGGCGAGGAAAAACTGAACCTGGTTATGATCAGCGACGCTATTCCCGCCGGTGCGAAGCTGTGCTGAAAATATCCACAAGATAAGCAATGGGCTGCCTCACGACACAGTGGGGCAGCCCTGTTTTCTTATACTGACCTGCAAGGAAAAGGAGATTTTTTATCGCAGGTTAGTATGAAAAGGATTCTGGGTAAAAATGTTATCGGTTGGCGCTGGCAACAAAATTGGCGATATCCTCCGCCGCCGTTACGCTGTAGCGGTCTTCGGGAGGATAGACGCATCCTCCGAAATAGATGCTGGGATTTCCCATGGCGCTGCGGTCATACACTGTGCGGGTCAGGGCGGCGTGCATCATGGTGGTGCCGGTCATCTGACGAACCCACTGGGCATTTTCCGGCGTGATTCCGCAGCCGGGAAGAATCTGAATTCTGCCGGCAGCATGCTCGATCATGGCCTTGATGGTGAAGATGCCCTCAGGCACTGTGGGTTTCTGTCCGCTGGTCAGCACACGGGTGACCCCCAGCTCGATCAGCTGATCCAGGGCGGTCATCACATCCGGCACGACATCAATGGCACGGTGGAACACGGATTCGTGGTCGCCGATCACTTCCAGCATGGCTTTGACCCGTTCGGTATCCACCGTAGCATCCTCATGGAGGAAGCCGAATACGATCCCGTCCGCACCGTTGTCCAGGAAGATACGGGCATCCGCCAGCATGGTTTCAAATTCCACGTCGGTGTAGCAGAAGCCACCCTCCCTGGGCCGCACCATGCACATGACCTTCAGATCAGGAGCGTGCTTTTTTACGGTAAGCAGGGAGCCGAGGGTAGGGGTCAAGCCTCCGTGGAACATATCGGAATTCAGTTCAACGCGGTTCGCGCCGCCCTTCCAGGCCGCAAGCGCGTCTGCAGTGGAGCCACAGCACGCTTCAAAAAGAATGGAATCCATCATATTGTCTGATTCTCCTCTCAATTCGAATAGATTTTTGTAAAAAACATGTATTCATTATATCCTCTGGTCATGCTTTCTCCTCTTTCAGAAGTGACATAATTATACCATATTCTGCAAACGATTTCCATCCCCATGGCAATATTTCTTCTGCTTCGGCCTTGCTTGACTTCCCATTAGGGATATGCTACACTGGCAAAGACAAAACGAGGAAAGAAGGCATTCTTTTGGCAGCTTACAGTTTTGACCGAACACGGTATGAAAGCCGGATCCGTTGGTTTCAGTCCGCAAGGTTCGGGCTTTTTTTGCATTTTGGCCTGTATTCTATCCCGGCCCGAGGGGAATGGGTACGCAGTGACGAGAAAATGCCGGAATCAGACTATATGCCTTTTTTTGAAACCTTTGACCCAAAGCAGTTCGACGCGAAGGCCTGGGCCAGGGCCGCGAAACAGGCGGGTATGCGGTACGCCGTTCTGACGGCAAAGCATCACGACGGCTTCTGCCTGTTCGACAGCCAGTATACCGATTTCAAGTCCACGGCCACACCCTTTGGACGGGATATTGTGCGGGAATTCCTGGACGCCTTCCGCAGCGAGGGGCTGCGTGTTGGCCTTTATTACTCTTTGCTGGACTGGCATCACCCCGATTATCCCCACTTCGCAGACCGGTATCATCCCATGCGGGAGGATGCCGCCCAGACAAACGAAAACCGAAATTGGGATAATTACATTGCCTATTATCACAATCAGGTCCGGGAGCTGTGCACCAATTACGGCAGGCTGGATCTGCTGTGGTTTGACTTTTCCTATGACCACATGCGGGGAGAAACCTGGCATGCCACCCAGCTGATGGAAATGGTCCGGGCTTTGCAGCCGGATATTCTGATCGACAACCGGCTGGAGGTCAGCGGAGAGGGGTTTGGATCATTGTACAACTGCTGCCCAACTTCTTACCATGGAGATTTTGTCACCCCGGAAAAGATGATCCCGCCCCATGGGCTGCAGGATGTGGAAAATCGGGACCTCTGCTGGGAAAGCTGTGTCACCATGAACAACAATTGGGGATATCATCGGGATGACAATCACTACAAACCTGTCTCCCTGATTATCAAAAAGCTGGTGGAATGCGTCAGCAAGGGAGGAAACCTGATCTTAAATGTGGGCCCTATGGGAAACGGCGCGTTCCCGCCCCAATCCCTGGCGACCTTGCGGCAGATCGGAGACTGGATGGCGGTCAATTCCGAAAGCATCTATTCCTGCGGGAAAGCCGATCTGGAAAAGCCCGATTTTGGGCGCTTTACCCGCAGGGGCAATACGCTCTATCTCCACGTCTATGAGAATTCCATCGGGCCGCTGCCGGTGCCGCAGCTCCGAAAGAGCCGGATCCGCTCGGCAACCCGCCTTTTTGACGGCAGTGAAATTCAGATTTCCTCCAGTTGGGTACACTCCGATTACCCGGATGTGTGCTTCCTGGATCTGGGCCCGGACCCCGTGCTTCCCGACGCAGCCGACACTGTGCTGAAGATAGAATTAAAGGAGAGCTAAGCCATGTTCAGTCTGGAATTAGAGCGCTATGCACAGCAGGTCTGGGAAAATACTCCCGGCCCACTTCCTGCATTGGAGGGACTGTCCGCGGAGGAAGCTGTTTTATGCAAACTCGCCTATGGAACCTTACCTGCTTCAGACACAGCAAGCCTTTCCCTGGATACCATTTTGGGGTTTGTCCGTCATGGACTTTTCCTTCGAAAAAACAGCCCCTTTTGCAGGGAGCTGCCGGAGGATTACTTCCTTCATTTCGTATTTTATCCCCGCATCAACTCCGAAAACCTGGAGGACTGCCGCGGCTTCTTTTACAGTCAGCTGTTCTCCCAGGTGGAAAGCCTGGAGGAAACGGAAGCGATTCTGGAAATCAACCGCTGGTGCGCCGAGCAAGTGACCTATCAGGCCTCCAATGACCGCACGGAAAGCCCCCTCACCGCTTACCGCAGCGGCATTGGCCGCTGCGGAGAAGAATCCACCTTTGCCGTCACCGCCCTGCGGAGCGTGGGAATTGCCGCACGGCAGATCTACGTCCCCTTTTGGGCACATTGTGACGACAATCATGCCTGGGTGGAAGTGTATGCAAATGGCAGATGGCATTTCCTGGGCGCCTGCGAACCGGAGCCTGTATTGGACCGGGGATGGTTTACCGATGCCGCCAGCCGTGCGCCGCTGGCCTGCTACCGCAGATTTTTCGATTTCGCCGGGCCGGGCATGGCTGCCGAGCAGTGTATTGCCCGGCAGGGCTGCTGCCTGCTGTATAACGTAATTGAACACTATGCGCCTGCTTCGGATCTGACGATTCGGGTGTATGACACCGACGGTGCGCCTGTTCGGGGTGCGAAAGTTGATCTGTATGTGGTGAATACCGCCGCATTCTGCTCTGTGGCGACTTTGGCCAGCGATTCAGAGGGACAGTGCCGCATACGCCTCGGAAATGTGTCCGTCCATATAGAGGCTTGGGCAGAGACGGGCTATGGGTCCGCCGATATCACAATCTCCGGGAAAACCGACGTTGCCATCCCCCTGGCGGTGCTGGATGCTGCTGCTCCGGCAGTCAGCTTTGACTGCTATGCACCTCCGGCTTCCCCAGTCAATCATACGGTGCTGACGCCTGCCCAGCAGGCGGAGAACAACGCGGTCCTCGCTCGCTGCACCGAAGCGCGCACAGCCCGGATCCGGGGCTATTACCTGCCGGAGTATGACGCTTTGGATGCTGACTGGCAGGAAATCCTGCACCTGGCTGCCGGAAATGCCGCCGAGCTTTACAGCCTCTACCAGAATGCCGCGCCGGAAGAGCGGCCTGTGTACAAGGCAATGCTTCATTCCATGGAGACGAAAGACTACCGGGACACACCTGCGGCATTGCTTCGGGATCATCTGCGGGCGGCATGGCCCTTCCGGGATGCGCCTCACTTTGCCGAAGAGATCCTATGCCCCCGACTGCACAACGAAATGCTGGAGTGTTGGCGCGGCCCCATTGCGGCAGCCTTCACTGATGCCCAGAAAGAATGCTTTGTCCGGGATCCCCGGACCTTGATGACATACATCGATGCCAACTACACGGACGGAGATCTGCGCTATTATCCCACCCTTTCGATGCAGCCTACCGTTGCGTTAACATTGGGCCATACCGATGCCCGGGGACGCAGGCTTCTTTTTGTTGCTGTGCTGCGGACACTTGGGGTTCCAGCCAGGATCAATCCGATCGATGAACGTGCGGAATTCTTCCGGGACGGCGCTTATCACAGCGCTGCGGCAGCTTCCGCCCCCACTGCCGCTTTGCGCCTGATTCCCCAGGAGGGAAAACGTTTTGTCTATGCCAATAACTTTTCCCTCTCCCGGCGGGAAGGGCAGGGATATCTTCCTCTGAACTACCAAAACAGTGCGGATCCCTTTTCTCTGACCGCAGCGCCGGGAGAATACCGTCTGCTGACCTCCAACCGGCTGCCCAACGGCAGTCAGCAGTGTCATCTGACCCATTTCACCCTGCACCGGGACGAGACGGTTCAGCTGCCCCTGGCGCTCCGGGAGCCAGCCCCAGAGGAAATGCTGGGCAGCAGCGCGGTAGATGCATTCCACCTGCATACCGCAGAAGGAAACGAAATTCCCTCCAGCGAACTGCTTCAGGGTCCCACGGTCCTGGTATATCTGGATGTCAGCAAGGAACCCACCGAACACATTCTGAACGAGATCATTTCGGCGGCAAGCGCCCTCCGTCAGCGGCTGCGCCATGGCCTGAGGCTGATTTATGTCCTGCGTAAGGAAGGCGACCGCAGCGATCCTACCCTGCAGAAGGCCTTGGCCGCTGTGCCGGAAGCACAGATTTATTATGACAGCTTCTCCTCCGATGCCACGATGCTGGCACGAAAGCTGTTTCTGGAACCGGGCATCTGGCCCCTGCTGCTGCTCACGGACGCCTCCCACCGGGGCTATTACGGCACCTGCGGCTACCAGGTGGGCACCTTGGAACTGACGCTGAAGCTTGTGGATTGCATCCAGCATGCCGCTTGCACGAAAGTTTCGTGCAGTCAGCTCCCGGAGTAACCTGGCGGCGCTGTCGCAGCTATGATCTTCTATCCCGAAAATCATGGATATCCGTCTCATTATGACGCATATTCCAATATTTCATTGCGTACTGAACAACGAAAAAAGCATTTTACGTTGTTCAGTACACATTATCATATACCGCGCAGCGCCTCTGTGCCATCGGGAAAAAGGAGCCTGTTTTCATCATCGACATCTTGCGCCGATCTTTCGTCCATGTTAGAATAATCATAACAATTTCTTCCCCAAAGGAGTGCGTTTATGAGTCCCACCGTCAGTATCATCGTCCCGGTCTATAACGCAGAGCACACCATCGGCCGCTGCGTTGAAAGCATTTTGAACCAGGAATATTCCAATTTTGAACTGCTGCTGGTCGATGACGGCAGCACGGACAACTCCGGCGCTATCTGCGATGAATATGCAGCCAAGGACAGCCGTATTCGGGTTTTCCATAAAGAGAATACCGGCGTTTCCGCAAGTCGAAACCTTGCCCTGGACCGGGCCAAAGGCACCTATCTCCAGTTTTTGGACAGCGACGACTGGATCACACCTGACGCCACCAGTTGCCTGGTGCGCACCGCGGAAAGCGGTCCATGCGACCTGGTGATCTCCGACTTTTACCGTGTCGTAGGGGAGCGGGTCTCCCAGAAAGGCGATATTGATGAAGACGGCATGATGACCCGCGAGGATTACGCCGCCCATATGATGGAAAATCCCGCCGACTTCTACTACGGTGTTCTGTGGAACAAGCTCTACCGGCGTTCTATCGTAGAGGCACACCATTTGCGGATGAATCCCGAGATCAGCTGGTGCGAGGACTTCATGTTTAACCTGGAATACATCCGATATGCGGAAGCCTTCCGCGCCATTCAGATCCCAATTTATTATTACGTCAAGACCAAGGGCTCTTTGGCTTCCCAGAGCTTGACCATCAGCCAGACCGTGAAAATGAAACTGATGGTCTTTGAATACTATCATCGGTTTTTCAAAACGGTTCTGGACGAGGACGAATACGAAAAGAGCCGCTTGAAGGTGTATCGCTTCCTGCTGGATGCCGCCGGTGACGGCTCGGTGCCGCCAGCGGTGCACCCCAATTCCCGGAAGCTGGGAAATGAACGGATGCAGGTCTCCCCCCATGCTCTGGACGGTGATGGCGTGCTGTATGACGCTTTCCGGGAGCGAAAGCTGCTGGACCGCTATCTGGAAACAGCCGCTCTGAAAAA
>JBJDYN010000137.1:0-8756 GCA_051867395.1 Faecousia sp. | reverse complement strand
AGATGGTCTCCTGGATTTTTTCGGGAGAGTAGGAACGGGGGAAATACTTGCGCAGCTTTTCGCCGGGGAGGACAATATCATTCCTCACGGGCTTTTTCTGCTCCATCATAATGGAAAGCATGGTGTCCTCATTCAGTTCTCCGCTCTGGCTCAATTTTTTCATCCGCTGCGCCTGGGACAGTGATGGGGTGGCCTGCTCGCTGCTCATGGTTTCCACCAGCAGCTCCTGTTCCTGCGTTGACAGTGCAGCAAGCTGATAGGCTGGGGTGAGGGCGATTTTCTTTTCGTCCACCATCTGCATCAGCGGCGGGGTGAGATTGTTCAGAGAAATGTAGTTGCGCACGGTATCTCCGCTGATGCCGTCTTTCTCACCCACGGAATCGTCGCTGCGGAACTTCGCCGAAATATTCGGCGAAGTTAAATCAGTCCTCGCACCCTGGCGCTTGATGGCCTCCATTTTCATTTTGTAAGCCTTGGCCCTCTCCGAGGGCAGAATATCCTCTCGCTGGATATTGCTGTCTACAAGCTGAATGACGGCTTCATCATCATTCAGGTTCAGAACGATCACGGGCATGGAATCCTGCCCGGCCTGTTCGCAGGCATGTTTCCGCCTGTGACCGGCGATCAGCTCATAGCCGCCTTCCACGCGGGGTCGGGCAATGGCAGGGACAAGGACACCATTCTGGCTGACGCTTTCCTTTAGCTCCTGCATGGCAGAATCATCACGAACGGCGAAGGGATTTTGCGGATGTGGGTGAAGCTGGGATAACGGCACACGGAGAACGGAACCAATCTTTTCCGGCGCTTTCTTTGGCATGGCATTGCCTCCTTTCAAAGATTTTGGGCATAGAAAAAGGGCATTCCCGTAGTGCGGAAATGCCCTGAATCTTGGATAAGGGAAGCCTTATCCGGGGGATATGAATTTGTCGTTAATTTAACACCTCCATAAATTTGCCTGCATTCTGCTTGATTTTTCGGGTTGGAAAAGAACGAATAATCAGGTCGCAGAATCCCAAAAACCGTTGGTAATTCAGGGCTTTCCCGGTTTGTCGTAATTATACCGTAAGGGCATACCGCAGCCTCAACCAC
This sequence comes from Faecousia sp., assembly GCA_051867395.1. Lineage (GTDB taxonomy): Bacteria > Bacillota > Clostridia > Oscillospirales > Oscillospiraceae > Faecousia. Next base: position 7,667 of record JBJDYN010000137.1, on the reverse strand, counting down.
TGCTTCTATCTATGTACATCATATTAAAACAGTTTCTTGAGCGGACCCAGCATCGGGACTACTTGCCCCGAACTTATCAAAACTGAATCAACGACTCAGCTGATCAGGGAACCTGAGTACAGGTTCCCTGATCAGTTTTACCTACAATTAAGAGAATAGAGGGCACGCACTCGCCATGTCCACATCACAAAACAATAATCATCCAGCGCAGCAGCCACCAGTTTGGTTTTGCGTCCACTTCTTGGCAAAGTTGGAATCGATCTTTTCGGAAAGCGACAAGAAGCCGGCAGCTTTGGCTTTTCTTACGAGCCGTTATTCTAATGCGTCATTATCGGCGTTTAGAATTCGCGTTGCTGCTTTCCTCTTTTGGTTTCGATGATATGCCGAATTGCCATGATGGGGTGGTAAAAGATCATCCGAGGACCGGCGAAGCGCATAACAAGTCGGATTTTTTCTCGCATGTCCGGCTTGTAGCAATGGACTTTGCAGCTCGAGCAGAAGGTCTTTGTTTCCATAAATTTACACTGGTCGATGCGTTGTTTTGCGTAGGCGTCCAGCGCGGCGCATTCGGGGCAAAGAGAGTTGCCACCGTGCTTTTTTCGGCAGTAAAGCCCGATCATCAGGCAGACGGTTTCTTTCTCCCTTTGTCGTTTGCCGTCTACGTCCATCTTCGATTTAGCCATAGGAGTGAAGTCCCGGCAGCAGGGTATTGACGCCCACAAAGGTGAACAGCACCACAGGCACCGCGATCACCACAATCCACGCCATAACCTTGCTGCTGAGCTTTCGGCGCAGACGCAGATGCAGGTAGATGGCGTAGAGAATCCAGGTGATGAGCGCCCAGGTTTCCTTGGGGTCCCAGGTCCAGAAGGCAGACCAAGCCTGCTCAGCCCAGATGGCGCCGGAAAGAATTACCACCGTCAGCAGCAGAAAGCCCAGAGCCACCAGCCGATAGCACAGGAAATCAATCTGCATCAGCTGGTTCTCTACACCATCCTTCCGGCTCAGGGTCAGATATCGGATGCCTGCGCAGCCTGCCAGCACAAAGGAGGCGTAGGAGAATACCGCGGAGCCGATATGCAGGCCGAACCAGGCGCTTTTCAGAGCGGGCATCAGTTCCGTGATCTCCCGGGGCTGCAGGGCAGCGTAGGACAGAATCAGAAACGCCATGGGCATGGCTGCCGCACGGATCCACTGTGCCTGGGTGCGCTTTTGCAGGACAATCAGCATCACTGCCACGCCCCAGGCAAAGGCGGAGGCAAACTCAAACTGGTTGGACAGGGGAATCCGTCCGGCGGTGATGCCACGGGCCACCAGATAGGCGCTCAGGCAGCCGCTTCCTATCAGAAACAGCCACCAGGCAATCCGGGCAACCTGATCCTTTCTGAACAACATCCCGCAAAATTCCAGAACCACCGCCGCGAAAAACAGAACCAGCGGGGTAAAAAACAATACATTCAGCATTTTTTCTCCTCTTTTTCTATCTCAGTTTCCAATAGCGCGGAAAGTTCGATCTCCATATTCTGGGGCTTGGGGCCGGAAACGCAGTAGCCGTCCTCCCGCACCGTCACGATGGCTGGGGTCTGGAAGAAGCAGAACCACAGACCCACGATCATCAGGCAGAAGGCCGCGCACAGCAGACCGTTTACCACACTGGGGGTTTTCTTGATCCGCAGGCCGGGGTATTCCACCGGGTTTTCAAAGGTGAAGTCCAGTCCGGCGACGGAAACCGTCTCCCCCGGGAAGGCCATCACCGGGGTGTACACGCCGTCGGAGGCCAGAAGAATCTGGTACACCGGGTTCTTGTACTGCCCGGAGGTCTGGGTGATCAGGGTGAAATTCCCCGCCTCGTCCCGAAGATATCCGGGGTACAAAGCCTCAAACCAGACGCCGTTTACACTGTCCAGAGACAAAAAGCACATTTCTGTCAACAGGAAGCGATCCTCTCCCCCGGTTTCCCCGTTGCGAACCGTCACCGCGCCGGCGGTGCCGTAGGTCTGCTGGTAGATTTTATAGCCGCCGAAGGCCAGGGGGTGATTGACCCGGATTTCCTGTACGCCGCTGTCCCTGCCATCGGGCAGGGTGACATGGATTTTGCTGGCATAGTCCAGATTGCCTGCGCCATCCTCAATGTGGAAGGAATCCACCGCAATGACGGTTCCGTCGCCCATGGTCAGCGCTTCCCCGGGCATACAGGTCTGGTCTGTCACCGTGGGCAGATACAGAGCCGCCGCGCCAAAGAGCACCGTCAGCAAAATGGCAAGGTGGGTCAGAAACGAGCCGTACCAGCCAATGCCGTTTTTGCTGTAGACCACGGCAGTCTCAAATTCGGTCTTGCGGAAGTGATGGATGTTCAGATGGGCTTGCAGCTTTGCTACTCCCTCGGGGGACAGTTCTACGTTGGTTTTTCGGTTGGCAGCGTGGGCGACGGCGTTTTTGGCGATCTTTACCACCCGGCGAATGCGAATCAGGGAGCACAGCGTCAGATTCAGGCACAGCAAAACCGTCAGGCAGATAAAATACCAGCTGTGAAATACGTTATTCAGCCCCAGCGCCAGCAGGGGGCCATGCCAGCCGGGATAGGTCTGCACATACCACGCCGGCTCATTGCCCTGACCGATCAGGGAGCCGGCAAAGCTACATATCAGGATCAGACCCAGCAGCACCATACCGAAGGTCATGGAACGCAGGAATTTCAGAATTTTTCTTAGCAAGATCTTTCCTCTTTTCAAAAACGCCGCCCGTCCAGCCGGACGGGCGGCGTTATGTCGTATACGGTTACTTGAACATGCCCATGGCCTGATTTGCCAGAGCCTCCGCCTTGTCAAGGCAGTCGCTGTCCAGGGCAGAGTTGTGGGCGCCCTCACTGTTCTCCACGAACACGAAGTCCCAGTAGAACTGGGCGTCCCTGGCAACCGCACGAATGCCGTTCAGCTCCTCCTCGGTATATTCCCCGGATTCCACAGCCAGAGCCAGCTTCTCCGTCAGGCCCTCCAGCAGATAGCCCACGGCATAGGTGCGCCGCTCAGTCTCCTGCTGAATGGCCCGAACCTGACCGGTCAGGTCGGTATGGCACTGGGCACAGGTGTTCTCCATCAGGGTCTTGTTCTCCAGCGGGCTGATCCAGGTATGGCTGATGTAGGTGGTGCCGTCTGCCGCAGTGGCCTCGCCCATATGGCAGTCGGCGCAGGTGAAGGTGTCCTTGTGGACGCTGCCCGCGCCCATGTAGGTCTCAAATTCGGGGTGCTGCACCTTAATCTGCCGCACGCCGGTACGGGGATTGGTGTAATCCGCGAAGGGCTGACCATCCACGATGGTACGGTTGTAGTAGTCCAGAATGGCGTCGGGGGTCATGGTAGCCAGGTTCTGATAGGGCAGAGTCGTCGCCTTGCTCTGGGGCGCAAAGTAGTATTCCACATGGCACTGACCGCAGGACAGTGTGGCGGGATCCACATTTTGCAGGTCATCACCCATAGCGTCCGCCAGATAGGTGTGGGTCACCACCAGCTCGCTGCCGGTGTTGGCGTGGCAGTTGTAGCAGCTGATGGACTCGTTGATCTGGGCAAGCGCGTCTTCAAAGGTCATCTGATAGGCCGCGTCACCCATTTCATTGACCATGGCCGTGTAGTCCGGGGTCTTGCAGGTGAAGCAGTTTGCCAGCTTATGGGGCCGCCCGGTGGAGGTCACGTCCTCCACGGTGTAGGTGTGTCCCCGGGCGCTGCCGTAGAACTGGGAGAAGGCCATCCCCTCATAGATAATGGGGATCATGGGATAGTCCTTGGTGTAATCGTGGACTTCCTTGTTGTCGCTGTTGGCAAGATAGGATTTGTAGATTTCCGGGTACTTTCCAGCCCAATCCTCGGCAGTCATGACCGTGATGCCGGAGCCGGTCTGCACCACCTGTGCCTTCCGGGCAGGGGCTTCCTCGGGCGTTTCCGCCTTTTCTACCGTGGGTGCGGCAGGGGCAGCGGGAGCAGCGGGGACCGCGGGGGCTTCCATGTTTCTCTGGCAGGCGCAGAAGGACAGAGCCATCAGCGCAGTCAGCAGCAGAATCCATACTTGTTTCATTTCTTATCCCTCCTCAGCTTTGAACAGGTTCATGGCCTGATTCAGCAGTTCCTCTGCCTGATTCAGGCACCGGGTGGTCAGTGCGGAGTTGTGGGCGCCTTCGCTGTTCTCCACGAACACGAAGTCCCAATAGAACTGGGCGTCCCGGGCAAGGGCACGGATGGCGTTCAGTTCCTCTTCGGTGTACTTCCCGGATTCCACAGCCTTGGCAAGCTTCTCCGTCAGGCCCTCCAGCGTGTAGCCGATGGCGTAGGTGCGGCGCTCGGCCTCCTCTTGAATGTCTGCCACCTGTCCGGCAAGGTCGGTGTGACACTGGGCACAGGTGTTATCCAGCAGAGTTTTATTTTCCAAGGGGCTGATCCAGGTATGGCTGATGTAGGTGGTGCCGTCTGCCGCAGTGGCCTCGCCCATATGGCAGTCGGCGCAGGTGAAGGTGTCCTTGTGGACGCTGCCCGCACCCATGTAGGTTTCAAATTCGGGATGCTGCACCTTGATCTGCCGCACGCCGGTGCGGGGGTTCACATAGTCGGCAAATACCTCGCCGTTGACCTGGGTATGGTTGTAGTAATCCAGAATGGCGTCCGGATCCATAGTAGCCAGACTGGTATAGGGCAGCGATGTTGCCTTGGTTGTGGGGTGGAAGTAATACTCCACATGGCACTGCGCGCAGGACAGGGTTGCGGCGTCCAAATCATTCAGCTCTTCACCCAGAGCATCCGCAAGATACGTGTGGGTGATCACCAACTCGTCGCCGGTATTGGCGTGGCAGTTGTAGCAGCTGATGGACTCGTTGACCTGAGCCAGCACGTCCTCAAAGGCCAGCCGGTAGGCGGAATCGCCCATTTCGTTGACCATGGCGGTGAAGTCCGGAGTCTTGCAGCTGAAGCAGTTCGCCAGCGCGTGAGGCCGCCCGGTGGAGGCCACGTCCTCCACGGTGTAGGTGTGGCCACGGGCGCTGCCGTAGAACTTGGAGAAGGCCATTCCCTCGTAAACCACGCCGATCATGGGGTAATCCTTCGTGTAGTCGTGCACCTCGGTGTTTTCACTGTTGGCAAGGTAGGACGCGTAGATTTCCGGGTAGGTTTCCGCCCAGTCCTGCGCGGTCATGACAGTAACGCCGGAGCCGGTTTTCACCACCTGCGTCAGCCGTTTGCCATCGGCCTTCAACGCCGGGGCAGGCTCGTCGGTCTCACCCATCGCTGCAATCTGGGTTGCCTTGCTGGGATCCAGATAAGGCTGCGCCGCCTCAAGAGCCTTGTTCACGCAGTCCACAACCGTCTGGGAGGAGATGGTCGCGCCGGATACGGCATCCACATTGTCACCAATGGTGAAGCTGCCGGACTGACCGATAAACTGACCCCAGAAGTAGGACTCCTCCACCATATCGCCAAGGCCCTCCGTCTCGGAGTGCTTAGCGGGGTCGATGTACACGCCTGCCACCTGGCCGCTGTGACCGATGCCCACCTGCACCTGCATGGGGCCGTTTCTGCCCCTGCCGGTAACGTAGACAACCACACCCGCGTCAGAGGTGTACAGCTCGTCGATGCCCTCAGGGGCAGTCTGCTGCTCTTTGGTGGTGGCGCCGGGGAGAACGCCGCCGAATTGCAGATCCTCAGGCCGGTTGTCCTCAGCCGGGGGATTGATGAGATCCCGGACAAAGTAGCCCGCCTTGTTGACGCCGCTGCACACCGCGCCGGAGGTAATGGTGGCGCCGGTGATGGCATCCACATTATTCCCCACCTGCGTCGGAATGGTCAGGCCCGCGAACTGGTCGGTAAACGCCGGCTCCTTGGATTTCGCGCCCAGGCCGGGGGTTTCCGAGAATTCCGCGCCGCCCACACTGATGCCGGTGATGGTGCCCTCCAGATCCATGCCTACATGGATTTCCACCGGGCCGCCAAAGCCGGTGACGGTCACCTGTGTCACATAGCCGATCTGGCTGCCGTTTTGCATCGCCGTGTAGCAGCCGTCTACGGTGCTTCCCTCAGGAAGCGCAATTTCCTCAAAGGCATCCGCCCCGGGGAAGCAGGCATAGCGGGAAGCATTGGCTGCCTCCAATGCTCTTTGGGCGATAGGACCCTTGGTAATGCTGTTGACAACGCCCAACATGCCGCCCACTGCAACGCAGATGATAGCAAGTCTGAGCCACGCCGGAATGCGAAGTTTCAAGAGAAACCACCTCTTCTTCCTTTCATTACAGTTACCAATAAAATATGCAACATTTAACAACTGTAGTATACAAAATCAATGCTTATTTGTCAATATTTTCTAATTGCGAAAAGAAACGAAGTGAATTTATTGTCAGCCCAAAATTGCTTTCAGATCCTGCTCCGGGGTGGTAGTGGGGTGAATGTCAAAGTTCTCCACCAGATACGCCGCCACATTTGCCGAAAGGAACGCGGGCAGCGTGGGGCCAAGGTAGATATTCTTAATTCCCAGATGCAGCAGCGTCAGCAGGATGCACACTGCCTTCTGCTCGTACCAGGACAGCACCAGCGTCAGGGGCAGATCGTTGACGCCGCAGCCAAAGGCCTCCGCCAACGCCACGGCAACCTTGATGGCACTGTAGGCATCGTTGCACTGACCCATGTCCATGATCCGGGGCAGACCGCCGATGGTGCCCAGATCCAGATCGTTGAAGCGGTACTTGCCGCAGGCCAAGGTCAGCAAGGCGGTATCCGCCGGTGTCTGCTTGACAAACGCGGTATAGTAATTCCGTCCGGCACGGGCGCCGTCGCAGCCGCCCACCAGGAAAATGTGTTTTAGTGCGCCGGCCTTGACCGCGCCGGTGACGGTGTCCGCCACAGACAGTACCGTGTTGTGACCGAAGCCGGTGGTGACGCTTTCGCCGCCGTTGATGCCGGGGAAACGTCGGTCCGAATCAAAGCCGCCCAGCTCCAGCGCCTTTTCGATGACAGGGGTGAAGTCCTTTTCCTCCCCAATATGAGTCATGCCGGGGAAGCGGAATTTGTCATTCCCTACGACCGGCAGGCGTTAGCGGACTATCTGGGTGTGGAGCGCAGCGCCATGTCAGCGGAACTCAGCAAGCTGAAAAAGGCAGGTCGGATTGATTGCAGCGGCTCCCGGTTCCGGGTGCTGACACCAGACAAGAAATCCTCGTAGCCGTATCGTTTGACTTTCAGCTCAACTGAATTGTGTATCCAGGGCAATCATAGCCAAAAACCGAGACATCGGGATTTGCGCTCTGCAAGCCAGAAGGAGCCAGCCTGTGAATACAGTACAATGAACCGCTCTTACAGGACACAAATTTGAAACGAAGAGGATAGATGAAAATGATAAATAAACTGCATTTGGCAATGATTGAGCTGTATCGTGGTGACGTAAAACGAATCCAGCACTTTTGTAAGGTTCACAGCTATGCAAAGAGATCCGTAAACGCGGATTCCGTAACGAGGTTTTTGCTACTTTGGATAAAGTCGTTGACCGCTTGTGCGATACCATTTGCTCTTTGTCTAACAATGTCATTTTCAGCATTACTGGCAGAGATTGGATAATTGAAGTTTTTAATTAAGAATTAGGTAACTAGGGCTTGCTGAAAAAGCAACATAAGTCTCCATAAATCCAAGACAAAGCGCACT
>JBJDYN010000136.1:0-45154 GCA_051867395.1 Faecousia sp. | reverse complement strand
AAACCTTTGATGCGCATCGCATTTCGGCAGATTGCTGCGATAAACGATCATTTATATGAGAAACTTGGGGTATGACTGAATAGTTACTTTTCCTGAATAATTTTTCCGCCATTGGCAAACAATACCTCCAGAATTTATTATTTGGAGGGATAACACATGTTCCGAACCCGAACCATCTGTTTGCTCGCCGCCATTGGCTGCTTCCTGGGACTTACCACTGCCGCCTCCGCTGCGGAGGTGGACTGCGGCAGCGTTTACTGCTTTTCTTCGGAGGACTTTTCCAGGGAGGAAGCCATCGCGGGCATCTGTATTACAGACCTGCCGGATAAAGCGGTGGGCTCCGTGATGCTGGGCAGCCGGGTTCTGCAGCCAGGGGACGTTCTGACTGCGGAACAGGCGGCGCAGATGACCTTTGCCCCGGCGCTGACGGAGACGGACCAGACCGCTGACGTAGGGTATCTTCCCATCTATGCGGACGAAGTCGCTGACGGCGCCGTCCTGACCATTGGCATCCGGGGCAAAGAAAATCAGGCCCCCATTGCGGAGGATTCCGCTATGGAGACCTATAAAAACCTTGTGGGCTCTGGCAAGCTGAAAGTCACCGATCCGGAAAGCCAGAGCATGACCTTTGCCGTCATCCGGGGCCCCAAGCGGGGAACCGTGACCATCGGCGACGACGGCTGCTTCACCTATACGCCCAAAAAGAATAAGGTGGGCATCGACTCCTTCACCTACACTGCCACAGATGCCGCAGGCAAGGTCTCCCGGGAGGCCACCGTCACCATTACCATCCTCAAACCCACGGAGGCGTCCCAGTATACGGACACGGTTGGGAAGGATTGCCGCTTTGCCGCGGAATGGATGAAGAACACCGGCATTTTTGTGGGAGAAACCCTGGCGGACAGCAGCTGCTTCAGCCCGGAGAAGGCAGTGACCCGGGGCGAATTCGTCACTATGCTGGTAAAAGCCCTGGACATTCCCACCGATGAAGGACTGACCTATACCGGCTATGACGACGAGATTCCCCAGTGGCTCCAGCCTTATCTCGCCGCCGCCGTGCGCTCCGGTCTGACTGCGGGGCTGCCGGAGCAGAATACCTTCAGAGCGTCGGAGCCCATCACCGGAGCGGAAGCCGCCGTCCTGCTGTGCAACGCTCTGGATCTGGAAGTGGATGCGCAAACAATGGCAGATCCGGACAGCTCCGTTCCCGCCTGGGCCCAAACGCCGCTGGCTGCGCTGAACAGCAGCGGTATTGCATTGGAGGCAGAGACCGTCATGACCCGGGGCGAAACTGCCCAGGTGCTGTATCAGGCGTCACAAATCGCAGCAGAAAGAGAATGGGGCATAAAGGCAAGGTGAACATCTGACACCGCCCTTGTTCCTATTAGAAACGCAGCACCGAGGGGCTTTCCCTGGTCTACTTGACAAGGGACGGTTATCCGCAGACCATCCAAACAGCAAAGCACACCAACTCTCGGGTCGGTGTGCTTTATTGTTCGGACGGTTCATAATATCAGAGATTCATTCCAATGAAATACGCTTTTTTCATTTTCTTTGTTTCCTTCCTCCAAATGGAATATGTGGAAGCCAATCACTTGGCTTGGCACCAATGGGTATTACAGAACGCTGTCGATCAAGCGTTGGGTGTAGGCATTCTTGGGGTGCCCGATGACTCCGTTGGGGGTGCCCTCCTCCACATTGCTGCCGTGATACATCGCCAGCACCCGGTCACAGAACTGCTGCACCATGCTTTAGCCAATACTCACGGGAGGTATCCAATAGCTTTGCTGTCAGTGGTTTGGACAGGTGACTTCTCTGCACACACTCTCTGACCATCAAATCACCGCTGGTTAAGGCGCAAACAAAGTCCGTGGTGTACTCTCCAATCTCTAAATTCCCCAAAAACACATTGCACTTTATCGTCTGAATGTCATTTTGGGCATCCAAAATATCCGCAAAAGCGTTTTGCAAGGGGTCATACAGTTTGCAGACAGAGGGGCATTTGCTTAAAACTCTTTTTTCGCAACGGCCTTTATAATTCTTTTTGCGCATTTATATCCCTTCCTTTATCATTTTCTATTTTCCCAAAAATTTCCCAAAAACTTCCCAAAAATTTCCCAAAAACGAAATGCCTCCTCTCGTTCAAAAATGAAGATTCGGAAAATGTTCGGAATACTATTGATATATAGGAAATATACGTGAAATATGGGTTGAAAAGTTGAAAAGTGATTTTCCCAAAAACGTATTTTTGAAAAACCTCTATGTCATGGGGTAAACCGAATTATTCTCGTTTCTATTTCCCGGATTCACCCCAAAACAGGGTGTTTTCAAACTGGGGTATATCAATAAAATTCAAGTTTTATTGGCATATTTCACCGCATAATACAAGGTTTCAGGATGGAAACGCAAAAAAATAGACCTCAAGCTGTTAGGCTCAAGGTCTATTATGGTTAGGATAAAGATTTTGCCCTTTTCAGGATAAAACGCTTTGCCCTGTTACAAAAAATCACTTAATTCCTGCTATCCTTGATCGCGGCCTGTGCGGCAGCCAGTCGGGCGATGGGTACGCGGAAGGGGGAGCAGGAGACATAGCTCAGGCCGATCCGGTGGCAGAACTCCACACTGACGGGGTCACCGCCGTGCTCACCGCAGATTCCGATGTGCATGTCGGGCCGGACGCTTCTGCCCAGTTTGGTAGCCATTTCCATCAGGCGGCCCACGCCCGTCTGGTCCAGCTTGGCGAAGGGATCGTTCTCGAAGATCTTGGCGTTGTAGTAGGCTTCCAGGAACTTGCCTGCATCGTCGCGGCTGAAACCATAGGTCATCTGGGTCAGGTCGTTGGTGCCGAAGCAGAAGAACTCGGCTTCCTTAGCTATTTCGTCAGCGGTCAGGCAGGCACGGGGAATCTCCACCATGGTGCCGACTTCATACTTCAGGTCGATGTCGGAAGCGGCAATCTCCGCATCAGCGGCCTTCACCACCACGTCCTTGACGTACTTCAGCTCCTTCACATCGCCGGTCAGGGGGATCATGATTTCGGGAACCAGGGTCCAGTCCGGATGACGGCCCTTTACTGCCAGAGCGGCCCGGATAACGGCCTTGGTCTGCATGGTGGCGATCTCGGGATAGGTGACCGCCAGACGGCAGCCACGATGACCCATCATGGGGTTGAACTCATGCAGAGAGGCGATGATGTCCTTGATCTGCTGGACGGTCTTACCCTGGGTTTCTGCCAGCAGAGCGATCTCCTCCTCGGTATTGGGCACGAACTCGTGCAGAGGGGGATCCAGGAAACGGATGGTGACAGGGTAGCTCTCCATGGCTTCGTACAGAGCCTCGAAGTCCGCCTGCTGCATGGGCAGCAGCTTCTCCAGAGCAGCCTCCCGCTCCTCCACAGTGTCGGAGCAGATCATTTCCCGGAAGGAGGCGATACGGCCTTCCTCGAAGAACATGTGCTCGGTACGGCACAGGCCGATGCCTTCCGCGCCCAGCTCCCGGGCCTTCTTGGCATCCCGGGGGGTATCGGCGTTGGTGCGGACCTTCAGAACACGATACTTGTCCGCCCAGGCCATGATGCGGCCGAACTCACCGGCGATCTCCGCATCCACGGTGGGGATCTGGCCGTCATAGATGCAGCCGGTGGAGCCGTCCAGGCTCAGCCAGTCGCCTTCGTGATAGGTCTTGCCGGACAGGACGAACTTCTTGTTCTCCTCATCCATCTTGATCTCAGTGCAGCCGGAGACGCAGCAGGTGCCCATACCACGGGCAACCACAGCGGCGTGGGAGGTCATGCCGCCACGGACAGTCAGGATGCCCTGAGCGGACATCATGCCCTCAATGTCCTCGGGAGAGGTCTCCAGACGAACCAGCACAACCTTCTCACCACGGTCAGCCCAGGCCTTGGCGTCCTCAGCGGTGAAGACGATCTTACCGCAGGCAGCGCCGGGAGAGGCGGCCAGAGCACGGCCCACGGGCTTGGCGGCCTTCAGAGCCTTGGCGTCAAACTGGGGATGCAGCAGGGTATCCAGGGTTCTGGGCTCGATCATGGCCACAGCCTGCTTCTCGTCGATCATACCCTCGTCCACCAGGTCGCAGGCGATTTTCAGAGCGGCGGTAGCGGTGCGCTTACCGTTACGGGTCTGCAGCATATACAGCTTGCCCGCTTCCACGGTGAACTCCATGTCCTGCATGTCGTGGTAGTGGCTCTCCAGGATCTGGCAGACGCTGGTGAACTGGGCGAAAGCCTCGGGGAACTTCTCGGCCATCTCGCTGATGGGCATGGGGGTCCGGACACCGGCTACCACGTCCTCGCCCTGGGCGTTGGTCAGGAATTCACCGAACAGCTTCTTCTCGCCGGTGGCAGGGTTCCGGGTAAAGGCAACGCCGGTACCGCAGTCGTCACCCATGTTGCCGAAGGCCATGGACTGGACGTTGACGGCAGTGCCCCAGGAGTAGGGAATGTCGTTTTCCCGGCGGTAAACATTGGCCCGGGGATTATCCCAGGAACGGAACACAGCCTTGATGGCACCCATCAACTGCTCCTTGGGATCAGAGGGGAAGTCCTCGCCCAGCTTGGCCTTATACTCAGCCTTGAACTGCATGGCCAGCTCCTTCAGGTCGTCGGCATCCAGCTCCACATCCTGGGTGACACCCTTGCGCTCCTTCATCTGGTCGATGAGGGCCTCGAAATACTTCTTGCCCACTTCCATGACCACGTCGGAATACATCTGGATGAAACGGCGATAGCAGTCCCAAGCCCAGCGGGGATTGCCTGACTTGGCAGCCAGAACCGCCACCACATCTTCATTCAGACCCAGGTTCAGGATGGTGTCCATCATGCCGGGCATGGAAGCCCGGGCGCCGGAGCGGACGGAAACCAGCAGGGGATTTTCCTTATCACCAAACTTTTTGCCGGTGATGGTCTGGAGCTTATCCACATATTCCATGATCTCGGCCTTGATCTCGTCATTGATCTGCCGGCCGTCCTCGTAATATTTGGTGCAAGCCTCCGTGGAAATAGTAAAGCCCTGGGGTACAGGCAGTCCAATGTTGGTCATTTCGGCCAGATTGGCACCCTTGCCGCCCAGAAGCTCCCGCATTTTCCCGTTACCCTCGGTAAACAGGTAAACATACTTATGAGACATCTCTCAAACCCCTTTCGATTGTTTTAAGCGTTCCTTTTTCGCTTATATAATTGTTTTTTTCAACTCTCTTGATAACGCTCAAATAGTATAACATGAACGTCAAAAAAAAGCAAATATTTTTGAACATTTTCTTGCATTTTTTCCAAATAATAAATTGTGATCCTGAAACCGCCAAAAACCAGGGGCACGCGAAAGCGTGCCCCTGACGATTTTTCGTTATTTGGTTTCCCAACTGACGATCTCACCGGTTTTTTTGTTCAAAACGATGGTGGCATAGCTGTCCAGCGTCATGACACCGTCTTCTGCCACAGCCTTGGCTTTGGATTTGGAGAGCCCACGGATGGTCTCCAGGTCCTTGTCATAGTTCGCCAGTGCCGTTTCATCCACCGTGTAAACCGCCACATTGTAGGTTATCTCCTTGCCCAGGAATTTCTGGTAGGCGCTCTCCACTGTGGTGACCAGGATGTCGCCATCGTAGGCATCGGATTCCTCCAGCAGAATATCCGTCATCTGGCAGTTGGTCTCGTAACGCTCCTCGGCGGTGTAGGACGCGCTGAGAGAGGTGGTATCATAATAATAGAACAGGTATCCCGTGACGCAGGCTACGCCTGCGACAAACAGCGCAATCAGCAGCGCTATCTGCTTTTTCCCGAAGACCAGGTTTTCCTTGCTGTCGGCACCGCCGTAGGTCAGGCCCATACGGTTGGTGATGGGCACCATGAGCCGCAGGAAGAAGGTCATGGCTACCGCCTCAATGGGGAACATGAAGGTGTTTTTCAGGACCCGGGGAATGGTCAGCACTACCGTGGACGCACCATAGAAGTACTGCTGATACAGCATATCGATGGAAATCCCCAGGAACACATTGACAATGACGCAGATGCTCAGGCGGCCCAGCATGACCCGCCAGGGGGTCACCTTTGCCCGGTACAGCAGCAGCGCCCAGATCAGGGAACTGCCGATTTCCTGCAGGGCATAGGGCAGGAAGTAGGTGCCCATGCCTTCCCAGATCAGAACACCCAGAAAGTCGGAGATAAATGCGGCGGGAATGGCTACCACCGGGCCCACGATCATGGCGCCCAGAGCATTGATGAAGCTGGCCACGCTGAAGAGCTTCAGATTCGGAGCGATGGGCACCGCCAGACCCTTGGTGGCCACCCGGAGGGCGATCATCAACGCGGCGATAACAAGAATTTTTGTGCTCTTCATTTCCGCGGCGGCGTCATGCCAGTAGGCCTTGGAGAATGGGTGGGGGTATAGGGCTGTGCTTTTTGCGATGGTTGACATAAAAATATCCTCCTTTATTGTGTGAGCGACGAATCGAAGCACCGTACACTGCCCCAACGGCCCGTGAACAGCAAAAACCCCAACGGAAACCGTCGGGGAGTTTTTACAGATCACGGATCACCCGTGGGGAAGGGCAGCACGTTTACAGCCGACCATTCGCCCGACCGAGTATCGTTGCTACATAAAGGAGGGTGTCCTATATGCAACAGCGGGTGCGGTGACCCCATCGTGGAAAAGCATCCTTCGTCCTCCGGGCAACTCCCCGTCCCAGTGGCACTTAACGCAGGGTCTCCTACTCTGTTCATGGGCCATTATACACGCCGAAACCCGAAAAGTAAATAGTATTTTGGAAATCTTTTGAAACTGGTGTCGAGCCTGCCGTACAACGATCATTTTCGGGCCCGGCGCAAAACCTGTCGCACACTTCCCGGTCAGAGCGTACATTCTTTCGCTGGTTTTCCCATTTGGCAACGGCTTACAATACTATCACCAACGGAAAAGGGAGGACGGGCAATGCAATGCCAGAAGCTGAAAACCTATATGGAAACCGGACGGGTGGTCTTCCTGCCGGCCCGTTCCATCCAACCAAACCCTTCTCAGCCCCGGAAGGTCTTCGATCCCGACGCACTGGACGAGCTGTCCGAGTCTATCCGCCAGCACGGGATTCTGCAGCCCCTGTCCGTCCGCCGCCGGGGGAACACCTATGAGCTCATAGCCGGAGAGCGAAGACTCCGGGCCGCCCAGCTGGCGGGCGTTACGGACATTCCGTGCATCATCATGAGCATGGATGACCGGGAATCCGGCATGGCTGCCATGGTGGAAAACCTCCAGCGCCAGGATCTGGATTTTATCGAAGAAGCCATGGGGATCTCCCGGCTGCTGAAGGACTGGGATATGAGCCAGGAGCAGGTGGCCCGGCTGCTGGGGAAAAGTCAAAGCGCTGTTGCCAACAAGCTGCGGCTTCTGAAGCACTCTGACGCTGTTTTCGCGGCCCTGCGGGAGGCCGGACTGACGGAGCGCCACGCGAGGGCCCTGCTGAAGCTGCGCAGTGAAGAGGAAAAGCTGTCTGCCATCGCGGAGATAGCCCGGCAAGGAATGAGCGTGGCACGCACGGAGAAATACATCGAAAGTCTGTTGACCGTAAAGGAGGAGAAAACCGTGAAGCCAAACGTGGGCGCTTTCCTCAACAATCTGACCCAGAGCCTGCAAAAGATCCAGCTTTCCGGGATCCCTGCTGTGTCGGAACGCCGGGAGACGGACAGCCAGATCGTACTGACCATCACTATCCCGAAAGCCTGATAAAAACACCTGCCTCCCGATGGAATGTACCGGGAGGCAGTCGATATTTATGGATTTGGAAACGCAGGTGCAGTTTTACTGCGGGACCGTTATGTCCGGGATTAACGAGAATTCCGTGGGCATTTCCCTATACCGCGCCTGCCAGCAATGGAAACAGAACTGCTGTCAGCAGCCCCGCTACTACCAGGGACAGGCTGCTCACCGCACCGGTGAGGGGGCTGACTTCGTTGGCTTTCGCGGTGCCAATAACATGTCCCGCAGTGCCGAAGGCCACGCCCTGGGCTACCGGGTCGGTGATATGGAACAGCTTGCACAAAGTCGGGCCCATCATGTTGGCAAAAATACCGGTGACGATGATGGCTGCGGTGGTAACCCCACCCATACCGCCGTAAAGCTCGCTTAAGGGCACGCCGATGGCGGTGGTGACACTCTTGGGCAGCAGGGAGACGGTCAGCGCCGGATCAAACCGCAGCAGCAGACAACCCAGGAGCAGAAAGACCAGGCATGTGACAGCGCCGCTCACTACGCCGATAACAATGGCCTTCAAATTCTTGCGCAGCATTTGGAACTGCTCATACATAGGAATGGCAAGGGAAATCGTGGCGGGGGTCATGAGCCAGGATAGCTTGGCTGTGCCCACCGTATAATCTGCCATGTCCATCCCAGTCACCAGCAGAAATGCGATCACCAGCACTGTGCCGATGAGGGTCGGATTAAACAGAGGCGTCTTCCATTTGTTCTGGAGGATCTGACCGACGCGGAAGGCTGCCAGGGTCAGCACGATGGGGAGAATACTGATTCGCAGGAATTCAGTCATGTCTTCCACCACCTTTCTTCAGAAGCCATTGGGCAACCCGGCCGCTGATACCGAAGGTCACGGCTGTGGAGGCGGCTACCAGCAGGAAAATGGGCAAGACGGCGTCCCGGATCAGCAACCAGTTTTCCAGGATCCCCACCGCCGGAGAGACAAAGAGAATTGGAAGGATGGAGGTCAGAAAGCCTCCGGCCTCTTTCACCTGCTCCAGCTTTACCAGCCCGATACACAGGGCGGCAAACAGCAGCACAATGCCGTAAACCGAAGCGGGGATGGGCAGAGGCACCAGCCGCTGGAGGGCTTCTCCTACCAGGGAGAAGCCAAGAATTATCAAAAATTGAGATAGGTATTTCATATGTGTTTCCCGGAAAGTGCAGCGGCAATGCGCTGAATGTTTTCCTCACTGACTTCCCGATTCCGGCAGCAGTATTCCTGGAACAGGACATCGATTACGATGAGCTGGGCCACCTTAGCGGGAACGGAGCCAATCTGGAAAGGACCTTCGTTGGAGCCGCAGCGCAGCACCACATCTGCCAGCTTTGCCGCCGGGGACTTGTGGAACCGGGTCACCAAAACAGTGCGGATATCACGGTTCTTTGCCAGCTCCAGCACCTGCAGGCCGCTGGTGGTGGAGCCGGAATAGGAAAACAGCACGATCACATCCGATTGCTCCATAGTGGCGGCGGCGGATATCTGGGTGTGGGAGTCGGAGACAGCACAGAATTTCCCTGAAACAGTGGAGAACAGGTGGGCGCACTCCTGGGCCATGACCATGCTTCCGCCGGAACCGATGCACATGACCCGGGACGCTTTTTCAAACAGTTCCACTGCCCGCAGCACCTGGCTTGGCTCCACCAGCTCGATGGTTTGGCGAATAGCCTCGGCAGACAGCCTGCCGACCTCTGCGCACCGGCCTTCCAGCGTGTCCGGGGACTGCTCCCGGGGCTTTTGCGTTGGGGTGGACACGGAATGCTTTGCCAGCTCGATTTTGAAAGCATTGAAGCCCTTCAGCTTCAGGCTGCGGCAGAATCGGGAGACGGTGGCTTCCGCGACGCCGCATTCCTCGGCCAACTGTGTGATGGACATGAACTGCACCTGATCGTGCTGGGTCAGAACATAGTCCGCCACCTTCCGCTCCGAGACGGTCAGATGGTAATAGGAGGCATGAATACGCTCAAGAATATTCACAGTCCGTTCGCTCATTCCAAGACCCCTTTCGTTCTCTGTATAAATGCAGCTGCAGGGGCAGAAAGCTGTCCCGCCCCCGAAGGCTCCGTTTCGATTTTATTCGTCCAGAATCTGCCCCATCATCTGATCTACCAGAATCAGACAGCGGGGGACATGGAAGGGACCCTTGAAGGTGGAACCCTTGCAGGCGGGCTGGGTGGGTTGGCCGTCCCGGCGCAGGTAGCCGTACCACTCGCCGTATTCGTCGGCGAAATAGGTTTTGCAGTAGTCCAGCACCTGGTAGAAAATGTCCAGATATTTTTCGTCCTTGGTGTCCCGGTAGATCATCAGAGAGGCGATGAGGGCCTCGTTGTGGGGCCACCACAGCTTCATGTCATGCTCGTAGGCTTCGGGAGGATTGCCCAGGCAGTCCATAAAATACAGAATGCCGCCGTATTCCTTATCCCAGCCCATGTTGAAGGCCATATCGAATACGTTGATGGCCTTGGCGTGAAGGTCCGTGTCTCCAGTCTCGTTGGCGTAGTCCATCAGGAACCAGCTGCACTCGATGTCGTGGCCGGGATTGACCATGCGGCCCTCAGTGATTCCCAGCCGGGGGGTGCCGTCCAGAGAGACATTTTCCAGGGTGCAGTGCAGGTCGGGCTTGACGTGGTAGTTGAAAATGTCCGCAATGCACTCCTTGGCCCGGGCGTCGTACAGCTCCGTCATCTCCGGATCCACCCGCTTCATGACGCCGGTGACATTCAGAATGATCATGGGGATGCCCAGGGAACGGCCAGTGCGGGTGTCGGGGATGGTCTTGGGACCCATGCCGGTGGGATCGGCCATGCCGTGGTTCAGGTTCCAGTACAGGTCATAAGCCCGGCGGGCACGCTCCAGATGCTCTTTCTCCCCGGTGATGCCGTAATACTCGGCGTTGGCCAGGCAGTAGAAGGCTTCGCTGAAGCAGTAACGGCGCTGGCGCAGGGGCTGGCCGTCCTCGGTGACGGTGAAGTACAGGCGGCCGCCGGCGGCGCGGTTGACGCAGTGGTTCTCCAGGAAGTCGATGCAGCTCTTGGAGGCTGCCAGCCATTCCTCCCGGACGCCGTAGACGTGGCAAAGGTAGGCGTAGGTCCAGCCGCACCGGCCCTGCATCCAAACGCTCTTATCGGTGGAGTAGACCTTGCCCTTGCGGTCCAGGCAGGTGTAAATGCCGCCGTGGACGCTGTCCATTCCGTTTTTCAGCCAAAAGTCTGCCACGCCCTTCAGCTGCTGGCGAACCCACTCCCGTTCGGCGATCATTTTTTGACGATCCATAAGGTAATTCCTCCTAGTTATATAATTTCATAGTTTCTTTCCGGCTTTCTTATCATACCATTCCTGGAAAATGATTTCAATCACAAACCAAATCAGAAAAAACTTTTTTCAGGCAGTGACACAAAAGGCTGTCTGTGCTACAATAATCCCATCAAATTCCCGGAGGGATCGTTATGTTGCAAAAGCTTTTCAACCCAGACAATGCCCTGATGATCACCATGTCCCAGATCACGGACTGTATTTTTCTGAGTCTGTTCTGGCTGCTGGGGTGCGTACCGCTGGTCACTGTCGGTGCGTCCTCTGCCGCGCTGTACGATGCCGCCTTCCGGGCTTTCCGGCAGGGAGACAAGCATTCCTGGCGGCGCTTCTTCGGGACCTTCCGGCGGAACTGGAAAGCGGGTATTCTGCCGTCGCTGGTGTTCCTGGCGGTGTTTGCCCTGGCGGCCTGGCTGTTGATTAGGATTTGGAACGCCGCCGTGGCCGGGACGGTTTCCTGGATGGTGCTCTCCGCATCGGCTCTGGTGGGGGTATTGGTGCTGGGGATTCTGAACGTTTTGTTCCCGGTACTGTCACGGTTTGAAAACTCCTTCGCGAGGCTCCTGAAAAACACGGTGCTGCTGGCGCTGGCCAACATGCCCCGGACCCTGGCGCTGGGCGTAGTGAATGCCGTGGCGATTTATCTGTGCGTCCGGTTTATTTTCCCGCTGTTTTTCCTGCCGGCTCTGGCAGCGCTGATCGGGACGCTCTTTCTGGAGCCCATGTTCCGACCCTATATGCAGCAGGAAGAGGACGCCGTCTGACTATGATACAATTTGTGGTACCAATTCGGCCAACGCCGCTGCCAGGGCGGCGTGGCCTTTTTTTGTCAGATGCATATAGTCCACTTGATTAAATTCACAGCCCAGCTGCCCCGCGTCCAGGAAGCGGACGCCCAGCAGGTCGCATTGCTCCTTATAATAAAGGGCCAACTTTTCGGACTTCTCCACGCATCCGCGGCCCATGGTCTCGGCAACGGGGCTGGTCAGCATTCCGGCACCGATGGGCGGCGGAGCGATGACCAGAATGTTGGGTGCCTTACCGCCCCAGCAGTCTGTATCCGTGGCCTTTTTCACCAGCCGTGCCATGCTGATGGCGATGCAGCCGGCGCTGGCGTAAAACCGATCCTTGGTATCGTTGGTGCCCAACATGATAATCAGCAGATCGATGCTTTCGTGACTTTTCAGGCAGGGATAGATGTAATCCAGGGCGTTGAGACCCTCATGGAGGGGATCGTCAAAGCAGGTGGTCCGGCCGGAAAGCCCTTCTTCGATCACAAGATAGCCTTCGCCGAGCTTTGCCTGCAGCAGCTGTGTCCAGCGCTCGTGCTCATTGAAGCGGATGCCGCCGTCCGCGCAGTCGGCAGGATCGGCGCAGTAGCCGTGGGTATTGGAATCTCCCAGGCAAAGGATGTGTTTGTTCATAATCATTCCCTCATTAAAATAAACATCAGAGTATTTCTATGTTAAAGAATAGCATGTTTTCCGGGCGCGTCAAGTGCGGCGGAACACTTTCGTCACAGTGCTAAAATTTGGAAACGTTTTCTTGTTCAAAATGGAAAAAGTTTTCGGAAATGCGTTCTTTGAAAATTATTTTCAAAAAATCCGTTGACTTTCACAAGTGAATGGTGTAATATGGAACATAGAAATGGATGATTTAACAATTCCTTCCAAAAAGGTTCTTCCCCAAAGGGCTTGCCCTTTTTCTTCCTTGCAGCGCAGGGAAGAATGATTTTTGGCTTTAACGGCGAGAAGCCGTGACAGCATACAAGAAATTTACTAGGAGGAAACACAATGAAGAAGATTATTGCCCTTCTGCTGGCTCTGGTCATGGTTGTCGGCCTGTGCGCCTGCTCCGTGTCCAAGACCGAAGAGACCAAGCCCGCGGAGACCAAGGCCGCGGAAACCAATGCTCCCGCTGAGACTCAGGCTGCCGCTCCCGAAGCTGCTCCTGTGGAGATCTCTCTGTGGACCTACCCCATCGGCAAGTGGACCGACGAGGCTACTGTCTCCGCTCTGCTGGCTGATTTCAATGCCGCTTATCCCAACATCACCGTCAAGGTTGAGTACTTGGACTACACCAATGGTGACGACAAGGTCAACACCGCCATCGAAGGCGGCCAGGCTCCTGACATCGTTATGGAAGGACCCGAGCGTCTGATCGCCAACTGGGGTGCCAAGGGCCTGATGGTGGACCTGAAGGACATCGTTCCCGCCGGTACCTATGACTCCATCATTTCTTCCTGCACCAGCGCTAACGGTGAAGTCTACGAAATGCCCGTCTGTATGATCGCCCACTGCATGGCTATCAACCGCGATGTCTTCGAGGCTGCCGGTGCTCTGCAGTACCTGAACGAAGAGACCCACACCTGGAACTCCGTTGATGACTTCTTCAAGGCTGTTCAGGCTGTCTACGATGCCGGTTATGAGTATGTCGGCACCATCTACTGCGGCGGCCAGGGCGGCGACCAGGGCACCCGCGCTCTGATCACCAACGTCAGCGGCGGCACCTATGCCAACGCCGATCACACTGCCTATACTTACGCTTCCCAGGAGAACGCTGAGGGCCTGGCCAGACTCTACGCCCAGGACGGCATCAACTTCGATACCGCTATCGTCGCTTCCGATGAGATCCAGAACTTTGTCAATGGCACCTTCCAGATGGCCTTCTGCTGGAACATCAGCCAGGAAGTCAACAATGCTGATGCTCTGACCTTCGACGTTCTGCCCATGGCCTTCCCCTCCGATACCACTCCCTCCCTGCAGGGCGGTATCTGGGGCTTCGGCGTGTTCAACAACGGCGATGCTGCCAAGATCGAGGCTGCCAAGACCTTCATCAAGTTCATGACCGAGGACGACGCCCAGTACACTAAGGCTGTTGAGGCCACTACCTTCGCTCCTGTCCGTGACGTTGACGGCATCTACGCCACCAACGAGCTGTTCCCCGAGTACTCCCTGCTGAGCCCCATGATGGGTGACTACTATCAGATCACCAAGGGCTGGACCCAGGCTCGTACCGAGTGGTGGAACATGCTGCAGCGTGTGGACGCTTCCGACGGTTCTGTCGAAGCCATCCTGGCTGAGATGACTGCTGCCCAGGATGCAGCCAATGCTGCTGCCGCAGAGTAATTCCAAAGGCGCAGAAAAGCAAATCACCAAAAGCCCCTTCCCTTCCAAGGGGGAGGGGCTTTTTAGGTAAGAAGTTAGAGAGAATAGTGAATAGATTACTTTTCCACTGTTCACTTTTACCTATTACTTCAAATTTGAGAGGGGGATCTCCTTGGCAAAGAATAACGTTCAATACAGCAAAAAGCAGCGCAGGCTGGTGATGCAGGAAAACATTGCTGCCTACCTGTTCCTGCTGCCCTTCCTAGTCTTCTTCGTGGGCTTTGTTCTGTATCCCATGTTCATGTGCGTCTACACCAGCTTCTTTGACGCCACCATGAACCGTGAGGATATTTTTGTTGGTTTCGAAAATTACAAGGCCCTGTTCCAGGATGAGGTGTTCTGGATTGCACTGAAGAACACCATGGTCATCGTTTTGGTTTCCGTTCCTATCACCTGCATCTTCTCGCTGTGGGTGGCCTCCGCCATCAGCAAGATGCCTGTGGCCGCCACCTCCGCGTTCCGCTGTATCTTCTACCTGCCTGTGGTCACCGGTTCCGTGGCCGTTACCATGGTCTGGAAGTGGATGTTCAACAACTACTACGGCGTTTTCAACTACCTGGGCAAGGATGTCCTGGGAATCCTGGATAAGCCCATCAACTGGCTGGGCGATCCCAAGTACGCTCTGGGCTGCATCATTCTGATCCTGCTGACCACCTCTGTGGGTCAGCCCATTGTGCTGTATGTCTCCGCGCTGGACAATGTGGATAAGTCTTTGGTAGAGGCTGCCGAAGTGGATGGGGCTACCCCCAAGCAGGCCTTCTGGAAGATCAAGTGGCCCCAGATGATGCCCACCACCTTGTACATCCTGGTTATCACCACCATCAACTCCTTCCAGTGCTTCGCGCTGATTCAGCTGCTGACCTCCGGCGGTCCCAAGAACTCCACCATGACCATCATGTATTACATCTATTACAACGCCTTCAAGCTGTACAAGTACGGTTACGGCAACGCAATGGGTGTGATCCTGGCCATCATCATTGCCATCCTGTCCGCCATTCAGTTTAAGGCCGGACAGGAAAAGTAAGGAAGGAGGCGCGAATATGAAGAACTTCAATCGACTTGATGCCGAGCAACGCCGGGCCAGGATTTACTCCGTATTCTCCTGGGTTCTGATCTGCGTGATCGCTTTTACCTTCCTGTTCCCTCTGTACTGGATCATCACCGGCTCCTTTAAGACGAAGCAGGAGATCCTGTCTTCCACCCCTGTGTGGGTTCCCTCCGATTGGGTCATGACCAACTACCAGAATCTGATGAGCAAGCGTTCCGCACCGCTGTTTCAACTGTCCGCTTTTGGTTACACCATCACTGGCCCCACGGTTCCCGCTGCTATCCGCTGGCTGATCAATACAGTGGTCATGTCGGTCAGCTCCATGCTGCTGACCTGCCTGACCGCCTCTATGGCAGGCTACGCCCTGGCGAAGAAGCGCTTCTATGGCAGAACGATCCTGTTCAGCCTCATCGTCTGTGCCATGGCCTTGCCCAAGCAGGTCATTCTGATCCCTCTGCTGCGGGAAATGTCTGCTTTGGGACTGTATGATACCATTTGGGCGGTCATCATTCCCATCGTCGGCTGGCCCTTCGGCGTGTTCCTGCTGAAGCAGTTTGCGGAAGGCATTCCCACGGAAATGGTGGAGGCCTGCCGGATCGACGGCGCCAGCGAGTGGAGAACCTTTACCGATGTCATGTTCCCCATGATTAAGCCCGGCGTCGGCGCCTGCGCGATCTTTACCTTCATCAACTCCTGGAACGACTATTTCATGCAACTCATCATGCTGATGGGCACCGATAAGCTGACCATTTCCGTCGGTATCGCCACCATGCAGGGCGAAAACTCCACGGACTTTGGCATTCTGATGGCCGGTTCTGCCCTGGCTTCCGTTCCCATTATCATAGTGTTCCTGATTTTCCAGAAATACTTCACGAAGGGCATCACCATGGGTGCGGTGAAGGGCTAAGCCTATCCGTAAATTTAAGATACAAGATATCAGTACGAAATATCTGATATCTGGAAATTGAGGTAAAATATGGATACGAAAAAATATGAAGGTATTATTCCTGCTTTCTATGCCTGTTATGACAAAGATGGCAGCATTAGCCCCAAGGCTGTCCGGGATCTGACCCGTTATCTCATCGACAAGGGCGTCAAGGGCCTGTATGTGGGTGGCTCCTCCGGCGAGTGCATCTACCAGGGCAAGGAAGAACGCAAAGTGGTCCTGGAGAATGTTATGGCCGAAGCCAAGGGCAAGATTACGGTCATTGCCCACGTCGCCTGCAACAACACCGCCGATTCCCAGGAGCTGGCCGCTCATGCGGAATCCCTGGGGGTGGACGCCATCGCTGCCATTCCTCCCATCTACTTTCACCTGCCTCCCTATGCCATTGCGAAATATTGGAACGACATCTCCGCTGCCGCGCCCAATACGGATTTTATCATCTACAACATTCCTCAGCTGGCGGGTGTTAGCCTGACGGTACCGCTGCTGAAGGAAATGCTGAGAAATCCCCGCTGCATCGGTGTCAAGAACTCCTCCATGCCTACCCAGGACATCCAGATGTGGCGGGATGAAGGCGCTATCGTCTTCAACGGCCCCGATGAGCAGCTGATCTGCGGCCTGGCCATGGGCGCTGTGGGCGGCATCGGCGGTACCTATGCGGCTATGCCTGAGCTGTACATCGGCATGCGCAAGGAGCTGCTGGCAGGAAATCTGACCAAAGCCCAGCAGATGCAGAACGAAGCCTGCCGCATCATCTACAAGATGTGCTCCGCCCATGGCAACATGTACGCTGTCATCAAGGAGATTCTGCGCCGCAACGGCGGCCCCGACTGCGGCTCCGTCCGGGCGCCTCTGGCAGAGCTGATCGAAAGCGACTCCCCCATCATTGACGAGTGCATCGCCATGATCAACGCGGCAATCGCAAAGTATTGCTGATATCCAAAGCCGCCGGAGTCCCCGGCGGCTTTCTTGTAAGGAGATCGTTATGGATTTTATGCAGCCGCTGCAGATTCTTTGGGACTACCTGGGCATGCACCAGGAGCCTCAGAAGGCAGACTGTATTGTTGGCTTCGGCAATTTTAATGACAACATTGCCCGCCGGGCGGCGGAGCTTTACCATCAGGGGTACGCAAAAAGGATTCTGTTCACCGGCGGCCTGGGACGCAACACCCGGGGGCTGCTACCGGAGCCGGAGGCCGCCCGGTTCGCCAGGGTGGCGGTGGAATGTGGAGTGCCCCCGGAGGCGGTCCTTCAGGAGGATAAGTCTACCAATACCAAGGAAAATATCCTCTTCACCCGGAACATGCTTACGGAACTGGGACTGCCCCACGACCACATTCTGGGCGTTCATCAGCCTTTTATGGAGCGGCGGATCTGCGCGGCTCTGGGCGTCTACTGGCCGGAGGTGAAGATTACTGTGACTTCTCCCCAGGTGACCATCCAGGAGTATCTGGCGGATGCCAAACGGCAGGGAATCACAGAAAACGCGGCGATTTCCGTCATTGTGGGGGACTTCCAGCGGATGGAGCTGTACGCCCAAAAAGGCTATCAGCTGCCCCAGCAGATCCCCCAGGAAGCCTGGGAGGCGTTCCGCCAATTGGTGGCCATGGGCTACGACAAACAGCTGGCAAAATAGCGTTTTTTACAAAAATATCCCTGATTCTGCTATTGCCAGTTGGTGGTAATGTGCTATAATTATTTTAGAAAAATACCAGAGGAGGAAACATTTTATGCAGTACTTAGGCATCGAATATCAGATGAAGCATCCCCCAAAATTGGATCCTCAGTTTATTCCCTTCGGTGTTTGGCGCGCGGCCTATCTGAAGGACGCCAAGCAGCCCATTGCCATTGCGGTAGAGCGTGACAAGGGCCGTGTTTCCGTGCATCACACCTGCATCCACGGTACCCCGGAAATGGCCGAGGCGGATTACCGGTATGTAGAGCGCTATGTCAAGTTCCTGCTCTGGTCTACCGGCGGCTTCCGGGTCTCTATCTGCGGCTGCAGCGAACTGGCCAAGCGGCTGCAGAAAGCCTACACACCCCAGGGAGAGCGCCAGTTTGACTTCACTTTTGTCAACCAGCTCTATGAGCGGGACCTGGAGATCCTGGATCTGCCTTTGGAAGCCTGCCCCGCTGCCAATGAGGTGGCGGAGTCCATGGGCGGCCATATGGATGGCTGCCGCATCGGCTTCGACGCAGGCGGCTCTGACCGGAAGGTTTCCGCCGTTATTGACGGGGAGTGCGTCTACTCCGAGGAAGTGGTCTGGTTCCCCAAGCTCCAGGAGGATCCCGACTACCACTTCGGCCACATCGTAGAGGCCTTTAAGACCGCCGCTTCCAAGATGCCCCGGGTGGATGCCATCGGCGTGTCCTCCGCCGGCACCTTCATCGGCAACGCTCCCATGGTGGCCTCTCTGTTCATCAAGGTGCCCCGTTCCAACTGGGACAAGGTGAAGACCATCTATGACCGGGCCGCCAAGGAGATCGGCGATGTGCCCATTGTGGTGGCCAATGACGGCGACGTGTCCGCCTTGGCAGGGGCTATGGGCCTGGGCGTGGGCAACATCATGGGTATTGCCATGGGTACCTCTGAGGCTGTGGGCTATGTGGACAAGGACAAGAATGTGCTGGGCTGGATCAACGAACTGGCCTTTGCGCCTGTTGACCTGAGTGAGAACGCCATGGCCGACGAGTGGTCCACCGACATCGGCGTGGGCTGCAAGTATTTCTCCCAGGATGCGGTGATCAAGCTGGCCCCGGCTGCGGGCATCGAGCTGGACCCGCAGCTGTCTCCCGCCGAGAAGCTGAAGGTGGTCCAGGGTCTGATGGCGCAGGACGATCCCCGGGCTGTGGCAATCTTCGAGACCATTGGCGCATATCTGGCCTACACCGTGGTGCTGTATTCCCAGTTCTACAATATCGAGCATATGATGATGCTGGGCCGCGTCATGTCCGGCAAGGGCGGCGATACCATCCTGCGGGTCTGCAACGAGATTCTGGCGGAAGAATATCCCGAGCTGGCAGCTAAGTGTGAGGTTATGCTCCCCGATGAGAAGACCCGCCGCGTGGGTCAGTCCGTTGCTGCGGCATCTTTGCCCAAATTGAAGTAACTTCCAAACACAAACCGGCACCCGCAAGGGTGCCGTGTTTTGTTCGTTACTTATGCGCTTGCCTTTTCTGTATACCAGTGGTAGACTGGGAAGGGAGGGATTACCATGAAGATGCTTTATCTCATCGGCGGCACCATGGGCGTGGGAAAAACCACTGTCTGCCGGGAGCTGAACGCCCGTCTGCCAAACAGCGTATTCCTGGACGGCGACTGGTGCTGGTGCATGGACCCGTTTAGGGTAAACGACGAGACCAAGGCCATGGTCATGGACAATATCTGCCATTTGCTGAACAATTTTCTGAAATGCTCCGCTATCCAAAACATCGTCTTCTGCTGGGTCATGCATGAACAGGGGATATTGGATGAGCTGCTTTCCCGGCTGGAACTGGGGGACTGTCAGGTGGCGGCGTATTCCCTGATCTGCACCCGGGAAGCCCTGCGGAGCCGTCTGCAAAGGGACATTGACTGTAGGCTGCGGGGAGCGGATGTTCTTGGCCGGAGCCTTTCCCGGCTGCCCCTCTACGACGCTTTGGACACAGTGAAGGTGGACACAACGGACCAAACTCCGGCCCAGATCGCGGACAAGCTTCTGGCGGTATGGAACCACCGGCAATTTCAAAGGAGGAGCCCAGACATGACACCCAAAGAACTGGTGACCCGTTTTTTCCTGGAGGGGTATGCCAACCAGAATTATGACTTTGTTATGGACTGCTTGGCGGAGGACTACATCGACCACAGCCCGGCAGGGGCCCGGAGTAACGCGGACGCTGTGGGAATTCTGAAAATCATCGCCGGTCAGTTTTCCAATCTGCGGGTAGAGATGCTGGACATCTTTGCCGAGAATGGCATGGTGGCGACCCGAGTGCTTTATGACGGCATCCATGCGGGAGAGTGCATGGGGATCCCGGCCACCGGGAGGCGAATCCGATTTGAGGCGCTGGAGAATTTCAAGGTCCAGGATGGGAAGATCGTGGAATCCTGGGGCTATTGGCCTGATGAGGAGATCCGGCGGAAGCTGACACAGGAATAAAAGAGACCGGAGGGAATCTTCCCTCCGGTGTTGCTTTATGGTTTTTGGCGGAATAGCCCATGCTGGTTGCAGTAGAAATATAGGATGCCTCTGCCTCTGGGCTGGATCCGGGTCTGTGCCTCTCCTTCGGGATAGAATTTCACCAGCTGGAACCGGTCCGCGGTGACATAGGCCGCGAAGGAGATATAGTGGGTCTTGGTCATGGGATGGCGGACGGTGAGGAACTGTTCGTCCTCCACCCGCTCCAGGGTGAGGCGGTGATCCGCATCCGGATCTTCGGCTTCCAGCGGAGGCAGAGTCACGCCGCAGCAGCTGACCACCGCGTTTCCGGTGCTGTGGATCACATTGCCGCAGATGGGGCAGACATAGAGCTTGGAGCGAAGCATGTTGCTGGAAATGTTTTGATTGATGATGTGCTCTCCGTTCATCAGCTCAATGACGGAGACACCCAGGGCTTCGGAAAGGGGCTGCAGCAGGGAGATGTCCGGCAGACCCTTGGCGGTCTCCCACTTGGAGACGGCTTTGCTGCTGACGCCGATCTGGTCGGCGAGCTGGGCCTGGGTCATGGTTCGAGCTTCCCGCAGCCGTTTGATGGTGTTTCCTGTGACATAGGTATTCATGGAATGCCCTCCTTTTCTGCCATCAGCATATCACGGAATCTTTCAAGCTGCAACCTACGAAACGTAGGTTTTCTCTTTTCAACAGTTCCGGAATGTGGTATACTGGGAAAGAAAGATTTGACTTCGAAAGGAGAAAAACATGAAAAAGACAGTGATTATCGTAATGTCTGTGATCCTGGCGCTGGTGCTGGTGGCGGGTTTGGTTCTTCTGGCGGGCTGCAACAAGCAGATGGTGGACCTGACCTATTCCTATAACCGGGCCATCCTGTCTCTGCCCAATGGTGAGGTGGTGGAAGGAAAGGTCAGCAGCTGGACGGACTTTGAAGACGGGGACCAGATCCAAGTAAAGATTGACGGCAAGACCTATCTGGTACACAGCTCCAATATTGTCCTGATCTCTGACTGAAATGACAGACGGAAGCTATCACCTGAGCCCCTACCGCCCGGAGGACTGTCCGGAAATGGCGCGGCTGTTTTATGACACGGTCCACACGGTGAACGCCGCCGATTATTCCCCGGAGCAGCTGTCCGCCTGGGCTGCCGGGGAGGTGGATCTGGCGGCCTGGAACGCTTCCTTCCTGGCTCACCGTACGATGGTGGCGGAGCGGGAGGGCGTGCTCCTGGGCTTTGGGGATATGGATGCCAATGGCTATCTGGACAGGCTCTATGTCCATAAGGACCACCAGCGCCAGGGCATTGCCGGGACCATCTGTGACGCCCTGGAAAGCGGCTGCGGGGCCTTGGAATTTACCACCCACGCCTCCATCACCGCAAGGCCCTTCTTTGAAAGCCGGGGCTATACCGTGGTCCGCAGCCAGCAAGTGCAGCGCCGGGGCGTGTGCCTGACCAATTTTGTCATGCGAAAAGAAAAGGAAAACAGGTCAGAGCCAGGGTAAGTGATCTTTTATGCAAAAGGGAATCAGGAAACGGTGCGTGGGGGGCGGCATCCTTGACGCCCCATTTGCATACAGCACCATCACAGGCCCGGGGAATTCAGATGATGGGAGTGAAACACTTGGAATTCAGTGGATTTGACGTAGGCAAGATCGACGACTACAGCGCCCAGGCCAAGGCCATGTGGGGCAAAACCGATGCCTACAAGGAATTTGAGCAAAAGGAAAAGGGCCGCACCAAAGCGCAAAGCGACGCTTTGGGCGGACAGGTCATGGACTTCTTCGCCCGGCTGGGACAGATGATGGCCCAGGACCCCGGCAGCGACGAGGTTCAGGCCTGGGTCCGGGACCTGCAGGCCTTCTTTACGGAGCATTTCTACAACTGCACGCCCCAGATCCTGCAGGGCCTTGGGGAGATGTACGCCGGCGGCGGAAGCATGACCGAAAACATCGGCGCGGCAGGCGGCAAGGGCACCGGGAAATTTGCCAGGAAGGCGATTGAAATTTACTGCAAACGATAAACCACCACGAAAAAACGGTGCGTCTCCTTTGGTGGAGGCGCACCGCTTTTTTATTGGTATTGATCAATTTCCTTCGCGATGGGGCAGTTGGACTGATACAGGCAATTGCCATAGCAGCAGTCGGCTTCGGACAGCCTGCCGTCCTCCAGGATCAGCTCCACCATACGGCTGGCGTCCAGCTGGCGGCAGTAGCCGGAAACAAAGGCTTCGGTCTCCATACTCATTCCTCCGTTACGCAGCAGCCTCTGGGGCCGATGGTCAGCCAGTCGGAGGCAGCGATCCGCAGGTTGTAGCCAAGAATCAGCTTACCGGCGGGAATCTGCCAGACATCGCCGCTGCGGTTGCAGTAGACCCGGTAGGTTTTGCCGTGGTAGCTTCTGGTGAAGCCGATGTGTTTGTCAACGGCTTCAAAGAACCGGATGTCCCCCAGACGCAGGGCTTCGTGCTCCTTGCGCAGCTTGCCCAGCCGCCGGAAGTGGTTTACGAAATCCTGATCCGCTTCTCCCCAGGGGTAGGGGCGGCGATTGAAGGGATCCCGATAGCCCTCCATGCAGGCCTCGTCGCCGTAGTACAGGCTGGGACTGCCGGGGAGAGTGTACAGCAGGAAGGAGGCCATCATCAGACGGTCCCGGGCAACATCGTACTGGTTCCGGGACAGGCGTCGCCTGGCCATCTCCTCCCGGCTTCCTTCGAAATCGTCCACCAGGGCAGTGAGGATTCGGGGGGTATCGTGGGTGCCCAGTAGATTCATATTGCAGGCCACCACTTCCTGGGGGTAGTTCTCTACGATGGACATGACGGTATCCTTCAGAGCCTTGCCGTTGTCGAAGCCCCGGACAAAGTTGATAATGGCAGTGCGGAAGGGGTAGTTCATGACGGAGTCCAGCTCTCCGTTGGTGAAATAGGTGCGGCGTCTGCCGTAGGCGACCTTGCTGGAGGCATCCTCCCAGACCTCGCCAATCAGCAGGGCGTCGGGCTTGACCTCCCGGATCCGCTGACGCAGCAGCCGGATGAACATATCGGGCAGCTCGTCAGCCACATCCAGCCGGAAGCCGTCCGCTCCCAGCCGCAGCCAGTGGGCGACCACACTGTCCTCGTCCGTGATGATATAGCGCAGGAAGTCCGGATCCATTTTGTTGACGGTGGGCAGGGTCTCGAAATCCCACCAGGAGTGGTAGGCGTTGGGCCAATTGTAGAAGGTGTACCAGCTGTAATAGGGAGACTCCTGGGAATTGAAAGCGCCCACAGAGTCAAAAGCGTTTTCCCGGTTGAAATACAGGCTGTTGGAGCCGGTGTGGGAATACACGCCGTCCAGAACCACCCGGATGCCCCGGTCATGGGCAGCACGGCACATTTCGGAGAAATCCGCCTCGGTACCAAGCATGGGGTCTGGGACTTTGTAGTCGCCGGTATCGTAGCGGTGGGAGGAAAAGCTCTTGGAAATAGGGTTCAGGTAGAGAATGGTGGTGCCGAGGCTGGCGATATAGTCCATTTTCTCGGTAATGCCCTTGAAGTTGCCGCCGTAGAAGTCGTTGTTCAGGACCTTCCCTTCGGGGGTGGGCCGCCAGTCCACTTCCTCGTGCCAGGACTTGTGGACGGTGTAGGGTTCCAGCTTACCGGTGAGGTCGCAGTCCCCGGATTTATGGAACCTGTCGGGGAAGATCTGGTAAATGGTAGCACCCTTAGCCCAGTCAGGGGTGTGGAAGTCCGCCGGAATACAGCTGAGCTGCCACGCTTCGCCGGCCTCCATATTGGTGTCGTCCCCTTCCTTGAACAGCCGGAAGCCGCCGTTGGGGGTATCGATATAGAAATAGTAGAAGTAAAGTCCGGTGTAAGGGAGGGAAAACTCACCGCCGAAGATATGGTAGGGACCTTCGCACTGTCTCAGGGTCAGAGCAACATCCCGGGCGTGGCACCCGTCTTCGTAGTTGAGGATGCAGATGACACGGGTGGCCTGGACTGTGGCGGGAATGTGGATATGGAGTGTACAGGGCTGGTTCGGCACCAGGGTACCGAAGGGGTACTTGTACATGGTCTGTTTGCTGTCGTAAAGGATTCGCATGGCAATCTCCTGATTTATCGTCTTTTTGAGTGTCTGCGGGTAATTATAACCTATTTTCTGCCAAAAGGGAAGAGGAAAGCAGGAAAAAATAACAAAAATCTTGGAACAGGGGTAGACCAAAGCCCGGCGGTTTCCTTCGGTTAGGATGATAAATGATCGTTTACCGCGGCAATCTGCCGAAATGCGATGCGCATCAAAGGCTTGTGCACTTAGCGTAGGGGGCGGCATCCTTGACGCCCCTTTTGCATGCAGTACCGTCACAAGGGGCGTCAAGGATGCCGCCCCCTACGAACAGTAAACGATCATTTACCAAAGCAAAGTACCTATCAGATATAAGAAATATCCGCCCGGAATTCCGGGCGGATAATGTGGAAATTTGTATTTACCAGGACAGCATGTTCTGGAACAGCTCCATGTAGCGGGCTGCAGGGACATCCCAGCTGAAGTCCTGCTCCATCTCCCGCTTCTGCAGGGCACGGAAGCCTTCCCGGTTGTTGTTGTACAGGTTCAGGCAGCGTTTCAGAGAAGCGTAGAAGTCATCGGCGTTATAGCTCTGGAAGGTGAAGCCCAGGCCGCCTTCGCCGTTCTCGTCGGCGGGAGGCACGGTGTCCTTCAGGCCGCCGGTGGCGTGTACAACAGGTACGGTGCCGTAACGCATGGCGTTCATCTGGCTCAAACCGCAGGGCTCGGACTTGGAGGGCATCAGATAGATGTCACCGCCGGCGTAGATCCGGGCAGCCAGACCCAGATTGAAGGTGATCTTGGCGGCAACCTGCTCGGGGAACTGGTTCGCCAGATCTTTGAAGAAGCTCTCGTACTGGGCTTCACCGGTGCCCAGGATCAGCAGCTGGGCATCCTCTTCCCACATGAGCCGCCGGGCGATGTAGCACAGCAGATCCAGACCCTTGTGGCCAGCCAGGCGGGTGACCATGACCATCAGAGGCACATCGGGCTTCACGGGAAGACCCACTTCCTCCTGCAGGGCGGCCTTCACAGCGGCCTTGCCTTCCACAAAGGTCTCGGAGTTGTAATGGGCGGGCAACGCCTTATCGGTCTCGGGATTGAAGGTGTTGGTGTCGATGCCGTTGGTAATACCGGTGAGCTTCCAGGAGTTGCTGGCCAGGATGCCGTCCAGACCATGGGCATAGTAGGGGTACATCAGCTCCCGTGCGTAGGTCTCGGAAACGGTGGTAACCAGGTCGGCAGTCTCGATAGCGCCCTTCATGACATTCACGGAATTGTTCATGTCCAGAGTGCCGCGGTACTCCCAGGGCAGACCCAGCATGTCATCGAAGAAGCTGGCGTTGGCCCAGCCCTGATACTCGATGTTGTGGATGGTGTACATGCAGCGGGTCTTGGGGAACTTCTCGTGATACACCGCCTTCAGGTAGGTGGGGATCAGGGCAGTCTGCCAGTCGTTGCACTGGATTACTTCGGGAATGTAGTCGATGGCCACCATGGCGTCCAGGCAGGCACGGGAGAAGTAGGCAAAGCGCTCGCCGTCATCCATGTCACCATAGATGGAGCCCATACGGCCGCCGAAGTAGTATTCATTGTCCAGGAAGTAGACCTGCACGCCGTCGGTACGGTTCGTCAGTTTCATGACAGCGCAGTACTGCTGCCGCCAGCCCAACTGAACCCGGAACTCAGCTACCTTCTCGGTGGGGTAAGCGGCGTTACTCTTGATCTTGCTGTAATAGGGCAGGAACAGCGCTACCTCGTTGCCTTCAATGCGGGCCAACGCGGCAGGCAGAGCCTCCATTACGTCGCCCAGACCGCCGGACTTGGCGTAGGGTGCACCCTCGGAGGCACAGACGGCAATTTTCATACGGTTTCCCCCCGTTTCACGATGATGGGGTTGGTCTTGGTTCCGATCAGCTTGGCGCCGGGGGTAACGGTGACATTCTTATCCAGAATGACATATTTCAGTTCGGCACCTTCGCCGACTACGGAGTCGTTCATGATAACGCAATGCTTCACCTCAGCACCGGGGCACACGGTGACCTGGCGGAACAGGACGGAGTCCTTTGCCTCACCCTCCAGCATGCAGCCGTCGGCTACCAGGCAATTCTCAATATCGCAGGCCTCGCCGTAGTAGGTGGGAACGCGGTCGCGAACCTTGGTGAAGATGGGATGATTGCCATGGAAAATGTCATGACGGACATCTTCCTTGATCAGGGCCAGGGAGTTGCGGAAGTATTCCTCGGCAGACTCGTTGAACATGGCGATACCCGCAAAGGGGTAGACGTTGACGGAGACCTTGCCCCGCTGCCAGCCGCCCATGACCAGGTCGCGGTCCATGTGGAACTTGTCCCGGGCGATCATCTCCTTGACCTGCTGAATCAGCCACTTCTTGCGCAGGACGAAGATGTCCATGGAAGCGACATATTCGGCGGGGGCAGCATAGTCAACCACCATATCGGTGACCTGACCACCCTCCAGCTTCAGGGCCAGATCCAGCTTCTTCACGCCGTTGGCGATGCCGGCCTTAGTGACCACGGTAACGTCGGCGCCGCTCTCCACATGCTTGTTCAGGACGTCCGTCAGATCCACATTGGACAGAATCGCGGAGTCGATCATGACAACCAGCTCGTCGTCAGCACCGTACTCCAGGAAGTCCATGGCGCTGTTCAGGGACTCCAGCTTGCCCCGGTAGGTGTCGGTGACGGACTGGGCGTAGGGAGTCAGGAATTCCAGACCGCCCTCTTCCAGCTCCAGGCCCCACTCCTCACCGTCACCGATGTGGTTCATCAGGGACTGATAGTTGTGGCGGGAGATAATGCCCACATGGCGGACACCGGCGCTGCTCAGGTTGGACAGTGCGAAGTCCACCTGGCGGTAGCGGCCGCCGAAGGGCAGGGAAGCCATGGTGCGCTTGTCGGTCAGCTCACCGATACTGGCGTCGTTGGTAAAGATAATACCCATTACGTTCATTGCGGAATCCTCCTCTTACAGCATATCACCGGGCAGCAGCACGGTGTTGGCTTCTACGACAGCGCCCTTGGAAGTGACACTGATGCTCTTCTTTTCGTCCGGTCCGAAAGCACCGCCCACGACGGCATTCTTGCAGATCTTGGAGTCCTCGCCCAGGATGGCGTTGCGGACAATGGCGCCGGCCTCGATGGTGACACCGGGCATAACCACGGAGTCTTCCACAAGTGCACCCTCTCCGATGGTGCAGCCCACGGAGATGATGGAGTGCTTCACGGTGCCGTAGACCTCGGAGCCCTCAGCCACGAAAGCGTTGCGGATCTTGGCCTTTTCATCGATATAGGAGGAGGGCTGAGCGGAATTACGGGCGTAGATCTTGAAGCGCTCGTCGCTGCGCAGGTCAAAGACGGGCTCCTTGCCCAGCAGCTCCATGTTGGCTTCCCACAGAGAGTCGATGGTTCCCACGTCCTTCCAGTAGCCGTTGAAGGGGTAGGCCATCATCTTGTGACCGGCGTTCAGCAGGTTGGGGATGATGTTCTTGCCGAAGTCATTAGAGGACTTGGCATCCTCTTCGTCGGCGATCAGGGCTTCCCGCAGAACCTTCCAGTTGAAGCAGTAGATACCCATGGAGGCGTTGGTGGACTTGGGGACAGGGGGCTTCTCTTCGAACTCGTAGATGGAGTTGTCAGGATTGGTATTCAGAATGCCGAAGCGGGAGGCCTCCTCCAGGGGGACATTCCGGACAGCAATGGTGCAGGAAGCGTTGTGCTTCTCGTGGTAGGCCACCATGGCGGCGTAGTCCATCTTATAGATGTGGTCGCCGGACAGAATCACCACATAATCGGGATCAAAACGGTCCACGAAATCGATATTCTGGTAGATAGCGTTGGCGGTGCCTTTGTACCAGCCGGACTTCTTGTCGTGACGCTCGTAAGGGGGCAGAACCTGAGCGCAGCTGTGGGTTTTGTTCAGGTTCCAGGGCTGGCCGTTGCCGATGTACTCGTTCAGCTCCAGGGGCTGATACTGGGTCAGAATGCCAACGGTGTCGATGCCGGAATTAACACAGTTCGACAGGGGGAAATCGATGATGCGGTACTTTCCGCCGAAGGGAACAGCAGGCTTGGCGGTTTTCTCCGTCAGAACCTTCAGACGGCTGCCCTGGCCACCGGCCAGCAGCATGGCGATTACACGTTTTTTCTGAAAATACATGGTCACAGCTCCTTATATAAAATGATGGATGCTCTGCAGAACGAAAAATATGCATAGTCAGGCATATTTTTCCACATTGATAACATATCATATTTTTTCCCATTAGGAAAGGGACAAATTATCTAAAATATCAGAGAAGAATTCTGTATTTTGCACAATTGACAGCCATGGGGAAGGGAAGACACTGGGACTTTTCACAACGTTTAACCGCTTTTCCATCCAGATAAGCGCCAGCCAGCGGCCGAATTTGAAACCGCAGTCCGGAAATTTTCCGCAGATATGGTAGCCCATTTTCTCGTGGAACCGAAGCGACGGTGTATTTTCTCCACAGATCAGGGCATAGACCACTTGATACCCCTGCTGCTTCAGAATGACTTCCAATGCGGTATACAGTGCCAGGGCAATACCTCTGCCCTGGGCCTGGGGACGCAGGTACACCGTAGCTTCGGCGCACCAGGAATAGGCGGCCCGCTGGAAAGGGGGACTGGCGTAGGCGTAGCCCAGAATCTTTCCCTCCGCCTCCCAGACCAGCCAGGGAAATTGAGCGGTGATGGTCTCAAAGCGCCGGGTAAATTCCCTGCGGCAGGGGACATCATACTCAAATGTGGCGGTAGAGTGCAGTACATAGGGGGCGTAAATTTCCAGAATTTCCGGAACATCGGCAAGCTGGGCAATTCGGATCATAATGGCACCTCCGAAGAATCATTTCCTGTTTATTTTATGCCCCAAAACCTTCCCAGTCAAGGTTGACATTTCCCGGAAACCCGGGTAAAATAATCGTACCGCTATCTTATAAACAAAGGAGGAAACACCATGGATGCTGGCGGCAGCGGCAATATACCTGGACGAAGTAGCAGTCTGCCCATCATCCTGGTGGGAGTATAAGCTGTTTCGCCCTGTATGATTGCCTCTAAAATTTACATATATAAATGAAGGAGGAGAATCATGGCTGAGCGTTTTGAGATTGTAGAAAAAGCCCTCCTGGCAATGCTGGAGGAGAAGAAGTATTCCACGCTCCGGGATATCCTGGTCACCATGAATCCCAGTGACGTGGCGGGCCTGTTCCGGGGCCTGGAGGAGAAGCAGATTCCGCTGATGTTCCGGCTTCTGCCCAAGGAGCTGGCGGCGGAGACCTTCGTGGAGATGGAGCCGGACGATCAGGAGCTGCTGATTCAGGGCTTCTCGGACAACGAGCTGAAGGAAGTTTTGGACGAGCTGTACGTGGACGATGCGGCGGACCTGGTGGAGGAGATGCCTGCCAACGTGGTCAAGCGGATCCTGAAACACGCCGATCCGGAGATGCGCAGCTCCATTAACCAGATTCTGCGCTATCCCGAAAATTCTGCGGGCTCCATCATGACTACGGAATACGTATCCCTGCGCCCCCATATGACGGTGGAGGAGGCCATCCTGCGCATCCGACGCCAGGGCGTGGACAAGGAGACCATTTATACCTGCTATGTTACGGAGAAGGATCGGAAGCTCATCGGTCTGGTCACCGTGAAGGACCTGCTGCTGGCGGAGAGTGACGATATCGAGATCGAGCAGATCATGCTGACTAACCTGATCTATGTCACCACCCAGACCGACCAGGAAGAAGTGGCCCGGATGTTCAGCAAATACAATTTCCTGGCCCTGCCTGTGGTGGATGGGGAAAAACGGATGGTGGGTATCGTCACCTTCGACGATGCCATGGACGTCATGGAAGACGAGGCCACCGAGGATATGGAGATCATGGCCGCTATGACTCCCTCGGAAAAAACCTATCTGAAAAGCACTCCCCTGGATCTGTACAAACACCGGATTCCCTGGCTGCTGCTGCTGATGGTGTCAGCCACCTTTACCGGCATGATTATTACGTCCTTTGAAGATGCTCTGGGCACTCTGCCGGTGCTGACGGCGTTCATCCCCATGCTGATGGATACAGGCGGCAACAGCGGCTCCCAGTCCTCCGTGACGGTGATTCGCTCTTTGAGCCTGGATGAACTGAAGTTCAGCGACCTGTTCCGGGTCCTCTGGAAGGAGACCCGCACCGCCGTGCTATGCGGCGTGACCTTGGCGGCGGCCTGCTTCCTGAAGGTCCTGCTGGTGGATCGGCTGATGATGGGAAAAGACAGCATCACCCTGATGGTTAACGGTGTCGTGTGCCTGACACTGTGCGTCACAGTGCTGATTGCCAAGTTTGTGGGCTGCTCCCTGCCCCTGCTGGCGAAGCGGCTGGGCTTTGATCCGGCGGTGATGGCCAGTCCATTCATCACCACGATTGTGGACGCTCTGTCCCTGCTGGTGTATTTCCTGTTCGCCAAGATGCTGCTGGGCGTTTGATGGAGGATGTTTTATTTGGCGAAATAGAAAAGAAAAAGGTATCTATTCAGTCGCCCGTGTCATTGCCACATCAGTGCGCGCACTGGTGTGGCAATCCCCAGGTTTTTCGGCTTTTTCTCGAACTTTTCACAGGTGGAAATTGTGGCTGCTGAATAGCTGCAGAAAAAGCAGCAAAAAGAGCTCCGATATGCTTTTCTCAATCATATCGGAGCTCTTTTCGTGGCGCATTGCTATGAGTGAAAAGCGGAGGGATGACCGAAACCGCATTTTACACAGCGGAGAGAGCCAACACCAGGATGGCACAACGGTTCCAACTATGATTTTTGCAATACAATTTTTAAGTCCAATGCTAAAATGCAAGATGGGAGTCAAGATTTGCGGTCTGGACGATCTGCTGTTATCGCCATAAACGAGAACGAACAAGTGTTTGCTATTTCGATTCTAAGCACGAACACAGCGCATTTATCTTTTGTCGATAGTGTCTTAGATAGTGTCATTGTTTCCATAGAGAAGATACCTGTTAGCGTTCCTACTACAGAGCCGGTATTTGTTTCTAAGGTTGAATCCTCTTATCGGGATGCCTGTTCTTTGACCGAGAGCAAACTTACCAAAAAATACAACAGCTTCACAGAAAAAACATCTTACTTCTATAATGGATTGATTATTCAGTCTGAGGATGTAGAATGGCTGAAATCATCGTTGAATACAGGAAAGGTCTTGAATCAAGGTTCATTATATAGAAGTGTTGCTAAGTATCTCGATGGATTCGCTATGGGATTGAATGACGGTAGCGACTACGCACTGCTTTTATGTGGGCAGCCTTGGAAAGACAAAGCATCTTTTGAACCGTATGTGATATGCTCCCCATAGAGTAGACACTCGAAATAACAAAAATTTCGAGACTACACTATGGGGAGTATCATTATGCCTAAAATCAGCAAAGAAGAGATCATTAAAGCGGTAGAGCGATACAAAAGAGGAGAAACGAGCCAGAAAGCAGAAGCAAAAAAGCAGGGTGTGAGCCATCAAACGTTTCAGGATTGGATAAGGAGATACGAAACATTTGGTTCAGATGGTTTTGTGAATACAGGAAACAGGCAATATCCGTCAGCATTAAAGGAATCTGCTGTAAAAGCCTATCTTAACGGAGAAGGGAGTCATGCAGAAATCTGTAAAAAGTACGGAATTTCTTCCCGAGGAGTGTTGCAAAAATGGATTAAGCTGTATAATGGTCATGGAGAATTACGACCCAGCAGAGGTCGAGGGAGTGATATCTATATGACCAAAGGAAAAACTACTACATACGAGGAACGGATCGAGATCGTCAGCTACTGCATCGAACACGGTAATGACTACACAGCAGCCATTGAAAAGTACGGAATCAGTTATCAGCAGATTTATTCCTGGGTCAGGAAGTACAACGAAAAGGGTGCGGAAGGTTTGGTAGACAAGCGCGGAAAGCGGAAGCCGGAATCTGAGATGACGGAAGTGGAGAAACTGAAGGCTGAGAATCGGCTGCTGGAAGCCCGAAACAGAAGATTGGAAACGGAGTGTTCTGTGCTAAAAAAACTCGAGGAACTCGAAAGGAGGTGGCGCTGAACGGAGTCAGGCAGGAATATCTCTACATTTGCGTTCAGGAAATGCACAAAGAGGGATATGCAATAACCGAAATTTGTGACATTCTGAACCTGAATCGTTCCAGTTACTATAAATGGACACACCGATCCAAGAGCAGCAGCGAGCTTGAGAACGAGGCTTTGCTGCATGATATTGGCTTGATCTACGCCGAACACAATGGGACCTATGGCTACCGCCGAATTGCGGACGAGTACAACGCTACCCACGAAAAGCAGTACAATCTAAAACGGTTCTATCGTTTGGTTCATATTGTCGGTCTGCTTGCTGTCATCCGCAGAAAGCGTCCTGCTTACCAGAGATCCACCCCGGAAGTAACTGCCGAGAATATTCTGAACAGAGAATTCACAGCTAACACCGTAAATGAGAAATGGTGTACCGATGTTACAGAAATGAAATATGGCTCTGAGGGCGAGAAAGCCTATCTCAGTGCCATTCTGGACTTGAAGGGCAGAGATATCGTTTCCTTTGCAATTGGCAGACACAACAACAACCAACTCGTATTTGAAACCTTTGATTTGGCAATTCAGAAGTACCCGGACGCGCACCCATTATTTCACAGTGACCGGGGATTCCAATACACGAGCAAGCAGTTCAAGGCGAAACTGGACAAGCAGGGAATGCAGCAAAGTATGTCCCGTGTTGGCCGATGTATTGATAACGGGCCCATGGAGGGCTTCTGGGGCATCCTGAAATGTGAGATGTACTACCTCAACCATTTCGAAACCTATGAGGAGCTCGTGGCTGCTGTTGAGCAATTTATCCATTACTACAATCACCAGCGGCGTCAGCACAAGTTGAACTGTTTGCCGCCGGCTACTTACCGCAGCTTGCTGGAAGCTGCATAAAAGAAAACCAGGACTCCATTTCTGGAATCCTGGTAAAAAGATTTTTGTTTTTTCACCTGTCTACTTGACAGGGAGCGGTTCAACCCTTTTCGGAGTTGACCGATGTGTTTTTTTATTCAGCGCATTTTGCAACGCGCCCTTTCCATTGGTGCGGACTGGGGAAGACGGTTACTGGTGTTCCATGGGAATGTGGTTGCGAACTGCGGAGGGGGAGAGGTCGAAACGACGGCGGAAGGCCTTGTAGAAGGTGTTTTGGGAGGAAAATCCGCAGGCAACGGCGATCTCCGTGACGCTCAGCTCCGTTTCCCGCAGCAGCTGCATGGCGTGGGTCAGCCGCAGCTCTTCCACGTACTCGTTGTAGCTCTTTCCCGTCTGATCCTTCAGGAACTGGGAAACGTATTTTTTCGAGATCTGGAACTGTTCCGCGGTCATGGCCAGATTCAGCTCCGGCTTCTGGTAGTTTTCCTCCAGCCACTGGAGGATGCTCTGCTGCAGCCGGAGATTGTGGCTCTGCTTCAGGGCGTCCACATGGCTGCCGATCACCAGACAGCAGTCATAGAGCCGCTGCACCTGCCGGTCCATGGGCATACCCTGGTCGTAGGCACACATCAGAGAGATATCCTCACAGCCCACCTGCTCTGCGGCCGCCAGCAGAACGCCCCGGACACTGTAGAATATCTGCCGGAAGCTCTGCAGGGAGAGATCGATGCTTCCGAAGATCTGCCCCACCAGTTCCTGTGCCTTTTCTGTGTGACCGGCCAGCAGGTATTCGTTGAGCCGCTCCAGCGAGGCAACCTCCGGCATGGTGGTGCGGACGGAAACGGCCTGGCTCAGACAGATCACCGGTTGCCCGGCATCCGGACGGGCAGCCGCGTTCCGCACCTGCCAGTAGGCTCCGGAGAGCTGCTCCAGCCGGGTAAAGCAACCGCTGAGAATCAGACTCTGCCGCAGCTGCAGCTGGCTGTGGAGCTGCTCCACACGGGCACAGAGCTGGGCATACGACACCTGTGCGTCATTGGGAAGCGGAATCACCACAAGAGCACTGCCGTCGGGGATGTTGTGGATGAAGGGCTTCCCATCGAGGCATTGGTACACCTGCTCCGCCAGCAGAATCAGGCGGAACTCCTCGTTCTGCTCCTCTCCGCCGGAAACCGAGGGGATGAGAAGCAGATAATTCCACTGCGTCAGATGCAGAAGCTCCGTCATCTGTGCCTGCTCCGCGGGAGAATTGACACTGCCGGATTTTAACAGGACATCCAGGCGTGCGTGCTCTATCTGTCTGCGTGTCTGCTCCAGCTCACGGGCGAGCTGGCTGTGGCTTTGCAGCTTTTGCACAATGCGGTCATAGTATTTCCGGCCCACAATGCCCTCGTAGCTGTCCAGGGTGTCCATCATGGGCTTCAGGTAGTGCAGATCCGTCACAGTCATGATGAGGCTCAGAATCAGACTGGCAGCCAGCCCGATGGAAATATAGCTCCAGATAACCCGGTTGATGGCATTGAGGCTGCTGGCATAGACCGTATGGGGAAGCCCGATCACCACCGTGGCGTCCAGATCCGGAATGTCCCGGGAGACGAACAGATACTGTTCCCCTTGGTATTGCCCGGAGCCGCTTGCGGGAATGTCCTCCAGTGCGGTATCGATGTCGTACCGATAGCGCAGAAGCATCGTCCCGTCCCGCCTCACAATATAGAACAGGCACTCCTGCTGCCACTGCTCCAGGGGAACGAACAGTTGGATCAGCTGCTTTTCCCGGAACAGCATGGTGCAGCTGCCCATATAGCGGTCGTAGGTATCAAAATAGGGCTGGGTGATGGACAGATAATTATCCGGGTATGCCGTCTGGTAGAGGGGAACCTCCTGATTGGGGATGCAGGTCAGCGTGTCATGCCGGAGCTGGTCTGCCCATTCCTGCCGGGACATCCCCGGGTATTCCAGGGTGCCCGGGTAGAAGCTGTCATAGGAGCGGTATGCCCGACAACCGTCAATGACGATTTGGTTCCGGGCGAAGGTCACATAGCTGTAGGACACCGGGGACATGCTGTAGGTCAGCTCCTCCAGCAGATGGGAGGCGGTGAGTGGGGTCTGGTTGTCATTGAGAATGCGTTCGTCGGTGCTGGCAGCCAGCTTCACAAACGCGTCCTCGTGGAATAGCTTATTGGTCACAAACCGGACACTATACAGGTATCCATCCAGGATGCTCACCGAGGAGGCCAGCTGTTCGGAAGCGTCGGTCAGCTGTGCCTTTATGGTCTGCTGATGTAAAATATCGTACAGGGGAAGCAGAACCAGACAAAGTGCCGTGGGAATCAGCAGATACTGCAGAAGCTTGGACAGCCAGATCCGAAAAAGCAGTTTGTTTCGCAAGAACATGCCTCCTTTCCTGTTTTCACGAATGTATTCGGATTACCTCCTTAGTTTATCAGAAAAAAGCGGGAAAAGCAATGGCTACACCACTGTGCAAACTGTAGAAAAAGATGCCATGGCTCA
The DNA here is from genome assembly GCA_051867395.1 of Faecousia sp. Classification (GTDB taxonomy): domain Bacteria; phylum Bacillota; class Clostridia; order Oscillospirales; family Oscillospiraceae; genus Faecousia. Next base: position 9,256 of record JBJDYN010000136.1, on the reverse strand, counting down.
GCCACGGGATTGCCGCGCCCTTGCGATGGCATCTTCTTTTTGTGTTTCTTCCCGGAATGATGGAAAAGGGGACTCTTTATGGGTTCTGGGAATAGAAAGGTTCGAAAACAGGTCTGAGAATCCGGCTGTTGAGGTACGCGGCTCCGGAGAAGAACAGAAACGCCCACAGGATGCCGATCCGCATGAACAGCTCCGGATTCACTGCCAGCAGCACCAGGGGAGCGGCGTTGATGGCTGCCACCGCGACGGAGCGGGGCAGATAGCCCAAACTGAGAATCACAGCGTTCCGGAGCGTGCCGGGCAGGGTATTTTCAAACTGCCCCAGCAGGGGATATACGTATCCGGACACCACCGAAACCAGTCCCAGGAGAACCAGGAAAGGGATAAAGGCATAGTGCATGCCGCCTCCCTGTAGAAAAAAAACCAGAGTCAGATAGGCACAGACCACGCCGAGGAGCAGCTCCAGCAGCCAAAGCGGAATTCCCTGCTTCAAACTGCCCAAGAAGCTCCGGAAAAACAGAGAATAGACGGCACCCTCCCGCTCCGTACCGAAGCGTGTGCAGACTGTGTACAGTGCGGCAGAGGCGGCTCCCACGGTAACCACCGGCAGACAGCACAGCAGAAAGCACAGATTCAGCAGAATCAATTCTCCCAGCCGGTTCAGAAACTGGATGATTTTGGAATCCGATGACAGATTCAGCATAGCAGCACGTCCTTTTTCAGGTAATGGAGAGGGTAAAGGTGGTTGCCTCCGGGGTATCCAGCAGGATCTCCCACTGACCGGGATAGCGGCTGGAGATCACGGCACCGGGCAAGGAGGTCACGGCCTGGGTACAGCTGGGATCCGTCACCACCAGCACCGCGGTTTTTCCCGGCCGGGTGGTCTCCAGCTTGGCGTGGAGGCCTGTGTAGCCCGTGTCCCACCGAACCTCCCGGAGGAAGGTATCAAAGCCGGTGGTCAGGCTGCCCGTCCGGTAGTAGCTGGCGTAGAACTGCACGATGGGGGAGGAGAGGCCGCTGAATTGGTGCCAACCCGCACCACGCCGGCTCTCGATCATAAAGTGTTCAAAGCAGTGGTAGGATTGGGCACATTCCCCCTGCCACAGCTGCAGCAGGGTATCGGCCAAACGGTAGGCAAAGTCCGTCTTTCCCGCGTCCAGTGCGGCCTTGAAGAAGAGCCACTGATAGGGCATCCATACAGCCCCGTTCCAGTAGCCGTCCGTGCGGTAATAGGGGGCACTCTGATCCACGGTGGACAGGCCACAGCCGCTCCAGAGATGGCTGTCGCTTTCCAGCTTTTTCCACAGGGACTCTGCCTGCTTCTGGTCGCAGGCACCGGCAAACAGGGGAGAGGCACCGCCAAGTCCCATGTTGAAGTTTGCTCCGGTCTCGTCCCGGAAGATTTCCCCGGGATTGCCGTCTTCATCATGGCACACATAGCCGAAGTAACCACTTTCCTCGTCCCAGGCGTAATCCCTGAGAGCCTGGGTCAGCTGCCGGATGTCCTCCCGGAGCTGAGCTTCTTCCGGCTTTCCCAGGAGTTGAGCCGAATGCAGCAGAATCTTGGCACAGCGGATGACATGGGCTGTGGTGATCACCGGGGTGCAGCTGCTTTCCAGACGCTGCTGATGGAGTGCCTTCTGAGGGGGGTAATCGTCCCAGCCGCCGGAGTTGTAGAAGTAATCCCAGGGCCGCAGCAGACCGCTTTTCAGGCTGGCTGTGGTGGAGCTTCCGGCATGCCCCCGGAGGAAACGGTAATACTGCAGCAGGCGGGGATAGCAGTATTGAGCCAGGGGCAGACTCTGGGTTTTGCTCAGCAGCTCGTCATAGAGATAAAACTGGGTGGGAACCAAGGAGCCGTGGTGGATAAAAGCCGCCTCGTCATCTCCCGGAGCGGTCAGATAGGCGTTGAGGCAGTCAAAGCCTCGCCGCAGGGAGAACTGGGTGAGACCCATTCCGATGAAGCCGGAGTCCCAGGTGTACAGGCAGTCCCACCAGCGTCCGGGGGTATTGTGCCGGATATACTGCCCACGGGTGTACACTGGGTAGACCACGTTGGTACACAATACCGCCTGCATGAGCCGCTGGCCAAGCTGATAGGGTTCTCCATGGGCCAGAACGGCAGGAGGCTCCATTGCCCGGGCAGCTTCCTGCCAGATGGCTTCAAATTGGGGCTGCCGCAGTCGGGCCTTCCGGCAGAGATCCACGGCCTCCGCCTCTGTGGGGGCACTGCAGACAACGCCGTAGATCACCTTTGTCTGCCCTGGCTTCAGGGGGATGGGCCGGAGAAACACATTGGTGAAATGTCCCTTTCCGTTGCCCCGGAGGACGTTGTTTACGTGATCGTGGACGGTATCTCGCAGGAAGATGTCCAGCTCATCATGGAGAATCTCCCGCACCTGTGCAGGGGCGTAGTCCCAGGCGATGCCATAGACCTCGGCAATGTGGGGGTAGTGAAGGGTCAGCATGGCTTCCTCGTCATACCGGCGAAGCTCCGGCCGGGCACCGCTGCCCCGGGCTGTGATGGATACACTGTGGCACTGGTCCTGTTCACACAGCACCAGGCAGTCCAGTTTGGCACCGCCCACACCTTCCGCTGTCAGCTCCAGGGTGTGGCTGCCCGCTTCCATGGAACCCGGTAAAGACAGGAACACCATCCCGGGAGTATCCGTATGGGGCAATTCCAGCGTCTGGCCATTGGCAAGGGTATATCGGGAGGCTTCTTCTGCCCGGTTGAGATATCGGACGCCGAGGCAGGGCTTGCTCAGCGGTTTTTCCAGCGTCAGAGTAAAGGACACCCAGTCTCCCTTTCCGCAGGGCAGGGGCTGACCAAAGGGACCCCGACCGGCGGCACATCCAAAATTCATGCCGATGCAGTATCCGGCGACAAAGCCCTCCACGGCATCCTCTGCCCGCCGCATGCCGTCAAAGTTCAGGTTGTCTGTGGGACGGGGCGTGGCGAAATGGAGGTCATCGTAATCCTTTGCCAGTAGGAAGGCGGCGTTCTCCGGCAGATGAACATCTGCTCCGGTGATGGGAAAGCTTCGATAGGAGGGAATGGGGTCATAGGCGCTTGCCATATAGTGCAGTACCAGATTTTGGTCGTTGCAGGTATTGTTGCAGCACTGGGCACGGATCAGGCGTACATTGTCCGACAAGGGGGCGAAGGAAATGTCGGCATAGACCTGATCCTTCCACTCCAGCTCGTGCCGCAGGGTGTAGCAGCTCAGATCGGGAGCGGCAGCCCACACATGGTAGCCGCTCTCAAAACGTACATCCGGCACATCCACCCGGCGGCGGTACAGCCCCGGGAAGACGGCCAGATCAAACCGGACACCGTCGTTGGCAGCGGGAATGTGGGAAATGCCGCTGTATTTTTTTGTATATGGCCCCCAACTGGGGAGCGTCAGGTCGTGGGTCTGAAATTCTGTTTTCATGGTGACTCCTCCTGAAAATGACACGGCAGCGGCACAGTCTCCCGATATCGGGACAGTGTGCCGCTGGGTGCGAAAACGGTTTTGGATCAGCCCTTCACGGCACCGATCATAACACCCTTCACAAAGTACTTTTGCAGGAAGGGATACAAACACATAATGGGCAGTGTGGCAACCACCATGGTGGCGTATTTTAGACCATCGCCGATAATCTCCACATCGCCGGAGGAGCCGGCCATGTTGCTGACATCGCTCTGGATCAGAACCTCACGCAGCACCATCTGCAGGGGATACAGGCTCCGGTCACTGATGTACAGCAGGGCAGGGAACCAGGAGTTCCACTGGGCAACACCGTAGAACAGCACCATGACTGCGAAAATGGGAGCGGCCAGAGGAATGACGATCCGGAAGAAAACACCCAGGTCGTTGCAGCCGTCCAGGGAGGCGGATTCTGCCAGCTCACCGGGGATGGAGGTTTCGAAGAAGGTACGCATGATAATCAGGTTATAGGTGCTCACGGCACTGGGCAGCACCAGAGCCCACATGGTGTTCAGCATTTTCAGCTGCTTCACCAACAGATAGGTGGGGATCATACCGCCGGTGAAAAACATGGTAAAGGCAAACAGCAGCATGATGACATTCCGGCCGAAGAAGTCCTTTCGGGACAGAGGATAGGCACCGCAGGCGGTGAGGGCAACGCTGATGGCGGTGCCCACCACCGTATAGACGATGGTGTTCCAGTAGCCCTGCCAGATTTCCTGGTCCTTAAAAACGGTTTCATACATGCTCAGGGTGAAGCCTTTGGGCAGAAGGCTCACCTGCCCCTTCAGCAGAGCAATGGGATCGCTGAAGGAGCCGGAGATGATGTGCAGCAGAGGAATGACAATCATCAGGCAGAACAGGGCCAGCAGACCATAGACAATGCAGGTATACATCCGCTCACCGAAGGATTCTTTGATCTTGGTTTTCGTTTTCACCACAGGCTCACCTCACTGATTTTGGCACTGATCTTGTTGAAGATCTGGATGACCGTGAAGTTGACGATGGAATTGAACAGGCCCACCGCAGCCGAGAAGCTGTAGTCGCCGCTCTTGAAGGCCCGGCGGTACAGATAGGTGGAGATCACGTCCGCGGTCTCATAGGTGGCTTCGTTGTACATCAGCATGATTTTCTCATAGCCAACGCTGAACACGGCACCCATACGCAGGATGAGCATAATCATGATGGTGGGCAGCAGGCTGGGCAGGGTGATTCGAATCAGCTTGTCCCATTTGCTTGCACCGTCCACCGTGGCCGCCTCGTACATAGACGAATCGATGCTGGTGAGGGCGGCCAGATACACAATGGAGTTGTAGCCGGCAGACTGCCAGATATCGGACAATACGAAAACGGTTTTAAAATACTTGGGCTCGGCCATGAAGTGGATGGGGTCGCCGCCGAAGAAGACGATAACCTGATTCAGCAGGCCACTGGTGGGGGACAGCAGGGCGTTGATGATGCTCACCACCACCACCGCGGAGATGAAGTGGGGCAGGTAGGCAATGGTCTGGACGCTCTTCTGGAAATACTTGTTGCCCACCTCGTTCATCAGCAGTGCCAGAATGATGGGCACAGGGAAGCCCACAATAATGGAGTAGAGGCTGATGCCCAGGGTGTTGGAGATGACTCGGACGAAATACTCGGACTTAAAGAAAGAGATAAAGTGCTTAAACCCGACCCATTTACTGCCGGAGATGCCCAGGCTGGGGACAAAGTCCTTAAACGCGATCTGAAGGCCATACATGGGGCCGTACAAAAACACGACGTACCAGATCAGCGTAGGCAGCATCAGCAGGAACAAGTAACGGCTTTTCCAGGCCCGTCTGCCGCAGTCGGCCAGACGATAGCCTACCCGGGAGCAGGCGGGGCTGGATGTCCGCTTCTGTGCGGTTGGTTGCTTCATGCGGGATCCTCCTTACTGGAAAACTAATGATTTGGCCGTGTATCCCCGGAGGAATACACGGCCAGGGAGATTATTCGGCGTTCCAGGCGTCCAGAGCGTTCTGGTAGATGCCCAGAACCTTGTCGATACCCATCTGCTGTACCTTGGCAACATAGGTGTCCCAGTTGTCCAGAGATTCACGGCCGGTGATGAACTTCATGACCATTTCGTCCACATAGGTCTCGATGTCGGTCATAGCCTCACGGCGGACGGCATCGTCCTCGGAGTTAAAGGACAGGGAGCCGTTGATGACGTACTTCTTGGAGTTCTCCAGGAAGGGGATAATGCATTCGTTCTTGGCCTTGACAACGGCGGCGTCATCCAGCTGACCGGTCAGGCAGGTACGCAGGATGAAGGGGCCGGTGGACTGGGCGAAGGAGTAGGTGCCGACGGCATTCTTGGGGGACAGACCGTCCGCGTTGTGCATCACGAAGTCGGTGAAGACAGGGTTGCCATCTTCCATGGTGTAGTGGGTGCCTTCCACACCCATGTTCACCAGCAGGCTGCCCTCATCGCCGTACATGTAGTCCAGCCATTCCACGACGCGATCCACATTCTTGCAGCTGGAGGTGATGACGGCAGCAGCCACGGCACGGGGCTCCTGGTCGATGTAGGCGTGAATCTGGGTAGTGCCCTTGGGGGGAACGGTGGCGTCAACCCGGAAGCCTTCCACAGCGGCGGACATGGTGGCGTTCTGAGCTGCCAGCATGCCGCCCAGAGGGCCATAGAAGGAACCGATGATGTTCTGGGCCAGCTTGCCGGCAAAGGCGGAGTAGTCCATGGTGATGATTTCCTGATCGATGTATCCCTTGTTCCACATGCTGTTCAGCCAGACCAGAGCGTCTCTGTAGCTGTCTTCAATGGGACCATAGTGCACCTTGCCGCCGTCGGCGGGATCGGTGTAGAAGTCATCCAGGACGCCGAAGGCAGTGACGAAGTTCCGCAGACCGTCCATGTTGTAGGATCCGAAGGGGATTTCATCGTTCTGACCATTGCCGTTGAGGTCGGTGGTCTTCACGGCTTCGAAGTAAGCCTCCCAGTCAGCCAGGGTGACGGGGCTCTGCATACCCAGCTTCTGCAGCCAGTCGGTACGGATGATGAAGGGCATGTTGCCGGAGACCTTCTCGTCCAGCATGGGGAAGTAGTAGATGTTGCCGTCGGCGTAGGTGATGGCCTTCTCCACACCCTCACGGGCGTCGATGGCAGCCTTCAGATTGGGCATATCGTTGTGGATGTAATCATTCAGAGGAATAATCACACCGGTCTCTCCGTACTTCAGAATGTCGGTCATGGGCATATCCATGATGACATCGGGAAGCTGATCGTCCATCATCACCAGGTTCAGACGCTCGGCATAGTTGTCCTGAGGGGGGTTGTCGAACTCGAACTTGATGTTGAACTTCTCGCCCATGATCTTGAAGATTTCCATATCCTCAAGATTGACTTCGTTGCTCGCTTTTCCTTTCAGAATGCGAACGGTGATGGTTTCGTCTGCGGATGCGGCAGGTGCGTTGGCGGTTTCTTCCTTCTTGCTGCCGCCACAGGCAGCCAGAAGACCGGCCAGCATCACTGCACACAGCAGCAGGCTGATGATACGCTTGGTGGTTTTCATTTCGTAGCTTCCTCCTGTTTCCATTTTCAGTCCGGCGGAGGCATCGCCCCCTGCCGGCCTGAAAATAGTGTAGCACCTCGAAATGGGGCTCGTCAACCCGTTTTCTGGATGCTATGCACAATTTGCGTGCCAAAATTTGGACATGATTACTGTATAATCTCCATGAAAATGCGGTTTTTCTTCCTTTCGTCATGGTCGAGGCGCAAACTTCATGCTTCTGATCCTTGACGAAAAGCATGGGGGAGGATATCCTGTAAGGGAGAACGTACAGGAAAAGAGGCTGCCGGCAGCCTCCACATTCAGAAAGGAAGTCCCGCTATGTCCAAACAGATTACCGCTATCATCGTAGGTGCCGGGCATCGTGCCCTGCTCTACAGCCTGTATGCCCTGCAGCATCCGGAGGATTTTAAGATCGTTGGTGTTGCGGATCCGGATCCCATCCGCCGGAGTAAGGTGGCACAGATGCACCAGTTCGGCGAGGATATGTGCTTTGCATCCGCCGAGGCTCTGGCACAGCAGCCGAAGCTGGCCGATGCCATCATCAACGGCACCATGGATACACAGCATATTCCCACTTCCATCCCACTGCTCCGCCGGGGTTATGACATGCTGCTGGAAAAACCCTTTGCCGTCAACGAGACGGAAATGTGGCAGCTGCAAAAGGTGGCACAGGAGACCGGAAGAAAGGTCATGATTTGCCACGTCCTCCGCTATGCTCCCTTCTACACCGCCATCAAGGAGCGGCTCCTGGCCGGTGAGATCGGCGATATCATCAATGTACAGTGTACCGAACACGTCAGCTACCACCATCTGGCGGTGTCCTTTGTCCGGGGAAAGTGGGGCAACGAGGAAAAGTGCGGTGCCCCCATGCTGCTGGCCAAGTGCTGCCATGACATGGATCTCATTATGTGGCTCATGAGCGGCATCCGCCCCAGAAGCATCTGCTCCTTCGGCAGCGACTTCCAGTTTGACCCGGCCAAGAAGCCTGTGGGTGCAGGCAAGCGGTGTCTGGTGGACTGCCAGGTTGAGGAGCAGTGTCCCTTCTCTGCAAAGAAGCATTACATCGACCATCCTGATCGCTGGGCGTTCTATGTCTGGGATTGCCTGGAGCATCTGGAGAACCCCACCATCGAGGACAAGCTTCAGTCGTTGAAGGAGAACAACATCCATGGCCGCTGCATGTGGGACTGTGAGCATACCGTGGTGGATCATCAGTCTGTCCTTCTGAACTTCGCCAACGGCGCCACCGCAACCCTGAACATGATCGGCGGTGCCGCCAAGCCGGAACGGAACATCCACATCATCGGTACCCGCGGAGAGATCAAGGGCGTTTTTGACGACTCTGTATTTACCATCCGCCGGATGGATACCACCAGCGAGCTGGGCTGGACGGAGGAAGTGGTGGATCTGAAAATCGGCGGCGACAAGAGCGGCATGAACGGCTCCCACGGCGGCGGTGACCTGCGGCTGGTGGAGGATTTTGTCCGGGTACTCCAGGGTGAGAAGCCCTCCATCTCCTGCACCACCATCAACGACTCCATCAACGGACATCTGGCGGTTTTCCGGGCGGAGCAATCCCGCAAAACCAATCAGGTGGTGTACATTCCGGAGGTATAACGGTTATTCCTCCGGCTCCGGATTCTTTTCCTAAGGGCGCGTTGCAAAATGCGCTGAATAAAAAAACACATCGGTCAAACTGATATGATCCCCCTAAAGTAGACCAAGGAAAAAACCAAAGTCTGCTTTAGGGGGAAATTCTATGGCCAAATCACCGTACACACCAGAGTGGAAGATAACAATAATCAAGAAGTATTTGTCAGGAGAAGGATCCTACGAAAGATTGGAAGAAGCGGCGGCGTATTTCAATATTGGGATGGGGAAAATCAGAGAACTATCCAACACGGAGAATTGTCCATTTGTTCTTTGGGTTGGAAGCAAGCGCATGATAAAGCGCAAGAAAATGGAGGCGTTTCTCGATGGCGCGTACTCAATTTGAAATTGAATTAGTGTCCGTGGTGTGGTATGATATCCATACCATATAGGGCGCTTTTCGGAAAGGAGTTGCTATGTCAGAGAAGCGCAAGGATAATAAAGGGCGTATTTTGAAAACAGGGGAATCCCAACGACCCAACGGTACATACGCCTATCGGTACAAAGACATTCACAAAAAAGAGGGGTCAATGAAAAATCTTGTGTGATATCACCCTCCGTGTAGTAGTGACAAAAAAT
>JBJDYN010000135.1:0-8786 GCA_051867395.1 Faecousia sp. | reverse complement strand
ACCTTCCCCAAAGGGGAAGGCATGGGCGCTGCCGCGCCACAGCAACCATCCTACGCTAAACGATCCTTTCCCATAGCACTGCACCTGTGGTCGAGGGGCCCAAAGGATGTTGGTCTACCACCCAAAGTGCGTAACGCATTTGCTGCGGGCCTTGCCCGCTAAACGATCATTTATGGCAGCAATACTGGGCGAAGGAACCCTTATCTTACGAAACAGGTAGGAGATTCACATGAACAAACAAGAGCTTTCCGCCATGGTGGCGGAGATATTGGGCGGCATGGAACTGGAGCCGATGGTGAAGGGCGGGGATTACCGTCCCACCGCGCCCCAGCCGGAAAAGCAGCCCACGCCCTATCACGACGGGGATTTTGTTCCGGATGTGACGGCGCTGGATTTACGAAAGCTGTATCTGGTGGAGAACCCGGAGAACGGGGAGAAGTACCGAAAAATGAAGGAGCGAACCCCTGCCCGGTTGGGCTGCGGCAAGGCAGGCCCCCGGTACAAAACTCTGACCATGCTCCGCTTCCGGGCAGATCATGCGGCGGCCCAGGACGCGGTATTCTCCCAGGTGGATGAGGACTTTGCCGCGAAAAACGGCATGGCGGAGGTGCAAACCCGCTGCCGGGATAAGGATGAATATCTGACCCGCCCGGACCTGGGCCGGTGCTTTGATGAGGAAAACCAGCGAAAGATCCGTGCCGCCGTTCCCGGCACGCCAAAGGTACAGATCGTGGTGGGGGACGGCCTCAGCTCCGCCGCCATCATGGCCAACGCCATGGACTGCCTGGAAGCCATCCGGGAGGGATTGAAGATTCGGGGCCTTGATGCCGGAACGCCCATTTTCGTCCGGTATTGCCGGGTGGGCGCGGGGGACGCCATCGGGGATGTGACCGGCTGCGAGCTGGTGTGCATGCTGGTGGGCGAGCGCCCCGGTCTGGTGACGGACAAGAGCATGTCGGCCTATCTCACTTACAAACCCCGGACCGGGGTGTCGGAGTCCAGCCGGACGGTGGTGTCCAACATCCACGCCCAGGGTACTCCGGCGGTGGAGGCGGGAGCCCACATTGCGGGACTCATTGAGACGATCCTGAAAAAGCAGGTCTCCGGCGTGGGACTGCATCTGGAGGCGGGGGCATGATTCCGGTAAAGATTCTGGCCGTGCGGTATCTTGCCAACGCCAGCCCTGCCCTGTGTCAGGCCCTGGGCGTGCCGAAGGGATATCCCTCCCTGGGCATGCTGACCACAGACTGTGATGACGCCACCTATATTGCCCTGGACGCGGCTACCAAGGCGGCGGAGGTCCAGGTGGCCTATGGGCGGAGCTTCTATGCCGGGGCCGGCAATGCCTCCACTCCCAATGCCGGGGAGGTCATCGGCATCCTGGCGGCCCAGACCCCAGGTGCTGTGCGCAGCGGTATGGAGGCTGCGTTGGGCGCGTTGCAGCGAATTGGGTTCCAGGAAGTGAATAATGTGCCTTATCTTGCGCAAACTGTTTCTAGCGTTGGAAGCTTCCTGGCGAAGGAGGCAGGGGTACGGACAGGCAGCGCCCTGGCCTACCTGATTGCGCCGCCGCTGGAAGGGATGTACGCCATGGATGCCGCGCTGAAAGCGGCGGATGTAACCTTGTGTAAACTCTACGCCCCGCCCAGCGAGACCAATTTCGGCGGCGGCTTGCTCTCCGGCACCCAAAGCGCCTGTGACGCCGCCTGCATGGCCTTTGCCGAGGCGGTGGCGGAGGTGGCGGGGCGGCCACTGGAAAATGCATAGTGCAAATTAGCGAAAGGATGGAAGTAATATGGACACAAATTCTCTGGGTATGATCGAGACCAAAGGCCTGGTAGGGGCCATTGAGGCGGCGGATGCTATGGTGAAATCCGCCAATGTGCAGCTGGTGGGCAAGGAGCAGGTGGGCGGCGGTCTGGTAACCGTTATGGTGCGAGGCGACGTTGGCGCGGTGAAGGCCGCTACCGACGCGGGCGCCGCGGCGGCGGAGAAGGTGGGCGAGCTGATTTCCGTCCACGTCATCGCCCGGCCCCACATGGAGGTGGACGCCATCCTCCCAAAGGGCCGGGGGCCCCAGACCCCGACCGCGGGAAAGTAACGCATGCTCTACAGCGAGCAAGCCGTCCGGGAAAATCTGCGAAACCGGGACGGAAAACGGGTCTTCTTTCTGGGGAAAGGGGACCAGCTGACCAGCGGGGCCCGGGACTTTCTGAACCGGGAGCGGATTCCGATCCTCCCGGCGGAGCAGGCGAAGCCGGAGCGGTTCCGTCTGCTGAGCGGCGGCTATCTGGAGGAAAAGCCGGAGCACATGACCCACCTGAACGGCGACGTGCTGGTGCCCAAGAACCACCCCCGGATCCTGTTCCGGGGGAGGATGGACACCCTGGAGGCGGAGCTGATCCTGTGCCAGCTGACGGACCCGGAGTTGACCGCCCCGGTAGGGGAGATTCTGGACCTGGCCCGGCGGATCATCCGGTGTGAGGTGTTGGGTCAGTCACTGAAGCAGGAGCGCCTGTGCGGTCTTACCGAGGAGGAGCAGCGAAAGCGGAGCCACTTCCCTCAGGACTACTACGGGCAGCCCCACTTCATGCCCACAGCAGCGGACGGAATGACCATCGCCCGGCTGAACCGGGCCAGATGCGCCGCAAGAGAAGCGGAGCTGGCGGCGGTGACGGCCTTTACTGACCCTGCGGGGAATCCCACCAGGGTGGATATCCTTCGGGCACTGAACCGCATGAGCAGTATGCTCTATATTTTAATGGTAGAGAAAAAAGCAAAATGCGAAATGCAAAATGCTGAATGATGGTGTCCCTTCGGGACATTTCAAATTGATTCCCGAAGGGAATACCTTCCTTGTGCATTCAGCATTTCTACAAAGGATGAAGCTTATGAAATTACAAACCACCCTGTTGGGGAAAACCTACACATTCCGGGATATCAAGCAGGTTCTAGCCAAGGCGAACGAGGAGAAGACCGGAGACAAGCTGGCGGGTCTGGCGGCGGAGAGTGCCCAGGAGCGGGTGGCGGCGAAGGTGGTGCTGTCTGCCCTGACCCTGGGAGACCTGCGGGAGCATCCGGCGGTGCCCTATGAGGAGGACGAGGTCACCCGGATCATTCAGGACGACGTCAACGAAGCGGTCTATGCCAAGATCCGGGGCTGGACGGTGTCGGACCTGCGGGAGTGGATTCTGGCAGAGACCACCACCGGCGAAGACATCCGGAAACTCAGCCGGGGTCTGACCTCGGAAATGGTGGCGGCGGTGTGCAAGCTCATGGGAAACCTGGACCTGATTTATGCCGCCAACAAGATCACCGTCACCGCCCACTGCAACACCACCATCGGCCTGCCGGGAACCCTGAGCTGCCGCCTGCAGCCCAACCACACTACCGACGATCCCGAGGGCATCACGGCGTCCACCCTGGAGGGCCTGAGCTTTGGCGCTGGGGACGCGGTCATCGGCCTGAACCCGGTGACGGATTCCCCGGAGCAGGTAGGCAAGGTCCTGCGGCGGTTCCAGGAGATCAAGGAGCATTGGCAGATCCCTACCCAGATCTGCGTCCTGGCCCACGTCACGGCCCAGATGAAGGCCGTCCGGGCAGGAGCTCCCTGCGATCTGATTTTCCAGTCCATTGCCGGAAGCCAGAAGGGCAACGAGGCTTTCGGCTTCTCGGCGGCGACGCTGGAGGAGGCCCGGCAGCTGCTGTTGAAGAACGGCACGGCAGAGGGACCCAACGTCATGTATTTTGAGACCGGCCAGGGCTCCGAGCTCAGCTCCAACGCCCACCATGACACAGACCAGGTGACAATGGAGGCAAGGTGCTATGGCTTTGCAAAACGGTTCCAGCCCTTCCTGGTGAACACCGTAGTGGGCTTCATCGGCCCGGAGTACCTCTACGACGCCCGGCAGGTCACCCGGGCGGGACTGGAGGACCACTTCATGGGCAAGCTGACAGGCATCTCCATGGGCTGCGACTGCTGCTACACCAACCACATGAAGGCGGATCAGAACGACATCGAGAATCTGGCAAGCCTGCTGACCCTGGCCGGGTGCAACTATTTCATGGGCATCCCCCACGGGGACGACATCATGCTGAACTACCAGACCACCGGCTTCCGGGAGACAGCGGCCCTTCGGGAGCTGACGGGAAAGACCGCCATCCCGGAATTCCAGCGCTGGCTGGAAAAGATGGAATTTGTGGAGAACGGAAAGCTGACCAAGAAAGCCGGAGACGGCTCGAGCCTTTTGTTTTAATGCGAAATGAAACGGTAAATGATCGTTTATGTGCATACCCACTGTAGGGGAGGGTCATTGACCCTCCCGCTGCGTAACGAAACAGAGCGTGAAATAGGTTGCTTCCAGTGCTGGTTTTCACAAAAAGCGACAGGTTTGACAACTCAAAAACTTTCAGTCGGCGGGAGGGTCGATGACCCTCCCCTACAGTGGGTGCTGCGATAAACGATCATTTATCAATGGAGGATATATGGAACTGGATAAAGATTTGGCCGCCCGGCAGGAGGCCCGGGAGCTGGCGAAAAAAGCGGAGATTGCGCAGCAGCAGCTGGCGGCGTTTTCTCAGGCCCAGCTGGACGGCATTGTGGAGGCCGTTGCCAAGGCCTTTGCCAGGGAGGCCTCCGTGCTGGCGCAGATGGCGGTCAGCGAGACGGGCTTCGGAAACGTGGAGGACAAGACCGCTAAGAATATATTTGCCTCGGAGCGGGTGGCCCAGGCCGTCCGGGGCATGAAGACTGTGGGAATCCTGAAGGAGGAAGAAAAGCTCTGGGAGATCGGCGTGCCGGTGGGTGTCATCGCCGCCATTGTCCCCAGCACCAACCCCACCTCCACGGTGTGCTACAAGGCCATGATCGCGTTGAAGGCGGGAAATTCCATCGTGTTTTCCCCCCATCCCAAGGCCCTTGCCTGCACCAGGAAGGCGGCCCAGATCGTGGCGGAGGCGGCGGAAAAGGCGGGGGCCCCAAAAGGCTCCGTGGCCTGCCTCAGCATTCCCTCCATGGCGGGATGCCAGGAGCTCATGGGAGCGGACCCGGTACGGCTGATTTTGGCAACCGGCGGCCCCGGTATGGTGAAGGCGGCCTACTCCTCTGGCAAGCCTGCCATCGGCGTGGGAGCGGGCAACGGTCCGGCCTATATCCACCACAGCGCGGATGTGGCCCAGGCCATGGCGTGCATTGCCCGGTCCAAGACCTTCGACAACGGCACGGTCTGCGCTTCGGAGCAGAGCATCATTGTGGAAAGAGGCCTGGAGGAGAAGGTCCGGGCCGAGGGACAGCGGCAGGGCTTTTACTTTATGAATCCCCAGGAGGCGGGGCAGCTGGGCAAACTTTTGTTCCGGCCCAACGGGACATTGAACCCGGACATTGTGGGAAAGAGTGCGGAGCGCCTTGCAGAGCTGGCAGGCTTCCCAGTGCCCCATGGCACCAAAGTCCTGGTGGCCAGGGAACAGGAGGCAGGTCCCACCCGGCCCTACTCCATGGAGAAGCTGTGCCCGGTGCTGGCGTTCTTCGTCATGGACAGCGAGAACGCGGTGCTGGAGAAGTCCATGGAGGTATTGAAGCATGAGGGCAGCGGACACACCTTTGCCATGCATGCCACAGACGAAAGCGTCATCCGGCGGTTTGCGTCGAAGATCCCTGTGTCCCGTTTTCTCGTGAACACCCCGGCGGCCCTGGGCGGCATCGGAGTCACGACGGCGCTGTTCCCAGCCCTGACCCTGGGCTGCGGCGCGGTAGGCGGCAGCAGCTCCTCCAACAACATTTCACCCCTGGATCTGATCAACATCCGCCGGGTGGCCTGGGACGCGGAGGAAGGAAAAACGACCAAAGTGTCCGTAAATCAGGACCTGGTGGAGCTGCTGACAGAAAAGATTTTGCAGCGGCTGGGGTAGAATGGCAAATGATCGTTTTTGAGTGTGGAGTGTGGAGTTAGAAGTGTGGAGTTATTCTCATAAATGATCGTTTATCGTACCAAAGCCTTCCCCTCTGGGGTGGTGCTCCGCGCAGCGAATCCAAATCATAATGATTGCCGGTGGCAATCATACCTTCATTCATTGGTGGCCCGGCGCAAGCCGGGTCGGATGAGGCTGGAATGCACCCAGACCAGTATGCACTTAAAGAACCAAGGACTGAAAAAGGAAAGCAGGACAACGGCTTTCCCGTTTATTATGGCTGGCACAAACCTTCGGTGCGTACCAACCTCATCCGCCCCAGCGTGCGCGCTGGGGCACCTTCCCCAAAGGGGAAGGCATGGGCGCTGCCGCGCCACAGCAACCATCCTACGCTAAACGATCATTTACACGGTTACTTTCAAGCATTCCCTACTCTCAGCGAATGATTAGGAGGTATCTATGGACGGACAGGAATTGCGCTCTTTGATAGAGGCGGTGACAGAGCGGGTGTTTGTGGAGCTGGAGGCTTCCGGGCGGCATGTGCATGTTACTGCCGAGCAGGCCAAGGCACTGTTTGGGCACCCCCTGACCCCTCAGCGGCCCCTTTCCCAGCCGGGGCAGTACCTGGCCCAGGAGCGGATCACGGTTGTCGGGCCAAAAGGGGAGTTCCAGAATGTGGCGGTGCTTGGCCCGGAACGGAAGGAAGGACAGGTGGAAATCTCTCTGACTGACGGCAGACAGTTGGGCATTGATGCTCCGGTGCGGCTGTCCGGGGATGTGCGGAACACGCCCGGGGCAGTGCTGGTGGGCAGCCTGGGGCGCGTTACCCTGCCCCAGGGGGTCATTGTTGCGAAGCGGCATATTCATCTGACCCCGGAGGCAGCCCAGCGGTTCGGGGTCCGGGATAAGCAGACCGTGAAGCTTCGCACCTTTACGGACCGCCCCTTGATTTTCGATGACGTAGTGGTGCGGATCAGCCCGGACTTTGCGCCCTACGCCCATTTGGACTACGACGAGGCCAACGCCTGTGGATTTCACAAGGGTGACCTGGGGAGAATTGTATCATGACCCGGGCGCTGCTGGTTGGGAAGGAGCCGGGGACGGCACTGGGCTACCAATATGTGGCGGAGCCGCCCTATGACGCGGTGGTCATCGGCTCCCTGCGCTTGTCGGAGCTTCTCCGCTTCCGGGAGGAACGGGTCCTGGAGGCACTGGCAGAGGGAAAGCCGGTTTACCTCTACACACCGGGATTACCGGAAGCTCCCAAGAACCGGGCACTTTCCGGTAGCCTGACAGCAGCCCAGCGGGAGTTGAAGAACTGGGGCGTGCTGTTTACGGACGGAGGGCGGAAGAAACTGATAACGGCGGAGGAAGCCCGAATTCTGCGGTCTTCCGGCGCTCTGCCCAGTCCCGGCGCGGTGCTGACGCCTTTGGCAAAGGAAATTTTGGAGGGAACGAAATGAAGGTAGGAAAAGTCGTGGGATCTATCTGGGCCACCCGGAAAGCGCCCTGCTTACAGGGCCAGACCTTTCTGGTGGTGGAGAGCTGCGGCGAGGAGATCGTGGCAGCGGACCAGGTGGGAGCTGGACCGGGAGACCGTGTGCTGCTGGCTACGGGCACGGTGGCGTCCCGGTACTGCATGGACGCCCCAGTGGACGCGGCAGTGGTGGCCATTGTAGACGAGAAAGCAAAATAAAAAAAGAAATGCATTCTGCATTCGAAAAGTTGGGGATGTCGTATGTCTTTTGATGAAATACTGATCGCGGTAATGGCGGTTTTCGCGGTGTTGGGGGCCATCGACCGGATCATCGGAAACCGCTTTGGTCTGGGGCAGGAGTTTGAGAACGGCATTCTCGCCATGGGTTCCCTGGCCCTGGCTATGGTGGGAATTGTGTCCCTGGCCCCGGTGCTGGCGGCGGTACTGAAGCCTGTGGTGGTTCCGGTTTACCGGTTTCTGGGGGCAGACCCTGCCATGTTTGCAGGCACGATTCTTGCCAACGACATGGGCGGCGCGGCTCTGGCGGCCCAGATGACAGAGGATCCCCAGGCGGCTCTGCTGGGAGGCGTCCTGACAGGGGCCATGCTGGGAGCCACCATTGTGTTCACCATTCCGGTGGCTATGGGCATCCTGGAGGAACAGGACCGGCCCGCCATGGCCAAGGGGATTCTGTGCGGCATTGTGACCATTCCCATCGGCGTCTTCGTGGGCGGAATGGTAGCGGGATTTTCCATAGGCATGGTGCTGCGCAATCTGGTGCCTATTGTGCTGATTGCGATATTGATCGCCCTGGGACTGTGGCGGGTGGAACGGGCCATGGTTAGGGGCTTTGAGATCTTCGGAAAATTCGTGGTCATTGTGGTAACGATTGGTTTGGCGGCAGCCATCGTGGAGGCGCTGACAGGATTTGTTCTGATTCCCGGTATGGCCCCCATTTCCGAGGGCTTTGAGACGGTAGGCACCATCGCCATTGTGCTGGCCGGGGCCTTCCCGTTGGTGTTTGTCATCACCAAGCTGCTGCGAAAGCCCCTGATGGCGGTGGGACGGCGGCTGGACATCAACGATGCGGCGGCGGCAGGCCTGATCGCCAGCCTTGCCAATTCCATTGCCGCCTTCGGCATGGTGAAGGATATGAACCCGCGGGGCAAGGTCATCAACATCGCCTTCGCGGTATCGGCGGCCTTCGTGTTTGGGGATCACCTGGGCTTCACAGCAGGCTTTGCCCCGGAGATGATCGGACCTATGATCGCGGGCAAGCTGGCCGGCGGCATCAGCGCCGTGGCGGTAGCCATGTGGTTGACGCGGAAGGAAATTGAAAATCAATGTGATAAATGATCGTTTATCGTACCAAAGCCTTCCCCTCTGGGGAAGGTGGCCCGGC
>JBJDYN010000134.1:0-8868 GCA_051867395.1 Faecousia sp. | reverse complement strand
AAAACTGTTACCTATGTCACTTCACTATCTGTTACCTATGTTACTACTCTATACACCGCCCATGCCCATTCCGGCGTTGCTGACCACACCGTCCAATCTGCTTTCACAAAATGCAATGCCCGGAGCCATCAAGGCTCCGGGAGATTTACTGTAGAGAGTTCTTCTAGTATTTGTTGATCATCTTCTCTTCTGCGTCGGCACGGCTGATTTCACCGGCGTTGCATTTTGCCATCAATTCCACATCATGGTCATTCAGCTTGTAGGCACGGAGGATGATCAGTCCCAATACGATACCAGCAACAGGCGCAATGATGCTGGCGTTCCAGAGCCGTCCCGCGAATCCGGTGGCCTGTACGGCGTTTTCACCCTCAACAAACCCGATCATGGCCAGCATCAGGCTTCCAACCGCGGTCACAATGGCAGATTGCAGCTTTGCGAAGAAGGTCTGGACAGAAAAGGTGATACCGGGGGCGCTGATGCCGGTTTTATAGTGGCCGTATTCGGCGCAGTCTGGAGTGAACATATAGGTGAGGGTTGTGGTCATACCCATGGGAATCGAAGCAAGCGCGGTCATGATCAGGAACCCTGCCGTACTGTCATAGGGGATGAGGAATTTAGCGAGGGTCAGCACAGCCGTGGCGGCATAGGCCCAGTAGAACAGCTTAAACTTGTCCACCTTCCGGCAGATCATCGGGATGAAAGCACCCAACACAATGGACGGGAGAATGCCCAAGATACCAGAGACAGAACTGATAGATTCATCCCCAAGGCAGATCCGCGTGATGTACAGACCCCATACACTGGTCACATTCAGCGCACCGATCACCATGAAAGCAATATAGAAAATGAGCAGGTACTTGTTGTGCTTCAGGTAGCTGAACATCTCCTTCAGCCCGACATCCTGCTGGGCTTCCTGTTCGGCATTGACACAGCGCTCTTTCGCGGTGAAGCAGATGGGCACCATGGTGATGGCACCGAGTACGGAAAGCATGATGACGGTCTGGGTCCAGCCGCCCAGCATGGCACGGAAGGTGGGAATTACGACCATAACGATCATGGCAGCGGCCATGGCGCACACACGGCCGATGGCGTTCAGGGTGGTGCGCTCATGCTGGACATTGGTAATGGTGGTTACCAGGCCAAAGATGGGCACATCGCAAATGGTATAGGCGGTATCCCACAGAATGTAAGCGACAACAGCCCAGGCAATCTTTGCGCCCATGGGAAGACTGTTTGGAATCGCAAAGAGCAGAATTGTAGCCAGGGGAATTCCAATCAGGGAAATCCGAAGCCAGGGAACAAATTTACCTTTTTTGAAGTGAATCCTGTCAATAATGCCGCCGAAGATGGGGTCGTTGATCGCGTCCCAGATCTTGACCACCAACGCGATTCCGGCCACTGCCACCGCAGAGATGCCGGCATCCGTGAAGTAGGTGTTCATGTACATATAGATCAGAAGATAGAAAATGTTCTGACCTGCGAAGTATAGGCCGTAGCTGGCTTTCTCACGCCCGGTTACCATACCGGTATGCTTTTTCGTTTTCACGCATATTCCCTCCAGTAATTATTGCTTCATCCGCCATGCGGCATCAATCACATGGGCGGCGCAGTATTCTGCTTCTTCTCTGGTCAACTGGAAGCCCTGGTTTTCTCCCTTTAGGGCACTCATGGCAAGATTATAGTCTTCCTCAGACCCTGGCATAAACAGGTCATTGCCTGCGGCGATGGTGGGGGCGGATTTTGCCATACGGTATTTACCCTGGAATCCCATGGCCCCGATTACCCAGTCGGTCATGATCAGACCATTATAGCCCCACTCCTCACGAAGAAGCGTCTTCATCAGATCACTGCGTTCGGAGGTGTGGACACCGTTGAGAAGGTTGTAGGAAGTCATCAGAGCTGCAGGATTGCTTTCCCGGATGCAGATTTCAAAGCCACGGACATAGATTTCCCGGAGGGCACGTTCACTGACATGGCTGTTGGAAACATACCGATCGGTTTCCTGATTGTTGCAGCAGAAGTGCTTCACGGTGGTGCCCTTGCCCGGGTGCTTCTGTACGCCCTTGGTGATGGCCGCACCGACAAGGCCGCTGATCAGGGGATCCTCAGAGCAGTATTCGAAGTTTCTGCCGCAGAGGATGCTGCGATGGATGTTAAAGGCTGGAGCCAGCCAGAGATCAATATGGAACATCTCCATTTCTCTTCCAACGATATCGCCGCAGACTTCGCAAAGCGACCTATTCCAGCTCTGAGCCAGGGCTGTGCCGATGGGAATAGCGGTACAGTACTGGTCGTAGACCTTCTTGCCCTTTGGAGGGCGGCTTCCGAGCTTCATAAGCAGCTTGGGAATGGTGCCCAGGAAATCCTCCATACCGGCAGGTAGGGCTATTCCAAGCGTGTGGATTCCATTCTTGTCCTTCGTATAATGCTGAGCCAGGCGAAGACCGGCAGGGCCGTCTGCCATAACCAGATAGGGAACACCTTCTACACAGCTGGTGCTTTCACCGGCACCGCCTGCAACGTGGGGCGCTGCATTCCCAACGACACTGGCAAAGCCCTTTGCACCCTCCTTGTAGTAGCCAAGACACGTCTTAATCAGGTCTCGTTCAGACAGGGAAGCGGCTTTCTTTTGAGCAGCCTCGGAGGCAGTATGGGGTTCCGGCCAGCGCAAAGCGGCGACAGCATCCGCGCTGAGCTCCAAAACGGGAATATCCGCAATCTCTTCAATTTTCCTTACCTCCGGCTTCCAATCAATAAAATCAGGCTTTCCGCCGATGTTGGTAAGCTGGCGTACTGTGATGGTTTCCTTTACGTCAACAACGGCGCAAGCGGTGGTGTTCCGGCTGGAATTACCGACCCGGAGGATATAGCTGCCCTGTTCCAGAATGTACCGCGCGGTATCCGCATCATAGGAGGCAATGGTTTCCATGCCAAAGCTGACGCTGACGGTTTCGGTTTCGCTGGGGTTCAGGGTGCGGGTTTTGGCAAAGCCGGCCAAGGTCTGATAGGGCTGATCCAGCTTGCCCCAGGGGGCGGAAACATAGAGCTGAATCACTTCCTTGCCGGGATAATTTCCAACATTGGTCACGGGTACGCAGACGGTTACCTTGGTTCCGTCCAGAGAAGCGGAGGCGGTGTCCAGCTTGAAATCCGTATAGGACAGGCCAAACCCAAAGGGATACGTGACTTCTTTTTGCACGCTGTCAAAATAACGATAGCCCACATAGATACCTTCCTTGTAATAGGTATCTGCGGAATCTCCCAAATTGCCGATGGAGGCATAATCCTCCCAGGCCGTCCAAGTGGTGGTCAGCTTGCCGGAGGGATTGGCCTTGCCCAGAAGAATATCCGCCAAAACTTCGCCGGTAACAACGCCAAGCTGGGATAGGAGCAGGATATTGGGCACTTGGTTCACAGGGGTCAGATCCACCACTCAGCCCACATTGAGCACCAGCATGAAGCGGCTATAGCGGCGGCTGCACTCCAAAATATCCCGGATCTCGGTTTCCGTCAGCTTAACATCCCCGGCTTCCGGCTTGCGGTCATTGCCCTCCCCGGAGTTCCGGGCAAGCACATAAATGGCTGTATCTCCCTGCGCATCCAGGGGAAGCAGATACTCAGGCTCTGCCATGACGCGTCCCATGCTCTCCAGAATGGGCATGGTTTTATTCTGTTTGGCGATTGCATTGATTTCCGCAATGAAGGCTTTCTTTGCCTGGGCGCGGATGGCATCATAAGCATCCAGCCATTTATTGCTGGTCAAGGTGAAGCCGGCTTCTTTCAGCCCTTGCTCCACAGTTACATAATAGCGCGAGTTCACATCACCGGAGCCGGTCCCACCCTTGATCGTCAGCCGGGCACCGCTTCCGTAAAGCGCGATTTTCCCTGCCGCAGAAAGGGGAAAGTCCCCGTTCTTTTTGAGCAGAACGGTGCATTCCGGGGCCAGCATTCTCAGACGGGCATTATGCTCTATTTCATAGCTGTTGATTTCCATTGCATTCCATCCTTTCTGAAATTACAGCCTGCCCAGATGATACAGGCTTTCCTTGGGCTTGCGCTCCATGGTGGCGCGGTCGACGGAAATCAGGCCGAATCGCATCCGGTAACCCATCTGCCACTCGAAGTTGTCCATGAGGCTCCAGTAGAAGTAACCCTTTACGGGGATTCCGTCAGAAATGCAATTTGCCACGCCGTCTGTTGCGATGTTAATGAAATTCACACGGCGGGAATCCTCGTCGCAGGATACGCCGTTCTCGGTGACCATAAGATTGCCTTTAAAGTCCTTTGCTACAGCGCGGATCACATGCTCCAGTGCCTGGGGATAGTATTCATAGCCCATCTGGGTGCGCTCGGCGCCATCGGGCGCAGGTAGATCCTCCTCAGGGCCTACGATGGTACGGGTGTAGTTCTGCACGCCTAGGAAGTCATCGCCCTGAATGTAGGGAAGGTAGTGTGTAAATTCCTCAGCCCAGGTTTCTTCGGCTCTGGCTTCACCGCCTTCCACCGGCTGCAAATCGTGGAGACTCAGAGTCAGACCCACCTGAATGTCAGGATGCAATTCCTTGATTACTCTTTTTGCTGCCTGATGGCACTTCATCGTCAGCAGGTCGCTGTGTTCACTGCCGCCCAGGTTGAAGCAGTGTGGCTGGGAGGTGCCGAAGATTTCCGCATTCTCCATGGCCTGATACTTCATATTTTCCATCATGGCCTGCATATTCAGACCCATCTGAACCTCGCCGCCTGCTTTGGCGGCAGCCTCGGCGGCTTTCTTTGCCATCATGGTATACCGCCGGGAAATGGCGGCAACCTGTAATCCCATGTTGGCCTCGTTGATGGTACAGACATACTTCAGCTCGCTGCCCAGAGCCCGGATGACGTAGGTGACATATTTCTCAAAGTCCTCCACCACGGTTTCCGCTTCCCAGCCGCCCTTGCGGATGATCCAGACAGGACTTGAGAAGTGGAACAAGGTCACAATGGGCTCCACGCCGTTTTCCTTGCAGCAGCGGATGACCTTGCGGTAATGCTCAATTTGTTCGTCATCGAACACCCCGTCCTCCGGCTGGATTCTTGCCCACTCAATGGAGAAGCGATAGGCATTCAGACCGGCTTCCTTCATCAGCTTGATGTCTTCCCCGTATCGGTTGTAGTGGTCGCAGGCAATGCCGCTTTTTTCCTTATAAGTGGAATGGGGCATCTGCTCCTGGGCCCAGCAGTCGGAATTTGTGTTGTTGCCCTCCACCTGATGGGCAGCGGTGGCGGCGCCGACGAGAAAACCTTTCGGGAATTTGCTCATAATGAATCGCTCCTTTGTTGTTAATTTGATGGTGGAATTGTAGCACAACAAAAAAAGCAAAAAAAGGCAAGATCATGCGATTTAGGGTAATAATATGCGGCTTGGTTGGATTTGCGCATTTTATTGACTCAAATCGCATGATTTTGCCTGTTCAAAGAGAAAAAGGTCGGATATGATGAATCCATCACAAGCCCGAGGGGCGAAATAGAGGAGGAAATCTCATGGTAAAGACAAGAAAACCCACCCAGAGTGAGATCGATGGCGTTCAGTACCGCAGAGCGAAGCTCTGGCAAATCATTCTGTATGCCTGCAACGCCCTGTGCGGTCTGACGGTGTACAGCCTCATCGGACAGGCCAGCTACGCGGCAAGCATCGGCTTTGGCATCAGCACCATGGCGGTGGGTGCCATTCTGACCGGCACCAGAATCCTGGACGCGATTACAGACCCCCTGCTGGCATTTCTCTATGACCGGGTGAATACCCGATTCGGTAAGCTCCGTATCCTGATCATGGGCGGCTTTGCGGTAGAGGCGCTGGCACTTCTTTGTATGTTCGATCTGTGCTCCAGCAAGGGCTTCGGCATGGGGATGTTCGTTGCGCTGTATGTGCTCTACGTCCTGGGCTACACCATTAACAACATGACCATTCAGACAATCCCGGCGATCCTCACCAATGACCCCAGGCAGCGCCCCACCATCGGCGTTTGGACTACGGTGTTCAATTATATGATTCCCATGGCATTCAGCATTGTGCTGAATATGGTGGTGCTGGCCCGGGCAGGCGGAACCTTCAACCAGGTCTACCTTTCCAGCGCTGTACGGATCACTCTGGTGTTGGGTCTGCTGGGCAATGTTCTGTGCTGCATCGGTATTTCCGCCTACGATAAGCCCGAGACCTTCCGGGGACTGAAAAAGCATGAGCCTTTGAAGGTGAAGGATATGGCGGATGTGCTGATGCACAACAAGCCCCTGCAGGCGTACATCGCGGCAGCTGCCTCCGATAAGATTGCCCAGACCACTGCCAGCCAGAGCATCATTACCACCATGCTCTACGGCATCATGATCGGGAATATGGGACTTTCCACCATTCTGACGGTGGTTGCCATGCTTCCTTCCATCATTTTCGCGATTTTTGGCGCAAAGTATGCCGGCAAGCACGGCAGCAGAAAGGCGACCATCATTTGGTCAACAGTCTGCATCGGTGTCGGAGTGGTTATGATTGTGTTCTTCCTGCTGATCGACCCCAGAAAAATCGCCCAGATGGGCGTTGCTACCATCCTCTATGTGCTGCTGAATCTGGCTATGAACGGCTGCAAGATGTGTGTCACCACCGCCAGCTCCGCGTTTATGGCGGACTGCATTGACTATGAGCTGGATCGCTCCGGCCGCTATGTTCCGGCGGTGGTATCCGGAACCTACAGTCTGCTGGACAAGCTGATTTCTTCTGCCGGCGCTCTGATCGCAACCGGCGCCTGTGCGGTGATCGGCTATGTGAACACTGTTCCCCAGCCCAACGATCCCATGACCACCGGTGTGGTCGCGGTGACCCTCTCCGTGATGTACGGCCTGCCGATTCTGGGCTGGATCGTATCCCTGATCGCGATGAAGGGCTGCAAGCTGACCAAGGAAGAAATGGTCAATGTGCAGAAGCGGATTGCGGAAAAAAAGAAGCAGGGCATTCTGGAAACCGCCCGGGAAAACGGCGTAGAAGTGTAATTACCGAAAGAAGGTGCCTGCTAATGGCAGGCACCTTTCGGACTATGATCTCCTGCGGTACGCCACCGGTGTCATGCCGGTGATTTCATGGAAGCATTTGGTAAAGTAGTTTCGTGTGGTGAAGCCCAGCTTGTCAGAAATATCTTGGACGGAGTCATCTGTGGTTCCCAGCAGGATCTTTGCCCGTTCAATACGCGCTGCTTTTACATAATCGCTGATGCCGAATCCCGTTTCCTCACGGAACCGCCGAGTGAAATAGGTTACGGAGTAACCAATCAGATCTGCCAGCTCTTGGGCACGGATATTTCGGTTCAGGTTCATCTCGATATAGTTGCAGCAGCGCTGAATGGGTTCGGAGAATCTGGGATTTTCCCGGGTGCGGTGAACCCGGCGGACAAAATCATCGTACATGGAGATGCTGATGGTGGAAAGCTCGTCAATCGTATTGGCATCCACGGCGCTTTGGATGTAGGCGTCGCCCACGGAGTAGGCCTCATCCGGGCTGATACCGCCCTCGATGGCGGCCCGGCAGACAATGGAGCAGAACACAATGGTGCTGACCTTTCCACCGCTGAGAGAATCCTTCGCCTTGACCCCGACACCGTCGGAAATACTCATGGAGACATTGAGCGCATCCTTGTAATTGAGGTCTCCCAGCCTGACCATTTCCAGCATGGCCTTCTCCGCACAGTATACCCGGTGTCGGTCTGCTTTTCTCCGGCTTTGGGCCTGGGAAGATGTTCTGATGTCCTCCACAAATACATCACTGATATCAATCCGCTCCCCGGTGATGCAGTAGTGCAGCATCCGCAGATTCCGGGAGAAGATGGTATACTGGCTGGTGGGAACCCGGTAGATTGCCTCGTAAAAGCCGCGAAGCCAGGCACTGCTGTAAGCGCCGAAATCCTTGGCGGTAAACCCCCGGTAGCAGCCGTCCACGGAAGCGGTGGAATAAAAAACCGGGCCGATTACATGACAGCGATATAGCGTGTCATCTTCCTTCTCGAAAGCGGCGCCCCAGATCAGTCCCGTATCACTGCTTAAGAAGATAGGGGTACTCCGTTTTTTGCCAAGCTCCAGCATCCTGTCCCGGCATCCGCATATCTCAAATACCACGGCAAAGACCGCTTCCTCCGGGCAGTTGGAGGAAAGCAGCTTTCCCTCCCCGTCATAGGTCCAGCTCCATATATTGCTGTCGCAGAGCATCAGCTCCCGGAAGAGCTGTAAATTCTGTTGAATGTCCATCCAAATCCCCCTTTTCTCTATCATAAGTAAAAACTGAAGTTTTTTCAAGCATGATTATCAAAGGAGTTACATTATGCGTAAAATTATTCCTGTAAATGACAACTGGGTGTTTTGCAAAGAAAACATCCACGAGGTAGTCGCAGTGCCCCATACCTGGAATGCCGTGGATGGTCAGGACGGCGGCAATGACTACTATCGGGGCACCTGCACCTATACAAAAACCTTTGAAAAGCCTGCAATGTCCGCAGGCGAGGAAGTCTGGCTGGAATTTCTGGGTGCCGCCCACACCTGTGATGTAACGCTCAACGGTGTTACGCTCTGCCATCACAAGGGCGGCTACAGCACCTTCCGGGTGAAGCTGGAGGGGCTGGAAGAAGAAAATACCCTGGTGGTAAGCGTGGACAATTCCGATAACGACCGGGTCTATCCCCAGAAGGCGGACTTTACCTTTTACGGTGGACTGTACCGGGGGGTGAACCTGATTGTGGTGCCCGCTTCCCATTTTGAACTGGGTTACTGCGGCACCCCCGGCATCAAGGTCACCCCTGTGGTGAATCTGGAAGAAAAGAACGCTGTGGTCACCGTGGAAACCTGGCAAACAAAAGCGGAATC
>JBJDYN010000133.1:0-8959 GCA_051867395.1 Faecousia sp. | reverse complement strand
TCCATCGAGCGGGCTGAGGACCGGGAGCTGTTCAAGGAGCTGTGCCAGTCCATCGACGAGCCCGTCATCCCCTCCGAGATCACCTACTCCATCGAGGAGGCCAAGGCGGCAGCTCAGCGCATCGGCTACCCTGTGGTACTGCGGCCCGCCTTCACCCTGGGCGGCACCGGCGGCGGCTTTGCCAACGATGAAACGGAGCTGGTGGAGATCGGCCTGAACGCCTTCACCCTGTCTCCCGTCCACCAGGTGCTGGTGGAGAAGTCCGTCAAGGGCTACAAGGAGATCGAGTTTGAGGTTATGCGGGACTCCAACGACCATGTCATCACCATCTGCGGCATGGAGAATGTGGACCCCGTAGGCGTCCACACCGGCGACAGCATCGTGGTGGCCCCCATCATGACCCTGAGCCCCGAGGATCAGAAGATGCTCAACGACTCTGCCATCAAGATCATCCGGGAGCTGAAGATCGAAGGCGGCTGCAACATTCAGTTTGCCCTGAATCCCACCTCCTCCGAATACTTCCTTATTGAAGTCAACCCCCGGGTCTCCCGGTCCTCCGCTCTGGCTTCCAAAGCCTCCGGCTATCCCATCGCCCGGGTCACCGCCAAGATCGCCGTGGGTATGGCCCTGGAGGATATCAAGATTGCCAACACCGACGCCTCCTTCGAGCCCAGCCTGGACTACGTCATCGCCAAGCTGCCCCGGTTCCCCTTCGACAAGTTCACCTCTGCCGACAATGTGCTGGGCACCCAGATGAAGGCCACCGGCGAGGTCATGGGCATCGGCTCCAACCTGGAGGAGGCCCTCTTGAAGGGCATCCGTTCCCTGGAGATCGGCGCCCGGCACATTTACCTGCCCAAGTTCGACAACATGACCGACGAGGAGCTGCTGGAATACATCAAGCCCTTCCGGTCTGACAACATCTTCGCCATCGCGGAGCTGCTGGCCCGGGGCATCACCGTGGAGCAGGTTCACGAGATCACCATGGTTACCTCCTATTTCCTGGAGGCCATCCAGCGGATCGTGGACATGGAGGAGACCCTCAAGTCCCACGTCCGGGATCTGGACATGCTGAAGCAGGCCAAGGCCATGGGCTTCAGCGACAAATACATTGGCCGGATGTGGAAATGCTCCGAGCTGGATGTGTATAACTTCCGCCGGGAACACAACGTGTATCCGATCTTCCGGATGGTGGACACCTGCCATACCGGTGCCTATATTCCCTACTTCTACTCCTCCTACACTGGGGAAAACACTTCCCGGCTGACGAACAAGAAGAAAATCGTGGTGCTGGGCGCAGGCCCCATCCGCATCGGCCAAGGCGTGGAATTCGACTACTCCACCGTCCATGCCGTCACCACTATCAAGAAAGCCGGTTACGAGGCCATCATCATTAACAATAACCCCGAGACCGTCTCCACCGACTATACCACCGCCGACAAGCTGTACTTCGAGCCCCTGACCACCGAGGACGTACTGAACATCATCGCGTTCGAGAAGCCCGACGGCGTCATTGCCTCCCTGGGCGGTCAGACCGCCATCAATCTGGCTCAGCCCCTGACGGACCGGGGCGTGAAGATCATCGGCACTGACTGCGCCGCCATCGACAAGGCGGAGAACCGGGACGCCTTCGAAAAGCTGCTGCTTTCCCTGAACATTCCCCAGCCCAAGGGCAAGGCCGTCACCAAAATCGAGGACGGTCTGGCCGCTGCTCAGGAGATCGGCTACCCCGTGCTGGTACGGCCCAGCTTCGTCCTGGGTGGCCGTGCCATGCAGATCGTGGCCAACGAGAAGCAGCTGCGCCACTATTTGCGCACCGCCGTGGAGATTGACGAGGACAAGCCGGTGCTGGTGGACAAGTATATCCAGGGCCGGGAGGTAGAGGTGGATGCCATCTGCGACGGACGGGATGTGTTCGTGCCGGGCATCATGGAGCTGGTGGAGCGCACCGGCGTTCACTCCGGCGACTCCATCTCCGTCTATCCCTCCTTCTCCATCTCCGACAAGGTCAAGGGCATCATTCTGCAGTACGCCAAGAAGCTGGGCCTGGGCATCGGCATCATCGGCCTGTTCAATATCCAGTTCATTGTAGACCAGGATGACAATGTCTTCATCATCGAGGTCAACCCCCGTTCCTCCCGGACGGTACCCTTCCTGAGCAAGGCCACAGGCTACTCCCTGGCGGACATCGCCACCGAGGTGATTCTGGGCACCAGCCTGAAGGAGCAGGGCTTCTTCGACATCTACCCCACCGAGAAGGACCGTTGGTACGCCAAGGCCCCCGTCTTCTCCTTCAACAAGATCCGGGGTCTGGACGCCTACCTGTCTCCCGAAATGAAGTCCACCGGCGAGGCCATCGGCTATGACCGCACCATGACCCGGGCCCTGTACAAGGCCCTGCAGGCTGCCGGCATGAAGCTGCAGAACTACGGCACCGTCTTCGCCACCATCGCGGACAAGGATAAAGAAGAGGCCCTGCCGCTGATCCGTAGGTTCTACCAGTTGGGCTTCAACATCGAGGCCACCGTGGGCACCGCCATGTTCCTGAAGGCCAACGGCATCCGCACCCATGTGCTGGGCAAGATCAGCGACGGCAGCGACGAGATCCCCAACGCTCTGCGTCAGGGACACATTGCCTACGTCATCAACACCAAGAACCTGGGCGCTGACGAGCACGACGGCATCCTGATCCGCCGGATCGCCACGGAGCACAATGTAACCCTGTTTACAGCCCTGGACACCATCAAGGTCCTGCTGGACGTGCTGGAGGAGACCACACTGACCATCTCCACCATTGACGCCTGATAAATAATACAAAATGATGGTGTCCCTTCGGGACGAATAAAAGTCTTTTGGGTTAGCGCGGTAAATGATCGTTTATCTGCGTTAGCTGCGCTGGCGCGGCAGCGCCCTTGCCTCTCCCTTTGGGAGAGGTGGCCCGGCGGAACGCCGGGTCGGAGAGGGCCATCGTTCCCCTCTCAGTCACGCCTTCGGCGTGCCAGCTCTCCCAAAGGGAGAGCCAAAGAATGCGCTGCTAAACGATCATTTATCCAGCGCGTCCTGAATGGAAAGGAGAGAACATGAAACAGAGCATTTTCCAAATTCTCAGCAACACCGCCCTGACGGACAGCGTTTTTAAAATGGTGCTGTCCGGGGACACCTCCGCCATCACGGCCCCGGGGCAGTTTGTGAATATCCAGCTGGACGGCCTGTTCCTGCGCCGCCCCATCTCCGTGTGCGACTACGACAAAAATACCCTGACCCTTGTATACAAGGTTGTGGGCAAGGGCACCGAAAAAATGAGCCGTATGATGCCCGGCACCCAGCTGGATCTGCTGACGGGTCTCGGCAACGGGTACGACCTGACCCTCTCCGGAGAAAGACCCGTGCTGCTGGGCGGCGGTGTGGGCGTTCCCCCGCTGTACAACCTGGCAAAGAAGCTGATTGCACAGGGCAAGGACGTCACCGTGATCCTGGGCTTCAACACCAAAAGCGAAATCTTCTATGAGGATGCCTTCCAAGCCCTGGGCTGCACCGTCCTCGCCACCACCGTGGACGGAAGCTGCGGCGTGAAGGGCTTCGCCACCGACGCTCTGCCGGAAGACTACACCTATTTCTACACCTGCGGCCCGGAGCCTATGCTGAAATCCGTGTACCGGGCCACCAGAACCTCCGGCCAGATGAGCTTCGAGGAGCGGATGGGCTGCGGCTTCGGTGCCTGCATGGGCTGCAGCTGCAAGACCCTGACGGGCTACAAGCGCATCTGCAAGGATGGCCCCGTGATGAAAAAGGAGGAGATTTTATGGGAAGCTTAACCGTCACCCTCTGCGGCATCCCCCTGGACAATCCCGTGATCCCCGCCTCCGGCACCTTCGGCTACGGCTATGAGTACGCTGAGCTGTATGACATCAACTGCCTGGGCACTTTCTCCTTCAAGGGGACAACGAAGGACCCCCGGTTCGGCAACCCCACTCCCCGGATTGCGGAATGCACCGCAGGCATGATTAACGCCGTGGGTCTGCAGAATCCCGGTGTGGAGAAGGTCATTGCGGAGGAGCTGCCCAAGCTGAAGCAGTGCTTCCATAAACCGGTGATGGCCAACGTCTCCGGCTTCTCCGTGGAGGATTACGCCTACACCTGTGAAAAGCTGGACAAGGAGGAACAGGTTGGCTGGCTGGAGGTCAACGTCAGTTGTCCCAACGTCCACGGTGGCGGCATGAGCTTCGGCACCTGCCCGGAATCCGCCGCGGAAGTGACCGCCGCTGTGAAAAAGGTCACGAAAAAGCCCGTTCTCGTGAAGCTCTCCCCCAATGTGACGGACATCGTGTCCATCGCCAAGGCCTGCGAGGACGCGGGGGCCAACGGCATCAGCCTGATCAACACCATGCTTGGCATGCGCATCGACCTGCGGACTCAGAAGCCCATCATCGCCAACAAAATGGGCGGCTTCTCCGGTCCCGCCATCTTCCCGGTGGCACTGCGTATGGTCTACCAGGTGGCAAATGCCGTGAAGATTCCCGTGGTGGGCATGGGCGGTGTCAGCTCCGCTGAGGACGTCATCGAAATGATGCTGGCAGGGGCCACCGCCGTGGAGGTGGGAGCCGCCAATCTGGTGAATCCCTACGTCTGCCGGGATATCATCCGGGACCTGCCGGAAGTGATGAAAAAATACCGTATTGAAAAATTAAGTGACATTATAGGAGGCGCAAAGTAAATGGGTAAGGACGTAATTGTCGCATGTGATTTTTCTTCTGCGGAGGCCACCTTCGCATTCCTGGACAAGTTCACCGGTCGCAAGCCCTTCGTGAAGATCGGCATGGAGCTGTACTACGCCGAAGGCCCCAGCATCGTCCGGGAAATCAAGGCCCGGGGGCATAAGATCTTCCTGGACCTGAAGCTCCACGATATCCCCAACACCGTGAAGAAAGCCATGGCGGTGCTGAGCAACCTGGACGTGGACATCACCAACCTCCACGCCGCCGGAACCACCGCCATGATGCAAGCGGCGGTAGAAGGCCTGACCCGTCCCGACGGCACCCGGCCCCTGCTGATCGCCGTGACCCAGCTGACCTCCACCGACCAGACAGCCATGGAGCGGGACCTGCTGATCCGGGAGCCCATCGACCAGGTGGTCATGCACTATGCCGAGGTGGCCAAGAACGCCGGGCTGGACGGCGTGGTCTGCTCCCCCCTGGAGGCCGCCAAGGTTCATGACCGCTGTGGAAAAACCTTCCTCACCGTGACCCCCGGTGTCCGCTTCGCCGACGGAGACGTAGGCGATCAGAAGCGGGTCATGACCCCCGCCCAAGCCAAAGCCATCGGCTCCGACTACATCGTAGTGGGCCGTCCCATCACCGCCGCCGCCGACCCCGTCGCCGCCTACGAGCGCTGCGTCGCCGAATTCTGCGACTGAAAATTGGATAAATGATCGTTTTGCGCAGCACCCATCGTAGGGCTTATGTCATGACCCCGCCCTACGGTTGGTGCAAACGTAAACGATCATTTCCCTGCGAATTCAAAAAGTAAAGGAGACAGAACCATGGAAGCTTACAAAAGAGAATTCATTCAATTCCTGGAAACCGCCGGAGTTCTGAGATTCGGCGACTTTACCGCCAAATCCGGTCGGAAGATCCCCTATTTCATCAACGCCGGCATGATCAAGACCGGCGAGGAAATCGCCACTCTGGGCGAATTCTATGCGAAAGCTTATCTGGAAAAGCTGGGCGACAAGAAGACCGTCCTCTACGGCCCTGCCTACAAGGGCATTTCCATTGCCGTTTCCGCCGCGGTGGCCCTGAGCAAAAAGGGCGTTAACGTCCCCTTCTTCTTTAACCGCAAGGAGGTCAAGGACCACGGCGAGGGCGGCGTATTCGTGGGCTATGTGCCCCAGCCTGGTGAGGAAGTGGTCATCACCGAGGATGTCATCACCGCCGGCACTGCCATCCGGGAGAGCATGGCCATCCTGAGCCATCTGGAGGGCGTCAAGGTCGCCGCCACCTTCATCATGGTGGACCGCAAGGAGCGGGGCCAGGGCGAGAAACTGGCCATGCAGGAAGTGGAGGAGGAATTCGGCTTCCCCGTCTACTCCGTGGTGGACGTCTATGACATCATCGAATATCTGGAGGAAGATCCCGCCAACGCCGAAAACGTGGCCCGAATCCGCAATTATCTGGCCGTGAACGGAGCGAAAGCATGAGAAGTCTGAACAGCATTCTGGAACTGAGCGTAGAAGAGCTGGACCAGCTCATTGCCACCGCCAAGGACATCATCGCCCATCCGGAGAACTACTGGGACCGCTGCGCCCACAAGAAGCTGGCAACCCTGTTCTTCGAGCCCTCCACCCGGACCCGCCTGAGCTTCGAGGCCGCCATGCTGGAGCTGGGGGGCAGCGTCATCGGCTTCAGCGAGGCCAGCTCCTCCTCCGCAGCCAAGGGCGAAAGCGTGGCGGACACCGCCAAGATCGTCAGCTGCTACGCGGACATCATCGCCATGCGCCACCCCAGGGAGGGCGCGCCCTATGTTGCCTCCCAGGCGGCCACCATCCCCGTCATCAACGCAGGCGACGGCGGCCACAACCACCCCACCCAGACCCTGGCAGACCTATTAACCATTTCCCGGGAAATGGGACGGCTGGACAACCTGACCATTGGCCTTTGCGGCGACCTGAAATACGGACGCACCGTCCACTCCCTCATTGAGGCCATGAGCCGGTATGCCGACATCAAGTTTGTGCTGATCTCCCCCGAGGAGCTGCGAATCCCGGGCTTCATCCGCTTCAACGTCTTCGAAAACCAGGGCATTCCCTACACCGAGGTGTCCTCCCTGGAGGAAGCCATCCCTCAGCTGGACGTGCTGTATATGACCCGCATCCAGCGGGAGCGGTTTGACGATCCCTGGGAGTACGAGCGTCTGAAGGACACCTATGTGCTGGACACGGAGAAGATGAAGCTGGCGAAGGAGAAGATGTGCGTGCTGCATCCCCTGCCCCGGGTCAACGAGATCAGCGTCAAGGTGGACGACGATCCGCGGGCCGCCTACTTCCGTCAGGCCCTGAACGGCAAATACATGCGCATGGCCCTGATCCTGAAGCTGCTGGAGGAGGCCAAAGAGAACCCGGAGAAGGAAGCCATCGACACCGAGGAGCTGGAATACGACCGGGTCTGCCGCAACCCCAAGTGCATCTCCCAGGTCGAGCAGGAGCTGCCCCAGCTGTTCCGCTGCACCGACAAAGCCGCAGACATCCACAGATGTGTCTACTGCGAACAGAGAGCGTAATGATACAAAAAAAGACTTCGGGCAGCCGAAGTCTTTTTTTGTATCATTTTCGTTTGTTACTCGTATCTTGGCTCGCAGGTCAGATTCACGCCCAACCGCTTGAACGTCCGCTCGTCCACCGCCGACAGGATTACAGAGGAATGAACATCGCAGCCCCGGAGCTTACTCAGCTGCTCCATGGCATACTCCGCCATGGGGTTTGTGGCCGCGCTGATGGACAGGGCGATCAGGGTCTCGTCGGTGTGGAGCCGGGGGTTCCGGTTGCCCAGATGATCCACCTTCAAGTGCTGGATGGGATCCAGGGCCACCGGAGAGATCAGGTGCAGGTCGTCCGGCATGTTCCCCAGAGTCTTCAGCGCGTTCAGCAGCAGTGCCGAGGAGGCGCCCAGCAGATCGGAGGTCTTGCCGGTGACGATCCGCCCGTCCGGCAACTCCATAGCGGCGGCGGGGTTTCCTGTTTCCTCCGCCCGGTCCAGGGCGGCGGCCACCACTTTCCGCTCTGCAGGGGTGACGCCCGCCTTCTTCATCAGCAACTCCAGCTTCCGGACTGCCTCGTCGCCGCCCTTGCCCTGCTTCTGCTCGCACATGGCCACATAATACCGGCGGATGATCTCCTGCCGGGAAGCATAGCACACCCCTTCGTCATCCACAATGCAGTTGCCCACCATGTTAACACCCATGTCCGTGGGAGACTGGTAAGGGCACTGGCCCATAATCATCTCAAAGATGGCCACCAGCACCGGGAAG
Source organism: Faecousia sp. (assembly GCA_051867395.1). Taxonomy (GTDB): domain Bacteria; phylum Bacillota; class Clostridia; order Oscillospirales; family Oscillospiraceae; genus Faecousia. Next base: position 937 of record JBJDYN010000133.1, on the reverse strand, counting down.
GCTTCCACATCCCGGTTGTAATTGACGGTGGTGACCCCGTAGGCCTCCAGATGGAAGGGGTCGATCATGTTCACATCGTTCAGATCTGCCGTAGCCGCCTCATAGGCCAGGTTCACCGGATGGTTCAGGGGCAGATTCCAGATGGGGAAGGTCTCAAACTTGGCATAGCCCGCGGTGATGCCCCGCTCGTGCTCATGGTATAGCTGGCTCAGGCAGGTAGCCAGTTTGCCGCTGCCGGGGCCGGGGGCCGTGACCACCACCAGTTCCCGGGTGGTCTCAATATAGTCGTTCTTGCCGAAGCCCTCCGGACTGACAATGTGGGCCGTGTCGGAGGGATAACCATCGATGGCATAGTGGTGGTACACCCGGATGCCCAGTCCCTCCAGCCGCGCCTGGAAGGCTTTCGCCAGGGCCTGTCCATGGAACCGGGTCAGCACCACGCTGGAAACATAGAGCCCGAAGCCCCGGAACACATCGATGAGCCGGATCACATCCCGGTCATAGGTAATGCCCAGGTCTCCCCGGATCTTGTTCTTCTCAATATCGTCGGCGTTGATGGCAATGACCATCTCCACCTGATCCTTCAACTGAAGCAGCATCCGCAGCTTACTGTCCGGCTGGAAGCCCGGCAGAACACGGGAAGCGTGATTGTCGTCGTAAAGCTTCCCGCCGAATTCCAGGTAGAGCTTGCCGCCGAACTGGGCGATCCGTTCCCGAATATGCGCCGACTGCATCTGCAGATATTTTTCGTTGTCAAATGCCAATTTTCCCATGTTCCCTCGCCTCTTTCGCTAAAATCACTGCCCATCATTATAATAGAACCGGAGAGAAATAGCAAGGGGGTTTTTCAGTTAGGAGTGTGGAGCGTGGAGTTGGTTCGGCAAATGATCGTTTATCTTCGTTAGCTGCGCTGGCGCGGCAGCGCCCATGCCTTCCC
>JBJDYN010000132.1:0-8969 GCA_051867395.1 Faecousia sp. | reverse complement strand
AAAAAATCGTTAATTTTTTTGTCCCTCTCTTGACATAATGGGATGATCTGGGCCGAATTGTCATACCAAAGGAAATCCGCCGTACCTTACGAATCCGGGAGGGTGACCCGCTGGAGATTTATACGGAGAAAGACGGAGGCGTGATTTTTCGTAAGTATTCTCCTATGGGGGACCTTCAAGAATTCGCGGTCCAGATGTGCGAGTCTATCGGCACAGCTACCGGGCATATTGCAGCTGTGGCGGACCGGGACAGCATCATTGCGCTGCACGGCGCGCCCAAACGGGAGCTCCTGGACAAACCCAATTCCCCGGAATTGGAAAAAATAATGGAGCAGAGAAAAAATTATCTCTACAAAAACGGAGATACGCCAATTTTTGCCACGGAGGGGGAGATAAAATACCGGCTGGGAGCCGCCTCACCGATTCTCTCCCAGGGAGATCTGATGGGCTGCGTGATGCTGCTTCAGAACGAAGGCGACACCCCCTTACAGGAAGCCGACCAGGGATTGGCCAAAACCGCTGCCGGCTTCCTGGGAAAACAGATGGAGAGCTGAATCCCCGGCATTTCCCCAATGCGCATCGGATCAACGCAAAGAAAGAAGGAAATGTCTGCCTCGCGTTCATTGGGAGTGATGCCGATAAAAGATCATTTTGCGCCGAACGCAATAACGGAAAAACGAGACACCCTATCAGGCGTCTCGTTTTTGTGTAGAATTACGCTTTGATGTTGGCAAGAAAAAGCGAATGGCAAGCTTACCGATGATCACCCAGGAAGAACAGGGCAACCGTGCCGGGGCCGGAGTGGGAGCCAATGACCGCACCGACGTAGCTGATGATAACTTCCTTGACACCGTACTTTTCCTTCAGCTGCTGGGCCAGATACTGGGCGTCCTCCAGGCAGTCGCCATGAGAGATAAACATGGTGCTGTTGTCGTAGTTAGCGCCCAACTCCACAGTCTTCCGGGCCAGGGCATCCAGGGAGGCCTTGCGCCCCCGGGCTTTGGCCATGCTGATCAGGTGGCCCTCATCGTCTACGTGCAGCACGGGCTTGATCTGCAGCATGGTGCCAACCAGGGCGGTGGCAGCGCTGATCCGTCCGCCGCGGCGCAGGTACATCAGGTCATCCACGGTGAACCAGTGGCACAGGTGGAGCTTGTTCTCCTCTACCCAGGTGTACACCTCTTCCAGCGTCATTCCCGCGTCCCGCTTCTGGCAGGCGTACCACACCAGCAGACCCTGGCCCATGGAGGCAGACAGCGTATCCGAAACATAGATTTTCCGGTCCGGGTATTTCTCTTTCAGATCCTCCGCGGCAATGACGGCAGACTGATAGGTTGTGGACAGGCCTGAGGAGAAGACCAGTACCAACGCGTCCTGACCAGCGGAGAGGGCGCTTTCGATGGCAGTCGCCCAGCGGTCAGGATTTACAGCGGAGGTCTTTGCCTCCTCGCCGGACCGAAAGCCGTCGTACATATCCTTCAGGCTGTCGTCGTTTCTATCGTCATAGACCTCGCCCCGGAATTCCACGCTCAGGGGCACCATGGTCAGGCGCAGCTGTGCGTACATTTCGTTGGGGAAGTCACAGCAGGAATCGGTGATGATTTGATAGGACATTATTTTCACACTCCGAAAAAATTAGATGGACAGAAGCAAAGTTCCGCAGTATAATGGTCAGCATATTCTCTTTGAACATACATAACGACAATATCATATATTACCCGGGGGCCAAAGTCACGCCATTTCCGGGAGAATCCAGCCCCTATGGGCTCCTACTTGTGGTAGAATTCGGGACTCTACCCACAGTAGAGTCAGAAAAAGCTTGTAATTTGCCCCGATTTGGAGGAAAGTCTATGACAAAATTATTGCTTCGCCTGTTTGTGAAGGATTATCAAAACACAGAAAACAGCGGCGTCCGGACGGCCATCGGCACCCTGTCCGGGGTGACGGGCATCGTCTGCAACGTGCTTCTGTTCCTGGGGAAGCTGATCGCGGGCACCCTCAGCGGTTCGGTTTCCATCACCGCTGATGCTATGAACAACCTGTCCGACGCTTCCGGCTCCATCGTGACCTTACTGGGTTTCCGGGTGGCGGATAAGCCTGCCGATGAGGAGCATCCCTATGGCCATGCCCGGGCGGAATACTTAAGCGGTCTGGCAGTGGCTATGCTGATCCTGCTCATTGGCTTTGAGCTGGTGAAAAGCTCGGCGGAGAAAATCTTACATCCTACCGCAGTGGAGTTTTCCGCTTTGGCTGCCGGGGTGCTGATCGCTTCCATTGCGGTGAAGCTGTGGATGTGTCTGTTCAATCGTAAGCTTGGCAAGCTCATTGATTCCACTGCCCTCCAGGCCACCGCCGCAGACAGCCGCAACGACTGCATCACCACCTCTGTGGTACTGCTGGCCTCGGTCATTGAGTATTTCCTGGACATACGGGTGGATGGCTTTATGGGCCTGGCGGTGGCGATATTCATTCTGTACAGCGGCTGGAATCTGGCGAAGGAAACGGTCTCTCCCCTGCTGGGAGAAAACGCCGATCCGGAGCTGCGGCAGAAAATTGTGGACTATGTGGAGCAGCAGCCCAAGGTGCTGGGCTACCACGATCTGATGGTCCACGACTATGGCCCCGGCCAGCGGTTTGCCAGCCTCCATGTGGAGATGGACCACCGGGAGGACCCGCTGGAATGCCATGAGCGCATTGATGACATGGAGCGGGAATGCCTGCGCAGCCACAATGTCCATCTGGTGATCCACTATGATCCGGTGGTCACAGACGACCCGGAGCTGACAGCGCTGAAGGAGCGGGTTTCTGACCTTTTGCGTGAGCGGGATCACAGGCTGAGTCTTCACGACTTCCGCATGGTCCAGGGGAAGCGGCATATGAATCTGGTGTTCGATGTGGCGCTGCCGACGGACCTGCAGGGACAGGAGGAAGCCATCCAGCAGACCGTGGAGGACAGCCTCAACAAAGATGGTGAGCGGGTTTACCATGTGAAGATCACCTTTGACGTCGGAGCCGCAGAGCAATAATCCGAAAAGCCGTTTCGGGAGTATTTTCCGGGAAAAATAGCGTAATGTGTCGTTTATCGCAACGATCGGGGGTGTAGGGGGCGGCATCCTTGACGCCCCTTATGACGGTGCTGCATGCAAAGGGGGCGTCAAGGATGCCGCCCCCTACACCCCTCAATCGCTTCTATTTCTTCTTTCGCAGTCCCTTCAGGCTGACCATCAGCAGGCAGGCCCACAGGAACAGGCTCAGCACCCAGCAGCCGCTGCAGACCATGGGGCTGGAAACGATAATGAGAATATGGTAGAGAATATTGCCCAGGGTTTCCGAGCGCAGGGCAGACAGAAAATTCAGCACCAGCAGCACCAGGGTCAGGCACAGGGACAGCGCTGACAGGTTCCGGATCAGCCGGAAGACAGGCTGGTCACCGGCCTGAATCGCCTGATAGAGTGCAAGGGCCGGGGGTACGAAGAATGCGATGGACAGCAGCGTCAGCAGTATCCGGCCAACTCCGGCGGGGTCCGGGATAAATCCCATGGCAGCGCACACAATAAAAAGACCACCCCACAGGGTAAAGAGAAATTTTTGGTTCATAAGGCTCTCCTTTTGCGTAGCGGCGGAAAAACGTTTTTCCTATTGTACCCGAAACCAGCGAAAAAGACAAGTCCCTTCCCTGTCGAATCGGTGCCGCACAAAAAAAGCTGGACAGTGTGCCCATAATCTGGTATAATGGTTTCATAATCTACGAAAAAGGAGTGGATTTACCATGAAATGTCCATTTTGCGGAGACCAGGACAGCAAGGTCGTGGATTCCCGTCATTCAGAGGATGGCCAGAGCATTCGCCGCCGCCGGGAGTGTATGGGCTGCCAGCGCCGGTTTACCACCTATGAGTTCGTAGAGACCCTGCCGATCATTGTTGTGAAACGGGACGGCTCCCGGCAGAACTTTGACCGCAACAAGATCTTCAACTCCATGATGCGCGCCTTTGACAAGCGGAAGGTCAATGTGGGAGACCTGGACCGCATCACCACGGAAATCGAGCAGACCATTCAGAATACCCTGGAGCGGGAGATCAGCACCGATAAGCTGGGCGAAATGGTCATGGAGCGCCTGAAGCCCCTGGACGAAGTCGCCTACATCCGCTTTGCCTCCATCTATCACCGGTTCCAGGATGCGGGCAGCTTTATGCGGGAGATCAGCAAATTCCTGGAGGAAAAATAATGAGCACAACCCCTACTGAGATTCTGGAGACCGTGACGGCAGCCCTGGAGACCACTGTGGCCACGTCTCCTGTGGACCCTACCGCGGCAACGGAAGCGGGCTTGAATATCGAATCCATCAAGAGCCTCATGGACTCCTTTGACCCGGCATCCCTGCTGCCGGACTTGAGCAAGGTTTTCAGCAGCCTCGCCGCTGTCTGCCGTGTGGCGGTGGTGCTCGGCCCCATCGTACTGCTGGTTCTGGGACTGGCGTATCTGTTCCTGTCCCCGAAGGAGGCCAACTATTACTTCGGCTACCGCTGCTATTATGGTATGGGCAGCGTCCACGCCTGGCGCTTCACCCAGCGCATGGCAGGCGTCCTGTTGGGAGGCTTGGGATTGGTTCTCAGCATCGTCATGTTCACCATCTCCGGCAGCTTCGCGGAAATGGAAGTTACGGATATGGTCTGGAAAGCGATGAGCTGCTTGGTTTGGGAAGCAGTGCTGGCATTGATTGCCACTCTGGCAATTAACCTGACCGCCGCTATCCGCTTCGACCGGAAAGGCGAATACAGAAAGAAACAGAAAGAATAAAGGGCCGTTAAGAGAGTCCCCATAAAAACACAACAAGAGCTTTCCGGAAATGGGAAGCTCTTGTTTTCGTAAATTTTGCCCTACGGATAACCTATTTTTCTCGAAAATAGGTACACCAATCACGGCCAGAGAAAGAACTTGATTTTGTTCATCTGCTCAAATGGTATTTGTGCAGATGAAAACCGTAGCTTATGAGAGCAATTTCCAAAGTTACCTGCTTAATCCCTTTCCGGCGGAATGTTCATACCCCCTGTTGCCAGAAGGCTTCCGCTTTTGCCAAAAGGAATTCTCCGCGAAGGGAATCAAACATACCGCGTCAACGCAACGCTAAACCCCCTCACGCCCAAAGCCTCTCCGCGGCCGAAAATGTATCCCCCATCCCGGGATAAGAACATATCCCCCAATGGGGGATCAAAAAATTCGTTTAAAATGTGCACAAATCCATGATTGACAAGCTTGCCTAGAATTGATACAATATTATCGATACACTATGTTTTCATAGCGTACGGAACGTTTTTTTGAAGATTCATAGTTTAGGAGGAAATCACTTTGAAGGATTGGGCATCTTTAACCACCATCGAGGAGATGGAAGCTGCCACCAATTCTCTGCTGGAAACCGCGCAGAAAGTTGGCGCTGACACCTGGCAGCAGCGTGTTAAGAACCAGACTCCTCACTGCGGCTTCGGCGAGAGCGGCACCTGCTGCCGTATCTGCTCCATGGGCCCCTGCCGCATCACCAAGAAAGCTCCCCGTGGCATCTGCGGCTGCGACGTGCACGGTATCGTCGGCCGTAACTACCTGCGCTTCACCGCCGGCGGCGCTGCGACCCACTCCGACCACGGCCGTGAAATCATGCACACCCTGTACCAGACCAAGGAAGGCGGCAACTACCAGGTCAAGGACCCGGAGAAGCTGATCCGCATCGCCAAGGAATGGGGCGTGGAGACCGAGGGCAAGGACATCTACGACCTGGCCCATGAGATGGCCGAGATCGGCCTGCTGGAGTACGGCAAGCCCTTCGGCACCCAGCGCTTCCTGAAGCGCGCCCCCGAGTACACCCAGAAGCTGTGGCACGACGCCGAGATTGAGCCCCGGGCCATCGACCGTGAGGTCTCCCAGTCCCTGCACATGACCCATATGGGCTGCTCCTCTCTGCCCGAAGCCCTGATCCGTCAGTCCCTGCGGGCCGGCCTGTCCGACGGCTGGGGCGGCTCCATGATGGGCACCGAGTTCTCCGACGTCATGTTCGGCACTCCCAAGCCCGTAGACACCACCGCCAACCTGGGCGTTATGGAGAAGGACAACGTCAACATCGTGGTCCACGGCCATGATCCTTCTCTGTCTGAGATGATCGTCTACTACGCCAACGATCCCGAGATGATCGCCTACGCCAAGAGCATGGGTGCCAAGGGCATCACCATTTCCGGTGTCTGCTGCACCTCCAACGAGGTTGCCATGCGTCACGGTGTCCCCATGGCCGGCAACTACCTGAACCAGGAGAGCGTGGTTCTCACCGGCGCCTGCGAAGCCATCGTGGTGGACGTGCAGTGCATCTTCCCCGCCCTGGGTCCCCTGAGCAAGTGCTTCCATACCAAGTTCATCACCACCTCTCCCATCGCCCGGATGCCCGACTCCGAGTTCATCCGTTTCTCCGCCGCCAACGCCGGTGAGAACGCCAAGGCCATCATAAAGCTGGCCATCGAGAACTTCAAGAACCGGAAGCCCGAGCTGGTGAACATCCCCAACCTGAAGCAGAACGCCCGTGTGGGCTACTCCGTAGAGGCCATCAAGAAGGTTCTGGACGGCGTCGCCAACTCCCAGCTGGATGAGTTCGGCACTACCAAGCCCCTGGTCGAGTGCGTCCACTCCGGTGTCATTCGCGGCGCTGTGGCTATGGTCGGCTGTAACAACCCCAAGGTCCGTCCCGACTCCGCCCACATCGGTCTGATGAAGAAGATGCTGGAGAACGACATCATCGTCATCGCCTCCGGCTGTGCCGCTCAGGCTGCCGCCAAGGCCGGTCTGATGGACCCCGTGAAGGCCAAGGAATACTGCGGCGCGGGTCTGAAGCGGGTGTGTGAGCTGGCAGGCATTCCTCCTGTCCTGCACATGGGCTCCTGCGTGGATATCTCCCGTATGATGATTCTGGCCTCCGACATCGCCAAGGACTGGGGCATCAACATCTCCCAGGTTCCCGTGGTGGGCTGCGCTCCCGAATGGATGTCCGAGAAGGCTGTCTCCATCGGCAACTACGTTGTGGCTACCGGTATTGAGACCTTCCTGGGCGTGGATCCCTACTCCAAGGGCTCCGAGGAAGTCACCGCCCTGCTGCAGGGTGAACACGGCGTCAAGGATTGGGTCGAGGCCCGGTTCGTGGTGGAGACCGACATCGAGAAGCTGGGCGACAAGATGATCGCATGCATCGAAGCCAAGCGCGCCGCCCTGGGCATCTGATTTCTGAAATACATTACTACGAGGTCTTTTTCCAATGAAAGTAGCGATTACCGGTAAGGGCGGCGTGGGAAAAACCACCCTGGCCTCTACCCTGGCCCGGCTCTACGCCGATGAAGGCCGGACCGTTCTGGCCGCCGACGTAGATCCCGACGCCAACCTTGGCCTGGCCCTGGGCCTGAGCCAGGAGGAAGTGGACGCCATCGTCCCCATCTCCAAGATGCGCACTCTGGTGGAGGAGCGCACCGGCGCCAATGCGGCGAATAAGTTCTTCAAGCTGAATCCTTACGTGGCGGACATTCCCGACACCTTTTCTAAGGATATCAACGGCGTGAAGCTGCTGGTCATGGGCACCGTGGATGTGGGCGGCAGCGGCTGTGTCTGTCCCGAGCATGTGATGCTGAAAGCCATTCTGTCCGCCCTGACCTACCGCAAAAACGACGTGGTCATCATGGACATGGAGGCAGGCCTGGAGCACCTGGGCCGGGGCACCGCGGCCAACATGGACCAGTTTATCGTGGTCATCGAACCCGGTGCCCGGTCCGTGCAGACCTACCGCAACGTCAAGCGCCTGGCCTCTGACCTGGGCGTGAAGCAGGTCCGGGTGGTGGCCAACAAGGTCCGGGATGAACGCGATGAGCAGTTTATCCGCAATTCTATCCCTCCCGAGGATCTGCTGGGCTTCATCCACTACAACCTGGAGGTCATGGACGCCGACCGGCAGGGAAAATCTCCCTACGACTTCAGCCCCACGGCAATCGAAGAAATTCGGAAAATCAAAGCGATTTTAGACCGTGATGAATGATACGGATTCATCGAAACGAATATAGGAGGAAAAACCGTGACACTTTTTGAAAGAGTTTTTGGCGGTAACGACTACAACTACGCCCGTACCGTAGCCGCCATTGATGAGGCCATCGCCACCTACGGCGAGAGTGAGCCTGTGTCCTTCCCCGGCACTGCTTACAGCCTGCCCTGTTACTACGCGGTGACCGGTGTGAAGATCACCACCCTGGGCGAAATGAAGGCCGCCATGGATACCATCAAGGCCAAGATGACCCGCAACAACCGTCTGCATGACGCGTTTGAGTCCGGCATCGCTTCCGCCCTGTGCGCCGAGTTCCTGGAGGCCCTGAAGTACCTCCACGGTGCCGAGCCCTACGCCGAGCCCGAGCTGGGCCACCTGACCGACGCCTTCGTCCGGAACCTGGGCGTGCCCCTGGTCACCGGCGACATCCCCGGCGTGGCCGTTATCATCGGCGGCGCGGAGGACCCCGCTGAGACCGTGGCTCTGGTCAAGTCCTATCAGGGCCAGGGCATCCTGGTGACCCTGACCGGCGAGTGCATCCGTCAGTGCGCCGATGCCGGCTACAAGATGGGCGAGAACGTCCGCGTGGTGCCCCTGGGCTACGAGATGCAGTCCGTCATCCACGTGGTTTCCGTGGCTCTGCGCGCTGCCCTGATCTTCGGCAACATCACCCCCGGCGACTTCCCCGCTCTGGCCAAGTACACCATGGACCGCGTCCGGGCCTTCGTCAACGCCTACAAGCCCCTGTCTGACGAGATCGTCTCCTACGGTGCCGGCGCTATCTGCCTGGGCTTCCCCGTTATCTCCAATGAGACCGAGAACATGTTCCGTGTTCCCAAGTCCCTGATCCAGCAGCTGGACACCTCCAAGTGGAACGCCACCTCTCTGGAGGCCCGGGACATCAAGCTGAAGA
>JBJDYN010000131.1:0-8993 GCA_051867395.1 Faecousia sp. | reverse complement strand
CACACTGATCTGGGTGCATTCCAGCCTCATCCGACCCGGCTTGCGCCGGGCCACCTTCCCCAGAGGGGAAGGCTTTGTTGCGATAAACGATCATTTACTGCACGGACACTTCGCTTTCAAACAAATGTCTTTGGAGGAAGAAAGGATGATGTTTATGAAACAGAAGGAAATTCTCCGTATGCGTTCTTTGCAGCTCTTTGCTGAGGGCGGCGAGGGCGGCGGAGAGAGTGCCCAGGCGGCGGAGCAGAGTCCTGGTGAGACCCAGCCCAGCCCTGCGACCCAGATAAGTCCCCAGGAGCAGGCGGCCAACCGGCAGTATGCCCTCTGGGCCCAGCAGGCGGAGCAGGCCCGGCAGCTTTACCCCGGTCTGGACATGAATGTGGAGGCCAAGAATCCCCGGTTCCGGCAGCTTCTTCGGTCCGGTGTGGATGTGGCGGATGCGTATCTGGTGATTCACCAGCAGGAGATTCTCCCCGCCGCCATGCGCCACACCGCCCGGGTGGTGGAGCAGAAGCTGGTGGACAAGTTCCGCGCCTCCGGCAGCCGGCCCGTGGAGAACGGCATCAGCGCCCAGGCCCCCGCGGTTTCCAAAACCGACGTGTCCAAGCTGACCAGGGCCGAACGGGATGAAATCCGCAAACGGGCGGCCATGGGGGAGAAAATCCGGTTTTAGAGCGAAGTTTGGCGTTTGGAGTGGAGAGTGGAGAGTTGAGAGTGGAGTTGTCGGTATTCTGTACGGGATCGGTTAACGCGGCAACGTGCGGTGGTTTTACCAGAGGTCCGTCTACCAGATTATAATTCATCACCGAAGGTGATACCACAACTCCACACTCCACACTCCACACTCCACACTCTCTCCACGCTCCGCTCTGAAATAAAAGCCAACCAAATGAAAGGAGAAATGAAATGGAAAAGAAACTGAATTTGCAGCTGTTTGCCAACGAGGTGCAGACCACCCTTACGGACGGTCTCAGCGCCGAAATGAAGACCTTCTACGATATGACCCTCATCGATGAAGCGTCTCCCAACCTGGTTCATGACCAGTTCGGTCAGAAGCGGCCCATCCCTAAGAACGGGGGCAAGACCATCGAGTTCCGCAAGTTTGCCCCTCTGGACAAGGCCCTGACCCCCCTGACCGAGGGCGTCACCCCCGACGGCAAGAGCCTGGAGGTGAACACCGTCACCGCCACCGTCAGCCAGTACGGCGACTACATCACCCTGTCCGACGTGCTGGAGCTGACGGCTGTGGACAACGTCATCGTGGAGTCCCTGAAGCTGCTGGGCCGCCAGGGCGGCGCAACCCTGGACACCGTGGTGCGCAACGTCCTCCAGTCCGGCACCAACGTGACCTACTGCCCCAAGGTGGCAAACGGCGTGGAGACTGCCGTCACCAGCCGGGCCGGTCTGGATGCCACCGCCCAGCTGACCGTGGACGTGGTGCAGCAGGTTGTGGCAAAGCTCCGGGCTCAGAACGCGCCCACCTTTGGCGGCAAGTATGTGGCGATTATTCACCCCTACGTTGCCTACGATCTGATGCGGGACCCGGAGTGGATCGACGCCCACAAGTACGCCCAGCCCGTGAACCTGTACGAGGGGGAAATCGGCGAGATTGCCGGTGTGCGCTTCGTCCAGACCACCGAGGCCAAGATCTACACCGGCTCCGGCTGCCCCAGCGGCCTGGCTGTGTTCGGTACCTTGTTCCTGGGCGACGGCGCCTACGGCACCACCGAGATCACCGGGGGCGGTATGCAGACCATCGTCAAGCAGAAGGGCAGCGCCGGCACCGCCGATCCTCTGGATCAGAGAAGCTCCGTGGGCTGGAAGGGCATGAAAACGGCGGAGCTGCTGATCCCCCAGTACCTGGTCCGGGTGGAGAGCTGCTCCAAGCGGTTCTCCGGCACTGCCGCCGCCAACTAAGCAAAGCACCCGGGGGAGGGGACTCCCTTCCCCGGCAGGGCGGGAAAAGAAGGATTTGCTGCGATAAAGGATTGTTTACTGTTCGTAGGGGGCGGCATCCTTGACGCCCCTTGTGACGGTATTGCATGCAAAAGGGGCGTCAAGGATGCCGCCCCCTACGATAAGTGCGAAGCCTTTGATTCGCATCGCATTTCAGCAGAACCCATCGAGCATTGCTGCGGCAAACGATCATTTACGGAAGTATTTTCAAAGGAGGAATAATCATGGCAGAAAAAACAAAAACCGTGACCATCCGCATCCCCAGGCTGAACCCCAAGCAGGAGGATGTGTTCGTGTCCGTGAACAACTACACCTGCATCGTCAAGCGGGGCGTGGAGGTGGAGGTTCCGGACTACGTGGCCGAGGTCCTGCGGCACCAGGAGGAGATGCTGGAGATCATCCAGCAGTTCGAGGAAGCACATAAATGAGTGTGGAGTGTGGAGTTTGGAGTTAAGAGTGGAGAGTTGAGAGTGGAGAGTTGAGGGTATGGTCTTTGGAGAACAACTCCACACTCCTCACTCCACACTCCACACTGAAAAAAAGGGGGATTCTATGAAGCTCATCGAGGCTATCAGCAAGATCGACAACCTGAAGCACAACACCTACACCCACGAGGACAAGGTGGCCTGGCTGTCCCGGCTGGACTTTATGGTCAAGCAGGAGATCATGGACACCCACGAGGACAACGCGGGGGCGGGCTTTGTAGGCTACGACACCGGCACCGATGTGGAGACTGAGCTGCTGGTGCCGCCGCCTTACGACGAGGTGTACCTGCGCTGGCTGGAGGCCCAGATCGACTATGCCAACGGGGAGTACAGCAAGTACAACAATTCGATGGAAATGTTCAACACCGCCTACCGGGGCTACGCCAACGCCTACAACCGGACCCATTTGGCAAAGGGGTGCAGGCGGAAGTTCTTTTGAGAGTGGAGAGTTGAGAGTTGAGTGTGGAGTTAGGAGTTGGTACGGTAAATGATCGTTTATCGCAGCAATGTTAGATTGGCGTGCGTAATAAAGCGGCATCCTTGACGCCCCTTGTGACGGTACTGCATGCGGAAGGGGCGTCAGGGATGCCGCCCCCTACGCACAGTAAAAGTAAACGATCATTTACAGCAGCACCAACAACTCCACACTCCACACTCCACACTCTCTCCCGCCTTTTGAGAAAAGGAGGCAGTAACCATGGAATATCCGCAGCTGAAGGAGCTGCCGGCCCGGCGGTCGGTGACAGACCGGTTCCTGGGCTATAACCATAACCTGCGCATCGGCAGCGGGGAATTTTATGATATGAAGAATATGACCTCAGACTTCTGCCCCATCCTGGCCCCCAGGGGGAAACGGGGGATCTATGCCGCTCCTACAGCGCCCGGCGGGCTTATCGCCAAGGATCAGCTGGGGTATGTGGACGGGACGGAATTCGTTCTGGGGGACCAGCGAATCGACCTGGGGCTTGCCCAGGGGCGCAAGCAGCTGATCTCCATGGGCGCTTACGTCATCATCCTGCCGGATAAGAAGTACCTGAACACCGCCGATGTGACGGACTGCGGCGACATCGAAGCCAGCGTGGCCGTCTCCGGCGAGCTCACCTTCACCCCCTGCACCGCTGACGGCACCGCCCAGGCGGCCCAGTTTATCCAGGCATCCGCCCCGGAGCAGCCGGAGAACAACGACATCTGGGTGGACACCTCCTCCACGCCCCATACCCTCAAGCAGTGGTCGGAAAGCAGCGATATGTGGGTCAGTCTCGCGTCCAGCTACATCCGCATCGGGGCCGAGGGCATCGGCGCTGCCTTTTCCCAGTATGACGGCATCCAGATTGCCGGGCTGGGGGAGCAGGCAGAGCAGATCGCCGCCTTGGAGGGGGCGGCCATCCTCTGGGACAAGGGTGAAGACTACCTGGTGGTGGCGGGGGTACTGGATCAGGCCCAGACCATCACCGGGGAAATCACCGTCAGCCGCACCATGCCGGTGATGGACTTCGTGGTGGAGTCGAAAAACCGGCTCTGGGGCTGCCGGTACGGCCTGGACGAGAACGGGGAGTTCGTCAACCGGCTCTACGCCAGCAAGTTGGGGGACTTCAAGAACTGGAACTGCTACATGGGCCTGTCTACCGATTCCTATTACGGCAACCTGGGCACCGACGGCGCTTTCACCGGGGCCGTCACCTATCTGGGCTACCCGCTGTTCTTCAAGGAGAACGTAATGCACCAGGTCTACGGCGACTATCCCGCCCAGTTCCGGGTGCTGGACACCGCCTGCCGGGGGGTTCAGGAGGGCTGTGACAGGAGTCTCGCCATCGTCAACGAGATTCTGTACTACAAGGCCCGGCACGCGGTCTGCGCCTACGACGGTTCCCTGCCGGTGGAGGTCTCCGCCGCCCTGGGGGAGGAACGCTACGACAGCGCGGCGGCGGGGGCCCACGGCAACAAATACTACATCTCCATGCGAGATGCGGACACAGACGACTTTGTGCTGTTCGTCTACGACACCGGCAAGGCGGTATGGCACAAGGAGGACAATCTGCATGCGGACTGCTTCTGCGACTGCCGGGGAGAGCTGTACTGCGCAGAGCACGACACCGGCAAAATTCTTGCCCTGCTGGGCTCCGGGGAAAAAGAGGCGGACAACGTGGAGTGGATGGTGCAGACGGGAATTCTGGGCACGGACCAGCCGGACCGGAAGTACATCTCCCGGCTCAACGTGCGCATGTCCATGGACGTGGGGGGCCGGGCCCGGTTCTTCGTCCAGTACGACTCTATGGGCGGCTGGGAGCATCTGGGCACCGTCAACGTCACCAGTCTGAAAAGCTTCTCCCTGCCCATCCGGCCCCGGCGGTGCGACCATCTGCGGCTGCGGATCGAGGGAGTGGGAGACGCCAGAATCTACGCCATCACCCAGACCATTGAGGAGGGAAGTGATATTTCGTGAGTGTGGAATTCCGGTCTCCCAACCTGAGCGCCCGGAACACGGAGGGCCAGATCCAGCAGCTGCTGAGCTTCCTGCGCCAGCACGTTCAGCAACTGAACTGGGTGCTGAAGAATCTGGAAACTGAGGGAGGAACCGCCCTGACCGAAACGAAGATAACGGAGCTGGTGAGCCGCTCCCCGGAGGTTTTCCAGATCATCCTCCGGAAGCTCAAGAAGAAGCAGGCCCAGGAGAACTTCCTGGGTGCGAAAAAGGCCATCCTGGAAAATGGCGCCTGGTCCCAGGGCAGCACGGTCACGGCGGAGCTGGAAGCGGTGAGCCGGTACACGCTGTTTCTGACGGTTACCGGCGATGTGCCGGTGGCCTGCGCCAGACAGGGCAGCGTCATCCACGGCCAGGGCGTGACCCTCACCTGCGGCGAAACGGACATCACTGTGACCGAAGCGGAAAACCCAGTGACGGCGCTGTACGCGGTTATTTGAGTGTGGAGTGAGGAGTGTGGAGTGAGGAGTGTGGAGTGAGGAGTGTGGAGTGAGGAGTGTGGAGAGTGGAGTGTGGAGTTAGGAGTTAGTACGATAAATGATCGTTTAGCACAGCACCCACTGTAGGGGAGGGTCATTGACCCTCCCGCCAGCTGAAAGTTTTTGAGCGGTCAAACCAGTCGCTTTTTGTGAAAACCAGCACTGGAAGCAACCTATTTCACGCTCTGTTTCGTTACGCAGCGGGAGGGTCAATGACCCTCCCCTACAGTGGGTGTGCACATAAACGATCATTTACAGAATACAGGCAACTCCACTCTCCACACTCCACTCTCAAAAAAACCACACGGAATAAGGAGGTATGAAAATGGCTTACACCCAAAAGAAGTATGAAGAAAGCGACGCCGTTTCCCAGGCCAGGGCGGAATTGGACCGGCAGAGCGCCTCGAAACCCGGGGACTATTCATCCCGGTGGCAGAGCGAGTTGGACGCTGCTGTGGAGCGCATCCTCAGCCGCCCGGATTTTTCCTATGACCCCGGCAGCGACGCCCTGTACCGGCAGTACCGGGACAGCTACACGGGCCAGGGAAGACTGGCCATGATGGACACCCTGGGCCAGGCGGCCACACTCACCGGGGGCTACGGCAACTCCTACGCCCAGATCGCCGGGCAGCAGGCCTACCAGGGGTATCTGCAGCAGCTGAACGACAGAATTCCCGAGCTGTACCAGCTGGCCCTGGACCGGTACAACCAGCAGGGGCAGGCGCTCTATGACCGGGCCAATCTGCTGTCCGGCCAGGAACAGCGGGACTACAGCCGGTATCAGGATGCCCTCACCGCCTGGGATCGGGAGCGCGGCTACCTGACGGACCGCTACGATACGGAGCGCGACTTTGACTACAATGCCTACCGGGACCTGACCGGGGACGAGCAGTGGATCGCGGAGTTTGAGGAGGACCAGCGCCGCTACGACCAGGAGTGGGCGGCGGAGCATCCCGAGGTCAGCGCCGGCGACAGCGGAAGCAAAAAATCCTCCGGCTCCGGAAAGGCAGCAGCCCCGGCTGTGGACGTGGAGGCGGAGTACCTTGCCATGAAGAAAGCGGGGGAGACGACCAGCAATCTGGACAAATATCTGAGAAGCGCCGTTTCCGCGGGCCTGATTAGCCAGGCGGCTGCCACGGATTTGCGGAACAAACGGTATTGAGGAGTGTGGAGTTAGGAGTTAGGAGTGTGGAGTTAGGAGTTAGGAGTTAGGAGTTAGGAGTGTGGAGCTTGGAGTGGAGTTTCTGGTATCCTGTAAATGATCGTTTATCGCAGCAATGTTAGATTGGCGTGCGTAGGGGGCGGCATCCTTGACGCCCCTTGTGACGGTACTGCATGCGGAAGGGGCGTCAGGGATGCCGCCCCCTACGCACAGTAAAAGTAAACGATCATTTATCGTACTAACTCCACACTCCACACTCCACACTCCACACACTCCACACTCTCCACACCAGAAAAGGAGGTAACTATGAATTTTTCCAACTACCGTCTCTCCCTGGACATCCATGAGACGGAGTCCGGGCTTTCCCTGCGGGCGAAAAAGGGCGATACCATCCGCAAGATCTATGTGACCCTGATGGATGGCGGCGTGCCTTACCGGATTACCCCGGACTGTTCCGCCGCCTTCACTGCCCGGAAGCCCGACAATACCATCCTGTTCAACGATGCCGTCATCGAGAATAACGCTATCGTCTATGAGCTTACTCCACAGACCACTGCCGCAGCAGGCCAGGTCCGGTGCGAGGTGCGGCTGTACGGCGGCGACGGCAGGCTTATCACCAGTCCCCGGTTTTTTCTGGATGTGGACGATACCGTCTTCACCGAGGGGGACGAGGTTGTGTCCGAGGACGAGTACACCATTTTGGAGGATGCCATTGACGAGGTGCACCAGGCGGTGGCGGATGCCAAGGCTGAGGTGGACCAAGTCGTGGAGGACTTCCAGAAACGGGTGGACAGCGGCGAATTTACTGACGATGTCAGCAGTTCCTTCCTCCATAAGTCCGGCGGCACCATGTCCGGGGACATCGCTATGGCTGGCCACAAGGTCACCGGCCTGGGAACCCCTACGGAGCCCGGTGACGCGGTTTCCAAATCCGCCATGGAGAAAGCACTGGAAGAACTGACCGGCGGCTCAATCCCGGTTTCTGTGGAGAATGGCGGCACCGGAGCCACGTCTGCTGCAGATGCACGGACCAACCTGGGCGCGGTGAACAAGGCCGGAGATACCATGACCGGACGGCTGATCCTTCCGACGCTGCGGATGAATCCTGACAGCAATTTCCCGACCCTGGAGATCTATTCCGGCGGCAGTCTCATTGCCACGTTGAACTGGAACAAAAATACCAGGAGAACCCAGATCGTCAACTACTCCCCCAATACGGACTATCGGGAGATTTTCGCCTCCCCCGCCGCCGATTCGGATTTGGCGGAAGACCAATACTACGAGCTGCTCACCAGCAAGATACCTGTCACGGTTGCCCAGGGCGGCACTGGGGCATCCACCGCCGCCGGAGCCAGGGAGAACCTGGGAGTGTCCGGGGCGCTGAAGCTCACGGCGGTTTGGACAAACAGTTCCCCGGAATCTTCTTTCGCCGCCCAAACGGTTGCCCTCAGCGGGGCCTCCGGCCTGGATATGGCGTTCTGGATCGTGGAGTACCGGGGGCTGGCCAGCGATACCGGTTCCGTCCTGAACACCATTGCCTTTCCCGGCCATGGGACCGTTTCGCACTACCATAACGAAAGCAAGATTATGGGCAGAAGCGTAGAATTTTCCGGCACGTCCGCCGTTTTCAAGGACTGCTACACCGGCACCACGGTGGACAATACCTGTCTGGTCCCATACCGCATCTGCGCGGTACACAGAGCGTAAGGAGGCTGTACTATGATTATTGCAAAAGTCCATGTCAGCGGAGCCCAGGCCGGGGCAGTTGACAAGAAGCCGATCACGGCGGGCATGGTCGGCGCACAGGTGCAGCTGATCTATACGGACAGCGTCTGGAAGGGCCTGAAAAAAACCCTGGTGTTCTACGGCGCGGTGACCCGGTATATCGTCACCGACGCGGAGGTGGTGACGATCCCGGCGGCTGTTCTGGCAAAGCCCAACATCCAGCTGGTGGTGGGGGTGTATGGCGAGAACGCTGCGGGAAGCCTGGTGATTCCCACATTGCGCGCGGAGCTTGGCATGATCCGGGTCGGAACCATGGCCGACGGAAATAAGGACGAATACGTCTTGGACACCTCCGACGCAACCGCTACGGCGAAGGACATGGCGGAAGGGGTGACCGCCTATGTGAATGGAGAAAAAGTCACCGGTACACTTCCTGTCCTGGATCAATTGGGATTAGGAAGCGCGGCGGTGGATAAAGACGGGGCGTATATTACTATGGAAGCCAAGCCCCCCTTCAAAAGAATCATTCACGATGGGACGGCGATTCATCTTCGCGCGAAGAGTGAAAAATTTGGCGACGCAACTGCCGAGGATGTGGCCGCTGGAAAGACATTCACCTCTGCCGCCGGTCTGAAGGTAACAGGAACCCATGCGTGCCCGGAAGGCCTGGACACCACCGACGCCACAGCTACAGCGGAGGACAT
>JBJDYN010000130.1:0-8994 GCA_051867395.1 Faecousia sp. | reverse complement strand
GACTACATGATCACCATTGGCGGCGGCTCCTCCATGGACACCGGCAAGGCCATCGGCATCATCATCAACAACCCCGAGTTCGCGGACGTCCGGTCTCTGGAGGGCGTGGCTCCCACCAAGAACCGCACCGTGTTCACCATCGCAGTGCCCACCACCGCCGGTACTGCCGCCGAGGCGACCATTAACTATGTTATCACCGACGTGGAGCGCAAGCGCAAGTTCGTCTGCGTGGACACCAACGATATTCCCGACATTGCCATTGTTGACCCCGATATGATGTCCACTATGCCCAAGGGCCTCACCGCCTCCACCGGTATGGACGCTCTGACCCACGCCATCGAGGGCTACACCACCAAGGCCGCCTGGGCACTGGCAGACTGCTTGAATCTGGAAGCCATCCGCCTGATTGCGAAGTCCCTGCGGGGCGCTGTCCAGAACGATCCCGACGGCCGGGAGGGAATGGCTCTGGGCCAGTTTGTCACCGGCATGGCTTTCTCCAACGTGGGCCTGGGCATTGCCCACTCCATCGCCCACACTCTGGGCGCTGTGTATGATACCCCTCACGGTGTTGCCTGTGCCATGATGCTGCCCATCGTCATGGAGTACAACGCCGAGGTCACCGGCGAGAAGTACAAGGCCATTGCCGAGGCCATGGGTGTGGATACCACCGGCATGACCCAGGACGAATACCGCAAGGCCGCTGTAGACGCCGTCCGCCAGCTGAGCGTGGATGTGGGCATCCCCACCAAGCTGGCTGCCATCAAGGAGGAGGATCTGGAGTTCTTGGCCCAGTCTGCCTATGCCGATGCCTGTGCCCCCGGCAACCCCAAGGCCGCTTCCGTGGAAGATATCAAGGGCCTGATCCGCAAGCTGATGTAATAGATTTTCGCCGGGCGGTTTTCCGCCCGGCATTCAAAAGAGGTTACGATTATGAAAGACATTTTTACCGCTCCCTTTTTGGAGGAAATGCGGAAAACTACCGCGAATATGTACCGTCTGGGCTGGGACGAGCGTAACGGCGGCAATATCAGCTATCTGCTGGACGAAGCCGAGGTAGGGGAGTATCTTGATCTGAATGCAATCAAGCGTACTATCCCCCTGGGCTTTGACGCCACTGCGATCATCGGCAAGGTTTTCATCGTCACCGGCACCGGCAAGTATTTCAAGAACGTGGATGCCGATCCGGAAACCAATCTGGGCATTGTCCGCATCGCTGCCGACGGTCAGACTGCCGAGCTGCTGTGGGGTTATAAGGACGGCGGCAAATTTACCTCCGAATTTCCTGCCCATCTGATGAGCCACATGGCACGTCTCAGTGTTGACCCCGCTAACCGGGTGGTCATGCACTGCCATCCCACCTACACCCTGGCTATGAACTATGTCCATGAGCTGGACGAGAAGAAGTTCACCCACACCCTGTGGGAGATGTGTACCGAGTGCATCGTGGTATTCCCGGACGGCATTGGGGTACTTCCCTGGATGCTCTGCGGCACCAACTCCATCGGAGAAGCCACCGCTGAGAAAATGAAAGAGTTCCGTTTGGTGGTCTGGGGGATGCACGGTATCTACGGCGCTGGAAAGACCATGGATGAGACTTTCGGCCTGATCGAGACCGTGGAAAAGGCCGCTCAGATCTACATGCTCACTGCCCACCTGCCCAGAGTGAATACCATCCGGGACGACCAGATGAAAGAACTTGCCGAATACTTCGGGGTTAACTACCGGAAGGATTTCCTGAATCTATAAGTTACCAAAACAAGCTGAGATGTGTTCTGGAAGTATGTAGTAAGAAGTAAAAGCAAAATCATTCGTGGAGAGGTTGACAATGAAAGAGAGCTTTACGTTTTCTGCTCCAGGCAGCACGGAAATCAGCGGCAATCATACAGATATGCTGCCATCCCCGGCGAGCTGAAGCAGTTGTGCCGTTTCTTTGGCAAGGAAGTCCTGCGGGAAATTTCAGAGGAAGAATTCTTTGCCGCTCTTCCTGAAATTCGGCATCAGGTGCCGGATCGGTCAATTCTGCGGGCAATCCATTTCTATCAGGAAAACAAGCGCGTACAGCGGCAGGCGCAGGCGCTACGAGAGGGTGACTATGAAACCTTCCTCCGCCTGGCGACGGAATCTGGCCGCAGCTCCTGGATGTATTTGCAGAATATCACGCCTGCGGGAGCAATCCAGCATCAGGATGTGGCAGTAGCACTGGCCATGTGTGATGTACTGCTTCAGGGGCGTGGTGCTTACCGTGTTCACGGCGGCGGATTTGCCGGAACTGTGCAGGCATTTGTGCCGATGGATATGTTGAATGCTTTCAAAAACGGTATGGAAAGCGTTTTGGGAGTGGGGAAATGCCACGTCCTTTCTATTCGACCTGAAGGCGGAATCCGCGTAAAATAAGAGGGTGGTTTGCGGCTGGATAGCCTACTCCAAGGCACTGGTTTTGGCACTGGCTTACTGTTGGCAAACTATCCATCTCCGCAGATCAACGGCGTTCAGGTTACCTTGCAACCTTATGAAGCGTTTATGATAGAGTTTCATGCGGGGGGCTACGATATTCTGCCGCTGCCAGCTGATCACGATCCGGCATCGTCTCCGCTTCTATATGGAAAAAGCGGAGCGTGCGATTTCTGCACTCTCCGCTTCGGCGATGTATGCAATTTGCTGGGCTTCCGTGGGGAAGAAAGAGAATTGTTCCCCCCGGATAGGGGGTTCGTCTGTCAGGCGTAGATCAGCTCCGTCAGGATTACTTCCTCCGCCTGGGCTTTCAGACTGTTCATCCAGAGCGGCGGAAACTGCCTGCGCATGCTCCGGGTGGTATTCCCAGAGATAGGGGCTGCGGGAGCGTTCGGTGCTGCGGGTATCTGCCACATCGAACACATATTTCAGCTTCGGAGCGTCCCCGGAGTGGTCGATAAGGGCGATGCCTTTCGCGCCCCGTCGAACATAACGCCCCATTCGCTTGTTCCACAGTTCGTAGTCCGCGCAGGCGGTAGCGTCGGGCCGCTGAGCGTAGATCATGAGCTGTTCGTGGTATGGGTATTTGTACAGCCGTGCGGCGGTGGTCAGAAAATCTGTCCAGCTCTGGAAGCTGTCGGTTATCTGCGTGGCCATGTGGTCTGCCAACTGGCGGTATTGTTGCAGTACGGATGCCAATTTGATGTCTCCTTTCCTGTGTGATTTGTAATGAAAAACCCCGCCTGTTCGCAGACGGGATTGATAACCTGTTAGGACAATTCCAAATGATATGTAAGAAAATACGCCCCAGGCATTGCTGCCCAGAGCGTATCCGTTAGAACATATCCAGATTGGAAAGCTGATGCCGTTGGTCTTTGCGGCCATAGACAGCACCAATAATCTGAACCTTTTTTGTTTTTTCGTCTACCCAGAAGTAGATCAGGTAGTTTTTGATTGGAAATTTGTGGATGCCCTGACTGTGCCAGGGTTCTTCTTCCGTCAGAGGGACGGGATTGGGAAACTGCTCCAGAGAAGCAATTTCCTCTTGAAGCGTATCCAGCATTTTCATGGCAGTTTCAGGTGCCTGGAGCGTGAAGCGGATATAGCTGACGATTTCCCGAATTTGCTCCTGCGCCTGCTGCGTGATTTTGACTGTATATTTCTCTGGCATTTACTGCATCTCCCGTTTCAGATCTGCAAATACATCAGAAGCGGCACGGGATTTGTCTGCTTTTGCTTCACTCAAACCACGCTCCATCATGGCATGGAAAGCGGCTTCATCCATCTCATCCCGGGCAACCGGTACTGCCGGGACAGAGAGGGAAAAGGGGATGCTTCGTGTCATGATAATCTGCTTATAGAGCGTATTGATGACAACGGAAACAGGAATGCCCAGCATTTCCATGATTTCCTCGGCCTGCTCCTTCACACTGGGTTCCACACGAGCCATTACATTCGCGGTTTTTGCTGCCATCGTTCATACCACCTTTCTGCCCTTATTATATCCAAATGTATAGCGTTTTGCAATACGAAAACGAAAAAATTACAATTTGAACAGCAGAGGTGCCGTTCCGGGAGGGGGCGTACTATTGGCTGACGAAGGAAGCGTTCGTGAAAACCAGGGAATCTTTTCCCAGCATAGACGCACCAGGCTAAAAACCTGGTGCGTTTGGTTATTTATCTGTTCAAAATTTCCTTCAGATCCTGTTCCGGGGTGGTAGTGGGGTGAATGTCAAAATTCTTCACCAGGTACTTCGCCACATTGGCTGATAAAAAGGCTGGCAGCGTGGGGCCGAGGTAGATGTTTTTGATGCCCAGGTGCAGCAGAGTCAGCAGGATGCACACCGCCTTCTGCTCGTACCAGGACAGTACCAGGGTCAGGGGCAGATCGTTGACGCCGCAGCCAAAGGCCTCCGCCAGCGCCAGCGCCACCTTGATGGCGCTGTAGGCATCGTTGCACTGACCCATGTCCATGAGCCGGGGCAGGCCGCCGAGGCTGCCCAAATCCAGATCGTTGAAGCGGTACTTGCCGCAGGCCAAGGTCAGCACAGCGGTATCCGCCGGGGTCATTTTCACAAACTCGGTGTAGTAATTCCGTCCTGCCCGGGCGCCGTCGCAGCCACCTACCAAGAAAATGTGTTTCAAAGCGCCGGCTTTCACCGCACGGATGATTGTATCCGCCACAGACAGCACTGCATTGTGACCAAAGCCGGTGGTGACGGTTGTTCCGCCATTGATGCCGGGGAAGGTGCGGTCCGTATCAAAGCCGCCCAACTCCAGTGCCTTTTCGATGACAGGGGTGAAGTCCTTCTCCTGCCCAATATGGGTCATACCGGGGAAAGACACAACCTCGGTGGTGAACACCCGGTCGGCGTAACTGGCTTTTGGGGGCATCAGGCAGTTTGTGGTGAACAGAATGGGGGCAGGAAGGTTTGCGAATTCCTTTTGCTGGTTCTGCCAGGCTGTGCCGAAATTGCCCTTGAGATGGGTATACTTCTTAAGCGCAGGATAGGCGTGGGCGGGGAGCATTTCGCCGTGGGTATAAACGTTGATGCCCTTCCCTTCCGTCTGCTCCAGCAGAAGCTGCAAATCCCGCAGGTCGTGCCCGGTGATGACGATAAAGGGTCCTTTCTCCACCGTCAGCGGGACAGTGGTTGGTGCCGGGTGGCCATAGGTTTCGGTGTTGGCCTTGTCCAAAAGCGCCATGCACTTGAGATTCACCTGCCCCACCTTCATGACGATGGGCAGCAGCTCCTCCATGCCCCAATCCTCACCGATGGCAAAGAGGCCTTCATAGAAGAAACGGTTCACTTCCTCATCGGTATAGCCCAGCACCATGGCATGATAGGCATAGGCTGCCATTCCCCGCAAGCCAAAGAGGATCAGGGATTTGAGAGAACGGATGTCCTCGTCGGCCTCCCAGAGCTTGCCCAGGTCGTATTCGTCGGTTCTGCCGCAGGGGCAGGCGCAGGCGCCGCAATTGGGGGTCAGCAATGCCTTTTCCCGGCGCACGGTGTCAATCTGCTGACGGACGGTTTCCTCGTTGAAATTCACATTGGTCAGGGTGGTGAACAGTCCTTCGATGACTGCCCGGTGGGTGGAGGCAGTGGGGGTATTGGTGTCCGCCGCCCGGGCAAGACCGATCAGCGCCCCGGTGAGCGTATCCTGCCGCTTGGCAACGGCGGCGCTTTTTCCACAGACACCGACCTTACCGACACAGCCGCTGCATCCGGCGGTCTGCTCACACTGATAACAAAACATTTGATGATCCATTCTGTTTTCTCCTTTATTTTCTGTCCAGAATTCGTCCGTCGGTGGAAATGGTCACCACATTGCAGGGAATGGTCCTGCCGCTATGCTCCAGGGCCCTTTTCACAGCGTTCTCCATGCCGCCGCAGCAGGGCACCTCCATACGCACCACGGTGATGCTGCGGATCGTGTTGTTTCTGAGGATTTCCGTCAGCTTCTCGGCATAATCCACGCTGTCCAGCTTGGGGCAGCCCACCAGGGTGATCCGGCCTTTGATGAATTCCTGATGGAAATTGCCATAGGCATAGGCGGTGCAGTCGGCAGCAACCAGCACATCCGCCCCGTCAAACCAAGGCGCGTTTACGGGAGCCAGTTTGATCTGTACCGGCCACTGGCGCAGCTGGGAAGCCGGTGCATTGCAGATGGTAGGCTCCTGCTGCCGGTGGATGGCTTTGGCGGCGGTGCCGGGACAGCCACAGGGCAGCTTTTCTTTCTTCTTTGCCTTCGCTGCCAGCACGGCGGCTTCATCATAGGCTGCGGCATCCCGCATCACAAAGGAGATGGCTCCCGTGGGACAGGCGGGCAGACAATCCCCAAGGCCGTCACAGTAATCGTCCCGCATCAGCCGGGCTTTTCCCTCCACCATGGCGATGGCACCCTCGTGGCAGGCCGCCGCGCAGGCGCCGCAGCCATTGCATTTCTGTGTGTCTATTTGAATAATTTTGCGAATCATATGGATTCCTCCTATTGACTGGATGACATCAGTTTACTATAATCAGAGAAAAAGGTATGTTGGATTTCCAACAAAGGAGCTATCAATGGAAGATTATTTTGATATTTTGTCCCAATGTCCCCTGTTCGCCGGGATTTCCCAGGAGGAACAGAGGTCCATGCTAAACTGCCTGAACGGAAAAATTGTCCAAACACCCAAAGGAAGTCCGGTGTTTTTGGAGGGCGAGCCTGCCGCCTTTGTGGGTGTAGTGATCTCCGGCAAGGTTCAGATTCTGCGAACCGACTTCTACGGAAACCGCAGTGTGCTGACGGTGGTATCTCCCGGCGGACTGTTTGGGGAGGCCTTCGCCTGTGCGGGGGTGGAAACCCTTCCGGTGACCGCTATCGCGCTGGAAAGCGCCGGTGTGCTGCTGCTGGACTGCAAACGGGTGCTGACAAGCTGCCCCAATGCCTGTCCGTTTCACAGTACACTCATACGGAATCTCTTGCAGGGCATTGCCCAGAAAAATTTGATTCTCACCCAGAAAATCCGCTGTATGTCCCAGAAAACCACCCGGGAGAAGCTGATGGAATTCCTGCTTGAACAGGCCAAGCAGCATGGCAGCGCGGAATTTGTCATTCCCTATGACCGGCAGGCGCTGGCGGACTATCTGGGGGTGGAGCGCAGCGCCATGTCCGCGGAAATCAGCAAGCTGAAAAAGGCAGGGCGGATCAATTGCAGCGGCTCCCGGTTCAGCGTATTGAATCCAGACAAGTAGTTTTCATCACCTGCGATTGGACTAACCGGGATAAAATGGTAATCACGGTGATGTGTAAAGGCCGGTCTTTTTCATTCAGAAATCAAAGTCGGGAATCAAATCCAGTTCACAAAACTCGGCATCCGTCATGGCATTGAGCTTGGCGATGGCGCTGTCCGTCAGGTCTTTCAGCTCCTGCTCGTCTTTGTCCAGATAGGTACGCATTTCCACAAGGGCGTGAATCAGCCCCAGACGGGTGCCGGGATTGTAGATGCTCATGAGCTGCTGCTCCTCGAATGTGAAGTTTTCTTTCATGTTCAAATCTCCTGTTCTTTTGGTTTTCGGGGTTTGGATTTTCGCTGGGGCTGCTGCGGCTGGTCTTTGAGCTTTTCCAGGACGGAGGGCTTCTTCTCCCGATGGACGGCATCTGCCAAATCCATCAGGGAAATGGGCTGACCGGATTTGGCCTGCTGTTCCAGCTCTGCTGCCGTGGGCTGCTTACCGTTGTTGATGATGCCGTCAATCATGCCGTAATCATCCTCCGTGGACATTTCCGCTGCCTTCAGGTAGTTCTCTTTCTGGAAGTCCGGCAGCTCCTTGAAACCCACGCTGTCGCAGTGGTGGTAGGATACCACACCGTTCTGCTTGATGGCAACGATGCCGCTCACGGAGAGGCTGTGCCCGGTAAAGTCGCCGGGGCGGTTCAGATTGAAGATTTCATACAGACGCTCCAATGCGGCCATTTGGCTTTGCTCGCAGACAGTGGGATCAGTGTTAATCACATCGTAGTTTGATGGCGCGGGTGGCGCAGGAATCCTGTCCAGTGCGGAATAATGCAATTCACGGGGAGCATCCTGCTTTAACTGCATGATTGCGTAGACATCACCGGGAGCATCCAGAAAACGCTGGTGAACATCACGGGCAGGGACGGAACTGTGAATATCCTGCCATTCTTCACGGGTAATACCAATGATTCCATCGTGATTCACAACATCCTCAGAATCAACTACCATTTCATCGGTATTGTCGGGGTACAGCATGAAAAGCAGCGCATCCTGTTCCAGCAGCTCCAAAGCCCGATCCTTGGACAGTGGGAACATATTCGGGTCATGGTATCCATACCACTCCATCATGTCAGGGGTAATGATAGGGTCAGGAAGCGGGAGAATCTCTGTATTCCGTGCCTGATCTTGTGCTTCCTGCTGGGTTTCTATTCCTGCCGGTACGGATTCCACGATTCGGAGTGGTACTTCCGGGGGAGGTTTTTCCGGCATTTTTTCAGGAGGTTCTAAGTTGATGCCTTTTTCCTTGCAAATCTCCCGATAATGCTGCTCAATCCTGGAAATCAGCTCCGAGGAGGTCTTGTTAATGGTTTCCAGACTGGCCCGCACCTCTTTCAGCTCCTTGCCCTGGGACCAGGAAGCGATATAGCCGAAACTGTTGTCGGCGGTTTCAATGCCGAAATACTGACAGACGGCGTAGGAAATGTCATTCCTTTCCGGCTTTTTCTGCTCCATCATAATCTGGAGCATAGAATCCTCGTCGAGTTTCCCGCTTTGGCTCAGCTTGCGAATACGCTGCGCCTGGGATAGGGAGGGAGTTGCCTGCTCACTTTCGATGGTATCATAGAGCAGATTCTGACTTTCCTGGGGGAGTGCGGCAATCTGATAGGCTGGGGTGAGGGCGATTTTCTTCTCATCCACCATCTCCATGAGTTCGGGAATCAGGTTCGTCAGGGAGATATAATTGCGAATCGTATCGCCGCTGACACCAGCCAATTCTCCGATGGAATCATCGCTGCGGAAATTCGCCGAAATTTTCGGCG
>JBJDYN010000129.1:0-9168 GCA_051867395.1 Faecousia sp. | reverse complement strand
GCGCCGGGCCACCTTCCCCAGAGGGGAAGGCTTTGGTACGCTAAACGATCATTTATTTCATCTTATAGTGCTTCGTCCCATTGGGCTTCCTTGAACCCGGCCAGGACTTTCCCGTCGTCGGTGACGAGGATAGGCCGCTTGACCAGCATGCCGTCGGTGGCCAGCAGCCGGAGCTGCTCCTCCTCGGTCATGCCGGGCAGCTTGTCCTTCAGCCCCAGGGCCTTGTACTGCAGGCCGCTGGTGTTGAAGAACTTCTTGATGGGCAGGCCGCTGAGACTCAGCCACTGCTTCAGCTCGTCATAGGCAGGGTTTTCCTCCTTGATGTTCCGGGCGGTGTAGCTCATTCCGTGGGCGTCCAGCCAGGCTTTGGCTTTCTTGCAGGTGGAGCAGGGGGGATATTGCAGAAACAGCATGGTTTTTCCTCCCGGTTACTTTACAAAAGCGTTGACCACGCCGATGATCTTCTCCACATCCTCGTCCGTCAGGTACATGTGCAGAGGCATGGTGATGATGTGCTGGGAAATCTCGTGGGCATGGGGGCAGGTGCCCTGGGCGTAGGTGTACATGGAGAATTCGGTGTTGTCCCGGTAGTGGACGCCGCCGTAGATATCGTGCTTCGCAAGCTCCGACAGCAGGGCCTCCCGGTCCGGCACGGCAATCTCATAAATGTGGTAGGCGCATTCGTCCTTGTAGGGGGCGCCGATGATCTGGATTTTGGGATTGCCGGAGAAGGCCTTGTCGTACATGGCGGCGATCTCCCGGCGGCGGGCGTTTTCCTCGTCCAGGTAGGGCAGCTGGGCCAGGGCGATGCCGGCCATGATGGCGTTGCCGTTGTACTTGTAGCCCAGGTAGTCCACGTCGTAGTTCCATTTGTAAGTGCCCTGGACGCTGGTCCGGGCGTAGGTATCCTTATTGATGCCCATCCAGGAGACCATGCGGCACTGGGCGTCCAGCTCGGAATCCGCGAAGCAGATCATGCCGCTGTCGCCGGTGGGCAGGTTCTTCACCGCCTGGAAGGAGTAGACCGTCACGTCCACCCCGTCCCAGGTGCCGGGCATGACGCCGTTTACCCGGGTGCCGGACATATGGGCGGCGTCCAGGATCAGCCGCAGGCCGTGCTGCTTGCACAGGGCGATGATTTTGTCAAGCTGACCCACCCGGCCGCCGTAGCCCACGAACATGACGGCCCGGGTCTTGTCATTGATTTTCTTCTCCACGTCCTTTGGGTCCAGGCACAGATATTCGTCTACGTCGGCGAAGCAGGGCTTCAGGTTCTCGTACATTATGGCGTGGTTGGTGGAGACGAAGGTGATGGGGGTGGAGATGATCTCGTCCCCGTCCTGCCAGCCGTAGCGGCGCTTCAGGATATTCACAGCCAGATGCAGGCCGGAGGTGTTGGAATTGAGGTAGCAGGCGTTCGGGTGGCCGGTGTATTCCTTCCACTTATTTTCGAACTCCACGGTCTTGAAGCCGGAGCCGGTCCAGCCCTTCTCCAGGCACTGCCGTACCTGCTCCAGGCATTCGTCAATGTGGAATTTGGGCTTTAATACTTGAATGGTAGACATAGCGCATGATCCTTTCTACTTTCTCTTATCGTTTCAAGAGACGTTTTACAAACTGTTTCCAGTAGTGAAATTCCAAATAGTGGTACCACCGGTAAGGCCTTTTCCGGTTCAGGTAGTCGCCGAAGTGGGCCTGCCCCGCCTGGAAGCCCTCGTACAGGGAAGGCGCGAAGGGGGCGTACCAGTCCGCCATGAACCAGTTGTAGTTGTACAAGTCCTCGTAGGCCTTCATGTATTTGACAAAGCAGCGCTTGTCGTGCTTTTTTGTCAGGTACTGATCGTCCGGGGCTTCGTAGCCGTTATCTTTGGCGAAGCGCTGCAGGCAGTCGGTGTAGCCCATCATCAGCGGGCCCACAAAGTCCACGGGGTAGAGGGGGATGCTGGCGTCGATGTAGGTGACCTGGAGCTGGCGCATCCGGTTTATATCGGTCTGGTTGTCGTCGCTGATGACCAGCCGCTCCACGATCTCCACCTTCTGCCCGTTTTTCGCGAACAGCATGTTGTGGGGCAGGGAGCCGGACAGGGAGGCCACCACCTTGGAATTTCGGATGTAGTGGATCATCCGGCCCAGGGGCACCTTCTCGGGGTACAAGATGGTGTAGCCGTTCTTTTCGAAGAAATTGTCCAGGGTGTCGTAGCCGGACTCAAAGGGCAGGCCCTTTTTGAACTGGCTGCGGCTGTAGTAAATCTTCTCCGGGGTCTCCCAGCCGGGATCGGGAACCACATTGTCCGCCACCCGGTCAAAGACAGCCACAAGCTTGGGGGTGTAGGCGGTGCGCATATGGATGCCCAGCTCCGGGACAATCACCTCCCGGTAGGCAGTGGGCTTGTTAATGATTTCCAGCTTGTCCCAGATCTTCAGCAGCTCCAGAAATTCCCGGTAGTTGCCTTTGATCTCCCGCTCCTCGTTTTCGTCCAGGAAGAAGACGTACTTGTCGATGCTTGGGTTATTTTCCAGAAAATACCACAGCCGGGTCACGCCTTCGATGAGGAAATGGCCCCAGTGGTTCACCAGGTAGCCGCAGTAGACCACGGTTTCATCCCGGTATTCCGGGTTTTCAAAGGGATAGGCATACTGGACCCGGTCCGGGATGGCGGAAAGGTCCACATAATTTCCGTCACAGTCCACCACGCCGCCCCGGCCGAACAGCAGGTTTTCGTCCCGCCGCAGGGGCAGGATGACGGCATTCTGGCCCTGCCAGATTTCCGGATCGCTGACGATCTCAACGGGGGCGTCATACCATTTTTTCAGGGCTTCGGCCTTTTTCGGGCGCAGATATTGGTAATCAATGCTGAGCATATTTCATCCTCCAATTACAGGGGGGACAGCTTCTGGTCTTTATCGCTGAGCTTCAGGGGTGTGCCGTCGGACATGGTGTACCCCTCAGCACTGGCGCTGCCCCGGTACTGTCCCACCACCTCTGGCCACTCCACGCCAATGGCGGGGTCGTTCCAGGCCAGACCGCCCTCGTCATTGGGATGGTAGAAATCTGTGACTTTATAACAAAACTCGGCGGTATCACTGAGCACAAGAAAGCCATGGGCAAAGCCCTCGGATATGTAGAACTGCTTCTTGTTTTCTGCCGTCAGCTCAATGCCGTACCATTTGCCATAGGTCTCGGATCCGGGCCGAAGATCCACGGCCACGTCAAAGACCCGGCCCTGGATCACCCGGACCAGCTTGCCCTGGGGATACTGCTTCTGGTAATGCAGCCCCCGCAGGACTCCTTTGGTGGACATGCTTTGGTTGTCCTGGACGAAAACCATGTTCAGCCCGTTCTCCTGCATATCCCGCTGGTTGTAGGTCTCCATGAAATAGCCCCGATGGTCCCCGTGGACGGCGGGCTCAATGATGTACAGGCCCTCAATGGGGCATTTGGTCACTTTGATCTGACTCATTTCGTAACTCCTGATTTTCAATCACGCTTAAGGATACGTATGACAAATTGCTTCCAGTAATGCGGCTGGAAATAGTGTTGCCGCAGGAAGGGGCGTTCTCCATCCAGATATTCTTTGAAATAGGGATAATTGTCCGTATAGGCTTCATACAGGGAGTCGGCGATCTCGGCATACCAGTCCTCCATGAACCAGCGGTACTGGTAATTGCTGTGGTAGGAGCGCATGTACTGTTTGAAGCAGGTGTCCCGGTATTCTTTGGAGGAAAACCGCTTGCTGGGCGGCGTCATGCCCAGGTCTTCCACATACTGCTGGAAAATATGGTTGCAGCCCAGCATATACGGACCGCAGAAGTCCACGGTGTACAGCTGGAAATTGGCGTCGATGGGGGTGACGGTAAGCTGCCGCATTTGGTTGATGCATACCTGATGGTCGTCGTTGGTTACCAACCGCTCCAGAATGGTCAGCTTCTGCCCGCTGGAGGCGAAGAGCATATTGTGGGGCGTGGAACCGGACATGGAGGCAATCTCGGAGGCACTGCGGATCAAATAAATCATCTGCCCCAGGGGAATCTTTTCGGGGGCCAGCACCGCGTAGCCGTTCCGGCTGTAGAAATCGTCAAAGGCTTCCAGGCCGAATTCGTAGCCGTTCTGACCGGCAAACTGGCTGCGGGTAAAATAAATTTTGTCATACCGCTCCCAGCTGGGATCCACGGTCACGTTGTCCGCGATGGCGTCAAAGATGGCCAGAAATTTGGGAGAGTAGTATTTCATGCACTGAAAGGCGATCTGGGGAACAATGACCTCCCGGTAGGTGGTGGGGGTGCTGACCAGCTCCAGCTTGTCCCAGATTTTCAGCAATTCAAAAAATTTCCTGAAATTGCCCTTGACGGTCCGTTCCTCGTTTTCATCCACGAAGAACACATACTTGTCCACCGTGGGGTCCTGCTCCAGGACATACCACAGCCGGGTCACGGCCTCCACCAGGAAGTGACCCCAGTGGTTCACCAGGTAGCCGCAGTAGACTACCTTTTCGTCCTGATAGACAGGGTTTTCAAAGGGATAGCTGCGCATAATGCGGGTCTCGATGCCGGATAAGGGAATATATTCCCCGTTTTCGTCCACCACGCCGCCCCGGCCAAAGAGCAGGTCAGCATCGTCCAGCTCCCGCAGGGGAAGAACGGTGGCGTTTTTGCCTTGCCAGAGGGCCAGGGTCTCCTTTTTTTCAAATGGGGTGGCATACATTCTTTTTAACCATGCGGCTTTTTTCGGCCGCAGATAGCTGTAATCGATCTGATACACAGGATCATCTCCCAATGTGCGGATGCTGTTTATCGGTTGGCGTACATTTTCTCGTAGTAGTTCTGATATTCCCCGGAAACGATGGCCTCCCACCAGCTCCGGTTGTCCAGATACCACTGAATCGTCTTCTGAATGCCGTCGGCAAATTTGGTTTCTGGCAGCCAGCCCAGTTCGCTGTGGATCTTGGCGGGGTCGATGGCGTAGCGCATGTCGTGGCCCTTCCGGTCGGTGACGTAGGTAATCAGGCTCTCCGGCTTGTCCAGGGCCTGGCAGATAATCCTGACGATATCGATGTTGCGCATCTCGTTGTGACCGCCGATGTTGTAGACCTGGCCCACCTGACCCTTCTGGAGGATCAAATCGATGGCCTTGCAGTGATCCTCCACATACAGCCAGTCCCGGACGTTTTCGCCTTTGCCGTAAACCGGCAGGGGCTTGCCCTTCAGAGCGTTGGCGATCATCAGGGGAATCAGCTTCTCCGGGAACTGGTAGGGACCGTAGTTGTTGGAGCAGCGGGAGATGGTCACCGGCAGCCCGTAGGTCCGGTGGTAGGCCAGCACCAGCAGATCCGCGCTGGCTTTGGAGGCGGAGTAGGGGGAGCTGGTGTGGATAGGGGTCTGCTCGGTGAAGAACAGGTCCGGCCGGTCCAGGGGCAGGTCGCCGTAGACCTCGTCGGTGGAGACCTGGTGGAAGCGGGCAACGCCATACTTACGGCAGGCATCCATCAGCACCTGGGTGCCCAGGATATTGGTCTGCAGGAATACCTCGGGATTCTCGATGGACCGATCCACATGGCTCTCCGCGGCGAAGTTTACAACGATATCCGGATGCTCTTCCCGGAACAGTTGATCCACGCCCTCCCGGTCGCAGATATCCAGCTTCACAAAGCGGAAGCCGGGGTTCTCCATTACGGAGGCCAGGGTGGACAGATTGCCTGCGTAGGTCAGCTTGTCCAGGCAGACAATGCGGTGGCCTGGGTAGTTCCCCAGCATATGAAAAATAAAGTTGGAGCCGATAAATCCGGCACCGCCGGTGACGATGATGGTCATTTCCCTGCCTCCCGATTCTTACGAAAGCTTTTGAATTTGTCCTCCGCCACCTGGCGCAGGTGATGGCCGTAGGGGGATTTGCCGTACATTTCGGCGGACTCCAGCAGCTGCCGCGTACTGATCCAGCCGAAGCGGAAGGCCACCTCCTCCGGCGCGGAGATCTTGACACCCTGCCGCTTTTCCACCATGTGAACGAATTCCGCGGCTTCCAGCAGGGTTTCCATGGTGCCGGTGTCCAGCCAGGCAAAGCCCCGGCCCATGAGCATCACGTCCAGCAGGTCCTGCTTCAGGTACAGCTCATTTAATGTGGTAATCTCCAGCTCTCCTCTGGGAGATTTCGTAACTTTCGCCGCCATTTCGGCTACGCCCTTGGGGTAGAAGTACAGTCCGGTGATGGCATAATTGCTCTTGGGATGGGCGGGCTTTTCCTCTACGGAGATCACCTTGTCGTTTTCATCGAATTCCACTACGCCGAACCGTTCCGGGTCAGGGACATAGTAGCCGAACACGGTAGCCCGTCCGTCCTCGGCGCTGTGGCGGGCCTGGGCCAGAATATCGGAAAAGCCGTTGCCGTAGAAGATGTTGTCCCCCAGGATCATGGCGCAGGCGTCGTCCCCGATAAAGTCCTTGCCGATGAGAAAGGCCTGGGCCAGACCGTCGGGGGAGGGCTGGACGGCGTAGGACAGGTGGATGCCGAAGTGGCTGCCGTTCCCCAGCAGTTCCTGGAACCGGGGGGTGTCTGCGGGTGTGGAGATAATCAGGATATCCCGGATCCCCGCCAGCATCAGCGTGGACAGGGGATAGTAGATCATGGGCTTATCATAAACGGGGAGCAGCTGCTTGGAAGTGACCTTGGTCAGGGGATACAGCCGCGTGCCGGAACCGCCGGCCAGAATGATGCCTTTCATATGCCGCCTCCTTTGTTGATTTCCTCTCATTATCTTATTCATTTTAGCATGGTTCGGGAAAAATGTAAACCGCATATTGCTCTCCCAAATAAAAAAACTGCCTCCCAGGATTCCAAAGGATCGGGAAGGCAGTTTTCGTTATTGGTAACGATTCGGACGTATCCATATTTCTCGCGTAAACGATCATTTACGGGAGGCATTGTGCAATGGCGGAATCATTGTATCAAACAGGAAGCTCCGGCGCTTCCATCAGCTTGCGCGGTCATGCAATGCGTCTTCGGTCAGGTAGCGCATGAAGGAGGGGACATCCTCCTTGTCGGTCACATCGAGGCACAGACCGTTGGGGACGGTTTTCATCATCCGGATCATCTGCTGGGCGACTTCGTTTTCCTTCAGGTTGATGCGGCTGTGATCCGGCAGACGGAGAAACACATCTCCCTTGCTGTCGTTGACGACGGATAAAAAGCGCTCCGGATTGGGAAGCATCATAATTTGGATCATTGTTATTCTCCTTTCCTGGGATGCAGTTGATTTTTTTGTTTGTTTACGGTATCATTATATCCACAGGGGAAAAGAAGGGTTAGGACAATATCCGCTTCTTTTTATAACAAAATTTCCAAAAAGGAGACATCTATGGCTCTATCACCAAGCAGAAGCAGCGCCGACAGCAATGGGCATGAGCTGGTGCGGCACGGAACCACCGCGTTCCCCATTGCCTGCTATGACAACGACCTGTCCCAGGTCGTTGTGCCCTGGCACTGGCATGAGGAGCTGGAAGCGGGGGTTATCCTGGAAGGCAGCGCGGTTTTCGCGGCGGGACATGAACGCTTTGTTCTGGAGCAGGGCCAGGGCTTTTTCTTCAATGCCGGTACGCTGCACCGCTGCTGGAACGGGATTCCCAGCTGTCACTTTATTTCTATGGTGTTCCATCCCCGGCTGATCGGCGGCAGTCTGGACAGTGCGATCTATCAGAATTATGTGCAGCCCCTGTTGGACAGCCGCAGCTGCGACTGGCTCTGCCTGAAGCCGGAGACAGCCTGGCAATCAGACATTCTGACGCAGCTGAAGCAAAGCTGGCAGGCCTGCGTGGAGGAATCCCCCGGATTTGAGATTAAGACCCGCAACCTGCTGTCGGAAATGGTGCTGGCCCTGCAAAGCCACATCCCGGTGGAAAAAAAGACTGCCAGCCCCAAGGCCCTGCGGGACGCGGAGCGGATCAAAACCATGCTCCAGTACATCCACGACCATTACGCGGAGGACATCAAGCTGGACCGGATCGCCGCCAGCGCGTCCATCAGCGAAAGCGAGTGCATCCGGTGCTTCCGTTCCACCATCGAAGCAACGCCCATTCAGTACATCCGGCAATACCGCATCCGGAAAGCGGCCCAGATGCTCTCCGACACGGAGGCGGCCATAGCGGACATCTGTTTTCAGTGTGGCTTCCAGGATCTGAGCTACTTTACCAAGACCTTCCGGGAAATCGCGGGATGCACCCCTGCGGAGTACCGGCGGAAAAAGCAGGAGGCCCGGGAGCAGGCGGGTCCGGACGGCGGCAAGCAACCCAAAAACGTCAGATAAAGGCGCGTTTATCAAAGCCTTTCGCACTGACCGCAGGGGGCGGCATCCTTGACGCCCCATGTGTGCAGTACCGTTATAAGGGGCGTCAGGGATGCCGCCTTCTACGTATCGGAAACGATTATTTTCAAATCCGGAAGTAATTCTCCACCCGGTGCCCCAGCAGGCGCATGATCTCCAGCTCGTCCAGGGCGTCAAAGAGGGCATTGTGGGTCTCCCGGTAGGCGCGGTTTCCGGACAGCAGCCGGAGCATGGACTCCACGCCGTAGTCCCGCTTCAGCCGTCCGGTGGAGCAGCAGTCGGCCCAGGCGGGGATCCTGGGATTGTACTGCCGGTAAGCCGCCAGGCGCATGATGTCGTACCAGCTTAGCCCCGCCAGCTCCGGCAGATGGTTTCGGTCGAAGCGGGCGTTGTAGGCATACAGGGAAGTGACCCCATGTTGAGAAAACCAGCGGAGCAGTGCCTGCATGGCCTCCCGCCGGGTGCAGAGCACCGGTTTCACCGGCGTGTCCAGAAACAAAACACTCTCATACATGCCGCCGGTCTGGCATTCCGGGGTCAGAATGGAATACTGCATAGCCAAGGGGACAAAGGTGTCCCCGTCCGCGATACAGCAGCCGATGGACATAACCTGATCGCCCCAGTTGGTCTCCGTGTCGATCACCGCAAATGTTCCCATGTCTTT
This sequence comes from Faecousia sp., assembly GCA_051867395.1. Classification (GTDB taxonomy): domain Bacteria; phylum Bacillota; class Clostridia; order Oscillospirales; family Oscillospiraceae; genus Faecousia. The sequence goes on along the minus strand of JBJDYN010000129.1, from coordinate 192 downwards.
CTCTCCTTGGTGGTTTTGAGAACAGTATAACGGAAAAAGGTACATAAGGCAAGTTTACAACAGGGGATTTTCTGTGGTATAATTCAATAACGATTTAGTCGTATCCCGGATTTCTCATGTAAATGATCGTTTACCGCACCAAAGCCTTCCCCTCTGGGGCAATGTCATCAACTTAAGGATTCCATTTCAAAG
>JBJDYN010000128.1:0-1537 GCA_051867395.1 Faecousia sp. | reverse complement strand
TGCCGCCCCCTACGCACAGTTTTCCAATTCTTTTTTGCGATAAACGATCATTTACCATAGCACTGCACCTGTGGTCGAGGGGCCCAAAGGATGTTCGTCTACCACCCAAAGTGCGTAACGCATTCGCCGCGGGCCGTGCCCGCTAAACGATCATTTACAGCCCATCAACGCCACACTCTACTCTTCAAACTGGCTTAAAAGATCTTCATGTCGCTGAGGACTGCGGTGGCGGGGCCCCGGTAGCCGCCGTAGGTGGTGATGTCGGGAGACAGACGGATGTGGTCCAGGACCTGGCTCAGCTTGCCGGAGATGGAGATACCGGTGACAGGGATGATCGTGCCCTCTGTGTGGTAGTAAGCCAGCCGCACTTCACCGCCGATATAGTCGTTGTAGAAGTCCACCTGCAATCCCGACATGGACATGACCTCCAGGCAGCTGCCCTCTGGCATTTTTGCCGTGCCGGGATCCACCAGGCAGCAGGGGAGATTGCCCGTGGGGACTTCGCCCAGGTACTGGCTGTAGCGGTTGGAGCCGTAGTAGTTCACCGCCTTGCCGTCCTCCACCAGACGGATGGAACCCAGGGACAGGCCGTCGCTGTCGAATTTCGCGCTGCGGACGCTGCCTTGGGCCTGACCTGCCATGGTGATGCCGATGGGGTCGCCGGTGGGGTGCTTCTGGATGGCGTCGCCCTTCTGGAACAGGTTGGTGTGGGAGTAGACCGCTGAATTGTTCAGGTTGCTCGCAATGCTGCGGAAAAGGTTCTCCAGCTCCTGGGCGTGGAGGACAACGGGACCTTCCAGGGGGAAGTCCGGGGTCACAGCTTCGTACCGGGCCTTTACCTGGGCCAGCTTCTCAGCGATCTCCCGGCGGAGCGCTTCCTCGTCCAAGGTTCCAAAGTTGTACTGCTCATACAGCTCCACACTCTGGGTTTCCCCATTGTAGGTGGGGATGGCTTCTACCATAGCGTCGTAGCGCTGCTGGGTCTTGAAAAGCCCGCAGCTGTTGCAGACGGTTTCCGTGTGCTTGTTCAGGAAAATCTCCACAGAGTTTAAGGAGGCGTTTGCAATGTCGTTGGCCCCGAAGACACCCTGGGCGATTTTCGCAGCCAGGTCGGCAGGGGAGAAGTCCGCGAAATTGCTGGGAACTGCATAGTCTCCGGTCTCCCCGGCGGGCAGGGTGTAGTGCTGGTTCTCAATCAGCAGGGCCTTGTCCACCGCTTCGGCGATCAGCTCCTTCAGCTGCTGGGGCGTGGTGGAGGGGTAGACGTAGAACTGGGCGTCGCCCTTGCATTCGCCGTGGTCCGCGTAGACCGTGACCTCCTTGTCGCAGGTGTCGGTGCGGCGCAGGGTCTCCAATTTCCCCTTGACGAAGAACAGCTCGTAGCTCTCTTTTTGGTGGATGTTGATTTTGTAATCGCTGACTTTGGGGTCGGCATTCAGTGCTTCGATAATGGTTTTCATCCCAGCTTCACCCTCGCTTTCAGTGCCGGGCCGCCGTCGCTGACCCGAACCCATTCCTTATAGCCCTTGCCGCACAT
>JBJDYN010000127.1:0-9914 GCA_051867395.1 Faecousia sp. | reverse complement strand
CCTCCTTGTCTAACTGGTTTTGCCGCGCGATGACGGCATAGAAATTGTTGGTTTTGTAGGGACGCTTTTTGGGGCGAAGCACCAGCACCCGAATCATGTTGCGGATAATGACCTCCAGATGCTGCCCGTTCTTTTCGTACAGAGCGAACAGGAAGGCGGGCAGCATGGTGAGAATCATCAGCATGGCGGCAGAGGAATTGCCCAAAGGCTCCTTTGCTGCGAAATACAGGGGGACGCCAATGAGCAGGCCGATACTGAAGCAGATCAGCTGCCGCTTGGTCAGATTAAAAAGAACCTTGCTTTTGACCTTGGTGAGGTCTTTGGGTACGGTTACATAGGGCATTTTCTATCCTCCTTAGTGGGCGTTGAATACAGACCGGGCAAGGCTGCTGGTTTTGAACAGGCAGAAGCAGAGCAGCACCGTGTAGCCCATGCAGGTCCAGATGGCGTTGCTGATATCCCCGGATACGGAGATGTTCTGCACCAGCACGGAGTAGATCGCTACGCAGACCATAATGAGGAACGCCTGAAAGCCCAGGGCGAACAGGGTGCGCAGATAGTTCTGTCCCATCTGCCCCCATTCCCGGTTTGCCATGGTCGCCATTGGAATTGGGGCTACCGAAGTCACCAAGTACACCTCAATCATGCGCCCGTAGATGACGATGAAAATGCAGATGGTAATTGCCCAGGTACAGATCCCCACAAACAGGGACTGAAACCACAGCCCCAGCAGCGGCCCCACATCCATTTCCATGAGCCTGCTTTCCAAATCCGTGACCACCGAGGAAATATCGATGCTGGTGTTTCCGATCATGACCCCGGCAGCACCGTTGACAACACTCTGGGCAGCATCAAAGATGCCCATGACAATGGTCCAGGTGTTGGATACGATGAGAACCGCGGCGGCGGACTTGAACACCCATTTGAAGAACATCCAGGTGTCAACATCATTGAGGTTATTGCGGTCTGTAATGAGCTGAATCAGCTCCAGGGTCATGACGACTGCCAGAATCGCTCCGGCGAGGGGGAGAATCACATTGTTGGAAAGGTTCTGAATCATGTTGAAGATACCGCTGTTCCACGCCTGGGGTGTCAGACCAACCTGACCGGCGATTTCTCCAATCTGCTCATTGGTGGAATCGAACATCCCGGACAGGTTGCTGACGATACCGCTGACAAGCACTTCCTTCAGCCAGTCCGTAATGCTGTTCCAGATAAAATCCATTGTGTTACCTCCGATCTATCAGGGAATTGAGACTGGGGAGGATTCCACACGCTCACAGAAAACCACATACCGCTGCTTTCCCCCGGAAGCGTAGGGGTGGCAGGTCAGCAGGGTCAGCAGCTCCCGCCCCGGCTGAATCAGAATTTCCTCTACATCATGGGGGTCGATGATTTTAATGTCGCAGACCCGGTAGGTCAGCGTCTCCCACAGGTTTGTAATGGAAACCATGTCGCCGACTTTCAGCTTGTCGATGTAGCGAAAGTAGCTGGCACCGTTGTACCCCCGGTGTCCGGCAATAACGCAGTTGGTGTTTTCCCCGCCGATGGGCAGGCTGGTCTGGCTCAGATGGGCGGCACCGGCTGCCATGTGCTGTTCTGTTGCACCGAGAAAGATCGGCATTTCCAGCTCCATAGCCGGAATGGAAATCACGCCGAATACTTCATCGGCAAGACCGTACTGCGTCAAGGAGAAGCTGGGCTTCTGGTAATCGTATTGGCAGGACAGCCCTGCCTGCCCCTGAGTGTAGATGGTTTCGTTGTAGCAAACCATGTCTGCCCACAGCTCCGGGTAGGCCCTTTCATTTTCCGGGGCAGTCGGCTCGGTGGAATCGATGGTGACAATGACTTCGGCAGTCGGTGCGGTTTCACCCCGTTTCAGAAAATTCTGAGCATTCAGGAGAATCTCCCGGTCAACCATGGCACCCCAAAGATAGGGGTACAGGAGAAAGGCAAGACCGGAAGCGAACACCAGCAGCATCAGGGCAATGAGAAAGGCGCGGAGTTTACCGTTTCGCATAGCAGCCTCCTTTCTTCCTTTTTCGGAACTTCTTCCAGCACTGTACCGAAAGGACAACCACCAGAATGACCCCTGCGGCGGCGAGAATCCCAATGAGGATGCCTTGCAGGTATTTTGCTTCCCATGTGGACACTTCCGGTTCCGCAATCTGGATTTCTTCTGTCAGGGCAGCGGCTTCCTCAAAGGGAACCCGGGAGCCGCGAACCAGCAGCCGGTGGGTATTTACACCGTAGGGGGTGCAGGTGACCAGCGTACACAGATCCTCTCCAGGGACAATTCCCAGCAGGCTGGTGTCATAGGGCAGCACAGTGTTGATCTCCACCACCTGATACGCCAGGGTTTCGTTCAGAATGTGCAGGTAAAACACATCCCCAACAATCAACTGCTCCAGATCGGTGAACATCTTCTGGGACGCCATACCGCTGTGGCCGGACAAAATGGAATGGGTGCTTTCTCCGCCAACGGGGAGGGAGCTGCCAAGAAGGTGCCCGATGCCCCGATCCAGAGAATCATTTTCGGTGCCGTGATAAATGGGCAGGTTGACACTGATCTTGGGAATCTCCACATAACCCATGATGCCATTCCCAGCGAGATTGAGCTGGCTGTCATAGTTTGCCGATGCTGCCAGTAAGCCCTCCTGGCTGTATGCTTCTGTTGCACCGGGGATCAGGGTGCTGTTGTAGGCACTGGCAAGTTCCTTCGCTTTGAGAAGTTCGCTGTCATCCGCCTGCTCCATGACTTCCTGATAGGCAATATGAATCTGGGAAGCATACTTCTGGTTTACATAATTACTGATAACAGGATACAGGGTCAGCCCCAGGGCCAGCAGGAACGCAATGACCGCCAGGGCGATTGTGATACGCTTTTGCTTCGTGGGAAACCCTCCTTTTGGGGAAAGCCCCGGAGGAATGTCCCTCCGGGGCGGCGGTGAGAATCAGACGGAGCGCTTCTTGCGGCTTACCAGGACGATGACAGAGGCAGCGCCAGCCATCAGCAGGATGCCGATGACGGTAAACATCATGGTGCCGTTGTCACCGGTCTTGGGCAGATCAAAGCCGCGGGTGTTCACCACGGTCAGGGGCGCTTCGGCATTGACGCTGCCGTTGTCCTCCACCATGTTGACCTTCTTGCCATCCACGGCAGCGGAAGCGGTCAGCAGCTTATGCTCCAGATGCGCCTGGGGCATATTGTGCAGGTCGCCTGTGTCCTTGATGATGCTGGCATACCGGGGATCGTTCTGGAGCAGGCCCAGCACATCGGAATCGTAGATGTTGCACAGGTCAGTGGTTTCGGTCTGGGAAATGACCACATCGATGCCCTGCTTCAGCATCACATAGCCGCTGTCGGTACGAACCTCGGTCATGGTATAGGTATCGTCCTCCAGACCCTTGACGATGATTTTGCCCTTGGAAGCAGTGGTCTTGACGGGGACAAAGTGGGTGGCGTCGGCTTCCGCAGCCACATGGTCAACCACATAGTAAACGCCCTCGTCCTCGTTCAGCTCGGCTTTCACAAAGAAATTGTCGGTTTTGTTCTGGATCAGGAACTCTACCTTGGAGAAATCACCGTTGCCGTCGCTGAACAGCTTGGTCAGGTCAATGCCGTAGGTAAACACATGGCAATCGTCAACCAGGGTATCATAGTAGTCCTGAGAAGAACGCTTCCAGATCAGAACCACATCGTTGGGGTTTCCGGTGTCGCCGTAAACAACAGAGCTGTCGCTGTTCATGGTCGCCTGATAGGTGATTCTCACAGTGCAGTCGGAGAAGCCGGAGTTGACCATGGAAGCGTCGGTATAGACTGCCTTGGAGGTGTTGATCTCACTCAGACCGGCAGCGGACATCTCAATGGTCATAACGGATTCTCCGGCAGAGGTGGTATTATAGGAAACGGTAAACTTGCCGTCAGCTTCCGTCCACTTGGCAACGGAATCGGTGCAGGCGGCGTCGGTGAAGAACTCCAGTACCACATCACCCTTGTTGTAGGTCAGGCCCTGGGACAGAGTATCCACGAAGGTGTAGCAGGACAGGTAGGTGGATTCGGAGGTGATGGAGGGCAGCGTGGAAATGATCTGGTAGTCGATGACATCACCATCGGAAGCGGTGCCGGTGTGGGCGTAACCGTCTGTGATATCAGCAGCGGAGCCGCCATTCTTGCCGGTGTCAGTTACCTGCTCCCGCAGGGTCTTTTCCAGAGAGGGAATGCCGGTCAGGTTCTTGGGGTAAAGGGTAATGTCATAAATCCAGCGGGTGCCGCCGTCAGTGGCGTTGGTGCCGTCAACGGAGGTCATAGGGACGGATACCAGGAAGGGATCGGTGGTGGACACAACCATTTCGGGAACCTTGGTTTCCACAACCAGGTACAGGCCCAGAGCCAGATCGATAGTCTGAGTCTTGCCGTAGGAATCGGTCAGGGGCATGGCAGTGCCGCCGCCCGCAGCGCTGTAGGCTTCCAGAGCGTTCTTGACTACGGTGGAGTTGGCTTCCAGACGGGCAGCCAGGGCGTCAATCAGCACATCGGACTGGTAGAAATACTTGGAGGAATCCAACTGGTCAGCGTTGGTATAGCGATTCAGGCCATTTTCCAGCCCCAGGGCCTTCAGGAAGTCCGCACCCTTGGTCTTATCGATGGCGTACAGCACTTCCACATGGCTGTCGGTTCGGTTATCCGCCTCGGACTCGGAGAACTGGACGATATCCGCAACTTTGATGTAGCTGAACTCCACGCCCTTGATGGCGTAGCCGTAGGACACTTCACCGTTGCCCAGACCGGACTGGGTATCAGTGTCTCCGGCCCGGACTGCGCCGCCCAGAACATCGTTCACGCCAGTCTGGTCATACACGCCGGTGGAAACATAGGAGGAATCCCAAACGCCGTCCTTTTCGGCGTTGGTCAGGTCATACTTGTAGATGGTCAGGGAGCCGGTCTTGGATTCGTCGATGGTGGCGTCGCCCACTTCGGCGGCAGAAGCGGCAACGGGGAAGCACAGCAGCATGGCCAGTGCCAGAAGGAGGGAAAGAATTTTGGTGAAGTTTTTCATTTTGCATTTTCCTTTCTTATATCGTAGTTTTGAATTGTGAGATGTGGATGAAGGTAGGCATGAAAAAAGCCAGGGCTGGTCCCTGGCATGAAAAAAGGTTGAGATACAAATTTACCTCCTGTTCTAAAAAAATGGTTGCATTTCTGCGGAGAATTGCATATAATAATGGTGAACCGAGAGGTTCTTAGCGGGTGTTTCGCCACCCAAACATAAGTGCGAAGCGTTACAGCAGGTGTTCCGCCACCTATATCCCAAGTGCGGGGCGTTAACGATACGGGGGGATGCAAATCCCCTCGTTTTTTGTGAGAGGGACTATAGAAATGAACATCCGATTTGAAAATCTGGGTCTATACAATATTGATACCGATTATTTGCGGTATCTCAATGGTATCGAGCCGGAAGTACAGTTCACGCAGGAAAAGGACTATGAGCAAAAGCCCTTCCTCGGTATTCTCGTTACCATTGATACATATTCCTATTTCATCCCTCTGACCTCTGGGAAACCGAAACACGCCAAGTGGAAAAATGTGGGGCCTGCCCATTACCTGATTTACGAACAGGTAAAAAAGACGGAGCTTCGTAAGCGGGATATTTTCAAATCCATCTCAGAGACGGACGCATTGAAAATCTTTGCTGCACTTGACCTGAAGAAGATGATTCCTGTCCGGGAATCGCTATACACATGGATTGATTTTTCTGCTCTGCCTGACAGAAAGTACGCAGATCTGTTAGAAAAGGAATACCGCTTCTGCCAGAAGATACAAGATGGCATTTTGGCTAAAGTGACACAAATCTACCGGGAGCAGAAAGAAACTGGAAAAGTCCATCCCATGTACTGTGATTTCGCAAAATTGGAAACTGCCTGTGATGAATACACGACTGAAGAATAATCCGCAATCCTCTGTAATCGCCGGAAGCCGATGCGTTTCCGGCTTTTTCTTTTGGTACAGAAAGTTATTTCCCTTTTTTCCGAAATAGAATCATCACCAGACAGCCGATGGCAGCGATCATGCTGAGAACTCTGAGAATCAGCCCCGTGCTGTCTCCGGTGTCGGGCATAGTGAAGGTACGGGCGTTAATCACATGCACTGCGATCTCCAAGTCATCAACAGGAAGCTCTCCTTCAAAAGCGGTGTTGGTGAGCAGCTTGAAGCCATCCGGTGCTTTGGTTTCCGTCAGCCGGTACTGTAAGCTGGGATAGAGGCAGCCCCATTCCAGAATACCGTCCGCTCCAGTGGTCAGGCACCCTTCCAAAACATCGGGATTGGAGCAGCTGCCCCGCACCACAACTTCGGAATCAGAAAAGGTTACGGGATACCACAGAGAACCCTCCGCACTCCATTCCAGCAGGAAAGTAGCCCCTTCCAGGGGGCTTCCGGTGGTATCTACCTTCTCTACGGTGATCTTACCGGGACGCAGGGTGTTGGTGAAGAAAACCTCTGCAGTCTTGCCCTGGGCAACTGTAATTCTCTGGGGATTCTCACTTTTGCAGTAGAACAGGCTGTCCTCCGGGAACAGTTCTTCGATGGTATACTCACCGGGGAGAATGTTTTCCGTCAGGATGGTGCCGTCTGCCTGGGAGGTAAAGGGAGAACCCTTTATTTCTGTCCCGTTGGCATCCGTGATCTTGAACTGCCAGCCTTCTACGCTGCCGTCGCCCTCTACGGTTTTGGTGATTTTCAGCCTGCCGTACTGGATATTGGTGAAGGTAATGGAAACATCCTCATGGGGCTTGATCTCAAATTCCTGAACGGTTTCATCCACCATCCAGTATTCATCCTCGAAGCGGCCATACTCGTCTCCGGTTTCCTTGGCCCAGTAGGTGCCGGGGTCAAGATAGTACCCAGCCTTCCCATCCTCGTTGGTGATAAGCGTTCCGATCTCCTGGGTGCAGGCTTCATCCGCATAGACCGTAATGTGCCAGCCCTCCACGGATTCTCCGGTGTTGGTTTTCTTGTAGAACCAGCCAAGGCCCTGTTCCTTGTTCAGCCAGGTGTCCACAGAGGTTTTTCCTGCGATGACGGTTACATCATGGAAGCCCAGTTCCGTACACCAGTAATTATCCTCTGTAGGCAGCTCAACAATAAGATAGCGTCCCGGAGCCAGTTTTCCGGTGCAGGCATAGCCGTTTTCGTCTGTGGTGTAGTCACCCACAACATTACCGTCAGAGTCCTTTACCCGGAATGTCCAGCCTTCCAGATGGTTGCCCGTATTGGTGGTTTTCTGGAACTCGATACGTCCATACTGCGTATTGGTATAGGACACTTCCGCCTGTGAACCGGCTGTGACCGTTACCTGCTTTTCTACGGTGGCATCGTACTCCCAATAGGTGTCATCCCGGTCATGAACTTCGCGCACATAGTAATTTCCAGGCAGCAGCTTCCCCGAATAGGCGCAGCCGTCCGCTCCGGTTTTGACGGTAGAAAGGATGTTTTTGTCGGCATCCAGAATCTGGAAGCTCCATCCCTCTGCGGAACCGTTCACTGCGTTCTTTTGAATGCGCAGATCGCCATAATGGGTATTGGAGAACGTTACAGTTGCCGTGGCATTGGCTGTGACTGTTACCGTTTCCACAGAGGAATCGCAGACCCAGTAAGGATCACTGATGTCTGCTTCCTTTGCGTAATAGGTTCCGATGGTCAATCCTGTAGCCGTCACACTGCCGTCTGCCCCAGTGATAAAGGGAGAGCCGGTGACAGCACTGGTGCAGGCAGCATCATAGTAAAGCCCAATCTGCCAACCACTCAGGTTCTGACCTGTGTTTGTGGTCTTGACCAGCTTCACGCTGCCGGTGTTCAGCTTGTTTGTGAAGCTGATCGTTGCTGTGGCACCTGCGCTCACAGTTACCGACTGCGGGTTGGTGCTGGCACAGTAGTACAGGGCATTGATGGTGCTGTCCGTGTGTCCCAGCTCCTTCACATAGTAAGTGCCTGCGGACAGTCCGGTCACGGAAATCTTACCGCTGCTGTCCGTAGTGTGCGGCCCGGAAACCAGGCTGGTACAGGTGCTGTCGCTGTAAACCCCAAACCGCCAGCCGTACAGGTTTTTGCCGTCCTCGGTGGTTTTCGTCAGACTGATGGCTCCCAGCGCAGGCGCTTTCAGCTTGAAGTAAGCATTGAGATTGCCGCTGGAAGCGCTGTACAGGTTGATACAGGTCTGATAGGTAGAACCAGACATATACCAAATATTGTAGGTAGAATTGGCAGCGGATGGAGCATACCGGGTAGTCGTAAAGATGGTGGACTCCGAAATGGTTCCGGTCTGGGTGATTGTCAGGGTGTTTCCGCTCTTGCTGAAGCTGGCCCCGTTGCCATTGGAGAAGCTGAAATTGGACAGCACACCGTTGGAATCCGTTACAGAGGTGGACGTACCGCTCAGCGTAATCGTCGGCGCACTGCTGCTGGACTTGCTGGTGAAACTGGGGATCTTCATTGCCGACTGAATATAGGAAACCAGCGTATTGTAGTTCGGGGCGAAGTTGGAAACACTGTCAACACCTGCGTTGTAGAATACGTCACCGCTGGTGCCGCACTCATTTGCAGCGTTGAGCGTAAAGGTATTGGGATCTCGCAGCCCACAGACTATTTCATAAATCAGGAACTGGGTTGCTACACGGAGCGGAACGTTGGGATTGTTGGCCTTGGAGGTGGTGGTCACGCTGATGGAGTGATCCCACATCTGGTTACTGTACAGCAGGATCAGGCCAATAGCCTCCCGTCTCGCAGCAGGCAGCGCATACCAGACATTACTTCCGGTGGTGCTTCCGCTGCCATCCAGGGTCACGTCCCGGTCAACGGAGTTGCCAGAGGTGCTGGCTGCGTAGGTGCGCCAAGGCTCAATGCAATAGATGGGGTCATCCGCATAGGCAACGCCGCCGTACCGGGCAAAATGCCAGCCCAGGTTCTTGATGTACGCCGTCCGGGTCGTATCAGTGCCGTTGGGTTTGTAGGTACAGGACACCTGGTAGTTTAATACCGTGGTGTAATTGCCATTGTCCGCATAATCGAACAGCATGATGCTGTTCTGGGTGCTGGCAATGCTCATAACCGCGTAATTGTCGGAAGCGAATGCCATGATTTCCGACTCGTCTCCCAAGGCTTCCTCTTCCAAACCTTCGGCGGCTTCTGTCTCAGGCTCCGTTGACGGGGACGTTGTTTCTTCTGCCTGGGTTTCTTCGTCAGGAGTGGTTGTTTCCCCGGCTTGTGTCGATTCCGGTTCCGTATTGACTCCCGGTGTATCCGCTTCTGCGGCTGACACACCGGGAACTAAACCAAAGCACAGAATCAACACCAACAGGAGGGAAATCATTCTCCGTAAGCGTTTCATCATGAGTCTCCTTTCGTTTTAGAATGGGAAAACTCCTACCCCAAAAAGAGGTAGGAGCTTTTGTAATTACCGCATCAGGTTAGACAGTGAACAGACCGGACAGCAGCGGCACCAGGGTGATGCCGATCAGCGCCACACCGCCGCCAGCCATAAGCTGCTTCATGCCCTGGGACTTTGCGCCGGGGTTGTCATTGCCGTAACCTTCCAGCAGATTGATTGCGCCCCATACGCCAAGACCAGCGCCCAAAGCAACGACCAGGGTCTGCAAAACATTGATAGCGGAATTGAAAAATGCCATATAAGTGAACCTCCAAAAATTCATAAAGATTTTGAAGGGACACTTCACGTTGACTTCTCTGAACCTTTCTATAGATTCTGCCTAACTAGGCAGTTGGGCCGGACGGATTGACTTCATACACCTCGCAGGGCTGTTCCGGTTTCAGCCGGAGGCGGTGGGACAGGAAACGCTCTATGTCCAATTCGTTTCGCTTGTCAAAGTCGGATGTGAACTTATAGTTGGGGTGCTTG
>JBJDYN010000126.1:0-10290 GCA_051867395.1 Faecousia sp. | reverse complement strand
AGATTCGGAACAACAGGTTCAGGAAGTACAGCAGGCCGCGTCCCGGATTGGGTCTATATTTGCAAAGCTGAAAGAATCTCTTTTCAATGGCTTTAGTTTTTCAAACGGATTCAAGACACTCAAAGAGGGCCTTAATTGGCTTGCAAATAGCTTCAGGCAGCTACCGTCAACTGTGGCAAAGGCTACCGGCTCCGTGCTGAAAAGCATCGGAAATCTTGCAAAAACCGGAGCGAAAGGCTTGGCCTCCCTCGCTGGGAAAGCGTCAAATGCATTTTTGTCATTGTTCAAAAGCTCCAACCAGACGAATAAGTCTTTCAGTTCCGGTATCATGACGATGCTGAAATACTCCCTGGGCATTCGCAGTCTGTACGCACTGTTTAACAAACTGCGCAGCGCTCTGACGGAAGGATTCAAGAATCTGGCCCAGTATTCCGCCCCTGTAAATGCGGGAATATCCTCGATCATGTCATCTCTGACACAGTTAAAAAACAGCCTTGCCACAGCATTCGCGCCGATCCTGACGGCGGTTGCCCCAATTTTGACCCGGTTCATAGATATGCTTTCCTCTGCGGCGAATGCTGTTGCACGGCTCACCGCAATGCTCACCGGGCAAAAATCCTATGTGAAAGCAACGAAGGTTCAAGAAAACTACGCAGAAAGCCTGGAGAATACAGCCGGAGCGGCAGAGGACGCGGCCAAATCGCTGATGGGCTTTGACGAGATCAACAAACTCAGCGACAGCTCCAGTGGCTCCGGCGGCGGTGGCGGGACAAACTCAGCATTCGAAACGGTGGAGGTTGAACCGTTCCAGTTTGAATCCTGGGGACAGGCGTTCTCCGCGGCTCTGGATTCCATTCTGAACGACGGAATTCCCAGGCTCAAGAATGGGCTTGCGGCATTCTCCAACTGGCTCAATTCCTTTTCTGCAAACTTGTACGAAATGTTCACTTTCCCGGGAGTGTATGAAAAAGTCGTTCTTTTGGGCATGGAGCTGGCGGATGCAATGAACGGCCTTGTCAATCAAATCGATTGGGGCACTTTAGGCGGAGCACTGGGGGCCGGGCTTAACACCGCACTGGGCCTGTTGGTATCGTTCATCTATACCTTCGACTGGCTGAATTTGGGCGCAAGTATTGCAGATATGGTCAACAATGCTATCTCGGAAATCGATTGGAGCAATGTAGGGGCGTGGCTGTGGGCCAAATTCAAAATCGCCATAGAAACGCTGGCCGGGTTCTTACTGAATCTGGACATGACCCAGCTCGCGCAAGCTGCCGGAAATATCGTAATTGGGTTCTTTGAATCCATGAGCGAAACGATCCAAAATATTGACTGGTATACGCTTGGCGAACAGGTAAAGTTGTTCCTGGTGAGTATTGATTGGGCGGCTGTGGCGGAATCTGTGTTCACAGCTATCGGTTCTGCCTTTGGCGCGGCAGCGTCCTTCCTGTGGGGACTGATCCAAGAGGCATGGGACGATGTTGTGACCTGGTGGAGCGATGCGGCCTATGAAGATGGGCAGTTCACAATGGAGGGGCTGCTCAATGGCATATTGGAGAAATTCAAGGACATTGGCACCTGGATACAGGAAAATATCTTCCAGCCCTTCATTGACGGATTCAAGGCTGCATTCGGTATTCACTCTCCGTCTACTGTCATGGCAGAACTGGGCGGTTACTTAATCGAGGGGCTTCTGAACAGGATCAAGACTTCCTGGCAGGATGTGAAAACCTGGATCAGCACGGCGCTTTCTGATATCAAGAACGCATTTTCGGACGCATGGGGCGCGGTGCAGGACGCGACGGCGGATATCTGGAACGGCATTGTTTCCAGCATAAAAGGAGCCGTAAACGGCGTTATCGGCGTCATTAACCGCATGATAAGCGCCGTCGTGGACGGAATAAACTCCCTATTCAGCGCACTTAGCTTCAACATCAACCTTCCGGGTGGAAACAGCATCGGCCTGAGCCTGCCACAGTTTACGGCGCCACAGATCCCGTATCTGGCACAGGGCGCAGTGATCCCACCAAACCATGAATTCATGGCCGTCCTCGGCGACCAGCGCAGCGGCACCAACATTGAAGCGCCTTTGAGCACCATCGAAGATGCTGTAGCTAAGGTCACTTCAAGCGCCGAGCAAATCGCATTGCTGAGAGAACAGAACCGGCTTTTGCAGGCCATTCTGGAAAGCTCTGGCGTTTACCTAGACGGAAGAAAAATATCTGAAACTGTTACCAAATACCAGCGGCAGCGGCAGCGGTCATTGGGGGTGTAAGCTATATCGCCAAAATTGGCGACATTTCAGGCACACCAAAAAAGGAGCCGACGGCTGAATTTTGAGCCGATCTCATGAACTGCACAGAATTGTGCAGTCGGAAAATCCGATATAGAAAAACAGCCGTCAAAAAATTAAGGAGATCTGTCCAAAATTGGACAGATCACGGCGTAAAGTCTAAAGCCCGTAGTTTTCGACCCAGTATCCAAAACAGAAAACACAGCCCCCGGCGGTATACCAGAAGCTGCGCTCCGTATATGCTTTGACAAAATTATTATACAGGGGGCAGGCACAAATGTCAAATGAGGAATTGGCGGCGGCGATTCAGGCCGGAGACACTGATCGAATGGGTGAACTGTGGGAGCAAGTGGCGGGGCTTGCTGCATGGAAAGCCCGCCACATTGTGGAGGCGCTGGACGGGCGTTATGGCGTGACTTTTGACGACCTGTATCAATCTGCCTATCCCGCCCTTGTGGCGGCTGTGGGAACCTTCCAGCCCGAGAAATGCAGATTCTCTACATGGTTCATGTATCACCTGAAACAGGCTTTTGCAGAGTGCACCGGTTTCCGGACGCAAGCGGCGAAAAATGACCCGGTAAACCACGCCCTGAGCCTTGATGCGCCGATTGGTGACGAAGAGGACAGCCCCATTTTCGGGGACTTAATTCCAGACCCCAAAGCCGCCGCCACTATGCAGGCTGTATTGGACAGGGAATACCAAAGGCAGCTCCATGAGGCTCTGGAAACGTCCTTGTCGGCACTTCCCGCGCTTGAAGCAGATGTTTTGCGTATGCGGTATTATTGTGGAATGACGCTTGCTGAGGTCGCCAAATCAAAAGACTTTGAGCCTGCACGCATTCGAAAGATGGAGAGTGACGCGTTGAGGCAGCTCAGAAAGCCAGAAAGTTCCCGCCGCCTCCGCCAGTTCTACCACGGCACAGAGGACAGAGGATAATTGCAGGATAGATTCTTCCCGCTTGGGAAGAGCATAAAGCCGCCACAGACAAAAAATTACCGGGAGCTACCATTGCGGCGGCTCCCGGTCTTTTCTTCGATCGGCCATGATTTTGTCGTTCATGCTTCCCTCGCCTTTTTAGCGGCTTCCTTGCCGATCTGATAGCCGTACACAAAAGCGGCGTCGGCCCAGTTTTTGAAATTCTCCTTGTATTTGGGGCTATTGGGGTGTTGATCCCGGAGGTTCCAAAACGCTTGGGAAAGCCCATGCCGTACAAAAATTGAATCATATCCGGCGGCGCAGATCTCGTCCCATGCCTCTTCGCTCATGGTTTCGTAGACTGTTGTCACCCACTCTATTGCCTTTTCACTTGCCCTGGCCTTGCGGCTCTCATCGGCCATTTCACTCCAAGCTTCAAAAGCCTGGCTGGCCGCTTCCTTGCCCGCAATCTGGGAAATGGTATCATAGGCCGCGTCAACTTCGGCCATGATTTCCTCATTAGCCATGAAGTCATATTTCCACATGGTTTCGATGGCCGCAGTCAGTTTGCGGACGCCCTTCATGTTCTTATTCATGTAGAGAGTACTCTGCATGCGGACGAAGAAAAAAGGCTTGTTTCGCAGAGCTAGAACACAGCGGGCCGTACTGTCCAAGTCGGCATAGGTGGTTTTTACGAGATTCAATGTCATTTGTTGTTCCTCCTAAATATTTTTTAGTTGACACAGAGGGAACGAAACGTGTATAATCATTTCATCCCCTCTGTGGGTGGTTAGGCTCTTTGCATCTTAGTCTTGGCGGGCTGATGCAAAGGGCTTTTCTTTTGATGGACTTCCTGGCCGTTCTGCGGCGTTTTCTGTGGCGGTGGTATAAGTACCCTCCGTGGCGGCGTTTCCCGCAAAATCGTTAGCTGAGTTCGGTGTAACGGCGCTGTGGTTGCCAATTCCTGCCCGGTTCGGATTCTTCCCAAACCGGTAATGAAAAAGCGGACAAGCCGTTACCGAGCATAGCTTTACTTCGTTCTGGCTGCCACAGCTGCAATCCAGGCACTTGGCATGAATTGACTTGAGTGGTGTAAGCACTGCCGCGCCTCCCATCATGCAACGATGAAGCGGCGGGCGGTGGTCTGCTTGGTGAACCGCTGCCACAGCTCCGGGGCCGCCACTTTCATGGCCTTGCTGTCCAGGCGGCTGCTGGTGACTTCCTTCCAGGTGATCTTGAAGCTGGGGCCGTAGAGTTCATCGGTTCCGTTGGCGGTCATGTACGCTTTCAGAGCGTCCTCTGTGGCGGCGATCTCCCCGGCCAACTCGTCAGCCATGCGGCGCAGCTCCCGCAGCTCATTGACCTTGCTTTCCAATTCGTTCATGCTCATTGTGTGTACCTCCTTGTTTTTGTGTGGTTTGCCAACCCTCAAAGAATCTTCGCTGTCATGTACCGGGGATTGTACCGGATCACAGGTATATTGCTTAGAGTATCGGGCGCTTTCGGCTTGTGGTGACCTGCTACCGTTCACCTTTTCCCGGTTGGCTTTCCCTCTGCCGTCTCTCCGGCTGCCTCCGCTCCTTTGTGTTTGTTCTAGGGCTTACAACAGGCGGTGTTGAAATTGGGTTGCCCTGTTCTTTATGGTTATAGTATACACTAAAATCGTGTGTTTGTCTATTGACAATATACACATAATATTAGTGTTTGATTCATGCAATTTATACACTTGACATTAGTGCATATTGCGTGATATAATGCGGATAGTGGAAGAGGGCAATTTTTCAGAAACCACCGCCACACTTTGCCAATAGGAGGTAACACAATGCCAATCGTTTACAAAATGGATATTCTGGCAGCGCTGAAGGATGCTGGGTACTCCTCTTACAGAATCCGTAAAGAGAAACTGCTCGGAGAGGCAACCTTGCAGAAGATCAGGAACGGCGAACTTGTTTCGTGGGAGAACGTCTCCACCATCTGCCAGCTCTTAAAATGCCAGCCCGGCGATATTGTTGAGTATGCGGAACAGCCTAAATAAATCAAATCCAGAAGCAGCCACAGAGGAATAGGCGGTTATAGAATTATTCTTCGATTGCCGAAGGGGGATAGCTATTTATGAGAATTTACTATCATGCAACAAAGCCGGAGAATGGAGGAAGCATATTGACGCGTGGCCTCCTACCGTCTGCTGATGGCTATGTGTACTTGGCAGATAGCATTGAAAATGCAGCTAGATTTCTTTGCCTTAACTGCCACGAGATCATGGTATTCTCCGTACATATTAACAAAGCCGACGAAAAAAATGTCGAAGAAACATTCAATCATTCAGAAAGTTTTTTTAAGTGCAAAGCCTATGGATACCGTGGCCCAATACCACCTCAAAAGATAGGCCGCGTGTATACTTTGGAATCGCTCATGTGTGCCTCGAAATCGGATGATTGAGAATAAAAAATCCCGCCACGGTGGCGGGAGCATTGACAAACGGCCCAAGTTGATAGCAAACTAATTCCTTACCGCTTAGAAAAACCCATACAAAACCCATACCGACAACTAAAAACCCATACCAACAAGGCACAACAACATACATCAAGAAACGATAAGCAGAACGGAAAAGATATTGTGTTGCAACATGTTTTAAGAATAAGATACGATAAGCTACATCAAGAAAAAACAGTCTGAAAAGAATTGGTAAGGATGAGGTCGCCAGTTCGAATCTGGCTAGCAGCTCCAAACCCTTGAAACTTCTTGAGTTTCAAGGGCTTTTCTTATTTCTGTCGAAAAGTTATGACCTCATCCTTCACATCAAAATTTTGATCAGGGATGAGGTCATAATTATGAAGAAAATTGAGATGCCAACACGAGAAAGTAAAAACTTTTTAGAACCTAAACTCTGCAAGAATTATCCCATGCAAAACATTTGTTTCCAAAATGTTCAATTTAACGGAAAATAATCATAATTTTCAAACTATTTTGCTCACTTTTTTGACGGCTGTATATGTCAAATATCCATACAGATTTTCGGTGCCGTTGCGATTTAAATTGTTCTGAAATCTATGTTTCTTTCCAGAAAATGATCTGTATACGCATGAGAAAGTTGTGATTATCGGGTTGTATAGGATAATTTTGAGCAGAATTTAGGTTAGAAGTATTTGAGATGTTTGTAATATCTCAGACAGCAAAGGGAGTTGCGGACATTACAATTCGCATTTACCGATGCTCTTTTTGAATAAGGGGACACACATCAATGCAAGCAGGATTTGGAAAACCAGACTCATCTTGCAGACTGCATTTATATCCCATACGCAAACGGCCAAGGGAAAAATCTTTGTGTCATTTCTTGCTCTGATTGTTCAAGCATATCTTCTGAAACAGCTCAAGTCGTATATGCAGAAGAACTGCCTGACCCTTTACAGCATTCTGCTGGAGCTTGACAAAATGAAAACAATATAATATCCGGGCAGCCACACCCCCAGGCTATTGAACCCACTGACGAAACGGCAGAGGGAGATTTATGATGGGCTCGCTATCCTCGCGCCGGATTCTATAGGATAATGCTGGGCAGAGTTTAGGTGGATATGGACATCTGTGCCGGAGATGGCGGATTTGTGAACCTTGATCAGGACTTCGCCGGGACCAGGCTTGGGAACCGGAACTCTCCGTAATTCCAGACTGGGTCCGGCATTTGGCTTGAAAAAGCATCCATGTATTGCTGCATGTTACTTCTTCTCCGTTTCATTTCCTAATAGTGGATCTGGTCATTACCATTGCAATTGCCATACCCACGAGGGCACCTGAGAATTTTCCTCCCAGAAGCGGCAGGATCAGATCCGGCTGCGTTCCGGCAGCAAAGCCCATGTGCGCGGCAAAGGCAGAGGCTCCGCAGACCAGGAAAGCGCCGCACAGCACTTTTCCACGGCTGTCCATGTCCGGCACCATGACCAGGGCGGGCATGACCGTGATGGTGCCCATAATGATGCCGGTGGTGCTGCTGTCATTGAGGCCTGTTTTGCTGCCGATCCAGCGGAAGGGCCGCTGCAGGACCCTTCGGAGCAATTCTGCCAGGGGAAGGCTGCCAAGCATAACAATGGCGATGGAACCTACGATTGTCAGGGCTTCCTCAAGGGACGCAAGGCCAGGCAGCAAGTTCACACCCGCAATGTGCTGGACGGCGGCCAGCGTCAGCCCGACGGTGGCGATGATTTGGATCAGATTGGCAAACCGGGAAAAAACCCGGATGATGGTCCCGGGAAATCGGATCAGCCCAAAGAGAAGAAATCCGGACAGAAGGAAAATGGGAAGGCACTGGTACAGGATGCTGCCCAGCGCCAGTCCCTGCAGCAGTCCCCCTGTCACAAGTCCCGCCGGCAGGGAGATCAGACCCGCCAGCAGTCCTTTCAGAAACAGGGGACGGTCCGATTCCGGGAGAACGCTCATTCCCACGGGAATGGTGAACACCAAGGTGCAGCCGAACATGGCGGAGGCGATGATGCCGGAAAAACGTCCGATCTCCGGGTCCAACGCCAGATCCATGGCCAGCTGATAGCCGCCCATGTCGATGGCCAACACGCAGCCAAACATGGCTGGGTCGATCCCGATGGCGGTAAAGGCCGGTTTGATAACAACACCCAGCCAGGAGGACAGCACCGGGGCAAGGCAGATGATACCGGTCATGGAAAGAGCCATGGAGCCCATCAGGAGAAATCCCTCGTCAAACTTCTGCCCGAAACCGAACCGGTTTCCCAGTATCTTGTCGATGCCGCCCAGCAGCGCTCCGGCGGCGATCAAAAGCATCAGCAGCTTGCTCATACAACTCCTTTTCGCATAACCGTCGTAATATCGGCGACAGTTCTGGGGATGGCGGCGGAGAGGTTTTCACAGCCGGTTTCCGTGACCAGGCAGTTGTCCTCCACCCGGAAGCCGATGCCCCATTCCTCGTGATAGATGCCCACATCCACGCAGAAGACCATATTGGGGGCGATGATCTCCGGCACAGCGATGGCATCGTGGCAGTCATAGCCAATGTGATGCGCGCCGCCGTGCCACATGTAGGTTCCCACATCGGCCACATCCTTCAGCACGCCGGCATCCTTCAAAAGCTGGGCGTTATAGCTGCGGATGGTGGCGTCCACATCCTTCATTTTCATCCCCGGACGGATGATGGAGAACATGTGGTTGGAGGTTTGCAGAGCGCATTCGTAGAGCAGCTTCTGACGGTCGGTGAATCTGCCGTTGCAGGGGAAGCCCCGGGAAACGTCGGTAATCAGGTTGTCATACTGGGCACCCACATCGTTGAGGATCATGTCTCCGTCCTTGGCCTGACCGGTATAGGAATCGTAATGAATGAAGAAATTATTGGCGCCTGCGGAAATGATGGAGGCGAAGCCTGGGCCCTCCGGGCCGAACTGCCCGATGGCCCTGTCAAATTCCGCCTTGTACTGGTATTCATACATACCGGGCTTTGAAGCCTTCATCATTGCCAGAATGCCCGCACCGGTGATTTTTTCCGCCTCCCGCAGTGCGGCAATTTCACAGGGCTGCTTGATGGTGCGCAGGGAACGGAGGATGGGATTGGCATTTCGCAGCTGTAAGTAGGGATACTCTTTCCCGACCATGGCGGCAACGCCGTGAGCTGCTGTGTCGATGTCGTCGGGGGCGTAACGGAACAGGTCCAGATACAGCGCTTCATAGCCACCGGAGACTGCCAGAGCCTGCAGATCGGGCAGGAACCGGCTTTCAGGCCGGATATCGGAAATGCCGGAAATGTCCGATGATTCCCTGGCGGTCAGCCGCCGTCCGGTCCAGCGCTCTGCCATTGCGTCAGAGGGCAGGAGATACAGCCGTTCGGTAACGGAGGCGGAGCCGTCCTTGCAGATCACCAGTACGGAGTTTTTCTGCTGAATGCCGGTCAGGTACACAAAGTTCCTTTGCGCGAAGAAGGGATAAAACGCATCGCTGGTTTTGCGGATCTCTCTGCCGGAAAGCAGCACGGCAAAAGAGCCTGGTTTCATGGCATCGGCAAAGCGCTGACGGTTGCCGATGAAAAAAGATTTGTCCATAAAAAGCACTCCTATCGAAGAAAAATTGTTACACGGGAAGCTCCGCGCGGATTTCACGGCCCATTTCCACGGGCAGCGTAACTTCACTGAACAAAATACCGCATTTTTTGCGGATACGGGCGGGAAACGGTTGCCTGCCCACCAGAATGTTTTGATGTTCCCCGGGGAAGCGGGCCGTCCACTGAAGCGTATCGCCGGACAGGTTCTGCAGCACAGAGGCGCTGCGGCACCTGTGGGTCAGGGTAATCCGGTTTTGGCCGATTTTCTGCCCCTCAAGAGTCACGCAGCCGATGTCCCCCGGAAGCCAGGACGGTGTTGTCAAGGTCCGGCCCGGAACGTCGGGGGGTGACACCCATGAGCCCTTCCACCACATGGCGCAGGAAGGTAAAGGAAATTTCCGGATAGTCGCCATTGATACCCTGGGCGGCGTTTTCGTGGGGGAGGTCCTTCACGGAGAGAATGTTTTGCATCCACTTTGCCCATGCTGTGCCTGGGCTGCTATGAATACTATGAACGATTTCCTCTTTTTTGGCTGTCAAAAAAGCAGGATCACCCCCTCCGGATGCGGAGGGGGTGGCTTTTTTAATGGGGATACCCCTGCAGACAGAAGGGCAGTTCCATGCGATTGGCTTCCAGCAGCGCCTTGTCCCGCAGGATGGTTTCCGCGTCCCCGTCTGCCACGATGTTTCCGTGGGACAGGAGGATCACCCGTTGGCAGGTGTCCAGAATCATATCCAGGTCGTGGGAAGCGATGAGCTTGGTCTGGGGGAGACAGCGGATGGTGTTGATCACGGTCCGGCGGTTGACGGGGTCCAGGGCTGTGGACGGCTCATCCATCAGGATCATCTCCGGCTCCATGGCGAGAATTGTTGCGATGGCGGCCATCCGCTTTTCGCCGCCGGAGATTTTGTGGTTATAGCGGTGTTTCAATTCCGAGAGTCCCAGACGGTTCAGTACGTCATCCACCCGGCGCTCCGTTTCCTCCTTGCTCAGGCCGTAGTTCCGGGGGCCGAAGATCATGTCCTCAT
>JBJDYN010000125.1:0-10309 GCA_051867395.1 Faecousia sp. | reverse complement strand
AAGTCATCAAGCACCAGGGCGAGATCGAAAAGCTGGAGAAGTACCTGGGCGGCGTGAAGGAAATGAAGAAGCTGCCTGCCGCTCTGTTTATCGTTGACCCCCGGAAGGAGCGCAACGCCATCGCCGAGGCCCGCAAGCTGAACATCCCCATCGTGGCCATCGTGGACACCAACTGCGACCCCGATGAGATCGATTACGTGATCCCCGGCAACGACGATGCCATCCGCGCCATCCGTCTGATCGCCGCCGCCATGGCCAACGCCGCCATCGAGGGCCGTCAGGGTGAGGACGCCGAGGCTGCCGAGACCGCGGAAGCCGCCGCTGAGTAAGAGATAGATTTTTAGGAGGATACGAAAATGGCTTTTACCGCACAGGACGTTAAGAAGCTCCGTGAAATGACCAACGTTGGCATGATGGACTGCAAGAAGGCCCTGCAGGCCACCGACGGTGACATGGACAAGGCTGTTGACTGGCTCCGGGAAAAGGGCCTGGCCAAGGCCGCCAAGAAGGCTGACCGCATTGCTGCCGAGGGCGTGGCCCTGGCTACCGTTGTGGACGGCATTGGCGTGGTTATCGAGGTCAACTCCGAGACCGACTTCGCCGCCAAGACCGATGCGTTCCAGGACCTGGTGAAGAACCTGGCCGTGGCAGTCGCCACCCAGAACCCCGCTGATGTGGAGGCTCTGAAGGCTTGCAAGTACCCCGGCTCCGACCTGACCGTCACTGAGATTCTGCAGGAGAAGGTCATGTCCATCGGCGAGAACATCCAGATCCGCCGCTTCACCCGTTTTGCCGAGAACACCTCCGTGGCTTACGTCCACGCTGGCGGTTCCCACGGCGTTCTGGTGAATCTGGCTGTGGAAGGCGGCATTGACGCCACCGAGATTGGCAAGAACGTGGCAATGCAGATCGCCGCCATGAGCCCCAAGTATTGGGACAAGGCTCTGGTACCTCAGGCTGACGTAGACCACGAGATGCAGGTCCAGGTTGCCCTGATGGACAACGATCCCAAGATGGCCAACAAGCCCGCTCAGATCAAGGAGAAGATCGCTGCCGGTAAGATCAACGCGTTCTTCAAGGAGAACTGCCTGCTGCAGCAGGACTTTGTCCGCTCTGATCTGTTCCAGGGCTCCGTGGAAGGCTACATTGCCGACGCTGCCAAGAAGCTGGGCGGCAAGATTAAGTTCGTTGACGCTGTTCACTACGTCAAGGGCGAGGGCATTGAGAAGAAGGTTGACGATTTCGCCGCTGAAGTCGCCGCCCAGATCGCCGGTGCTCACAAGTAATTCATAGAACCTAAAACAAGCTCCCCAACCGGACGGCTGGGGAGCTTGTTTCTGCCTTAAATATGGGCAGATAAATGATCGTTTAGCGGGCAAAGCCCGCGGCAAATGCGTTACGCACTTTGGGTGGCGGACGAACATCCTTTGGGCCCCTCGACCGCAGGTGCAGTGGAAGATCGTTTACAGTTCGTAATAAAGCGGCATCCCTGACGCCCCTTGTGACGGTACGCATGCCAAAGGGGCGTCAAGGATGCCGCCCCCTACGCTAAGTGCGCAAACCTTTGATGCGCATCGCATTTCGGCAGATTGCTGCGATAAACGATCATTTACGCGAAAGCCCATGCCGCTGCAGAATCGTCGCCTGCATTCCGCGAAGCCCGAAAAAACCTGCCGCCCGGAAGTGGGCGGCAGGTGAAATTCAGCCCCGGTAAGGCTGTACATATCGTTCGTGACTGAGACTTTGTGGTCGCGCATAAGCACCGGAGACAAGGCCCAGCATGGCGAAAATGGTCACCACAGAAGAGCCACCGTAGCTGATCAGCGGCAGAGTCAGACCGATAACCGGCATGGTGCCAATGCACATGCCCACATTAATCATCACCTGGAACATCAGGGCCGACGCGGCACCGAAGCAAATGACCCGGCGCATGTAGTCCTGGCACCGGATGCCTACATAGATGCACCGGGCGATAATAGCCAGTTCCAGAATCATAACCACCACGCAGCCAAAAAAGCCCAGCTCCTCACCGATGGAGGAGAAGATATAGTCCGTATGCCCGGCGAACAGGGAACCAGCCTGGGTACGGTTGCCGTTGAACAGGCCCTGTCCCGTCAGGCCTCCGCCGGTCAGGGACTGTAGGTTCATCTTGTAGTGGTAGCGTTCGTTGATGCCCTGGGGATCGATGGTATCGTCAAACAAAATCCGGATTCGGTTTTGCTGATATTTGCCCAGGAAGGGCCACAGGATCGGGAAGCACAGGCCGATCCCACCAATGGCCAGAGCGAACCACCACAAACTGACACCGCCGGCAAAAGCCATGCCGATGAAGATAAACACGAAAATCAGAGACACACCCATATCACTGGACAGCGCCATGTTCAGGCCGAACAGCAGCATCAGATGCATCAGCATGTGAAAAACCGAAACCGGATGGGAGATTCGGTTTTGGTGGGACGCCATGACGGAAGCGTTGATAATAATATAGGTGATCTTACAGACCTCCGCAGGCTGGATGTCGATGGGAAGTCCAGGGAAGTCCAGCCAGCTTCGGTTACCGGAGCCGTGGTCGGTACCGAAGGGGATCAGCAGCAGAAGCAGAACGCAGTTGAAGGCCACCATAACGCCCCGATGCTCCGAAAGGAAATCCATATCCAGGGAGGAAACAAAGATGTACATCAACACCCCCAGGAATACGGCGGCAAGCTGAATGGCAACGTAACGGAAATTTCCGCCGGTTTTGGCAGAGGTGGCGCTGGCAATGACCACGATTCCGAAGCCGGATACAATCAGGCATAGGATCAGCAGGAAGATATCTCCTTGCTTGGCAGAGTCTTTTAGGTTGTCTAAATAACGGCGCACGCACTCGCCTCCTTTTCTTCTATCCGTGCATTATACCATTGATCGGGAGAAAAGTAAATAGACGAAATGTAAACGACCTGTGAATGCCTGCCGCGTTACAAACACATCTGGCACGCGCCGCAGATGTGTATTGACATTTCCGCCTTATCCTTTATAATAAGGATGCTGAACAGCCTGAATCATCAGGTTTTACAGACATTTTTGAATTTTTGACAGGAGGAACCCCTTATGCAGCGCGAACATTTGGGTAGCCGTCTTGGCTTCCTGCTCATCAGCGCCGGATGCGCCATCGGCATCGGCAACGTCTGGAAATTTCCCTGGATGACCGGTCAGTATGGCGGCGGCGCTTTTGTGCTGATCTACTTGCTGTGTCTGCTTCTCATCGGCGTCCCCGTTCTGACCATGGAGTTTGCCATGGGCCGGGCCGCCCAGAAAAGTCCCGTCCATCTGTATCAGCAGCTGAAGCCCGGCACCAAATGGCACATCCACGGCTACTTCTGCCTGGCAGGAAATGTGCTGCTGATGATGTTCTACACCACCGTAGCCGGCTGGATGCTGCAATACTTCGTCAGCACTGCCGCCGGAAAATTCGAGGGGCTGGACACCGCTGCCGTGGAGGGTATGTTCGGCGCTATGCTGGCAAATCCTGGCTCCATGGCGCTCTACATGGGGTTCATCGTGGTCTCTGGCTTCACCGTCATTTCCCTTGGGGTCCAGAAGGGTCTGGAGCGGGTCACCAAATGGATGATGCTGGCCCTGATGGCGCTGATGTGGGTCCTGGCGGGCAACAGCATGTTCCTGGAGGACGGCGCCGAGGGGCTGAAATTCTACCTGCTGCCCTCCTTAAGCCGCATGCGGGACATCGGGTTTGCCAATGTGGTAGTGGGCGCCATGAACCAGGCCTTTTTCACCCTGAGCGTGGGCATGGGCTCCATGGCGATCTTCGGCAGCTACATCGGCAAAGAGCATTCCCTGGCCGGGGAATCGGTGCAGGTCTGCGTCCTGGACACCATGGTGGCACTGTGCTCCGGCCTGATTATCTTCCCCGCCTGCTTCGCCTACGGGGTGGATGTAAAAAACGGCCCGGCTTTGATTTTCCTGACCCTGCCCAATGTGTTCAACCATCTGCCCATGGGTCGGTTCTGGGGCAGCCTGTTCTTCCTGTTCATGACCTTCGCCGGGTACTCCACAGTGCTGGCTGTATTTGAGAACATTGTCTGCTGCGTCTGCGAAATGACCGGCTGGACCCGCCGGAAGACCTGCATTCTGTGCTGCATCGCCATCTTCCTGCTGAGCCTGCCCTGCCTGCTGGGGTACAACGTGTGGCAGAATGTCCGTCCCATTGCCGGGCATGACATCCTGGACAGCGAGGATTTCCTGGTCAGTAACCTGCTGCTGCCGCTTGGCTCTCTGCTTTTCATTCTCTTCTGCACCACCCGGTACGGCTGGGGCTGGGACGCTTTCCTTGCGGAAGCCAACGAGGGCACCGGCCTGAAGGTCGCCAAGTGGATGCGGCCCTACATAACCTACGTTCTGCCGGTGATGGTGGGCGTCATCTTCGTGGTGGGGCTGGTGAACTTCTTCTGATACTAAGCCTCAAAAATGCCATCCAGGAGCATCCCGGATGGCATTTTCTCTATCTTTTTTGGCCCTGCTTATTCTGCCGTATTCACGGCGTCCACAAATTTCAGGAACGCAGTCCGGCCTTCCGGCGTGCACTTGTACACACCCGCATCCTCCAGGACTCCGGCGAAGACTTTGCCAGTCTCCTGCATCAGGATGTCCATGGCGTTCTCCTGTGTAAAGGTGTACTGCTGCTTCAGCTGCATCACCCAGTCGGCGTGCTTATTCAGCACCGGATCGGAAGCGATGTCCTTCCCTGCCACGATGGCCGCTGCCAGATCCGTCAGCTCCCCTTTCAGGCGGCTGGGCAGCACCGCCAGGCCCATGACCTCGATAAGGCCGATGTTCTCCTTTTTGATATGGTGCTTGTCCGCATGGGGGTGGAACACGCCCAGGGGATGCTCCGGTGTGGTGATGTTGCACCGCAGCACCAGATCCAGCTCATACAGGTCGCTTCTGCGCCGGGCAATGGGGGTGATGGTGTTGTGGGGCTCCCCGTCGGAGAAGGCAGCCACGCCCACGCTTTCATCGGAATAGCCCCGCCAGCAGGTGAGGATTTTATCCGCCAGCTCCGCAAGACGCTCCGGTTCCCTGCCGTTCAGACGGATCACGCTCATGGGCCACTTCACAATGCACGCATGGATATCTTCATAGCCCCGGAAGGAAAGCTCCTTCTCCTCCCCGGCGCTCTCCATGGCAAACCGGTAGTGCCCGCCCTGGAAGTGCTCATGGCTCAGGATGGAGCCGCCCACGATGGGCAGGTCCGCGTTGGAGCCCACAAAGTAATGGGGGAATGCCTTCACAAAGTCCAGCAGCTTTTCAAAGGCACTGCGGTCGATCTTCATGGGGATGTGCCGGGAATTGAAAACGATGCAGTGTTCATTATAATAGACGTAAGGGGAATACTGCAGGCACCAGGGCTGGCCGCAGATTTCAATGGGGATGATCCGGTGGTTGGCCCGGGCAGGATGGTTCATACGGCCTGCGTAGCCTTCGTTCTCCCGGCACAGCTGGCACTTGGGATAGGCCGTCTGGGGGGCGTTCTTGGCGGCGGCGATGGCCTTGGGGTCCTTCTCGGGCTTACTGAGGTTGATGGTGATGTCCATCTCCCCGTATTCGCTGGGGTACTTCCAGCGCATGTCCTTTTTGATCCGGTAGCGGCGGATGTAGTCGGTATCGCAGCTGAACCGGTAGTACCAGTCCGTGGCCGCCTCCGCTGACTGGGCGTACTTCTCCCGGAAGGTACGGATGACCTCCCGGGGCATGGGGGTCACCGCGCCCATGATCCGGGTGTCGAAAATGTCCCGGGCGGTGATGTTATCCTCGCACAGCCCGCTGGCCACAGCGTAGTCCAGCAGTCCTGCCAGAATTTCCTCCAGGTCCTCGGTTTGCGGCTCGTCGGAGGGCTCGTAGTCGTCCTTGCGCAGCAGATCCAGCAGCCGGTTTGTCAGCACCTGATGGTCCACGGGCTCCGCAAGGCCGCAGTTCATGGCGTAGGAAACCAAGGAGTCAATATAAGTTTCAATTTTCATGACAGAGCGCCTCCTTATTCTGCCTGCATCTCCACGCCGCCCTGGGGACGGATGGACAGCACATGGCAGGCCCCCTGGCCCAGCACCGCGTCGATGCCCGCCTTGAATTCCTCCAGCAGGTCGAAGGGCACGAAGGCCTGGACGGTGCCTGCGAAGCCGCCGCCGTGGACCCGGTAGGCGCCCCGGCCGTTCAGATAATGCTCGCACAGAGCCAAAGACACCGCCACGTCCTGGTGGGCCTTGTAGCCCGCGGGAATGACGTTCTGCAGATACATATAGGAAGAATAGCCGCTCTGCTTCACCAGGCTCAGGAACTTGTCAAAGTCCCCCGCCTTGAGCGCCGCCACCTGCTTGGGCACCCGGGCGTTCTCCTGGTAGAAGTGGACGGCCCGCAGCACCGCCCGGTCTCCGCAGGTCTTCCGAAGCTCCGGCATCCGGGCATAGAAGTCCTTCTCGTCGATCTGGGTCAGGACCTCCTTGCCGAACTGGGCGCAGACCGCCTTCAGTTCGCCGGGGATGGCAGCGTATTCGTCGGTCAGGTCCGCATGGCTGGCCTGGCTGTCGATGATGCACAGGGCATGGCCGCAGGAGGCAAAGTCAAAGTCCACCGGCTCGATGACCGGATGGTCCTTGTCCAGGAAATCGATGGTCACCAGGTTGCCCACAGCGGAGGCCATCTGGTCCATCAGGCCGCAGGGCTTGCCGAAGAACACGTTCTCCGCATACTGGCCGATCATAGCAATCTCCGGCTGGGACACTCTGCCGTCAAAGGACAGGCCGTTGATGATGGTTCCGATCAGCACCTCGTAAGCCGCGGAGGAGCTTAAGCCGGAGCCGGGCAGTACTGTGGACTCGCAGTAGGCGTCAAAGCCCTTCACTTCACAGCCAAGCTGGGCAAATCGGGCCGCCACACCCCGGATCAGAGCCGGGGTGGAATTGATCTCCGCCTCCACCGGCGTCAGCTCCGTGACGTCCACCTGGCTGATGGGATAGCCCTTGGAAAGAATGCGGATCGTATCTGTGCCATTGACCCGGACCGCCGCCCGGGTATCCAGATTCACCGCCGCCGCCAGCACCCGGCCCCGCTGGTGGTCGGTATGGTTGCCGCCGATCTCGGTGCGTCCGGGCGCGGAAAAATAGCGTTCCGGCTTCCCGCCGAAAGCCGCCGCAAAACCGGCGTCCAGGATCTGTTTGTCCTCAGAGGAAAGAATCAGTGCAGACATAAGTACCCTCCCAAAAAGCCTGCAAGCCGCAGGCATAATTTCCAAGATTTATTATACAGGATTCTTGAAAAATTGGAAGAGGCTTTCCACCGAAACTTCTCGAAATCCTTCTTTTCGTTCTATCTTCGGTGGTCTGCCGAAAATAATGACAGCCCCCGGCAAAAAAATATTTTCAAATGTTTTCAATTGTCCTCTTTACAAATCGGGAAAAGCCTGCTATAATAGTCAAGCTGTAAAGCAAATGCGCCAGTGGCTCAATGGATAGAGCATCGGATTCCGGTTCCGAGGGTTGGGGGTTCGAGTCCCTTCTGGCGTACCAAAAACGGGTCATCCCATTCGGGATGGCCCGTTTTTGGTACATCAGAAGGGACTCGAAAGGGCGGCGGCAGCGTAAGCTGACGCAAAAACAGTCCGGTGGACTGTTTTTAGCCCGTGGGAGAGTCCCTTCCGATTTGAGACGCATCCCGTAGGGATGTGGATCAAATTGGAATCTGTCTGATGCTTCGTTTTAAGAAATCCTATCGGAACAGCCACGCCGAAACCAGACCATTCTTTACGGATGATCTGGTTTTTGTCTTTGTAAAAAAATCGTAACTATTCAGTCGTATCTAAATATTTTGAGTGGATGATCGTTTTTCTATGGTTAGATGCACTGGCGCGGCAGCGCCCAAGCCTTCTCCTCAAGGAGAAGGGGCCCCAGGCCGCAGCCTGGGGTGGATGTGGTGTTACAGCAATACGATTTCGCCGTAATGCTCCAATAGGCGTTACAGCCTACTGCACACCACATCAGTCTCGCTACGCTCGACAGCTTCTCCTCAAGGAGAAGCCTTGGGCGCTTCCGCGCCAGTACGTCTTACGAAGGGAAACAATCATTTCAGCAGGTAAAATTTGTGCAACTGAATAGCTACATTTTACAAATAAATGTGACCTTCCTGTTTCCGATACTGTCTAATAGGGTGAAGGGCCCAAAACGAAAGGAAGTGTAACCGTGACAGACAATCAAATCATCGATTTGTTCTGGAATCGAAACGAGGATGCCATTTCCGCAACGGATGCAGCGTACGGCAGAAAGCTGCGTGGCTTATCGGGCAGGATTCTCCAAAATCTGGAGGATGCGGAAGAGATCGTAAGCGATACCTATATGAAAACATGGGATTCCATACCGAAGGCACGTCCCCAGTATTTCTACGCGTACATTGCCGCAATCTGCCGCCATTTGTCCCTGAATCTGCTGAACTGGAATCAGGCGGCGAAACGCAAGGCAGAAATCGTTTCCATTACAGAAGAATTGGAGCAATGTATTCCCGACCCCGGGCAGGAACGCTCCGCCGAAAGCAAAGAAATCATCCGGGCATTGAATGGGTTTCTGGATACGCTGCCGAAAGATTCCAGACTCATTTTCATCCGCCGGTACTGGTACGCGGATTCCATTGCCGCCATTGGCAAACGGTATGGCATGACGGAAAGCAAAGTAAAGATGCAGCTGCTCCGCACCCGGAATAAGCTGAAAGACTATTTGGGAAAGGAAGGTATTCCGGTATGAAAGGCCGAAAAGTTATGAAAGGGTTGAGCTTCATCAACCCCAAATATATCCAAGAAGGAGAGTTCGATAGCATTGCCGCTCCCGCGAAATCCACGCACTCCCACAGAAAACTGATAGCGCTCATCCTTGCTGCCTGCCTGGTGTTTTCTCTGGCTGTCACAGCCTATGCTGCCAATCTGTTCGGCATCCGGGAGCTGTTCCGCACACCTTACCGGGAACTTCCCGAAGCCGCAGAACCCTACATCCAGCAGGAAACCGCGGCGGCGGAAGTAGAAGAGGGCTGGAGCTGTGCCATTACGGAATCTCTGTGCGACAATTCTACCGTCATGGCCACGGTCACCATCCGCGGCGGCGACAAATATATTGTGGCGCCCACAGACGCAGATCCGGATCAATCCGTTGGTATCATTGGGATTGCCGGGGAACAAACCCTGAGCGAATACGCGGCAGCTCAGGGAAAGAAGCTGCTGCTGGTTGGCGCAAGTATTCTTAAGGTCGGCGACGAGGAGATCGGCGGCGGCTCCCAGCGGATGGAAAACATCTCCGAAAGTGAAATGGTGATTCTGACCAAGTGCAGCAAAACGGTTTCTGCCTCCAATCTGGAAGCGGTATGTCGGGTATACGCTCGGGAGGAAGGCAGTAACGATGTGCAGCGTGTTGAATTGCCTTTTGTTCTGAGCGAAGCGCCTGCAGCCAGTGAAGGGGAGGCCTATCATCCCTTGAATCCCAATGCCATTCCCGGTTTGACCGTTAGGGATATGACGGTTACGGAAACGCCGCTTGGATATAACATCCGTATGCCGGCAACCGTTACCGACCAGGAAGCCAGTTACAACATTATGAAGGTTGAAATCGAGGGCCTGACCTACGGTGAAGGCAGCCACGGTTCGGAAGATGATGGAAACTGGTATTTTGATGCCTATATGTGCCAGGGTACCCTGGGAGATATCCTGATTGTTCACTATTACGACTGTGATAAGCAGCCCATCGGTGAAATTGAGTTCAGAAAAGTAATCCATTAACTCCTTTTTCTGCTTGAATGAGAATTGATCTCCCTCTGTCTGTTTCTATTCCAGAGCATTGGTGAAAACCGAGCCAGTTTTCCACGATGGGAAGCTGGCTCTTTCCTTTTTCTGAAAAAATGTTATGATGGGTGTAACCTTTTCGTATTGGATTCTTACTATCAGGGTGAGGAACAAAAAAGAAAGGAGTGGTTCTGTGTGGAAGACGCGAAGATCATCGCTTTGTTCTGGGAACGCAATGAGCAGGCCGTCCAGGAGACTGACACTGCCTATGGCCGCAAGCTCTTTGTGCTGTCCAACAAAATCCTGAACAACCGGGAAGACGCGGAAGAAAGCGTGAGTGATACTTAGGGCCTACTGAAAAAATATAAATACTTCCCCCTGGCAGCCACAAAATCCGCCCCAAAGGCCATTTCTGAAAAAAAGCGCAAAAGCCACCTTGCCAGAGCGTGGGCGGCATTCATGGCTAAGAGGATCAGTGCTGCCTCGGTCTTGGCGGTTTCA
>JBJDYN010000124.1:0-49372 GCA_051867395.1 Faecousia sp. | reverse complement strand
GTGCCGGGCCGCCGTCGCTGACCCGAACCCATTCCTTATAGCCCTTGCCGCACATCCCCGCGCCGATGACCCGGCAACTGTCGGAAACCATGGAGATGGATTTCAACAGGTCCGGCACATAGCCGCTCATGACCACGGGAGAGACGTAGTGGTCCGTCAAGCGTCCGTCCACGATCTCAATGCCGTACTGGGCCACGCACTGGATGGCCCAGTTTTTCGGGTCCTCCATGCCGTTGTTGGTCTCGAAGAGCATATAGCCGTGGTCAATGGAGGCGATCATGTCCTCCAGCTTATCGGTGCCCGGCTCAAAGAAGGTGTTGGTCATCCGGGAGTAGGCCTTCCGGCGGGAGGACTGGCGGCGGCCGTTGCCGGTGGGAGCGGTGCCCAGCTCCGTGGCGGAGGCCAGGTCGGAGATGCCGGTGACCAGAATGCCGTCCTTGATGATCTGGGTATCCCCAGCCAGGATGCCGTCGTCGTCAAAGAAGTAGGAGGCTGCGCTGACCGTAGATGCCGCGCCGTCGCGCATGTTGCAGATGGGGCTGGCCACATACTTGCCCACATACTGCTTGGCCAGGGCCCGGTCCTTCACGAACTGGTCCATTTCCACACCATGACCGAAGGCCTCGTGGGCAATCAGGCCGGAGATGGAGGGATCGGTGATTACGTCGTAAACGCCTGGGGTGATGGGCTTTGCCAGGGTCAGCATCCGGGCTTTGTGCAGCAGCTTATCGCGCAGGGTGGGCAGCTCCCGCAGCACCGGTTCGATGCAGGGGTGGTCGGAGATCTCGTAAGCCTGGACCACCTTGTCATTGTCCCGGTACACCGCCGCCATCACGCCGTTGACCCAGGCGTAGTTCTGGTCCAGCTCCCGGTTCTCGGTGATGAAGAGCTTGGAGGTCTCCATGGTGCTGATGCCCACCACGGCGTTCAGCAGGTGCTCGTCCTTTGCAATCAACGCGGCGCACTGCTGCTTGCAGAAATCCAGCAGCTCCTGGTCGGAATACTTTGCCAGATCGTGCTCCCTGGCGAAGGATTTCACCATAGGCTCATCACTGAGCCGGACGGCCCCAATGGTATTGCCCAGCAGGGAAGCGTTGAGCTGGAAAGCTTCAACGATTGTATCTGCCAAGGCGGGAATGTCCCCGGAGATGTCGTCCAGGGAATACTCATAGAATACGCTGCCGTTGCTCATTTTTACCACGAAACCGCATTCCGTGTCCCGGCCGGGGCTGATGGTGGAGGTGTTCCGGGTCACCTGGACGGCCTTGGCCTTCACATCCGCGCCCAGGATGCTGACGTAGGCAAAATGCTTCCTTAGCTCGGCAGCCAACGCCTTGGCTGGAGCCCGCCGGGAATTCAAAAATTCAGAAAATCCCATGTGTTTTGTCTTCCTTTCTGTGGATTTATAGGATTAGTATAGCATGTTTGGGGGAAATTGCAACGGGAAGTTAGGACAGCGGAATTAGCGAAACGTTGGCGGTTGTTCGTTTTCTGCGCAATACCGGACCGCTTTGGGGCGCCGTAAGCACCACCGCAGCCATGGAACTGCCGTCGATAAGAGAAACGATCATTTACAAGTTCAACGCCACACCCCAATCTCCACTACCCACTCCTGACGCCACACGCAAAAAACCTTGCAGTCTGCCAAAATCTGTGCTATAATAAAAAACACTTTTGTGCAATCCACCCAGGGAGGTGCGTTTATGAATCTGACCATCGATGCCCACGCTGTGCAGACCCAGCCGGGGCAGAGTCTTTTGGACCTGGTGAAGCAGCTGGGGCTGGAAGGGAAGACCCTTGCTGACCAGCCGTTGGCGGCGAAGATCGCGGGAGAGGTTTTTACCTTAAATTATATCCCCCTGCGGGACCAGGATGCCCAGGCGGACCTGCCCTCCATGCGCCGGGCCATGGCGGCGTCCGGGGGTCAGGTGCGGCTGCTGCGCTATGCCGACGCGGCAGGAAAAGCCTGCTATGTCCGCACCGCCCAGTTCACGTTGTTCCTGGCCATCCGGCAGCTGTGGCCCCAGGCAAAGGCCAAGATGAACTGCACCCTGGGCTCCAGCGTCTATTTTGAGGTCCGGGACGCTTCTGAGTTTTCCGCCGCCGCCCTGAAAGCCCAGGTAGAGAAGCTGGTACAGCAGGACATTCCTCTGGTTCGCCGCCGGGTGCCGCTGCAGACCGCCATTGACCGCTTCACCCGGGAGGGGCAGACGGACAAGGCAAGGCTCCTGTCCTGGCGGAAGGAACCTTACTTTGATGAATATGCCTACGGGGACTTCGCCGACTATTATTATGGAGAGATGATGCCCTCTACTGGGTATCTCGCGGCCTGGGACATTGTGGCTGCCGACGGGGGCTTCCTGTTTGTCTATCCCGATGACCAAAACCCGGAGGTCTGTGCCAGGGTTCCCGCCATGCCCAACTTCTTCTCGGTGTTCACGGAGTCCATCCACTGGTGCAGCCTGATGGAGTGCGAGACTGTGGCAGACCTGAACGAGCTGACCGTGTCCGGCAGGATCCGGGAGCTGATCCGGGTCAACGAGGCTCTGCATGAGAAGCGCTATTCCCAGGTGGCGGATCAGGTTTGCGGACGGGGCGCGAAGGCGGTGCTGCTGGCAGGCCCCAGCTCCTCCGGCAAGACCACCTCTGCCCACCGGCTGGCCACTCAGCT
Organism: Faecousia sp.; assembly: GCA_051867395.1. Lineage (GTDB taxonomy): Bacteria > Bacillota > Clostridia > Oscillospirales > Oscillospiraceae > Faecousia. The sequence goes on along the minus strand of JBJDYN010000124.1, from coordinate 46,701 downwards.
GCGGGTCCACGGGAAGAAGCCCATTCTCATGAGCCTGGACGACTACTACATCGACCGGGACAAGATCGCCCCCGGCCCCGACGGCAAGCTGGATCTGGAGCATATCAACACCCTGGACTGCGCTCTGTTCCGGGAGAACATGGGAAAGCTGCTGGCAGGGGAGGAGACGGAAAAACCCACCTTCAATTTCCGCACCGGCAGCCGGGAGTGGCGGGGGCATAAGCTGCGGCTGGAAACCGACTCCGTCATCATTGTGGAGGGACTCCACGGTCTGAACCCCGCCATGCTGCCGGACAACGTGGACCGGGAGCTGATTTTCCGGCTCTACGTCAGCCCTCTGCTTCCCCTGAACCTGGATGACCACAACCGGATCCCCACCAGCTATCTGCGGCTGCTGCGGCGGATCGTCCGGGACTATGAGACCCGGGGTTCCTCCGTTCAGCATACCCTGTCCATGTGGGAGTCGGTCCAGCGGGGCGAAAAACGATGGATTTTCCCCTACCAGGAAAACGCTGACGTGATCTTCAACAGCTCCACCCTCTACGAGCTGGCGGTGCTGAAGAAGCACATCTTCCCCCTGCTGACCGCCATAGAGCCGGAGGACGAATGCTACGATGAAGTCCGCAGCATCGTCAAGGTGCTCAACTACATCCTGGAAGCGGACGTGGACGACGAGATCCCGCCCACCAGTCTGGTACGGGAATTCATTGGCGGGAATACGTTCTACCGGTGATGACATACGCTTCTTTGAAAATGCGTTGATAAATGATCGTTTAGCACAGCACCCACTGTAGGGGAGGGTCATTGACCCTCCCGCCAGCTGAAAGTTTTTGAGCGGTCAAATCTGTAGCTTTTTGTGAAAATCAGCACTGGCAGCAACCTATTTCACACTCTATTCCGTTACCAAGCGGGAGGGTCAATGACCCTCCCCTACAGTGGGTATGCGCTAAACGATCATTTATCTGACATTTTTGGCCTGTGACGGAATCGTTACAAGTGTATAAAAAGAGGCAGCAGCCGGAGCTGTTGCCTCTTAACCATGATGTCCTTACGCCGTGGGAGAGGGGCCGGGATAGCCCAGCAGCAGGGATACCACCACGCAGATCACAATGGCAATAAAGGTAGTCACCATCCAAAGGCTTCTGCGGCGGGTAAATTCCCCAGTCAGGTACAGCCAGCCGACGCATAACAGGGAACCAAAGATGGCAATAATGGCGGTAACGACCTTCAGCACACTCCAGCCAAACCCGGCACAGACCAGGTACAGAATAAACACCAAGGTGTCCGCCAAAATGATCTTGGTCATCAGACTTTCCATCTCACGATAACGGTTACGCTTCGCCACTTCTCATCCCTCCAGGATTTTTCTCACAGCAATCATAACACACGAAATCGAAAAAAGCAATATTTTCTGTAAGAAAGGTAAAATTTTTCGAAATGCTTGCGCCATCCCGAAAACAATGGTATAATGCATAAAAATATGCTGTCTGTATTTATTGTGGAAAAGGAAACCGTTATGCAGGAACCCCAATACCGTTTGGAGGGCATCGTCCATACCCGCAGCGAGGTTATGGAGGATTTTGAGGGCCCCCTGGATGTTATTTTCGAGCTTTTGAGCAAGAATAAAATAGAAATCCAGGATGTGTCCATCACGGCCATTCTGGAGCAGTACCTGGCCTACCTGGAGGAGCGCAAGCGGCTGGACATGGAGATCGCCAGTGAGTTCATCACCATGGCCTCCCATTTGATGCTTATCAAGACCAAGATGCTTCTCTCCGCCGCGGAGCAGGCGGAGGCGGAAAGCGAGCTGGATCTGCTGCGCCAGTCTCTGGTAGAGCGCAAGCGGAAGGAGGCCATGGAGCAGATTCGCGTTGCCGTGGCGGAGCTGGAGCCCAGGAATGAGATTGGCCGGTGCCTGTTTCCCAAGGACCCGGAACCTCTGCGCCGGGACCAGACCTACCGCTACCAGCACGATGTCATTGACCTTCTGCGGGCTCTGGACACCATTGCCGAACGGAGCCAGCGCCAGCTGCCGCCGCCCACGGCAAACTTTAAGGGCATCGTAGGCAAGGAGCCCTACCCGGTGGGCAGGAAGGCAGGGGAGGTTCTGCGCCAGCTGCTGCTGCGGGGCGTGGAGCGATTGAAGAACCTGTTCAAGGGCAACCGCAGCCGCTCCGAGGTGGTGGCCACGTTCCTGGCTATCCTGGATCTGTGCAAGACCAACTCCGTGACACTGGAAGATGATGTCAATGGAGAAAACCCCAATGTCCGCCTGCTGGACGCCAGCGGCAGAAAGGAGCTGACCAAAGATGGAGTTTGAACAATTGCAGCGTGCCATTGAGGCCATCCTGTTCGCCGCCGGAGAGCGCATTGACATCCAGAGGCTTTCCGATGCCCTGGAGACGGATCCCGCCGAGATTGAAAAAGCCGCCGACGCGTTGGCGGACGACTATTCCTTCCAGCGCCGGGGCATCCGGATCCTGAAGCTGGAGAAGGGCTACCAGATGGTGTCCTCCGGCGAGATGGCCGACTTCGTGACCAAGGCCTTGGAGACCCGGAAGCCCCCCAAACTTTCCTCCTCCCAGCTGGAGACCCTGACCATCATTGCCTACTACCAGCCCGCCACCAAGGCTATGGTGGAGCAGATCCGGGGTGTGGACAGCGCCTATTCCGTGGCGGCCCTGCTGAACAAGAAGCTCATCGAGGAGGCCGGACGCCTGAACGTTCCCGGCCGTCCCATTCAATACAAAACGACCCCGGATTTCCTGCGTACCTTTGGGTTAAGCTCTCTGGAGGAGCTGCCGCCCATCGACAAGATCTCCTTTGGCGAGCCCATCGAGCTGCCGGAGGAGAAGCAAACGGAGGGCGCATAAATGGGCTGGCTGATCGCGCTGGCGGTGCTGGTGCTGCTGGCCGCGCTGCCGTTGGGAGTCAGCGTGAAGTACGATTCCGGCGGTCCGCTGGTCAGGCTCCTGGCAGGCCCCGGAAAGCTGACCCTGTACCCCAGGCCAAAGAAGAAACCGAAACCGGAGAAAAAAGCCCCGGAAAAGCCTGCGAAACCGGAGAAGCCAAAGCAGGAAGAACCCAAACCGCCCCAGCCGCCGAAGGAGGAGGCCCCCAAGCCCAAGGAGAAAGGCGGGAGAGCGCTGGACTTCCTGCCCCTGGTGAAGACGGCCCTGGATTTGCTGGGAGACTTCCGCCGGAAGCTGCGTGTGAAGAACCTGGAGCTGAAGCTGATTCTGGCGGGAAACGACCCCTGCGATCTGGCGGTGAACTACGGCCGGGCCAACGCGGCCATGGGGAACCTGCTCCCACAGCTGGAGCGGCTGTTTGTCATCAAAAAACGGGATATCCAGGTGGCGTGTGACTTCACCGCCTCGGAGACCCTGGTAATTGCCCGGCTGGATGTGACCATCACCCTGGGACGGCTGCTGTCCCTGGGGGTTCGGTACGGACTGCGGGCGCTGAAAGAATTCCTGACGATCAAGAAGAAAAGAAAAGGCGGTGCTGTTACATGAGCGAAAAGCTACCCAATATGCTGGAAACAACCATTCAGAAGATCCGTGAGATGGTGGATGTGAATTCCGTCATCGGCCAGCCCATCAACACCCCGGACGGCGTGACCATTATCCCCGTCAGCCGGGTCAGCGTGGGCTTTGGCGGCGGCGGTTCCGACTTTGCCACCAATAAGGCCGGCTCCGCCATGCCCTTCGGCGGCGGTGTTGGCGGCGGCGTAAAGGTGACGCCCATGTGCTTCCTGATTGTGAAGGACGGCAATGTGCGGATGATGTCTATCCCGGAACCTGCCAGCTCCACCGCGGACCGCATCGTGGAAATGGTCCCGGACACGCTGGAAAAGCTCCAGTCCTACCTGGACGCGAAGAAAGAGACGAAGTGAGAGTGGAGTGTGGAGAGTTGAGAGTGGAGTTATGGAATCTTTTTTATTTATCCCGCAGGGATTCCTTTACTCCACACTCCACTCTCAACTCTCCACTCTAAAAAGGTATATCCCTAGCGAAACCGGGCAGAATAGCTTCGGGTGAGGAATGTGAAACGAATTATCGCCGGAACGGCGGCTGCGTTGCTGGCCGCCGTTTTGTTTTTGCCATTGCGGGCTTCGGCAGTCTGCGCCAGGCGGGCGTATGTGCTGGACGCGGTCAGCGGCAGGGTGCTGTATGAGAAGAACCCGGATGAACGCAGCCTGATTGCCAGCACCACCAAGATCATGACTGCCTTGATTGTCTGCGAGCAGTGTAACGTTTTGGACCGGATGCGGATCCCCAAGGAGGCGGTGGGCATCGAGGGCTCCTCCATGTACCTGCAGGAGGGAGAGGTGCTGACCCTTCAGGAGCTGCTCTATGGGCTGATGCTGTCCTCCGGCAACGATGCCGCCGTGGCGCTGGCCATCTACTGCGGCGGCACAGTGGAGGGCTTCGCGGAGTTGATGAACGACAAGGCCCGGAGCTTAGGGCTTACGGGGACCCACTTTGAAAACCCCAACGGCTTGGACAGCCCGGGCCACTACTCCACGGCCCGGGATCTGGCGGTGCTGGCGGCCTACGCCATGGAGAATCCCATCTTCTATAAGACCGTCTCCGCCAAAAATGTCCGGGCAGGGGACCGCTTTTTGACCAACCACAATAAGCTGCTGTGGCGGGTGGAAGGAGCAGATGGGGTGAAAACCGGCTTTACCAAGGCAGCGGGACGGATTCTGGTGTCCAGCGCCACAAGGGACGGACGCCGGATCATTGCCGTGACCATCGACGATCCCGACGACTGGAACGATCACGCCGCCTTCCTGGAGGAGGGCTTCTCCCGGTTCCAGGTTCAACGGGTGGTCTGCGCCGGGGACTGTGTGGGTACCCTGGAGGTGGCAGGCGGCGAGAACCAGCGGGTACAGGTGCTGACGGCGAAGGACTTTGACTACGCCCTGGCCCCGGAGGAACGGCCCCAATTGGCCCTGTCCGGCCCCGGCTTTGTCTATGCCCCGGCGGTGGAGGGAGCCGACGCGGGATTCGTCTATGTGCTGATCGAAGGAAAGGCGGTAGGCAAGATTCCCGTGGTCTACGGCGCTACCATCGAGCAGTCCCCGGAAACGGAGGAAAAAAGCCTCTGGGACAAGCTGATGGAGAAATGCAAAATAACGATTCCCCAGGGAAGCTGACCTTTCCCTGTTGGAATGGTAAATGATCGTTTATCGTAGGATGGTTGCTGTGGCGCGGCAGCGCCCATGCCTTCCCCTTTGGGGAAGGTGCCCCAGCGCGCACGCTGGGGCGGATGAGGTTGGTACGCACCGAAGGTTTGTGCCAGCCATAATAAACGGGAAAGCCGTTGTCCTGCTTTCCTTTTTCAGTCCTTGGTTCTTTAAGTGCACACTGATCTGGGTGCATTCCAGCCTCATCCGACCCGGCTTGCGCCGGGCCACCAATGAATGAAGGTATGATTGCCACCGGCAATCATTATGATTTGGATTCGCTGCGCGGAGCACCACCTCAGAGGGGAAGGCTTTGTTGCGATAAACGATCATTTACGCCAGAAGGTTAGGTCAGCTGAATCGCAACCCCACAATCAAGCGAATGGGAAGAAAATCTTCACTCACCACTCTCCAAACTCCACACTCATAAAAAAAGCCCGCAGCGTTGCACTGCGGGCAGAAATTCTTATTTTGCGGCTTCCACACAGCGGCGGACCACGGTTTCCATCTGGTCCATCTTCCGCAGCATGTCCTTCGCCAGGGCGATCTGGCAGCGGGTGCGCACCAGGTTGTGATCCGGCGCGTTTGTCTTGAAATACAAGTCTCCGTCCAGATAATCCGCCAGGAACCGGGTTGCCAGCTCCGCCGTCAGGACAAAGCAGCTTAAGGCCAGAGTTTCGACTTCCTTCTGCGTCATGGTGCTGGCGGTCATGGACAGGAACCCTTCCGCGAAGGCCTGGAATACCGCCATGTTCACGCCAACCTTGTCATACTCCCTGCAGTCCTCCTCCACGAAGTTGGCGGCGAACCGGATGGCATCGCCGAAGTCATGGCCGATGAGTCCGGGCATGACCGTGTCCAGGTCAATGACGATCATGGCGTCGTTGTTTTCGGGGTTGAACAGCACATTGTTGATCTTGGTGTCGTTGTGGGTCACCCGCAGGGGAAGCGCTCCTGCGCGCTGCAGGTCCGTCAGGGTGCAAGCCAGATCCTCCACGGAAAGGAGGTAATCGATCTCTTCCCGGACTTCCGCCGCCCGGCCCGCCCGGTCCTCCCGGATGGCCTTTTTAAAATTATCATAGCGCTGGCGGGTGTTGTGGAAACCAGGAATGGTTTCCGTCAGCTCGCCAATGTCGAAGTCCGACAGATCCATCTGGAACTCTCCGAAGGCCTTGCCCGCGTTGCGCACCACCGCCAGATCCGTCACCGCGTCATAGGTGACCGAGGGTACATAGTTGGTCATGCGCCAGAAATTATCACCGTCGGCCACATAGGTCTTGCGGTCAGCCGTATGGTGGAAATGCAGCGCCAGCTTGCCGGGCTTCTTCCGGCGGATATGCTCTGTGACCTTGTCGATGTTTTCCATCAGGCCCACGGGGTTGCGGAAGGCGTAGGTATTGACATTCTGCACCAGGAAGGACTTGGGTGTCCCCTCCGGCAGCAGGAAATTCACTTTATAAGTACGGTTTACGTTGCCCATCTGAATGGTCTCGTAACCCAGATATTCATAGTCAATGCGGAACAACCGGCTGACTTCCAACAGCTTCTGATCGAGATCCATGTAATTTCTCCTCTCCATGCCAAAATGCAGGCGATTTCGGCTTAGCCATGTGATTTTATCCCATTTGGGGCACTTTGTCAACAAACATGGCAAAAATAGCAATTACCCCCGCACGCGGGAAACCTGGCAGTCCCAATCGCCGCCGGGAGCGGGAAATGCTGAACAACAGAATTTTCTTTTTATCCCCGAGGGGAACTCGTTCATTCTGCATTCAGCATTTTTATTCACGCTTGTTCTGGAAAAAGCTTTTTGATCGCCGCCCGGGCAGCGTCCTGTTCCGCCCGCTTCTTGCTGCTGCCCCGGCCATAGCCGACGATGGCGCCGTTCAGGGAAACCTCCACGTCAAACTGCTTGTCGTGGTCCGGGCCGGACTGGCCCACCAGGGCATAGGACAGCACCTGATTCTTCTTCTGCTGCACCAGCTCCTGGAGCTGGGTCTTATAGTCCACATTGTGTAGCTTGTTCACCGGCACCTCCACCAGGATGAACTGCCGCACAAAGTTCAGCGCTGCGTCCAGTCCGCCGTCGAGAAAACAGGCCGCAATGACAGACTCCACCGCATCCGCCAGGATGGAATCCCGGCTGCGGCCGCCGCCCTGTTCCTCGCCGTGGCCCAGCAGCAGATGGTCTCCCAGGCCGATCCGGTTGGCAGCGGCGGCCAGGGTGGTCTCGCAGACCATGTCCGCCCGCATCCGGGTCAGCTCTCCCTCGGGACGGTCCGGAAAATTCCGGTACAGATATTCCGCCACCAGCATTCCCAGGACGCTGTCCCCCAGAAACTCCAGCCGCTCATTGCTCAGCAGGCTGTTGTGCCAGCGCTCGTTGGCGTAGGAGGAATGGGTCAGGGCATTTTGCAGCAGGGTGATGTTGCGAAACCGGTAACCGATGGCGGTTTCCAAATCTTTAATCATGAGCGCTCTCCTTCAGGACAGCCAGATCTTTTTCCAGCTGGGCGGTAAAGTTCCCCTGGGCAGCGTCCATGGCCTGCTTCACCGCATTGCGGAAGGCCAGAGCGTCGGAGGAGCCGTGGGCCTTGATGACCGGCTTCTGAATGCCCAGGAACTGGGTGCCGCCGATCTCCCGGTAATCCAGGAGCTTCATCAGATCTCCCACGCCGGACTTGCACAGCAGATAGCCCAGCTTGGAGAAGAGATTCTTCTTAAATACTCTTTTCAGCATGCTGCCCATGAACATGGCGGTGCCCTCGATGGATTTCAGCAGCACATTGCCGCTGAAGCCGTCGCAGACCACCACGTCCACCTCGCCCAGCGGAACCCCACGGGCTTCCACATTGCCGATGAAATGGATCAGGCCTTTCTGATCCGCATCCTTCAGCAGGGCGTAAGCATCCTTCTGCAGCTGGGTGCCCTTGCTGTCCTCGGTGCCGATGTTCAGCAAACCCACCCGGGGCTTTTCCACGCCCAGGACGTTTTTCGCGTAGGCGGAACCCACCAGGCCGAACTGCAGCAGGAACTCCGGCGTGCATTCGGCGTTGGCGCCGCAGTCGCAGATAACGGCCTTGCCTCCGGTCTTGGTGGGCATGGAGGGCGCCATGGCCGCCCGGCGGATGCCCCGGACCCGCTTCACGATCAGAGTCGCGCCAGTCAGCAGCGCACCTGTGGAACCGGCGGACACAAAGGCGTCGCCCTTGCCCTCCGCCAGCATTTTCAGGCCGACAATCATGGAGGAATTCTTCCGCTTGTGAATCACGGAAGCGGGATCATCGTGCATATCCACCACGTCGTCGGCATTGGCGATTTCCATGCCGGAGGGCAGATCCGCAATGCCGTGCTTCTTCATGACCTCCAGGATTTCTTCTCCCCGGCCCACCAGCGTAATCTCCGCACCGTAGGCCTTGACCGCGTCGATTGCGCCCAATACAGGGGCTTCCGGGGCCAGATCGCCGCCCATAGCGTCAAGAATGATCTTCAACTGCTCCACCTCTTTCTGTTAGATGCCTTCGGCCACCAGCGCGTCAATCGCTGCCAGGGAACGCTGGGCAATGGCCAGATTTTTTTCTGCTTTTTTCCGAACCCGCTTTTCAAGCTTCGGCATGATGCCAAAATTGATGTTCATCGGCTGGAACGACTCGATACTGGCATCGCTGATGTAGTGCCCCAAGGCCCCAATGGCGGTGATCGCCGGGAATTCGGTTGGCTCCTTCCCCTGCACCTTGGCAGCCATGGCAACCGCCGCCAGGTACCCGGAGGCGGTGGATTCCACATACCCCTCCACGCCGGTCATCTGCCCGGCAAAGGCAACCAGGGGGTCCCGGCGGTCGGCATAGAACCGATCCAGCAGCTTGGGGCTCTGCAGGAAGGTGTTCTGGTGCATGACGCCGTAGCGGACGAACTCCCCGTCGTGCAGGGCGGGGATCATGGCGAACACCCGCTTCTGCTCGCCGAATTTCAGATGGGTCTGGAAGCCCACCAGATTATATACGCTTTTCGCCGCGTTGTCCTGCCGCAGCTGAACCACGGCATAGGGCTCCCGGCCGGTTTTGGGGTCGGTCAGGCCCACGGGCTTGAGCGGCCCATAGCGCAGGGTATCGACGCCCCGCCGGGCCATAACCTCCACGGGCATGCAGCCTTCAAATACATTGCTGTCCTCAAAGCCGTGGACCTCCGCCTCCTGAGCGGTGGTCAGCTCTTGGACAAAGGCCTCATACTGCTCCTTGTCCAGGGCGCAGTTGATGTAGTCCGGGGTGCCCCGGTCATACCGGGACTGCCACCAGGCCAGATCCATGTCGATGGACTCCGCCGTCACCAACGGCGCGGCAGCGTCGAAAAAATGTAGATACCCGGTATTTCCGAAGTATTCGCCAATGGCCTGGCTCAGGGCATCGGAGGTCAGGGGGCCCGTGGCGATAATCACCGGTCCCTCCGGCACCCGGGTCACTTCCTCCGGGATCACCCGGATATTGGGATGGCTGCGGATCTTCTCCGTGACCATCCGGGAAAAGCCGCCCCGATCCACCGCCAGGCAGCCGCCGGCCTCCACACGGGTGGCCTCGGCGCACTGGAGAATCAGGCTGCCGCAGCGGCGAAGCTCCTCCTTCAGAAGACCCACAGCGTTTTCCAGCCGGTCTCCCCGGAGGGAATTGGAGCACACCAGCTCCGCGAAATCGGGACTGTGGTGGGCAGGCGTCATCTTATGGGGCTTCATCTCATAAAGCTCCACAGCAATGCCCCGATTCGCCAGCTGCCAGGCAGCCTCGGAGCCTGCCAGGCCCGCGCCGATCACTTTCACTGCCATGCTCAGGCCTCCTTGGTTTTCTTGGTTGATGTTTTCTTCGCTGTAGTTTTCTTTGTCGTCGTTTTCTTGCCTGCGGTTTTCTTGGCCGTGGTTTTCTTCGGCTTCTCCGGCTCCGCTGCCTCGGGCTTGGGGGCTTCCTGCTCGCCCTCGGCGGCAGTCTTCTTTTTATAGTAGCCCCGCTGGTCCTCCGGCAGGAAGCGGCTGCAGTTTTCGTTGATGCAGAAGGGCTTCATCCTGCCCTTGCCGGACTTCTTGAACAGGGTCTGGCCGCACTCGGGGCAGTCCTCCGCCGTGGGCACGTCCCAGCTCATGAAGCCGCACTCCGCCCCTCTTTCGCAGGCGTAGTAAGCATAGCCCTTCTTGGACTTGCGCTTGAGCATGCCGCTGCCGCACTTGGGGCACCGGCCCGGCATCCGCTCCACGATGGGCTTGGTATTCCGGCACTCCGGGAAACCGGGGCAGGCCAGGAATTTGCCAAAGCGGCCCATTTTGACCACCATCTTCCGGCCGCACAGCTCGCAGACCTCGTCGGTCTCCTCCTCCGGCACCTTCAGATGGACGCCCTCCAGAGCCTTCTCCGCATCGCTCAGTTCCTTACTGAAATCCTTATAAAACGCCGCCAGCAGATCCTTCCACTGCCGTTTGCCTGCTTCCACCTCGTCCAGCTGGGTCTCCATATTGGCGGTAAACTCCACGTCGATGATATCGTTGAACCGCTCCAGCATCAGTCCCGTGACAATCTCGCCCAGAGGGGTAGGCGCCAGGCGCTTGTCCTGCTTCTCCACATACTCCCGGTCCTCGATGGTGGAAATGGTGGCGGCGTAGGTAGACGGACGGCCCACGCCCTTTTCCTCCATGGCCTTGACCAGGGTAGCCTCGGTATACCGGGCAGGGGGCTGGGTAAAATGCTGCTCTTTTTCGGTCTTTGTCAGGGCCGCCTTCTCCCCTGCCGTCAGATCCGGCAGCGGGGAGCCCATGGCCTCGCCTTCCTCGTCCCGGCCTTCCTCATAGACCGCGATGAAGCCGGGGAAGCGCATGCTCTGGTGGCTGGACCGGAACACATGTCCGGCGCACTCGGTGTCGATGGACACGGTGTCGAATACCGCGTTTGCCATCTGAGTGGCCAGGAATCGGCTCCAAATCAGCTTGTACAGCTTGTACTGATCCCCGGTCAGGCTGCCCCGAACCCGCTCCGGCTCCAGCTCCACATGGGTGGGGCGGATGGCCTCGTGGGCATCCTGGGCCCCTGCCTTGGTCTTGAATACATGGAACTTTCCATAATAATAGTTATCTCCATAGCGGCTGCGGATGAACCCGGCAGCCTCCGCCATGGCTTCGTCGGAAAGCCGCAGGGAGTCGGTACGCATATAGGTGATGAGACCCGTGGTGCCTTCCCCTTCTACATCCACGCCTTCGTAGAGCTGCTGGGCGATCATCATGGTCTTCTTCGGGGTGAAGCCCAGCTTCCGGGAGGCCTCCTGCTGCAAGGTGGAGGTGGTGAAGGGAGGCGCGGAAGAGCGCTTCTTCTCCGCCTTCTTTACATTGGTAACGGTAAATTCCTTACCGGTGATGTCATCGATAACGGCCTGGGTCTGGGCCTCATTTTCCAGCTCCCGCTTCTTCTCCTCACCCCAGTAGTGGGCCACAAAGGAGCCGGGCTTTCCGATCCGGTTCAGCGTCACGTCCAGAGACCAGTATTCCTTCGGCTGGAAGGCCCGGATCTCATTCTCCCGGTCCACCACCATCCGGGTGGCTACGCTCTGGACACGGCCTGCGGACAGACCCCGGCGAACCTTCTTCCACAGCAGCGGGGACAGCTGATAGCCCACGATCCGGTCCAGGATCCGGCGGGCCTGCTGGGCATCCACCAAACAATAGTCGATGTCCCGGGGATGCTGAATGGAATCTCTGACCACCTTCTGGGTGATCTCGTTGAAGGTAACCCGCTTGGCCTTCTCGTCGGGAAGGTTCAGCAGCTCCTTCAGGTGCCAGGAAATGGCTTCGCCCTCCCGGTCCGGGTCGGTAGCGAGGTAGACCGTGTCCGCCTGAGAGGCGGCGGTCTTCAATTCCTTAATCAAGGCCTCCTTGCCCCGGACGGGGATATACTGGGGGGTAAAATCATGCTCCAGGTCCACGCCCATTTTGCTCTTGGGCAGGTCCCGCAGATGGCCCATACTGGCCTTGACGGTATAATCCGGCCCCAGATAGTGGCCGATGGTTTTGGCTTTGGAGGGCGACTCCACGATCACAAGATTACTAGGTTTGCCCATTTATGAATATTCTCCGTTTCGTTACTTAGGGACTGTATAGAAATAAATTGAGCAAAGCTGGCGAAGGATTTTTCGTTGGCAGCAAGGCGGAAAAGCGCAGCCATACTTGGTGTATGGCAAGCTTTTTGGGCGCAGCTGCCGACGAAAAAGGCAAGCCAGAATGCACAATTTATTTCGATACAGTTCCTTACTTAAGGGTAATGCGTCTGCCGGGTAAGCGCCGGATGACGCCCTTCAGCTCCAGCATGGTCAGGCATGCCAGTAGCTTTCCAGTGCCCAGGCCGGTCTCGGCAATCACATCATCCACCAGCCGCTCCCCGGAATTCAGGGCAGACACGATCTTCCGCTCGTCATCGGACAGCGGCCGCGGATCGTCACAGACGTCACTATAAGGCCCGGGACGCTCCTTGTCAATGCTTTTTTTGTTGAATTCTTTCTTAAGATTCTCCGGTTCGGAGGGCAGCCGGGGCTTTTGCGCCACCGCGTTCATCGGTTTTTCCGCCTCCTCGGCAGCTCGGCGAACCTCCTCCGGGCAGACCGTCATCCGGGAATCCGCGGTCTCCTTCCGAATTTTATCCGGGTACAGGGCCTGGTATTCGCGCAAAATATCCCAGCCGGAGGAGATCATGATGGCGCCGTCCTGCAGCAGGCGGTTGCTGCCCACGCAATTCGGCTGGTCGATGTTCCCCGGCACCGCGAATACGTCCCGCCCCTGCTCCGCCGCCAGATTCGCGGTAATCAGGGCCCCGCTTTTTTCCGGCGCTTCCACCACCAGCACGCCGTTGCTCAAGCCGCTGATGATCCGGTTGCGCCTGGGGAAGTTCCATTTAACAGGCTGGGTTCCCGGCGGGAATTCGCTGAGAATGCAGCCATAGGCCTCCACATCCCGAAATAAGGACTGGTTGCACTTCGGGTACACCACATCCGCGCCGCAGCCCAGGACGCCTACTGCCTTTTGTCCGCCGGTCAGGGCTCCGTGCATGGCCATGGCATCGATGCCGGCAGCCATCCCCGACACCACCACGCCGCCGCACCGGGCGATCTGGTAGCCCAGGCGCTTTGCCGTGGTCATGCCGTAGGCCGAAGCCTTCCGGGTCCCCACCACGCCGATCACCGGCAGGGCGTCAAAGTCGGGAAGCTGGCCCTTGTAATACAGGACCACCGGCGGGTCGGAGATATTTTTCAGCCCAAGGGGATAGGCCATGTCCCGGTAGGTCAGGATCTGAAGTCTTTCCCTGTCGCAGGTCTCCAGAATCTTCTCGGCAGGGCCAAGCTCCTTGTCCCGCAGGGCTTCCTTTGCCTCCTTGGTCAGGCCTTCAATGTGGTCAAAGGCAGCGTCGTCGGCGAAGAAAATATCCTCAGGGTCCCGGAAATGCCGCAGCAGCGCCGCTTTCGCCCGGTCATTCACCGCCGGACGGTGCGCCAGCCAGATCCAGTGCACGCGCATATTCGAGTCCCCTCTCTTTTTCTAAAGGATTTCGTAACTATTCAGTCGTACCCCAAGTTTCTTCTAAATGATCGTTTTCTTCGTAAGACGCGCTGCCGAACCATAGCATCTGATTGGTTTTTTTCATCATCCCGAAGGGATACCTTCATTCTGCATTCAGCATTCTGCATTTTTGCATTCCGCATTCCGCGATTTATTCTTGTCTCACCTGCCACATAACGATGGCGGCGGCGATGGCGGCGTTCAGGGATTCGCAGTGGGGGTTCATGGGAATAATCAGCTCCGCTCCGGCGCTGTCCAGAATCTCCCGGCGAACACCCTGGCCCTCGCTGCCGATGACCACCGCCATTTTCTTCAGCTCCGCATGCCGCAGATCCTTTGCCCTGTCGCTCAGGGCCGTCACGCCGATGGGAATCCCCGCCGCGCCGCACAGCGCCTTCGCTTCCGCCCAGGTCGTCTGTACCACATCCGTGCGGAATACCGCGCCCATGCTGGAGCGGACCACCTTGTGGCTGTAGGGATCGGCGCAGCCCTCCAGCAGCGCCACCGGGACATCCAGAGCGTCGGCTGTGCGCAGGATCGTGCCCAGATTTCCCGGGTCCTGAATCCCATCCAGCAGGAGCATTCCGGGTGTCGGCACAAAGGCTTTCTTTTCCGGCATCCGGCACACGAACAGCGCCCCCTGGGGGCTTTCCATGGGAGAGATCGAGGCCATCACATCTCCCGGCACCCGAACCAGACGCACATGCTCCGGCACTGCTTCCTCTACCCCGTCAGACAGGACCACCGTCTCCAGGCCGGGGCAGAACCGCACCGCTTCCCGCAGGAGCTTGGTGCCGTCCGCCGCAAACAGTCCCGCTTCCTCCCTGGCTTTTCGGGAGGATAAGAGCTTTTTCATCTGCTGCAGCAGGGGATTTTTCCGGGAGGTTATCCGTTCTTCCGTCACAGCTTCTGCAATGCCTCCAGGGCATAGTTGTCGCCCAGCACCACCATAATGTCCCCCTCCCGGATGGCATAATCCGCGGGAGGCGAGACATTGGTCTTCTTCCCATTCTCCACCGCAATGATATTCACGCCCAGCTTGGCCCGGACATTCAGTTCCTTCAGCGACTTTCCGATCCAGGGCTTGGGCGCGGGAACCTCCAGGATGCCGTAGGCCTCGCTCAGCTCGATGTAATCCAGCACGTTGTGGGAATAGAGGCTCCGGCCCAGCCGTTGGGCATGCTCCTGCTCCGGAATCACCACCCGGTCCACCCCCAGCTTTTCCAGCACCTTACGGTGGGTCTCGTCGTGGGCCTTGCAGACGATGTAGGGAACCCCCAGCTCCTTCAGATTCATGGCAATCAGCACAGAAGCACCCAGATTGTCTCCGATGGCGATGATGGCGCAGTCAAAATTCCGGACGCCCAGAGAGCGCAGCACTTCCTTGTCCTGGGCATCCCCCACCACCGCCTGGGTCACGTCACCCGCCACCTGCTGCACCAGGGCGCTGCGGACATCCATGGCCAGCACCTCAGCCCCCAGCTTGCACAGCTGCCGGGCCAGGGCAGAACCGAACCGGCCCAATCCAATCACGACATACGTTTTCATAGCATTTCTCCTATCCGATCAGCAGACTGGTTTCCGCGTAGCGGAACCGTTCCTCCGCCCGGTCTCCCGTCAGGAAGCCCAGGCTGATGGTCAGCACGCCCACCCGTCCAAAATACATATACAAAATAATCAGCACCTGGGCCGGAACGCTTAAGACCCCCGTAGCCCCTGCCGTGAGTCCCACGGTTCCCAGGGCGGACACCGACTCAAACAGGGCATCCGTGAAGGTCACCGGGGAGGTAGCCGAGATAAAAATCGCGCCAAGCATGCCCAGGGCGATCATCATCACCGCGATGGTCATGGCATCCAGTACCTGGGCCTGGGGAATGGTGCGCTTGAACACACAAACGGAGCTGCGTCCCCTGGCCCGGGCAATCAAGAACAGGCACAGCACGATGAAGGTCACGGTTTTCAGTCCGCCCGCCGTGGAGCCGGATGAGCCGCCGATGAGCATGAATACCACGCTCATGGCCTTGCCGCCCTCCGTCAGCTGCCCCTGATCGATGGCCGCGAAGCCCGCCGTGCGCAGGGTAATGGATTGGAACAGGCCGTTTAAAAGCTTGTCCTTCAGGGTCATACTGCCCAGGGTTTCGGGATTGTTCCATTCCAGCAGGCAGGTCAGCCCCCAGCCAAGCAGCAGCAGCGTCAGGGTGGTCAGCAGAACCAGCCGGGTATAGACGCTGAGCCGCCGGAAGGGCTTGCGCCGGGCCAGCTCCTCCCAGACCAGAAAGCCCAGGCCGCCCACCACCACCAAGGTACCCAGGGTCAGCAGCACCACCGGGTCCGACTGGAATTCCAGCAAACTGGAGCCGGGAGAGAGGGCGCCGAAGATATCGAAGCCCGCGTTGCAGAAGGCGGAGATGGCATGGAAGATTCCCCAGCGCAGGGCCCGGGAAAAGCCGTATTCCGGCCAGAAGCGAAGGGTCAGAATCAAAGCCCCAATGGCTTCCATGCTGAAGCTGCCCACCAGCACCGTCCGTTCCAGCCGCACCACGCCGTCGATATCGTTCAGGCTCAGTGCCTGGGCCATGATCAACCGTTGCTTCAGGCCGATCCGCTTGCGCAGGACAAAGACGAACAGCGTCGCCGCAGACATGAAGCCCAAACCGCCGATCTGGATCAGGCCAAGGATCACCACCTGCCCGAAGCCGCTCCACTGGCTCCAGGTGTCAAACAGGGAAAGGCCCGTGACGCAGGTGGCGGAGGTTGCTGTGAACAGCGCGGGCAGGAATCCGCAGGAAACACCGCTGCGGGACGCCGCCGGCAGGGACAGCAGCCCGGTGCCCAGCGCAATAATCACCGCGAAGACAATGGCGATGATTTTGGTGGCGCTGAGGGATTTGGGACGATGATTCATCCATAGCGTATACAGCTTCGCTCGCAAAGACATACGGGGCTCCTTTCCAGCGGATATACTACTCCATGATACGTATTTTTATATTATAACAGCTTTGTTTTCATTTGCAAGTCTCATTTTCCCGGCCCGGTTTCCGGACTTGCATTATTCGAAGGGATATGATAAAATTCGGATAAATACATTGTGAACTCACAGATGCAAAGGATGTGCGATGCAGAATATGAAGAAATTGAGTCGCGGTGCTTATGAGGACACCAAGGGATTTATCCGGGTGTTGGAAACACTGCTGGAAGTTCTGATACTGACCGTTCTCTATTATATTGTCTGGATGAAAGGCTACCCCCTGTCCTACTTTGCCCATAAGGGCAAATATGTGCTGATGGGCTTATACGCGGTGCTGGCCCTGGTGTTTTTCCAGAATTCGGACTGCACCATGTTCGGGCATCTGCACCGGCTGGACCTGGTCATCGGGCAGATTATTTCCCTGTTTCTGGTCAATTTCATCACCTATTTCCAGCTGTGCCTGATCGCGAACCAGATGCTCTCCCCGGTCCCCATACTGGAACTGTTCGCTGCGCAGATTCTGGTGTCCGTCGTTCTGGTCAACGTATTCGCCAAGCTGTATCACCGCCTGTACGCCCCCCACGACATGCTGCTGATTTACGGCCGCAGGCGGGGCGTGGAGCTGAAGATCAAGATGGACGCCCGCCGGGACAAGTACAACATCAGCAAGCTCATGAATGTGGAGGAAGGCTTCGACGCCATCTGCCGGGAAATCCCCAAGCACGACGCGGTGATCCTGAACGACGTCCCCGCCGAGATCCGCAACGACATTCTGAAATATTGCTACCGCTACCGGGTCCGCACCTATGTGGCGCCGAAGCTGACGGACATCATGCTCCGGGGCGCCAAAATCAACACCCTGTTCGACACCCCCCTGCTGCTGGTGAAGGGCACCGGTCTGACCCCTGCCCAGCGGGTGGCCAAGCGGGCCATGGATATTATCCTGTGCTGCATCGCCATGATCCCCGCTGCCCCCATCATGCTGATTGTCGCGGCAGCCATTAAGCTGGAGGACGGCGGACCGGTGTTCTACAAGCAGAAGCGGCTGACCCGGAACGGCCGGGAATTTGAAATTCTGAAATTCCGCAGCATGATCGTGGACGCGGAGAAGTACGACGGCGCGGTGCTGGCCTCCGACCAGGATCCCCGGATCACCAAGGTGGGCCGCATCATCCGGGCCTGCCGTGTGGACGAGCTTCCCCAGCTGCTGAACATCCTGAAGGGCGACATGAGCATCGTAGGCCCCCGTCCGGAGCGGAAGGTGATTGCCGACGAATACACCAAGGACATCCCGGAATTTCCCTACCGCCTGAAGGTTCGCGGCGGCCTGACGGGCTATGCCCAGATCTATGGAAAGTACAATACCAGCCCCTATGACAAGCTGCGCCTGGATCTGATGTATATCGAGAACTACTCCCTGCTGCTGGACATCAAGCTCATCATTCTGACACTGCGGATTCTCTTCAGCAAGGACAGCACCGAGGGCATTGACAAAGCCCAGGAAAATCAAAAACTGGCTGACGAGCTGTTCCGGGAGCTGGAGGGGCCGAAGTCCGAGGAATGACGGAATCGTTACGAAAACACTTTCATTCAAGAAATTGAAGTTCTTATAGGAAGATCCCTCCAAAACGCGCTCGAAAATCACGAAAACGGCAACGCCGTTTCACAGTGCCTATCTGACAAAACCAAAGACTTTTATTGGATATCAGTATTCGTTATTGCAAAGTCAAAAAATAAATGATATAATACCTCTGATGAAAATGGATATTTTGTCTATATAAAGGCGGAAAGGAGGCACTATGGACGAATTGCTGGTTTCTGTCATTATTCCCGTTCACAACGGCACAAAATATGTCTGCCAGGCTATTGACTCCGCATTGGTCCAGGATGTGCCTCTGGAGATCCTGGTCATTGACGATGGCTCCAAGGATAATCTGGACCAGGTCATGGAGCGCTATCGGCGCGAACCCAGAATTCACTATCTGAAAAATGAGAAAAACATCGGGGTAGCCGCAACCCGCAACCGTGGTGTCAGCCTGGCCCGGGGAAGCTACATCGCCTTTCTGGATGCCGATGACTACTGGATGAAGGACAAGCTGAAAAAACAGCTGGCCCTGATGAAGGAAACGAACTGCGTGATCTGCTCCACCGCCCGGGAGCTGATGGACATGGATGGAAAACTGACCGGGCACATCATCCCGGTAAAGCCGCAGATCACTTACGGCAACCTGCTGCTGAGCAACCGCATCAACTGCTCCTCCGTAGTGATTCGGACGGAGGTGGCCCGGGAATTTCCCATGCACAACGACGACAGCCACGAAGACTACCTGATGTGGCTGGAGGTTCTGCGGAAATACCGCACCGCCTGCGCGGTGAACGAGCCGCTGCTGAAATACCGGATCAGCGAAACCGGCAAATCCGGCAGCAAATGGCAGTCCGCCAAGATGACCTTCATGGTCTACCGGTATATGGGCTTCGGCTGGGTCCGGTGCATTCTCCACTTCTGCAGCTACGCGCTGCATGGAATGATGAAATACTTTGGTTGGTTTTTTAAGAAATGAAGCTGGAAATTTTACTGTCCTGCATGCACCAGCGCGATGATGCCCTGATCCGTCAGTCCCAATTGACGGGGGATGTGGTGGTAATCAATCAGTGCAATCAGGAAGCATATGCTGAATACAGCACCGAGGACGGTATCGTCCGGTTTTTTTCCACCCGGCAGCGGGGTCTGACCAAAAGCCGGAATATGGCCATAGCCAAATCCCAGGCAGACATCTGCATGCTGTGTGACGACGATGAGGTTTTTGTTCCGGATTACGAAAAAAAGATCCTGGCCGCTTACGAAAGCCTGCCCCAGGCGGATGTGATTATTTTCAAGATGGTGAACCGCCCGCCTTCCTTTGAAGATAAGGTCATGCGGCTGCGATTCCCGAAAACCATGAAGGTCAGCTCCTGGCAGATTTCCTTCCGCCGGCAGCGCCTGCTGGATACCGGTGTCCGGTTCGACGAGCTTCTGGGGGCAGGCACCGGCAACGGCGCGGAGGAAGAACTGAAGTTCCTCCGGGACTGCGAGAAGGCCGGATTGACCATCTATTACGTCCCTGAGGAGATTGCCAGCGTGGGACAGGAAGTCTCCACCTGGTTTTCAGGCTTCACAGAAATGTTCTTCGAGAACCGCGGCGCCACCACCCGCTACATACTGGGGCCGGGAATGGCGTCCGTCTACGCGGTCTATTATGTGGTCCGGAAACAGGGACTGTACCGAGGCCAGATTACTCCTTGGGACGCGCTGCGGGCCACCTTCCGGGGAATCCAGGAAAACAAGATCACCCGGCAGGCCCGGGAGCAGAAGGAAGACGTACCGGTATAAGAGGATTTGGAATGAAGATTCTATCAATTATCATCCCCTCCTACAACAGCGAACCGTATTTGGACAAATGCATCCGCTCGCTGTTGGCCCCGGAGGTATTGGACAAACTGGATATTATGATCGTCAACGATGGTTCTGCGGACGGAACAGCGGCCGTGGCGGAGAAATACTGCGCCGCGTACCCGGATTCCGTCCGTCTGATTTCTCAGGAAAATAAGGGCCACGGCGGCGCGCTGAACACCGGCTTCGCGGCGGCGGCAGGAAAATACCTGAAGCCCATTGATGCAGACGACTGGGTGGAGACAGAGAATCTCCCCCAATTTGTTCACCTCCTGGAAAACTGCAGCAGCGATGTGGTGCTGACCCACCACCATACCATAGACATCGGCACCGGGGAAATCAAAAATTGGCGAAGCTACCCCAAGGAATTCGGCAGGAGCTATTCTCTGGACGAGATCATGGCCGATTGGAAGAGCTTCGACCGGAGCCTGACCTTCCACGGCATTACTTACAAGACTGCCTTCTACCGGCAGTACGGCATCCAGCTGTCGGAGCATGTGTTCTATGAGGATCATGAGTATGCCACCTTCCCCTGCTGTCATGCCAAAACCGTGACCCCCTTCGACCTGTTCGTGTATGATTATCGCATTGGTGACGTGCAGCAGAGCGTGTCCGAGGCCAACCAGCTGAAGCGGATCTCCCACACGGAAGCGGTGCTGAAGCGGATGATCCTGGAAGCCGGACGCCTGACCTGCGGCGCCGGGGGCAGATCCTACGCCGCCATGAAAACCCAGGGCCTGCTGCTGAGCTACCTGACCACCGCCCTGCTGGCAGACCCCAACCGAAAAGAGGGCAGGGCTCTGGCCCAGGCGCGGATGGAAGAATGCAAGGCAGGACTCCCAGAAGCCTACGCCCTCGCCCTTCGGAAATACCGGGTATTTCGTCTGCTGAACCGGCTGCATGTCAGCAAACGGTGCTGGGATCAGATTCTGCATTCCGGCATCTACAATACGTTACGAAAAAATCATGATTTCGATTAAGGAGCCCGTATGAAAAAGTCACAGAGCAAGCTGTCGCAGTACCTGCATGAATTCTGGAAATACCGGGACCTGCTGAAGCTTTTGGTCACCAAAAACATCAAACTGAAATACCGGCGCAGCTTTCTGGGCTATGTGTGGAGCATTCTGAATCCCCTGCTGATCATGATCGTTATGACCATCGTGTTCTCCACCATGTTCAGCCGGAACATTGAAAATTTCCCGGTGTACCTGTTCTGCGGCCAGCTGCTGTTCAACTTCATGAGCAATACCACCCACCAGGCCATATTCTCCGTCAGCGGAAACGCGGCCTTGCTGAAAAAGACCTATCTGCCCAAATATATCTTCACCTTAGCCAAGGTTACCAGCGGTCTGGTGGATCTGGTCTTCTCTATGGGCGCCCTGGTAATCGTACTGATTGCCACCCGCGCCAGGGTCACCTGGTATGCCCTCCTGTTCCCCTTCGTGCTGGTGCAGCTGTACGTCTTCTGCATCGGCCTGGGATTGTTTCTGGCCCAGGCGAATATCTTTTTTAAGGATACCCAGTTTATTTACAACGCGGTCACCACGGCCTGGATGTATCTGACGCCCATTTTCTATCCTCTGGAGGCCCTGCCGGAAAAGCTGATCTGGTGCATCAAGCATTTTAACCCCATGTATTTTTACATCGGACAGTTCCGGGATCTGGTCTATTACGGCAGAATGCCCGGCCATCTGATCATCCTGGCCGGCTGCGGCGCGGCGCTGGCTATGCTGCTGATCGGCATCTGGAGTTTCCTGAGGACCAAGGATCGGTTCATCCTGTATATTTGAGGAGAAGCAGTATGGCAGAAAAGAACGTTATGATCGATGTAGATCATGTGACGATCCGCTTCAATCTTTCCAGCCAGAAGGTGGACAATCTGAAGGAATATCTGGTGAAGCTGGTGAAGCACGAGCTGATGTTCCAGGAATTTCTGGCCGTGCAGGACGTCTGCTTTCAGGTCCGGAAGGGCGAAGCCTGGGGCCTGATCGGCGTCAACGGCTCCGGCAAGTCCACCCTGCTGAAGGCCATCAGCGGCATTATGAAGCCCTATAAGGGAATCGTTACGGTCAACGGCAGCGTTGCCCCCCTGATTGAGCTGGGAGCCGGCTTCGACCCGGAATGCACCGCCCGGGAGAACATCTACCTCAACGGCTGCGTACTGGGACATTCCGAGAAGTTCATGCAGGAGCATTTCGACGAGATCGTGGAGTTCGCGGAGATCGGCCAGTTCCTGGATTCTCCCATCAAGAACTTCTCCTCCGGCATGAAAGCCAGACTCGGCTTCTCCGTGGCCACCATGGTCAAGCCGGATATCCTGATCGTGGACGAGATTCTATCGGTAGGCGATTACAAGTTCAAGCAGAAATGTATGAAGCGAATGAACGAGCTTCTCAGCGGCGGCACAACGCTTCTGTTTGTCTCCCACAATATCGAAGAAGTCCGGCAGCTTTGCGACCATGCCCTGTGGATCGACAAGGGCATCGAAAGGATGCAGGGAGAAGTGAACGCCGTCTGTGACGCTTATATGGAAGAAATGAATAAATCCTAAAAAACATGGCATTTTCATACGAACCTATGATAAGAAGCAGCCGCTTCTTATCGTAGGTTCCTGTTCAATACGGTGGAATCGTAACAAAAAGCAATCGTTTCGGTTCTCCTGTGTGGGAGCCGGACCTCGGAGGGTCTATGAAAGAAAAGAACCGGTTCAGCACTCTGCTGAAGCATTTGATGACGGTCACCAAGCTGAAAAACTATACGCTGGCAAAGGAACTGCAGTACGATGAATCCTATATCAGCAAATGGGCAAATGGAAGTCTGCTGCCTACCGAGAAAAACAGTGAGAAAACCCTCCGGGAGATCAGCCGCTGCCTTGTCGCATCCATGGACGCGGAAAGCCGGGCTGTGCTGTACTCGGAATTCCAGGTAGAAAACGACGCAGATTTGGAACGCCGTATTTTCTCCAGCCTGGAAGCGGAATTCAACTATGTCATGGACCTGAAGGAATCTACCGGCGCCGACACCGCTCCAAAAACCGCGTTTTATCCCGAACTCACCCTTTCCCAGTTCACCCAGAAAATCCGGTACCCGGCATTGCGGCAGGCCAAATCTCTGGATTTCATTTTTTCCGCGGACATTCTGTCCCTGGACTGGCATTATCAGCTGTCCATGGCAGAGCTGGAAAGCTCCCAGAACGTCGATACAACCAACAAGAGCTATCCCAACACGCATTTTTCCATGCTGGTGAATCTGGATGCTGCAGCCGAAAACAACACCCATAACGTGGAGTTTCTGCTGAATTTTTTGACCAGCTTTTCCAATGCGGATATGCAGTTTTACACCTGCCCGCAAATGGTGGGAAAGGTAATCATGGTGGCGAAGGATCTCTATTCCATATCCGGCATGGTCATTGACGATGGTCACCTTCTGGGGGTCACGTCCACCGAGGATCCCAAGAGCTGCAACGCCATCTACGACCGTCTTTTCAGCCTGTGCAATCAGCAGACACTGGCCGTGCGGCGCACCATTATGTCCGATATGCTCCAGAGCAATGAATATGTTGAGTATCTCTTTTCCCGGAATCAGCGCTGGCTGCTGGGGCATCTTACCGAACAGTTTCTTCCGGATGAACTGTACGAATCGCTGGTCAACCAATACTGCAAATCTCACCTGGAAGTAGACCCGGACAACCTGACCCGCATTCACAAGCTGAATAAAAGCGTGATGGAAAGCATGGATATCCAGATAATGATCCACGAAAAGGCCATAACGGATTTTGCGGCGACGGGCATCATCGATTTTTACAACTTCAAGATGGAGCTGACGCCCCAGCAGCGTCTACAGTGTCTTTCCTACTGTCTCGAACTTTTTGAAAAAAACAAGAAGCTCCGTGTCCGCCTGACGCGAAACGGCACCGTCTCTGATTTTCAGCATATTCCCCATTCCACTTTGTTTTTATCCGATTCCTTCTGCTACATGCGTCTCGTCCGCAATGGCCCCGTGAATAATCTGAGCATCCTCAACAAGGTGCAGTTAAGTGACATGTTCCGGAAATTTTACGATGACATCTGGGATCGAGGGGAATATACGCGCCTCGACAGCCATTGTGTGGAGGATTTGCTGTGCTATGCCATTCAGCTTGTGAATGTGCAGCTCCAGGTAAAATAAGGCCATCTCCCTCTGCGGCAATGTCATCAACTTAAGGCCGCTCCGTAGGGGCCGATTGAGGCACATCGGCCCTTGCTCAATGTTCCGAATTCGCCGCAGTCTGGTGCAAAAAGTGTAGCTTTCCCTGCGGGGCGATGTGGGCATCGCCCCCTACGATACGGCTCTCAATGCTTAAGTTGATGACATTGCCCTCTGCGGCGGTACGGTTCGACACCGTACCGCCGCTTTTGCTTTTCAAATTATGAATCACACTTCTTTATACTATTTCATGTTTGTTTCATGGTTCAAAAGTGAAAATTATCTCAGTGTAAATATTCGATATAAACGACAAATCCGCAAAAATCTAAAATGAATTTCTTTATTCAATATTGTTCAAAATGAATCACAAAATAGCTGTTGGCAGTGTCTGGAATTTTATGCTATCATACTTACGTTGTTTTTTAGACAAAATAGTATTCAAGAAGAGAAAATTTTAATTTTATTGCAGAGGATTTGGACAGACTGCAACCATCACGCAGCACGGCACGCCTTCCGCGCAGTCCGTCTCCCGATTCTGATGCGAAGGAAGAGGTATGTACATGCTCACACCACAGCAGCTCAGCGAAATCTCCTTCAAGAAAGTCCGCATCGGCGGCTATGACATGGCCTCCGTTGACGAGGTCCTGGAGCCCCTGACCAGCGACTATATCGCCCTGTACAACGACAATGCCGCGCTGAAAAACAAGATGCGCGTTATGTCCAAGAAGCTCGACGATCAGCGCAGCGGCGATACCGACAGCTATGCCGCCACCGCCAGCACCAAGAAAACCTGTGACGACATGATCCGTCAGACCGAGGCCAAGTGCAACAAAATGCTCAGTGACGCCAACGCCTCCGCCGACAGCATCATTCACGCAGCCAAGGCTTCCGCCGTGGATATCGTCACCGCTGCCAAAGCCGCCGCTACGGATATCCTGAATAACGCCAACCAGGCTGCCGAGAGCGACCGTTCCAGCAGTGCTGACAAGAATTCCTTCACCAAGATTTCGGAGATTCAGGCCCAGATGATGGCTTGCGTTGAGGCTCTGGAGCAGTTTAAGACCGGCGCCGTCGGCGCACCCAAGCCGGATGCGCCTGCCAAGCCGAAGCTCACCGGCAAGCCCAGCGTGGACCGTCCCTGGATGAAATACTATCCCGCGGACATCGAAAAGATGATGACCGTCCCCGAGGTCACCATTGGTCAGTACCTGAGGATGATGTGCCGGGGCATGGATCTGCCGGTTATCCATTATTACGGAACCGATATTTCCTGGAGCGAATTCTTCCGCATGGTGGATGAAGCCGCCCGGGCCATGCGGGCCGCCGGTCTGGGCGCTGGCGACCAGATCCCCGCGCTGCTGCGCTGTGTTCCCGAGTTCCTGATCGTGCTTCTGGCCGCCGAGCGGATCGGCGCTTCCCTGCTGTGCCGCGACAATACCATCGAAGAAAACGCGGAAGCGATGGCCAAGGCAAACGCCAAGGTTCTGTTTGCCCACGACTTCATCACCCAGGCCGAGGTGGATGCCTATGCCGCCGCCGGTATCAAGAAGATTATCACCGTTGACCCCTGGCGTCTGGCTGTGAAGAAAGAGATGCCCGATCACATCGTCAAGTGCCTGGAGAGCTGCTATACGGAGCCCAAGGTCTCCGGCGACATCATCTGCGACTGGAGCAGCTTTATCGCCGCGGGACGGGTCTTCGCGGATGTCGTAGACGCGCCCATTGACCTGGATCGTCCGCTGTTCCGCGCCTATACCTCCGGCTCCACCGGCCCTTCCAAGCAGGTGATTCACTCCGCCAGAACCATGCTCAGCGTGGTGTACCAGATGTCGGATTACGGCAACTCCGACGACTTCCGTCCCACTTGGCTGACGGTGCTGCTGCCTCCCGCGCTGGTAGCTGTTACCGTATCCATGCTGCTGGTGCCCATGGCCTCCAACCGTCTGCTGATTCTGGATCCGTTTGTGGACGTGTATGACATTGACCTGGAGCTGATGCGCTACAAGCCCAATATCATGCCCCAGATCCCCATGTTCACAGAGATTCTGAAGCAGTCCAAGCGGATTCCCAAGGACTATGACATGTCCCACCTGCTGGCCTGCGGCGCCGGCGCCGAGGCCACCAACAACGGGCAGATTCGCCGCACGCAGGCATTCCTGGAGAGCCACAACTGTCATGTCGTGCCCGCGGTCGCTTACGGTCAGAGTGAAGCCGGCTCCAATATCACCTTCCCCGTTCCCGGCTATACCTTCGAAAACGGCAATGTGGGCATCCCCATGCCCCTGAATATCGTCAGCATCTTCCGGGGCAACCGGGAGTGCACCTATAACAAGCTGGGCGAGATCTGCGTCACCGGCCCCGGGATCATGTTGGGGTATGATGACAAAGAGGCCACCGAGAAAACGCTGATCCGCCACGCGGATGGGAAGCTCTGGCTGCACACCGGTGATACCGGCTACATCAACGAAGACGGCGTCGTCTTTGCCCTGGGCCGCGGCCTGAACAAGCGTTACGATCCCGATCCCGAAAAGGCGGAGCGTCTGGTGGATGTCATGCTGGAAAATCTGGTCTGCGACGCGGAGATTCCCGGCCTGAAGGACTGCTTCTTTGTCACCCGCCCCGACAAAGAGCATGATGGTTACAGCGTCCCCTATATGTACGCCGTCCTGGAGGATGGCTATACTCTGGACGAGGTTGAAGCGGACGTGAATGCCGCTCTGGAGCCCTATCAGCGGCCCGTGGAGATTATCCAGATCCCGGAGCGTCCCTTCTATCACTTTAAGACCAACCGCCTCCACCTGGAGCCCCCCTACGCCCGTTAAGCCAGACAACGCACCCCTGCGAAAATACCAGCCAAAAGCAGCTGTTTCTCCGAAATGGCTGCTTTTCCTTTTTACAAGTTCAGGGGGTGCGCGTGGAGTGCGGAGTGTGGAGTGTGGAGTGTGGAGTGTGGAGTTGACGTTGAATGATGTTTGCATAGTTACGCTTCAGCCACAGCCCGGAATGCCAGATAAATGATCGTTTACCGCAGCAATATACGATAGGTTCTGCCGAAATGCGATGCGAATCAAAGAATTGCACATTTATCGTAGGGGGCGGCATCCCTGACGCCCCTTTTGCATGTAGTACCGTCACAAGGGGCGTCAAGGATGCCGCCCCCTACGGACTGTAAATGATCATTTCTATGAGAAACTTGAGGTACAACTGAACAGTTACGAATTAACCATACATTTTTACGCCTCAACGCCGCGTGAACCGCGGCTTTCCACCGGATATCCGGATATCCGCTCTTTCTCAGGAGAAAAAGGGTTGAATTATCCGCTGTAATGAAGTATAATTATTTTTGTATGTTGCGGTAGTCTGCCCACAATATCGCAAAGGAAGGCTCCCGCCTTTGTATTGGCGGATGCGCAGCCCTCGTTGCCCCTGCAAAAAACCAAAAATTGGAAGGATATCTCCATGTACGACTATTTGATCGTTGGCGCCGGACTGTACGGTGCCGTATTTGCAAGAGAGCTGACCCGGCGGAGCAAACGCTGCCTGGTCATTGACCGCCGAAACCATATCGCCGGAAACATCTATACCGAAACGATCTCCGGGATCCATGTCCATAAATACGGCGCCCATATTTTTCACACCAGCGACAAAGAAGTCTGGGATTATGTCAACCAATTTGCAGAGTTTAACAACTATATTAACAGCCCCATTGCCATCTACAAGGACGAACTGTACAACCTCCCCTTCAATATGAACACCTTCTCTAAGATGTGGGGCATCCGGACCCCTGCCGAAGCGAAAGCGAAAATCGCAGAGCAGGTGGCCGAGTTGAACATTACGGAGCCGGAAAACCTGGAAGAGCAGGCTCTGCGCCTGGTTGGCACGGATGTATACACCAAACTGGTAAAGGATTATACCGAGAAGCAATGGGGCCGGGACTGCAAGGAGCTGCCCGCCTTTATCATCAAGCGCCTGCCCTGCCGATTTACCTACGACAACAATTACTTCAACGACCGCTACCAGGGCATTCCCGTGGGCGGCTACACGGCAATGGTGGAGAAGATGCTGGAAGGGGTAGAGGTTTGGCTGAACACCGATTACGCTGACCTGATCCAGGCGGAGCCCAACATTGCCAAAGCAATCGTCTACACCGGCTGCATTGACGAATTCTTTGGCTACCGGCTGGGCGCTCTGAAATATCGCAGCGTCCGGTTCGAGACGGAGGAACTGCCCATAGAGGACTACCAGGGCAACGCTGTTGTCAACTACACCTCCTGGGACCAGCCCTTCACCCGGATCATCGAGCACAAGCATTTCGAATTCGGCCGCCAGCGCACCACCATCATCAGTCGGGAATACTCCGCCGAATGGAAGCCCGGTATGGAGCCCTACTATCCGGTGAACGACGCTGAAAACAGCGCTCTGTATGCCCGCTATCAGGAGCTTGCCAGGCAGCAGGGCAACGTGATCTTCGGCGGCAGACTGGGGCAGTACAAATATTATGACATGGACAAGGTCATCCGCGCAGCACTGGAGGATCTGAAGCGAATTCTTGAATAAAAAAGTTTCATTTTATTCAAGATGATGCCGCCTGATCCCTCCTTTCAGCAAGCACCGGTGGGATAACCGACCATTTACATCAGGAACTACAGGCGCAGTGGAATCATCACCACAGTCTTTTTTCATTCATCCCGAAGGGGTACCTTCATTCTGCATTCATCATTCAGCATTATTCAACCATAGGAGGCATTGATTTGTCAGCGAAAGTATCGGTCATTATTCCTGTTTATAACGCCCAGGATTACCTTCGGGATTGCTTGGACAGCATTTGCAGGCAAACATTGACGGACATCGAAATCATTTGCGTAGACGACGGATCTTCCGATGATTCACAGGAAATCCTGAAGGAATACGCCCAAAAAGACAGCCGCATCCAAATGATCTGTCAGAAAAACGGCGGTGCGGGGGCGGCGCGGAACAACGGCCTGCGGCACGCTTCTGGGGAATTCCTGTCCTTTCTGGACGCGGACGATTTTTTTGAGCCCAATATGTTGGAAGAAGCCGTTTCTGCCGCGGAACAGTATGAGGCAGATTTTGTTGTCTTTAACTCTGACCAATACCACATGGATACCCAGTCTTTTGTCAAGCAGTCCTGGGTGCTTCGGACAGAGGACATTCCGCCCTATATGCCCTTTTCCCACCGCCAGCTTACCGGCAATGTATTCAAAACCTTCGTCGGATGGGCGTGGGACAAGCTGTATCGCCGGAGCTTTGTGCTGCGCCACAAGCTGTGGTTTCAGGAGCAGAGAACGACGAACGATATGCTGTTTGTTTTCAGCGCTCTTGTGCTGGCGAAACGGATCGCCGTCGTGAACAAAGTGTTTGCGCACCAGCGAAAAGGCAGCAGTCAAACGCTCTCCGTGACCCGGGAAAAATCCTGGCACTGCTTCCATGACGCTCTGCTTGCCCTGCGGCAGCGTATGATAGACGAGGGAATTTTCTGGGAGCTGGAGAAGGATTTTATTAACTATGCACTGCACTTTTCCCTGTGGAATTTGAACACGCTTGCAGAACCATCCCATTCCCTGCTGAAGGAGAAACTGCTGCAGGAATGGTTTACGGAATTGGGGATTACCGGGAAGCCCCGGGAATACTTCTATAATCAGACAGAGTATGCGCAGTATCTGGAATTACGAAAGGACTAAACACAGATAATGGATAAAGTATCGGTCATTCTGCCAATCTATAATGTTTCACAATATCTGCGTCAGGCCTTGGACAGTGTCGTCAATCAGACGCTGCGGGAGCTGGAGATCATCTGTGTGGACGACGGTTCCACTGACGATTCTCTGGAGATTATCCGGGAGTACGCCCAGAAGGATTCCCGCATCGTGGTAATCACCGGTCCCAACGGCGGCTACGGAAAAGCTATGAACAAGGGCCTGGACCGTGCCACCGGCGAATATATCGGGATTGTGGAGCCGGATGATTATGTGGATTTGCACATGTTTGAAGACCTGTACTGGATCGCCGCGGAAAACCGGCTGGACCTGGTGAAAGCGGATTTCTACCGGTTCACCCAGGAGGAAGACGGCACGGAGCAGCTGCAGTATGTCTATCTGGACGGAACCCAGACCCGGTACGGGGAACTGCTGAATCCTTCCCAGGACCCCAGCTGCATCCGGTTCACCTTGAATACCTGGACCGGCATTTACCGCCGGGCTTTCCTGGAGGCGCATGCCATCCGGCACAACGAGACGCCGGGCGCCTCCTTCCAGGACAACGGTTTCTACTTCCAGACCTTTGTCTACGCCCAGCGGGCCATGATCGTCAACAAGCCCTACTATCACAACCGCCGGGACAATCCCAACTCCTCCGTCAAAAGCCGGGAAAAGGTCTACTGCATGAACATCGAGTATGACTATATCCGGGATCTGCTGATGAAGGATCCGGCGCTGTGGGAGCGGTTTCAGTATATGTACTGGTGGAAGAAATACCACAACTACTGGTTTACCTACAACCGGATCGACGATGCCTACAAGCCGGAATACATGCAGAGAATGCGGCAGGAGTACCGGCGGGCCATGGACCTGGGGCAGCTTTCCCAGGAGGTCTTTACGGCGCGGGAATGGGCGGATATCCAAAAAATGCTTTTTGGTTCTTCCGAGATTGCAGACAAGCTGCGCGGCAACGCGTTTGTGCGCAAGCTGCTTCCCTTTGTTCCACGCATTTTTAAGCGAATGGCATTGAAGATAATCACTTATCTCGTGAAAGTAAAAAACAAAGTCAAACAGCTCATCTGCCGTTAGCCCTCTGCTTCGAAAAATAGTTTTCCGAAGCATCACCCAGACGACCATGTATGTTTGTAAGACAGGGGAAAGCCATGAATCAGAAGGTATTGGATCCCACCGTTTCGGTGATAATCCCATTGTATAATGTGGAAGACTATGTGCGGTCATGCCTTGACAGCATTGCTGCGCAAACATTGCAGCAGATCGAAGTCATTTGCGTTGATGATGGTTCTACCGACCACTCTGCTGATATTGCTTTGGAATATGTCCAGAAGTATCCCAATTTTACCCTGATTCAGAAGGAGAACGGCGGCTTATCCAGCGCCCGGAACGCTGGAATGGATGCCGCCCATGGCAGATATCTTTACTTCCTGGACGGCGATGATTCTATTATCAACAACGCGCTTCAAGAAATCTGTGCAAAAGCGGATCAGGAAGACCTGGATATCGTATATTTTGACGCTTTCACACTTTATGAAAACGATACCGTAAAGCAAGCAAACGCTGAATACATAGACCACTACAGAAGAAAGTATGATTATTCCGGGATAACCAGTGGGCAGTTGATGTTTCAGCAGATGCAGGAAAACCATGACTTTTTTTCTTCTGTATGCATGCAGTTATTCCGTAAAAGCTTTATTGATGAAAATGGCATTCGGTTTTACGATGGAATCCTTCATGAGGACAACCTTTTTTCTCTGCAATGTGCAATCCTTGCCGCAAGGGTGAATCATATCAACATCCCATATTTTTGCAGGCGCATGAGAAGCGGTTCCATCATGACTGCTCCCAAGTCCATGAAAAATGCAGAAGGATATCTGATCGTATATGCGCAAATGCTATACTTTGTCCATGACCATCCGGTGGACGAGGCCATTTTTCCACAGCTATCTGCGTTCCTGTATTCCAGTATCTGGGAGAGTGCAGATAGAATCGTTGGCTCCCTGAAGATATCCGAAGCGGAACCGGTTCCCTCAAAAGAGGATTTCGGTGTCTATCATTTTCTTGACGCAATCAAGAGGGACTGCTCGAAGGAAGAACAAAACAAAGCGCTGAATTCCTCGCTCAGGGACAGGCTTCAACTGGCATGGGACCAAAATGCACAGCTGAAAAAGCGGCTGGAACTGGCCTGGAATCAAAATACCCAGCGCAAAGAGCGGCTTGAATTGGCCTGGAATCAAAATGCGCAGCTCAAAGAAAGACTGGAATCCGCTTGGGAGCAGAACAAGCAGCTCCAAGCGAGGCTGGAATTAGCCTGGAATCAAAACGCGCAGCTCAAAGAAAGACTGGAATCCGCTTGGGAGCAAAACAAGCAGCTAAAGGAGCGGCTTCAGTTGTCTTGGGATCGGAATGCGGAATTGCAAAAACAGGCCAATGAAGAAAAACAAGCAACACGGATTCAGGCATTCGAAAAAGAGCTTCATTCACTGAAAACCAGGCTGATGAGGCATCCAAGACTCTATACGCTGCTGAAATCTTTTTATCATAAGCTATGCCGGTTATGGGGAAAGCTATTGAAATGATACTGTATTCACGCTGAAGGAAGGGGAAAAAGAATGGGAAATCCCAAAATATCCATCATTATGCCCGTATACAACGCCGAGCAGTTTTTGCCCGAAACAATAAAATCCATTCAGGACCAGGTATTCCAGGACTTCGAAGTACTCTGTGTGGATGATGGTTCCACGGATCATTCTGCCGATATTGTTCGCAGGACAGCAAAAAAAGACAAACGATTTCTTTTGCTTAAGAAAGAAAACGCCGGTGCGGGCGCTGCCAGAAACTACGGCTTTTTACATGCCAAAGGGGATTACTCCATTTTTTTGGACAGCGATGACCTGTTCTCACCGCTTCTGTTGGACAAGCTGTACACACTGGCTGTAGAAAAAGACGCGGACATTGCAACCTGCAATTTCTCCCGATTTGATGAATTTGGCAATATCACGCAGCGAAAGGGCATTCACACGGAATGGCTTCCCGCCGGAATCACTGTGTTTAATTATAAGGATTGCCCTCATCATATCATGAGTGTCGTAAATCCTACCCCTTGGAACAAATTATACAAAAGTGATTTTATTCGGAAGCACAACCTGAGATATGAAGAAATCACTTCCAGCAATGATATTACCTTTGCTGCCGTCAGTGTTGCGACAGCGGAAAGAATCGCTTATACCACAGACTCTCTTGTCCAGTACCGTATTGGACACGCAGGAACAATCAGCTCTACCAAGACAAAGAATCTGAATAACGTTGCCATTGCCGTATCCAGTGCGGTTACCCAGGCGAAGAAGCTGCCCTACAGCGACGTGATAAAGGATTCCATTCTGCGGTTTAGCGTCGATAACTATTTGTTTGCGTTAAAACAGTATATCACGGATTTCTCCCTGCCTGCTGCGGAACAGTTTTATTCCCATGTACACAAAGCCTTTAACGGCAGCGATTTTGACGACATTACCTGCGACAATCTCCACAATCAGGATATGTATCGCGCGTTTCTGGTTATTCGGAAGCAGGACTATGCAACGATGCTGAAGCTGACCAGCCGGAAGCTGATTGTTTCCCTGACAACCTATCCCGGCAGAATCCAAACCCTCGGTCAAGTCCTGAATACGATCTATGCGCAGTCTCACCCCGCGGATGAGATTATTCTCTGGCTTGCCGCTGATCAATTTCCGAATAAAGAGCAGGACATCCCGGAGGATCTACTGGTTCTGATCCGCGAGGAGCGTCTGACGCTGCGATGGTGCGAGGATTTGAAGCCCCATAAGAAATACTTTTACGCGTTACAGGAATTCCCGGACGATCTGGTTGTGACCATTGACGACGATTTGCTGTATGGCAAAGACATGCTGGATAAGCTGTATAGGAGTTACCTGATGTATCCAGACGCAATCTCCACCATGCGTGCGCACTTGATTGTCATTTCTGAGCAGAATACGCTCCTGCCATATAACTCTTGGATCAAAGAAACGGACGCATGTCTCCACACACCGTCTATGCAGCTGCTCGCAACCGGCGGCGCCGGTGCCCTGTATCCTCCAATTCAATACCGCAAAGAGTTCTTTGATGCGCGTCTTATTGAGGAAGTCTGTCTTTGGGCTGATGATCTATGGCTGAAAGCCATGCAGCTGATGTCTGATGTGCCGGTCGTTGTTGCAAGTGCCTCGGAGAATCTGCGGTATCTGCCCGGTTCTCAGACGGAAGCCCTGTACCACACCAATGTGAATCAGAATATGAACGACATTCAGCTCCAGAGAATCAGTACTTGGATGGATACTGTTTTCGAACCAGGCATCCTGATCAGAAAGCTGACTACGCTGAATATTGGAAGTAAGATTCTGGGCATTGAGGCATTATGCAGCCATCTTGACCAAGAGAGAAAGCAGCTGAAAAAAGAACTTCACCGAGCGCGGATGCAAAAGCGGAGCAATGATACTGGCATGCAAAAACAGGATGTTAACAACCGAAAAAGCGTTGTTCTTCTCGGAGGCGCAGCTTACACCAATTCCGCATGGCAGTATCGCTTGATTCGTTTCCTGGCATGGCTTCCCGCAAAAACTCTGGGTGGTCTGCAATGCTGCCTGGATCATGGCTTTGTGTACACGATGCAATATGGCATCCGAAAACTTGGAAAAAAGCTTTGGAAAAGGAAGGTATAGCCATTTTGTATGGAGTCAGGCATACTTGTGTTGCCTGGCCGCCTAGAATCAAAATCGATAAAAGAAGTCGAAGAGAGTATGCTTCAAACGATCAAGAACTTTTTCAAGAAAATCTTGCCGCCGCCTGTCCAGGTATTTCACCGGGAAATCGCGCGGATCCTGGATGCCGTTTCGAGTCTGCGCAGCGCAGTCAACTCCTTGGGCAAGATACAGGAGCAAACCGCCAAGGAACTATTGCTTTCTCGTAAGGAGCAGAAGCAAATTCTGGATGAGATTGTTTCCATGCGGAAGGAGCAGGCCCAGCTTCTTACCCTGAACAGAGCACTCCGGCAGGACTTTTCGCTGAAAATGCAGGAATATGAGGATATGGTTGCCCGTCTCGCAGAGGACAACGCAGCGCTGAAGCAGCAGCTTAAACAGCAGCACGAACAGCAAGACCAGAAATTGCTGGCCCTGAACAGCGAGATTCAGCGGCAAGGGCACTGCATTCTTCAGACAATAGATCGCTCTGCGCGCCGTGCGGCCAATACGCCCATTCTTTCCGTGCTGATTCCGGTCTATAATGTGGAGCCCTATTTGAGAGATTGCCTCGACAGCGTGGTCGGTCAATCCATGAAGGAGCTTGAGATTATCTGCGTGGACGATGGATCCACAGACGGCTCTTTACAGATTCTTAAGGAATACGCGCAGAAAGATTTCCGGGTCAAAGTGATCCATAAAGAAAAAAACGAAGGCCTTTTGCTTGCCAGGAAAACGGCAGTCAATGCCGCATCCGGCGCGTATTTTTTGTTTGTGGATTCGGATGACTATATAGGACCTGATTTGTGTGCTTTCGCGGAGGAGATCACACGAACAGAATCTGCGGATATCATTCAATTTGGTGCGGAAGTCTGTGATTCTTCCCATGACGCTGCAAAAGCAGCTTGGCTGAAGCATCGGATAACCCCAGCGCCAAAGACGCTGGCATCGGGCGAGATCCTGCGGGAAGCTTATGTAAACCGCTCATACACTACAACGCTGTGGGGCAAGCTGTATAAAAGCGATCTGTGCAAGAAAGCATATCAAGCCCTTCCGGATGTATATTGCTACGCGGGGGAGGACATCTTCACATATTTCTATTTGGCCTACTATGCCCAGTCCTACAAAGGCATTCCCACCCGCGCCTACTATACCTACCGGCACGGCCTCGGAATCACCAATGCGGAAATCATGTCTCTGGAGAAGTTTGAGATGTACTGCAATATGTCCAAGCTTGTGAAATTTATTCACGACAATCTGATTCAGGAATCCGAGGATTCGAATCTTTGGGATTCCTACCGGGCATTGACCCGCAGAGTCTCAGAGGATTGCTGCAGAATATATGCTTCCAGAATTCGCCCGGAAGACAAGGAAGACGCGTGGAAGCTGCTGGTTGCTTATTGGGGCGACAACCCAATTGCGGAAGAATCCGCGCAAAAAAAGCTGGGACTTTCCTTTAGCCAAAGCATGGCAGAGCAATAATCGTATTCAAGTAACGATTCAATCGTACCCCAGGTTTCTTATGTAAATGATCGTTTATCTGCGTAGCCCTAGGCTCTCCCTTTGGGAGAGCTGGCACGCCGAAGGCGTGACTGAGAGGGGAACAATGACCCTCTCCGACCCGGCGTTCCGCTTAAGCCTCTCCCAAAGGGCAATGTCATCAACTTAAGGCCGCTCCGTAGGGGCCGATGCCCACATCGGCCCTTGCTCAATGTTCCGAATTCGCCGCAGTCTGGTGCAAAAAGTGTAGCTTTCCCTGCGGGGCGATGTGGGCATCGCCCCCTACGATACGGCTCTCAATGCTTAAGTTGATGACATTGCTCCCAATGGGAGAGGCAAGGGCGCTGCCGCGCCACAGCAACCATCCTACGCGAAACGATCATTTACAGGAGTAATTGTGACACGACCGAATCATTACGGATTCAAAAAAGGAAGCAAGAGGATTCAAAATGAAAGACACATATCGCATTGTTATTGCCGGAACCGGCTATGTCGGTTTGTCCAATGCCATTTTGCTGGCGCAGCATCATCATGTAACGGCTGTGGACATTCTCCAGGAAAAGGTGGATCTGATCAACGCGGGCAAATCCCCCATCGTTGACCGGGAAATTCAGGAGTATCTGCAAACCAAACAGCTGGATCTCCACGCTACCACCGACGGAGCCACAGCCTACAGAGCGGCGGATTTTGTCATCATTTCCACCCCAACAAATTATGATCCCAAGAAAAACTATTTTGACACCTCCTCTGTGGAGGCTGTCCTGGAGCTGGTACTGGCTGAAAACCAGGAAGCGGTCATCGTGATCAAATCCACCGTTCCCGTTGGCTACACCCAGAGTCTGTGCAAGAAATATAATACGGATCGGATTCTGTTCTCTCCGGAATTTCTGCGGGAGGGCCGGGCGCTTTACGATAACCTCTACCCTTCCCGGATCATCGTGGGTACTGTGTCCGAGCAGCGGAAGCAGGATGCCGAAATTTTCGCCGCTTTGCTGCAGCAGGGGGCCATCAAGCAGGAGGTCCCGGCTCTGTTTATGAATACCACAGAGGCGGAAGCGGTAAAGCTTTTCGCAAACACCTATCTTGCCATGCGTGTTTCCTTCTTCAATGAACTGGACACCTATGCGGAGATGCGGGGCCTGGACACCAAATCCATCATTGACGGCGTCTGCCTGGACCCCAGAATCGGTTCCCATTATAACAATCCCTCCTTCGGCTATGGCGGCTATTGCCTGCCCAAGGACACCAAGCAGCTGCTGGCCAATTATCAGGATGTTCCCAACAATATCATGCACGCCATTGTGGATTCCAACCGAACCAGAAAAGACTTCGTGGCGGAACGGGTTCTGGAGAAGGCCGGTTACTACGGCGAAGGTACCTCCGGCCGGGACGGTACCCCCGGAACCCCCTGCATTGTGGGCATCTATCGGCTCACCATGAAAGCCAACTCGGATAATTTCCGTCAAAGCTCCATTCAGGGCGTCATGAAGCGCATCAAGGCCAAGGGCGTTGAGGTGGTCATCTACGAGCCGACTTTGAAGGAGGACACCTTCTTCGGCAGCCGTGTGATTCGGGATCTGAAGGAATTCAAGGGCCTGTCCAATGTCATTATTGCTAACCGGCAGAGCGAAGAACTGCGGGATGTTGCCCAGAAAGTGTATACACGAGATATTTATGCCAGAGATTAAGCGCATACCAAAGGCCTAAGTTCGTAGTCAGGCGGAGGAAAAAAACATGATTGACGAAGCATTGCTAAAAAAAGTTATTGCACTGTTTTCTACAATGACGGAAGTTCCGGCAGCAGAAATTACCGCAGACAGCGAACTGATTGACGACCTGGAAATCAGCTCCATGGACGTTCTGTTCCTGATCTCGAGCCTGGAGGAAGAATTTCACATTTCCGTTTCGGAAAAGGAAATTCGGAAAATGGTCACGGTTGGGGATGTGGTGCAGGTGATTCAGGAGCTGAAAAATAAGTTAGTGCGGAATAACAAAAATCCACAGTGATGAACTCCGGCAGGAAAAGGTTACAAACCAATTTCCTCAGAGCGCATCACCATGGATTCCCATTGTGTTATCTGTATTGCCTTCCCACTCACATCTGAGATGAATTCATTCAGAGGTTACGGAGGGCACATGCAGCCTAAGATGTGTTTTGAGAAAAAGCTTGCATCTGCCCCAAAGGCTATCCTGCGCAATCAAATCCGTAAAGTCCAGTTCAGAAACATTGATTTCGCAATCATACAGCGTTTCTTCAATACTTCCATAATGCTTTTTGTATTCGTAATTCCCACCCGCAAAGAACAATTCTGTATGTTTCTTTTCCACCATTCGAACCAGGTGGTAAATGTAGACTGCTCTTCCCAAGGAATAGTCTGCCAGCGCAGGATTATATGTAAAATTCTCACCATACACAACTGGACATTGCTCACAGGAAAAACGGATTGCACCAATCGTATCCCCAAATCGAATCACATAGCAATGGGAAACGTGATATCGATCCAGGTATTCCTCGGCTGTCATATTATACTTTCGTTTCCGGATTTCATATTTGAATTGGAAGAAAGCTTCCACAATGTCAATGGGCAGATTACTCCTGTCGTATTCCAGGAATTCCATTTTTCCGTAAGCTTCCTCTGCGGCTTTGAGTTTTTTCCGCTGCTTGGCTCTGGATTTCGAGGAAATGCGGTTCAGCATTTCTTCCACGGTTTCCGGAAAGACGATCCGAAAATGATTATGTTCGCGGAATTTTCCGAAGGGAATGACACCGTTTTTATAGACGATCTTATTCACATTCGGATGATTTTGGGTGATAAAAAGGAGAACCCTTCTCAATTCCTCCTCGGTAATGGGAACCAGCCACAGCCCCAATTCTGCCTGGTCATTGGTGATTCTATATTCCAAAACTTTCTCATTGCCGTTACTTTCTATTTTGACTGCTTCAAATTCGCCTTCCTTACAAAACAAATCGAACCGGTTGTATATGAAATTCGGATTGACTTTTTCCCAATCCTGGGGATTTTCTGTTTTGCTGATTTTCATTCTCATTGCGCATTTTCTCCCTGAAAAAAATCTATCAGTAATATATCATAGTTGATTTCTAGTGTCAACGGAGGCGTTTTATGTTTCTTGGAAGAAAAACAGTGCTCTACTTTTGCCCCCATCAAGATGATGAACTGCTCACCATGGGGGTCAATATCTGTTCTGATGTTCAGAAGGGGAAAGATGTCCACGTCATTCTGTGTACAAATGGCTCAAAATCCAATGTGAGAATCACCCTGAACAACGGAAAACGCTGTCTCCTGCACGAAGGAACACATACGCATGAACTGTCTGTCGACGAATTCATTCATGCGCGGGACCAGGAATTCATCGGCAGCTGTACCGCCTTAGGCGTCGAAGCAGCCAATATTCATATTCCCGAAAAACGCGACATTGACGGCTTCTTGTCCGTGAAGAATGCGGAAGAAATCATCAAGCATTATTATTCCATCTATGGGCATAACGCAGTGGTATGCACGATTTCTCCGAACAACGGGCCATCCCAGCACCAGGATCACAAAGCATTGGGGAAAGCAGCGGATCATTTATTGCGCCAAGGAATTATTAAAGAAGTACGCTTCTTTATTGAGCCATATCACTTT
Organism: Faecousia sp.; assembly: GCA_051867395.1. Lineage (GTDB taxonomy): Bacteria > Bacillota > Clostridia > Oscillospirales > Oscillospiraceae > Faecousia. The sequence continues at coordinate 6,740 of JBJDYN010000124.1, read as the reverse complement.
GGCCAAATACAGGACAATCCCCGGTTGATACCAATTGATCCGACCATTACAACCCCCTCCGCCGATATAGAAACAGCAATCAGAAAAGCGGTTCGTTCCTATTCCATCTGGGATCCGGCGGAACAGCGTTACGCCATTGGTTATCATTCCGTGACATCGGAATTTGACAATTACTTGAAAGCTTTGCATTGCTATTCTTTTGTGAGCTGGAATCCAAATAAGATGACTCTATTTCAGCGTATTATTCAGCAGCACAAAAAGTGGCTGAAGCTTCAGAAACAAAGCCAATTATTTTACTCCCTGTCAAACTGTGAGCAGCCTGATTTAGGTACCTTGGGTTTGATCCACATTCCAGCCCAAGAGACAAGTTCTTATGAGGATTTCTGTGTCCGCCATAATGTTCCATTAACGGACAAGAACATTCAGCGGTTGACAGACGGTTCCTCATTTTGGGCCCTGGTATCTAACGATGGAGAATTGCTGTCCAGCGGATGGCTCGCTTACAAGCAGCATTTCTACATTGGTGAAACCGATTATGGGTTTGATATGCAGGAATCCAAAACAGCAGTTTTATTCGATTTCAACACCAAAGCAGAGCATCGGGGCAATGGATATTATGGGTTACTGCTCCAATCCATTGTGCATAACGCAGAAGGTCCTGACCATTTTATCATTTATACGTCTCCCGACAATACTTCCAGTGCCAAAGGCATTTTAAAGGCTGGCTTCCAATTTGACGGTATGTTTTCAGCCGCTGACGGTTCCATAAAGCCCTATTTACGCAGAGCGGGTTTCACATCCATTATGCGTAAATACCAGCTGTATGGGTTACGAGTGGCTCCATAGCAAATCCTCTATTCCATAAAAAGGCGGCGTGGTTTCCCACGCCGCCTCAGTCTTTGTTGCTTTATTGCCTCACGGTTTAGCCAATGGTAGCATCCTCGCCCAGATCAAAGACATTTCTTACAGCTTCGTCTGTGATTTTGGCAGCGCCGCCAAAGACAACACCCTTCAGGATGCCGTTTTCCTTCACATATTCCTTTGCAGCAGCTTCTCCCTTAGTAGGATTGACCAGCAGCAGGGGGGCGCCAAGCTTGTAGGCCAGAGGACCGCCGCACAGGCCGTCCGGGAAGTTCATGGAGTAGGCCAGGGCTGCGCAGTCAACACTCTCAAAGAACTTCTTCGCCACCGCCACAGAGGTTGCGTGTCTGTCTTTTCCGGAAATCCGCTCCACGGTGCCATAGGTCTCAAGCGCTTCTTCCAGTTCCGCACTGACAGCTCCGGTACCGCCAACGATGTAGAAGCTATAGCCGTCTCCCAGGGCGTCCAGATATGCTTTCTGGGCATCGGTCAGCTTCATTTCCTTGCCGTTCACCAACAGGATGGGCTTGTTAACGGCAGAGACGGACAATGCGTCAGCAAAGTTTTCGCCGGTGCAGACCAGAATTTCCTTGCCGTTCAGGCCAGCTTCCTTCAGAATCTTCAGGCCAGTATCATAACGGGATTTACCGGACAGACGCTTGAATGCAATACCGGCTTCCTCCAGGCCATCCGCAAATGCCTTAGGAACAGCAGCAGTGCCGCCCAAAATGTAGACCATACCATCAGAACGCAGGTTCTGATCGATATAATTCAATACATCACCGTTGGCGGTGCTGTTCTCCTTGTTCTGAGTAAGCAGAATAGGCGCATCCTTCTGGACTGCCAGATAGCTTCCTGCCAGAGCATCGGGGAAGTTTTCGCCGTTGGCAACCACTATGGTTTCAAAGGTCTCTACACCCAGTTCCTTCTTCAGCTCGTCAGCAATGGCCAACGCAGTGTCAACCCGGGTTTTGCCGGAAATCCGGCGAATGTTACCCGCGCCGCAGACTTTGCAGACGCCGTCTTCATCATAATCGTGGCCCAGCTTCTCCGAAGTAACTTCCTTGCTTTCGCTGGCACTGCCGATTTCCTTGCCCTCGTCATCCGTCACGGTAACGGTAGCAACGTATACCTTCTTACCCTCCACCGTGCAGGAAGGCTCTGTGCTGTTCTCCTTGTCCAGGGTCACAACAGCTTCCAGGCCCTCGTGAGAATCGTCGCAGACACCGCAGGTCACGTCGGCAGTAGCCGTGTACTCACCGGTGGGATTGCCATCCTCATCCTTAACTTCTGTCCAGTAGAATGTACCCGTATAAGAATGCTTACCGGCTTCCTGCTGCACCTTTTTGGTAGCGGTGTAGGCATAGCCTTCCGCCTCACCGGAGGCACCATAGACCGCAATCGCGCCGGTAGCGCAATCGCCTTCGTGGTCAACCACCTCAGCATCGGCCTTAACTTCCTCTTCCAGGGTCACAGAGATGCTGTCATCCCCCAGCAGGGCGTCCAGATAGGGCTTTCTGGTGGGGCAGACATTGCTGCACTTCAACTTCTTGAAGGTAACAGAAGTGTTGTCATCAGCCCATACCGTATTCTCATCCTCTTCATCGGGAATGTAGGTATGGCCTGCGCTTTCCGCAGCGGCTTCGTACTCGGCCAGCTTGTCCTCGTACTCCTGCTGCTCCTCTTCGTCGGCATAGCTGCCGGGCTCCGTGGGCTTTGCGACGGCATGGCTACACATCGCACAGACGTAGCTGGTGCCCTTGTTCCAGCTGCCGGAGTCGTCCTTGGTGTAATAGACTTCATCGAACTTGACATAATGGTGCTCGTGAGCGGTACCCTCATCCGTAACACGGGAATCCGCCTCAATTGCGCCGCAGGTGGTGCAGCGGTTCTCGGTAAAGCCGTCCATGTCACAGAAGGCTGCAACCGTGACCGCTTCATAGGTGTGGCTGTCGCCTGCCAGGTGGGACATATTCAGCTTCTCCACGAAGTTGGCAGACCACATGAATTCGTCGTTGTCGTTGATTTCCTTCTTGTAGCCGTACTGCTCGCCTTCGTCGCTATTGAAGTAGGTGTTATATTTGGGGTTGAAGTTGCTCTCCTCGTACGCATAGCCATAGCCATTTTTCGTGCCATCCTCCAACGCGATAGCAGGGTTGGTACGATCCTTCTTGCCGGAAATCAAAGCGAAGTTGGTGGCGATGGACACCGTCAGCTCGCCATCCTTCAGGCTCAGGGCCGCGATGGGGTGATTCTCAACGGTAAACGCGCCTTCCGTTCCGTTGGAAACAACGGAGAACGCTCTGCCGCCGAAGTCCACATTATTGTCCCGGAGACCGGAAACGGTGTTGTACTCCTTCACCAGGGCGACCTCATAGGTCTCCAGATCGATGGAGAGGATGCAGTTGGCCAGGTTGAAGTAGAGCTTCCCACCATACAGCACAGAGGTGATCTCCACAGAGGGATAGACACCGGAATAGGTGGTGTGGCGCTTCACCAGCTCGGTGAGCAGCTCGTTGCGGACAGTTTCCTTTGTCTCGGGGTTATAAACCCTGGCTTCCACTTCCCCGTCGCTGTTTTCGCCATTGAATGCGATCAGGGTGAAATAATCGGTGTCGCCGTCATCTTTATCCTTCTTCGACAGGTCATGGCGGACCAGCTTGTAGGAAGCATCGTAATCCACTTCGGAGGGATTCTCCTCAGAATCCTCCAGGATGGTCAGCAGGTCCGTAGAGTCGTAGACATAATAGGCATAACCGTTTGCAAAATAGGGGACGCAGTTGATACGGGAAATCCAGGAGTCCTCGTAAGACTTATCGGTGGCTTTATTCGCGTACAGACTGGTGATACCACTGCTGTCGTCGCCAAAGCTGGTATTGGTGTAGCCATCGTACATATCGACAGCAGAGGTGTGGCTGAACATGAAGTACAGATGGTTCATGTTGCCGTCGGTCTCTACCCGGTCACGGGACATAACCTCCATGTAGACATCCACATAGCAGGGATCGATGTAATACCACTGACCATCCACCTTCACGGCATTCCAGAAGTGGACTTCGCCGAAGTTGGAGCTATTGTCGGGTCCGAACATGGTAACTTCGGTATCGAAGGTAACACGGACGGTGTCAACCAAGTAACCGGAGTCCAAGTTCAGGTTGCCGTTCTCATCATACTCGTACAACTCATCCGCAGAGATCCAGTTTTCAGAGTTAGTCAAATCTGCATCTTCACTCTCGGATTTGCTGTATACCTCTGGGTGCATACACTGAACCAGATAAGTAAATGCCTTGGCATAGCCCAAACACACGGAGGTGCCGAAGCCAAAGGCACCAATGTGGCAGCCCTTCCAGCCGTTAATAACGCCGGTGGTCATGCCTGCGGCAGCTTGGTCCGCAAAGATGGGAATGGCCTGGTTGGCAGTGGTTTCGTTCTCGCCGTCCTCGTCCAAGTCCAGAATCGGCTGGGTTTCCATTGTGTTCTGAGTGAGATCCTCCAAGGAAGTCTTCTCGTCAGGCTTACTCTGGTCGAGCGCGATTCCATTCTCTTTCGCGTCTGCAATGAAGTCATCACAAGCAGCCGCCAGCTGTGCAGCAGCTTCGGGACCGAAGGTAGCTTCCACAAAACCGGGGGCATCCTTTTTGATTGCATCGGCATTTTCGGTCATAAAGTCATCAGCAGCAGCGTTGGCCGCATCTTTAATCTGTGCCGCAGCATCTTCGTCGGACTCGACGATTTTCTTGGCCAGATCCTGCTTATCCTCGGGAGACAAGGCATTATAAGATGCTTCTGCTTTCTCACTAGCTGTCTTCCGGATTTCTTCATCACGTTCTTCAACAGCTTTTTCAGCATCCGCCTTGGCTAAGGCATCCGCCTTCTCCTCAGGAGACAGCTCATTAACAGTGGAGGCATTTTCTTCGTCGGTAACGGTGATGGTATCGCTTCCATCTACAGGGGTTCCGGTTCCTTCTGCAGTGGTATCGCTTCCATCTCCATCAGGCTCTTCAGCATCGCACACTGTGCATTTGCCATCCACATATTTATGCTCTGCCAGCTTCAGCTCTACTTCTTTGGTGCCGGTATATTCCTCTTCTCCGACGGTCACAGACGCGACGTAAACATCCTTGCCGCGCTCTGTACAAGTGGAATCCACATGCTGCTCTTCGTCCTTCACGACAGTCGCAAGATGATTCTCTTCTGTAGTAGTGCCGCAAGTCTTGCAGGAAATATCTGCGGTAGTCCCGTCGAAGTTATTCTCAGCGGTACCCTTCCATTCAAATTTAGCTTCTAGCTCTTCATGTTCGCAGTTTTCAGCAAGGTATTTGGCGTAAGCCTCGTTATATACCTCGTCATATATGCGCTGCTTCTCGGCTTCATATTCCTTCACAGTCTGTTCCGCGATGTAGGCTTCCTTTGCAGCCGCCACAACCTTCTCATCCTCGGCTGCTTTTGCAACGCCTTGATTATAGGCCTGCTTATAAATGATGTCCTTGATAGCGTTCTCGTAGAACTGCTGACGCAGGTCCGCAATAATTCCATCATAGATCTGGTCATGGAACATCTTCGTAAACTGGTCTGTATAGTCCTTATGAACGATCTCATAAACATCGTCATAATGCTCAGGCTTCTGGGGGCCATTGGGGGCTTCCATGAGCTTTTCATCATCTTCGATGGTGCCGCTCTTATCCGAGTCCGCATTCATAATGTAAGGCATATCGAAGGTGTTGTTCTGTGCCAGCCAGCTGTTCAGAGCCAAGAGCTTCTGTGCCTCAGTCTGAGCACCGGAATCCTTGACTGCCTGCAGGGCTTCCTGCTGGGCTTTCAAAATGGCCTCACTATAAAATTGAGCACCCAGACTGTAAGTATAGATAAAGTTCTGGATCATGCCAACCAGATCATCATATTTGTAAGCGCCGCTTCTGACAGCATCCACAGAGGTACCTGCCAGAACCAACATCTCACCCAGAATGCCCAGGCCGTCTTCCTTATCGTCATTAAACGCCAGGAAGAAAGGCGTCTGGACGCCGTAAATGTTGGCGTTATCCTTCATGACTTGTTGGTACTGACTATACAGATACAGAATCGTCTGGATCTGTTCCTCCGTCAGGGCAACAGACTCGCCGTCGTCGTTCAGCACGGTGATGTTCTCCAGTTCCCCACTGATGACGATGATTTCACGATCGTTCTCATCGATCTCAGCATCCTCGGGCACGGCGACACTGCCAATGCCTACATCGGAGACATCAATATTCTCTGTGTTGAGCGTATACGGGAAGCTGCTGTGCGTCACGGTCACAACGGGTACTTCCGCTTCCTCCTGGGATGCGGGTTCCGCTTCTTCCGTGGTCTCGGCTGCGGGCGCTGCATCTTCAGCAATTTCGACAGGCGCCGCAGGTTCTTCATTCTCGGTAGCCGACACGGGGAATACCATCATGCCGAACACCATGGAAAGAGCCAGCAGCATGCTCAAGAAGCGCCTAGCTGTCTTTTTCATTTTACGTTCTTCCTTTCATTGTTTGTTACGCAGAGTCATCCGGAAGGATTCCAGAGTGGTCGGTAGGATCCCCATCCGCCATCTGCTGCGTACTGCCGGATGACGTTGAAAAGACACTATAACCCTTTTCCCCGGTCAGAAATGACATCGGATGCAAAGGGCAACAGGGGGGGATATGTATACCAAGTAAATGGTACCACAAATCCAGTGCCAGCGTCAAGGGGAAATTCACATTTTATCAACAATTTTACCAAACGCTTCCGAAGCGCAGGACATATTTTTCCATAAATTTCCAAAAGTGGTAATGACTCCGTCGTACCCAAAGTACCTCAGATAAATGATCGTTTACAGCAGCACCCACTGTAGGGGAGGGTCATTGACCCTCCCG
>JBJDYN010000123.1:0-1678 GCA_051867395.1 Faecousia sp. | reverse complement strand
CTTTGAGGATGTGGAGAAAAAGCCCAATGGTCACCTGCGGCACAATCCTCTTTCCCGGCCGGTGCAGGAATTAAAAGCCACCTTCCACGGCGAGGTCCGCAAGGTGGAGCATGAAAATGTGGGCGTGGAGGCCGGGCACAAGGGCGAGGTACTGGCGGAGCGCGGTGTGGCTTATGGCGGCAATAAGGTCCGCTCCGCTGTCCGGGAGCACCGCATGAAGCCCTGGCGGGACGCGGTTAAGGCGGAACAGGCCTCCATCAAGGCCAACGCAGATTTCCTCTACCAAAAGGCGCTCCATGACGATCCGGCCCTGGCTGCGTCCAATCCGGTGTCCCGGTATCTGCAAAAGAAGCGTATCCAGCGGAACTATGCCAAACAGATACGCCAGGCTGAAAAAACGGCGAAGAATACTGCTGCCACAGCCCAAAGTGCCGCCAAGCACACGCAGGAGGCGGCGAAGAAAACCGTGGTATTCATCAAAAAGCATAGTAAGGTGGTCCTGCTGATAGTGGGCATCGGCGCTTGTGTGGGGCTGCTGTTCGGTGGGATGTCCTCCTGCTCCATGATGGGCGGCTCTGGCGTCAGCGGCGTGTTCCTGTCCTCCTATCTTTCGGAGGACGCGGATATGCTGGCGGCGGAGGCAGCCTATGCGGATATGGAGGCAGAACTTCAAAATGAGCTGGACAATTATGAGTCCTACCATCCAGGCTATGATGAATACCGCTTCGATCTGGACGAGATCGGCCATGACCCCTATGTGCTGATCTCCATTCTGTCAGCTTTCCATGAAGGAGAATTTACCATCGGTGACGTACAGGCAGAGCTTCAGATGCTCTTTGACCGGCAATACACCCTGACCCAGACCGTGACAGTGGAGGTCCGCTATCGGACGGAAACCAGAACGGACAGCGAGGGCAATGAGTACGACGTGGAGGTGCCCTATAACTATTACATCTGCAACGTGACCCTGGAGAATTTTGACCTGTCCCATCTGCCGGTCTACATGATGAATGAGGAACAGCTTTCCCTGTACGCCACCTATATGTCTACTCTGGGGAACCGGCCGGACCTGTTCGGTACAATGGAGTATCCCAACGCTTCCACTTTGCAGGAGCCCACCTATTACGATATTCCCCCGGAGGCCCTGGAGGACGAAACCTTTGCGGCCATGATTGCCGAGGCGGAAAAGTACCTGGGATATCCGTATGTGTGGGGAGGCAGCTCACCGAGCACTTCCTTTGACTGCTCCGGCTTCGTGTCCTGGGTCATCAATCATTCCGGCTGGGATGTGGGACGGCTGGGTGCCCAGGGGCTTTACAACATCTGCACCCCGGTATCCAACTCCCAGGCAAAACCCGGCGACCTGATCTTTTTTGTCGGCACCTATGACACTCCGGGCGTTTCCCATGTGGGTATCTATGTGGGCGGGGGAATGATGATCCATTGCGGATCACCGATCTCCTATACGAGTATCAATACCTCTTACTGGCAGGCCCATTACTACAGCTTTGGGCGGCTGCCCTAAAAATGAAAGGAGTTTTGCACACATGGCAACTGTTGAGAAAATCCGCAATGATATTGCGAAAACGAAGGACAAGATCGCCGAGCTTCAGAAGAAGCAGCGGGCATTGGAGGCCCAGCTTGCGGAGGAAGAAAACCTGGAGATCGTCCGCATGGT
>JBJDYN010000122.1:0-1711 GCA_051867395.1 Faecousia sp. | reverse complement strand
TGTAGTGCATGGACTTTTTGAAGTTGATGGTGTTCAGAATTTTCAGCCGGTAGCCAAAATGCAGAAGCATTTTTCCGCACTCGTTGACAATGCCGCCTTTCGGGTCAGTAACCACGAAGCTGACCGGGTACTTCTTGGAAGTACACTGCATCAGATTGGGTTTTAACCAAAACCGGGTCTTGCCGGAGCCGGAGCCGCCGATGATAAGGACATTCTTATTTCTGGCAGTTTTGGGGTCGGCAGGGCGGTTGTTCATGGTCAGGCTCTCCGTCTGGGTGAGGATGATGTTGTTTTCAAACGCCGGGTCAACATAGGGCCGGATGTCCTCTGCTGTGCCCCACCGGGCGGAGCCGTATTCCATGTTCTTGCGGAACTTTTTGGCGTTCTTGCCCTTCACATAGACCCCCAACTTCATAGCGGAGGCAATGGCAATTCCAACGCAGAGATCTGTGGGGTGGAAGCTGGGCAGTGGAACCGCAAAGGCGGTGGACAGCCCCTCCATGAAGTGCAGGAACTTTCCAGCGAAATCGGCACCGGGAGCCAGCCGTGCCGCCTGCCCCAGCTTAGTGCAGAACAGAGCGATGAACACATAGGGCAGGTTCGGCAGCAGGATTTTCTTCCAGTTTACCTGCTTCATCGTTCCAGCTCCTTTTTCTTCGTCCGATCCACCACGGCGGATTGAATCAGCGCCTTGAACTGTTCCAGCTTGGCAAGGACAGAGGGGCGAGACTTTTTGTTCACGATCTGCTCCGTATACTCCTTGAAAGCAGCGGTCATGGCATCGGCATCCTGACCTTTGAAGAAAATCAGGTAACGATCCTGCCCTTTTGCCTTGAAGGGGGCAAAGTCAATGCCGTACTTCCGGGCAATCCGGTTGAAGGAACCGATATTTTGGTCCGTGACCTCCACGCTCTGCAGGCCCCGATTCTGGGCGGCGAGCTTTTTGACGCTCATTTTCCCGTGGGGCTGCTTGGTTTGATGACGGGTTTTCATCTGGGCAAGCAGTTTACTCAGCGCCTTCCTCAGTTCCTGCTCTGTCAGTTTGGAGCAGTTGACGATCAGAGTGACAACTCTCTGTTCCACTTCTTCCTGCATGGGGTATCATCTCCTTTCCGTGTTTTTGCGGGTATCAACCGCTAAGGTGGAACCACAAGACGGTGAATTATCTGGAAATCTGTCATTGTTGTCCTTTCTCCCGCTGTCCGGGCATGAAAAAAGCGGCTCAGAACGAGCCGCCAAAATCGCTGTTTGCCTGCATGGTGTAGTAGCTGTCCAGGGTGGAAACGGCATTGAACAGCGCCGCCAGAAGGTAGGCTTTGGTATTTCGCACTTGGGTGTGATTATCCCGGATGCCGTCGCAGACACGCTCAATGTGCATGGATGTAATTCAGGAGAACCGATCCTGAACATAGGCAGTGGCGTATTCCGCTTCTCTGCCAATGCGGATTGTGGGGCTGCGGTTCATGGAAACCTCCAGCATGATTTCTACAAGCTCATCAATCTGATCCCGACCATACCGCTCCAACATAATCTCATACTCAATCTGCTCTCGGATCTTTTCTCTTTCTGTCCTTCCGTCTGTCAGCGGAGCCTGTCTATTTACCGGAACGGTCTCTGTAGAAGGAAAGAATGAATCTTTACTTGATAGATCAGTATTTGATTTTTCTGTAATTGATTCTTGTATATTTAATTGGGCGGGATTTTCCTGTTC
>JBJDYN010000121.1:0-51081 GCA_051867395.1 Faecousia sp. | reverse complement strand
TGTTGCCGAAGAGCTTCAGGATCCGCATGGCCTGGCGGTTCAGGGCCTCCATGGAACGCAGCAGGGGGGTCTTCTTGTCCAGAGCCTCGCCGCCGTAGGAGCAGAAGGCCGTGGGGATGCAAAGAGTGGTACCCTTGATGAATGCGTAGGAGGTGGGATCCCAGGCGGTGTAGCCCCGGGCCTCGAAGGTGGCGCGCAGGCCGCCGGAGGGGAAGGAGGAAGCGTCAGGCTCGCCCTTGATCAGCTCCTTGCCGCTGAAATCCATGATGACGCCGCCGTCCGGGGCGGGGGAGATGAAGCTGTCATGCTTTTCGGCGGTGATGCCGGTGAGGGGCTGGAACCAGTGGGTGTAGTGGGTAGCGCCCCGGGCCACGGCCCAATCCTTCATCGCCACTGCCACGGCGTTGGCCACGCTGGGGTCCAGCTTCGCACCCTGGTCAATGGTTTTGCGCAGGGACCGATACACATCAGCGCTCAGATTGGCCTTCATTTCCCGGTCGTCAAACACCAGACAGCCAAAGTAATCGGATACAGTTGCCATAAATAACACTCCTAATCTCTGAATATTTCGGTATGGCCCGGAAGGCGGCTGCCGCTTCCGGGAAAGCCAGAAACAAAAAAAGAGGCAAGGACGTCTATGAGCCGCAGCTCAAAGACGTCCTTGCCTTTACGCGATGCATTCTACATCAGTTTTTCCCATTTGTCAACACCCTGCACAAAAAAAGCTTTTTTAACTATTCAGTTACCCCGTCCAACAGGGGCTGATTTGTGCAAAATGTAGAATTATTCCAGATTGTCCGGATACCGTGCATTGGAGCTGTGGATAACTTTTTACAGTTCGTAACTATTCAGTAGCCATGTAGAGACAAGTTTCTCCACAAGGCAAAATGACGAACGGACTATGGATAGCAAGAAATTATTCTTCCATCCAAATCAGATAGGCTGTAAAATAAGCGTATCAAGAAACTGTGGGAGTGATTGGAATGGAAGAACAAATAAGGCTGTTGATGGAAGTCAACGCACAGCTGAGTACTTTGCTTCAGGCTGAAATGAAACAGAACCAGGCATTGACAGCCAAGATTGACGAACTCCTCCGGCAGATTGATGAGCTGACCCACAAGAAAAACAGCCGCAACAGTTCCGCTCCTCCATCCAGTGACGGTTATTCCAAACCTGCTCCCAAAAGTCAGCGGAAATCCAGCGGCGCGAAGCCTGGCGGACAGGATGGTCACAAGGGCAGCTCCATGAAACTCATGAGAACGCCGGACGAAATTCGGGAGCATTACCCCCAGGCGTGCAGCGGATGCCCAAATCGGGAGCATTGTCGTGCCGTCATCGCTGAACAGCGGTATGAATCTGACATTATTGTGGAATCCAGACTGATTGAACACCGTCAGATGGTTTGCTGCTGCCCAATGGCAGAAAACAAGACATTGATTGGTGAATTTCCGAAGAATATCACCGGAACCAAGCAGTACGGCAACAATCTGAAAGCCTTTGCTGCCGCATTGTCCACTGTGGGCATGGTGGGCATTGACCGGATTCATGAGCTGCTGACAGGTGTATTTGATATTTCAGTCAGCACCGGTTCCATTCAGAACTGGATCAAGCAGCTGTCCTCTGCGACCAAGGATGCTGTCCAGGAAATCCGGAAACAAATCAGCCGTCTGCGCGTGCTGAATTGTGATGAAACTGGTCTGCGTGTAAACGGCTCTCTGCATTGGCTGCACTGCTTGTGCAATGAAAATTGGTCCTATCTTGCGCTGCATAAAAAGCGAGGCAGCAAGGCGATGGACGAGATGGACATTCTGCCTGGATTCCGCAATACCATGGTGCATGATTTCTGGAAGCCTTACACAAAATTCGTAGTCGCCTGTATTATCTTGCTGAATGTTCTCGCTGTATATTGCTACGGCTTCTGCGATCGCATGAGTATTATCATCTACTATGCCAAAATCCGCAATATTTCTGTCCAGTACCGAAGGACGGGTTACAGCACGTCAAAATAACTGTCACCGGAGTTTGCAGTATTCCTGTTCGTCGTCTTGACGAAAGCATCCGTTTCAGCGATAATAAGGTCAGTACAGATGTACGTCTCAGTTTTCAGACAGTTATCACAGGAGGCAGGCAATGGCAAAGAAAAAGAAGAAACAGCAGAGCAGGCCCAGCTCTCCAAAGCACCAGAGGGTAGATCTGGTGCAGGAGGCCTTTCGTTATTCCGCAAGGCTGGTCAATCAAAGAAACCAGGATAGTCCGCAGCTGAAAGCAAGTCTGGATTTTGACCCGATACGAATCAAGCGGAGAACCGCCGCTGTGCTTTCCACCATGGAGGAAGTTCGTGCGCGGGTCTTGAACCAACATCCACAGCTGCGCGATGGATTCTCCGTGGAAAGCGATTGGGCGGGGGTGAATGCCCAGCCGAGACCTGCCTATGATGGCGAGGAGGAAATGTCCACAGTCTCTCTTGGTGCCGCAATCTGGATGCTGGATCAGCTAAAAGAATGCGGACGGCTGCATCGGGCGATCCCCCTGTTCCCTATGGACGACGGGCAGCTGGATGATATCGATATGCCCGATGTATGGGACCCTTGCCACAGCGAAGAAATGCTGCTGGGAATGCTGGCCATCATTCAGAAACGAAATGATGATTGTATCGGAAAACGCCGGGACCCAGCCATTGAACAGAACGAAAAGCTGCTGAGCCGGGTTTTCATGGATCTGCACACCGCCGAAAACACACACCGGCAAGATGTTCCCTCCAGAGCGCGGTTTGAAGCCATCCTGAATCTGATTCCCACGGAAGCCAAGGAAAAGGCCGCATCCGCATTCACAGACAAATTCTGGGAATGGGTTGATCGTTACTATCGCTGCCGCAGCATCTACGCATTGCAGGAAATCCAATTGGACAAAGACTACGAGGATTTCTACACCAAAGCAGAACGGGAAGCCAAAGCCATGGCCCATCAGAAGCAGAAGGCGAAGGACGCGTTGGCTTCCGGGTTCCCATTGTCCATGCCTGCCGCTATCCCCGCGCCCGCCTACAGCACGCTGCCGTCCGCCGCTCATGCGGACATTATTCGATTTGCCACGCAAATGGAGGAGGGCGAAAAGCGGCTGGAGGAGCGCAGTCAAGCGGTCGAGAACAGCGTCAGTGATCTTTGGTTCTATCTTCGGCATCAAGTCAATTGTTCCTATGAGGAATCCGTAGAAACACTCGGCAAGGAAGTCACAGACATCTGGGCTGACTTTACCATTGAGAATCCCTATGCGCTGTGCTTTGGCTTTCTCTATCTACTGGAAAATGGCTCCGATCTGCCCTGGCTGTATTTCCCGGGCGTCAACCTGTTTGCATGGATTGCGTCTTACCTTCCCTGGAACGGATTTGGATACGACGAGGAAGATGACCCGTATTGGGATAATTGGTTTGACACAGATCCGCAGGATATGCCGGAAAAACTGCCGGTCAATCTTCCAAAGCGTATCAAGGTTCCGGACATGGAAAACTGGTACCGGCTGAACTACGAGAACCAGAAGGAAGCCCCTCAATACCGGCAGAAACGTAATCTCGCCCAGATCATCTATGATATCACCGGAGGCATCATGCCCCGGAGTCTGGATCGTTATCTGCCTGCTCTGGCAGAATTGGATGACTACGGCATCAGTGGAAAGAAAGCGGTGCATCCGCTGCTCTACTGCATGACCCTTCTTGGGGAAGGCCACAGACAGAGCCGTGATTGGAGGTTAGTGCTGGGAGATTTCCAGCTGGATTCTGAGGATGAGGACGCAGCCATGTCGCCGGAAGCCCTCCAGGAAAAGGCCGCACAGCTTCAGCAGGAAGTGGATCAGCTTCGCCATGCGCTGCATGAAGCAGGACGGGAGGTCCGGGAAACAAAAAAGCGACAGGAAGCAGCCGACAGGAAAAGCGCCCTGGAACGGCAGGAGCTGGCTGATCTGCGGGAACTGATCTTCCATCAGCAGGAGGGAACCTTCACCGATGAAACGCCCTCCCCAGAGATTCGGTTCCCTTGTCACACAACACAGAGGATTGTTGTCTTCGGTGGGCACGATTCCTGGGCTCGGGAGATCAAGCCAAAGCTGCCGGATGTTCGCTTTGTGGATCGGACGGTCATTCCCAATGCGCAGCTGATTCGCAATGCGGATGTGATCTGGATTCAAACCAATGCGCTGTCCCATGCGTATTATTATAAAATCATCGAGGAAATCCGAAAGTACGATATCCCGCTGCGATACTTCTCCTACGCAAGTGCCACGAAATGTGCAGAGCAGATTGTTCAGCAGGATATGCAGTAGTGTTGCTTGTCATTGAACTTCTGGTTGAATTAAGGAATTCCAAACTATTGTATTCGCTTCCAATTTATTGGGCTGTTCAAAACTATAATAGAGCTATAGAGCGAGGTTATTGCAAAAGGTTTTGTATCTATTCAGTCGAACCTAAATCTCTTGCGGTAAACGATCATTTATCTGACGGTTTCTGGCCACGACTGAATAGTTACCTTAAAAAAATATGCCCTTTGAAAACAAGACTAAGGGTAGCATTCATGCAATCGTCGTGAAATCTGTTGTTTGACAATTGGCAGAAGCCCTTATATAATAGAAAATGAGGGTATATGGCCATGACAACCAAACAGAAAAGAGACGAGACTAACGATGACAGTATCAACAGCCCCAAGAAAATCCACCGTCCGGGATATGACGAATGGCTCTATCGTAAAACAGATAATCCTCTTTGCCCTCCCTCTGATGCTGGGCAATGTTTTCCAGATGCTTTACAACACCGTGGACTCTATCGTTGTGGGCAATTTTGTGGGCACCCAGGCATTGGCGGCGGTGGGTTCCACCACCATGATCGTTAACATGATGGTGTTCTTTTTCAACGGCTTCTCCACCGGCGCGGGTGTGGTGATCTCCAATTACTTTGGGGCCCGGGATATGAAGCAGCTGCACAAGGCCATCGAAACCACCATGGCGGCCACCTTCGTGCTGAGCCTGCTGTTTACAGTGGCGGGTGTGGCGGCGGTAAAGCCCATGCTGCGCTTCATGGCAACGCCGGAGGATGTGTTCGACCAGGCAACAGTGTATCTGCAGATCTACATCGGCGGTATTTCCGGCCTGCTGGTCTATAACATGGGCAGCGGCATTCTGCGGGCGGTGGGCGATACCATGCGGCCGCTGTATTTCCTGATTCTGACCAGTGTGGTGAACATCGTTCTGGACCTGGTGTTCGTGCTGGGGCTGCACGGCGGCATTGAAGGTGTCGCCTGGGCCACCATCCTTTCCCAGTTCCTTTCCGCATTTTTAACCCTGATGCTGCTGACCCGGTCCGAGGACATCTATCGGCTGACCTGGCACGATCTGAGAATTGACCGCGGCATTCTTGGTGCAATTTTCGCTGTTGGTCTGCCGGCGGGAATTCAGTCCGTCATTACGGCATTTTCCAATGTATTCGTCCAGTCCTATGTGAATTTCTTCGGTTCCAGCTGCATGGCAGGCTGGAGCTGCTATAATAAGCTGGACCAGTTCGTCATGCTGCCTATGCAGAGTATGGCCATGGCAGCCACAACCTTTGTCAGCCAGAATATCGGTGCGGGAAAGGAGCAGCGGGCGGACAAAGGCACCGTCATCACGGTGGGCATGTCTGTGGGAGTGACGGCTGTCATTGTGGCGCTGCTGTGCCTGTTCGCCGCGCCTGCGGTGGGACTGTTTTCCCCGGATGTGTCGGTCATTGAATACGGCGTGCTTTTCATCCGTGCCAACTGCTTCTTCCTGCTGTTTAACTGTGTGAACCATGTGCTGGCCGGTGCGCTCCGGGGCCGGGGGGATTCCCGGGGCCCTATGGTGATTATGCTTCTGGCTTTTGTCGGCATCCGGCAGCTGTATCTGTTCGTTGTGACCCGGTTCATTGCCAACACGCCCTTCCTGGTGGGCTTCGGCTACCCTGTGGGCTGGACCACCTGCTGCATCATCGAGGTGACCTATTTCTTCCTCCGCTGGAGAAAACCGGCACGGAAATAAGGGCATGACTTCGGCGGCTTCGCAATTGAAAATTCAGGAAAATGCTTATCAGTCTGGCACAGCAAAGCGATAAATGATCGTTTATCTTCGTTAGCTGCGCTGGCGCGGCAGTGCCCCAAGCCTCTCCCTTTGGGAGAGGCTTAAGCGGAACGCCGGGTCGGAGAGGGTCATTGTTCCCCTCTCAGTCACTCCTTTGGCGTGCCAGCTCTCCCAAAGGGAGAGCCTAGGGCTACACAGATAAACGATCATTTACGCAATCCTCTGTGCCGTTTGCAAAACCAAACGACCCTATGTGGAATAGCCCCGATTCTTTTCGGATCGGGGTTTCTTTTTTGTATGCTGTACTTTTTTGCCGGTCTGTGCTACAATAAATCCAAATATTTCAGAAACAGGAGGCCCCGCCTATGTACACTGCATCTCAAACCCGTTACGACACCATGCCCTATCCCCGCTGCGGCGACAGCGGACTGCGGCTCAGTGCCGTTTCCCTGGGCCTGTGGCATAACTTTGGAGATACCGGTTGCTACGAGAATATGCGGCAGATGTGCTTCACCGCCTTTGACAACGGCATTACCCATTTTGACCTGGCCAACAATTACGGCCCTGCCGACGGCAGCGCGGAGCGAAACTTCGGCCAGATTCTGAAGCAGGACCTGATGCCCTACCGGGACGAAATGATTATCTCCACCAAGGCAGGCTATTACATGTGGCCCGGCCCCTACGGGGAGTGGGGCAGCCGGAAATACCTGCTGGCCAGCCTGGACCAGAGCCTGAAGCGGCTGGGTCTGGAGTATGTGGACATCTTCTATCACCACCGCCCGGACCCGGATACGCCCCTGGAGGAGACCATGGGAGCGCTGGCAACCGCTGTCCAGTCCGGCAAGGCGCTGTATGTGGGCTTGTCCAACTACGACGGTTCCCGGCTGGAGCAGGCTGCCGCGATTTTGAAGGAAATGCGTGTCCCCTTCGTCATCAACCAGAACCGCTACTCCATCTTCGACCGCACCATTGAGCGCAACGGCCTGAAGGACACCGCCGCCCGGCTGGGTAAAGGCATCATTGCCTTCTCGCCCCTGGCCCAGGGCCTGCTGACGGACCGGTATCTGAAGGGCATCCCCGCTGACAGCCGCATCAGAACCGACGGCCGTTTCCTGAAGGAGAACGCCCTGACCGAGAAACGCCTGAACCAGATCCGGGTTCTGAACGAGCTTGCCGCCCAGCGGGGCCAGACCCTGGCGGAGATGGCCCTGAGCTGGGTCCTTCGGGACGGCATTGTCACCAGCGTCCTGGCAGGCGCCTCCCGCCCGCAGCAGATCCTGGACAACATCAAAGCCGTCCAGAACACCTCCTTCACCCCAGAAGAACTGGCCCAAATCGACGAAATCACCGCGGAATAAGAAGTATAGCGAGCGGAGAGAGACGTTAGTGTGGAGTTTGAAGTTTGGAGTGTGGAGCTGTCCGCAGACGAAACATCTCTGAATAGTCTTTTTTTGCCGAGATCCATCATGCTGTTTCACGGCAAGCTGCCGTTTACAATTCCACCCTCCACCCTCCACTCTCCACTCTCCACTCTTAACTCATAACTCCACACTCCACACTCAAAAGAGGTTCCGGTATGAACTCTATCGATAGTCTGGTAACCATGCAGGTCACGATGCTCATCCTGTTTCTGACGGGCTACCTGTTGATGAAGTGCAAGGTTATGACCTCGCAGTTCCGCAAAGCCCTGACGGACTTCATCATCAATTTCATTCTGCCCTGCAACATCATCAAGTCCTTCCTGATTGAACTGAATGCAAGTATCCTTGTGGACTGCATGGCCATCCTGGTGGTGTCCTGCGCAACCCAGCTGTTCGCCATGCTGCTGGGCCGCCTGCTGTATTCACGCGCGCCGGACGGGCGCAGACAGCCGCTACTGTACGGCGTCCAGATCTCCAATGCGGGCTTCTTAGGCAGCCCCATTGTGGAGGGGCTGTACGGAGCCCAGGGCCTGCTGTACGCCTCGGTGTACCTGATCCCCCAGCGGATCATGATGTGGTCCTTCGGTATCACCTGCTTCTCCGGCAGCCGGGGTAAGGGCGTGCTGAAAAAGGTGCTGACCCACCCCTGCATCATCGCGGTGGTCATCGGCCTGATCCTGATGGTGGCCCAGGTTTCTCTGCCCGCCTGGCTGGGAAAGCCCCTGGGCATGGTGGGCGGCTGCAACACGGCTTTGTCTTTGCTGGTGGTGGGCGGCGCGCTGGCAGAGCTGGATCCCAAAAGCGTATTCAGCAAGCAGTCCGTGTTCTATTGCTTTGTCCGCCTGCTGCTGATTCCTCTGGCGGTGCTTGTCGTCTGCCTGCTGCTGAAGCTGGAACCCCTGGTCATTCAGACCGCGGTGGTTCTGGCCGGTATGCCCGCACCCCTGACCGTTTCCATGCTGTCCTGCCAGTATGGTAAGGATGAGAAATTTGCTGTGTCTTTGATCTTCCTGTCCACCGTTGCCTCTATGGTCACCATTCCCGTGTTGAGTATGCTGATGATGTCCCTGTAACGCGCAGCACTGCAGCCAATTCCATATTGCAAAAAAACAGAGACCGATGAAAACACCGGCCTCTGTTTCTTCGTATTATCATGTCTTTTTGATAAACTTTTCCCCGCAGCAGCGGCAGGTGATGCTGATCTTTCCCTTGGGACCCCGCAGGACGGTTTTGCACTTGGGGCACCGGAAGAAACGCGCGTCCTCTTTCCTGAAAATAGCGCTATACAACGGCAGGCTTTTTGATTATAATGAGGAAAGAGCGAATCTAATTTCGCGGGAAAGGATGACAAAATAATGAAAGCAGGGAAAATTGGTGTTCAGATGATGATGCTGAAGGGCGAGATTGCGGACCATGGCATCTACGCGGTTCTGGAGAAGCTGACGCGCATGGGATTCCATGCGGTGGAGGTCTCACAGATTCCCATGACGCCGGAAACCATTGCCCAAATGCAGCGCGCCCAGGCGGAATTGGGCATGGAGATTGCGGCGATGTCCTGCGGGGTGGAGGACCTGACTGCCCAGTGGAAGTACCCCGGTGATACCCTGAAGAATGATTTTGACAAGATCGTGGCAGACTGCAAGGCCGTCAACTGCCCAATCCTGCGCATCGGCATGCTGCCCATGCCCTATGCCACCAGCCCGGAGAAGATGATGGAGCTGGCCCAAAAGCTGGAAGCCTATGCCCTGCGCCTGAAGGAGTACGACATCGACCTGTACTATCACGCCCATACCTATGAATTCCACCGCTGGAACGGAAAACCGGTGCTGACCCACATGAAGGAGCAGACAAAGGCGCTGGGCTTTGAGCTGGACAGCCATTGGATGTGGCGGGGCGGCGTGGACCCGGCGGCATATCTGCGCAGCTTCGCGGGCCGCATCCGAATGCAGCACCTGAAGGACTACCGGATCGGTCTGATGCCCGAACACTTTGAGATGAAGCCGGACTTTGACCTGTTCGGTTCTCTGGAGCAGTTCGCGGAGGTCGGTGAGGGCTGCCTGGACATGCGCGCCATCATCGAGGCCGGTTTGGAGAGCGGCAGTGAATACTTTATGATCGAGCAGGACAGAACCTATGGCCGGGACGTCTATGATTCCCTGGCGATTTCCCGGGACAACCTGGTGAAAATGGGCTACGAAAGCTGGTTCTGAATCTATAGTTTACCGGTGATACGCTGCTGCGGCATCCCTGACGCCCCATTTGCATGCAGTACTGTCAAAAGGGGCGTCAAGGATGCCGCCCCCTACGAACTGTAAACGATCATTTATATGAGAAACTTGGGGTGCGACTGAATAGTTACCAAATATTTCTCTCTGGCTGTTATACCCATTTTCGAAAAAAGGGTTATCCGTGGGAATTCACGAGAGCAAGAGCTTCCCATTTCCGGAAGGCTCTTGCACGCAGCATTCTGCATTTTTTTCAGCACACTCTTGCCATTTTGGGAAAAGAGATTATAATAGGTCTGGTTATTCTTTCCGAAGAAGGTGCAGTTCCATGAAACGCGAGAACCAGACCATGCTCCAGGGGCCGCTGTTACCGAATATCCTTGCCTATACCGTTCCCATCATTTTGACAAGCCTTTTACAGCTGCTGTTCAATGCTGCCGACTTGGTCGTGGTGGGCAGGTTCTGCGGCAGCGTCTCCGTGGCAGCGGTTGGTGCTACCGGAGCCATCACCAATCTGATTATCAACTTCTTTATCGGCCTGTCTGTGGGCGCTGGCGTCACTGTGGCGCATGCCCTAGGGAGCAGAGAAAACGATGTGGTCCACTGCACGGTCCATACCGCTTATCCCACGGCCCTGATCAGCGGCGTGTTCCTGACCGTTGTGGGGGTTTCCCTGTCGGAGACCTTCCTGCGCTGGATGGGCACACCGGAAACCGTGCTGCCGTTGTCCGCAGTGTATATGAAGATCTACTTCTCCGGCATCACCTTCACTATGGTGTACAATTTCTGTGCCGCCATTCTCCGGGCGGCGGGAGATACCAAAAGCCCCTTGATTTTTCTGTTCTTTGCTGGAGCTGTGAATGTGGCGCTGAACGTGATCTTTGTCACGGTGCTGCACATGAATGTGGCCGGTGTAGCCCTGGCGACTACCGTGTCCCAAGGGATCTCCGCCGTGCTTGTGACCATCGCCCTGATGCGGCGGACGGATGCCTGTAAGCTGGAGCTGGGGAAAATGAAATTCTATGGTCCCCAGCTGAAGAAGATCCTGCGCATAGGCATGCCTGCGGGAATTCAGAGCTCCCTGTTCTCGATCTCCAATGTGCTGATCCAGTCCTCGGTGAATTCCTTCGGGGACGTGTTCATGTCCGGAAACGCCGCTTCCGGCAACATCGAGGGCTTCGTGTACGTCTCCCTAAACGCTTTCCAGCAGACGGCGGTGAACTTCGTGGGCCAGAACGCCGGTGCCAGGCAGTATCGCCGGGTGTACCGGACGCTGTGGATCTGCCTGGGCTGCGTTACCGTAGTGGGGCTGACCCTGGGCAATCTGGCTTATGCGCTGGGACCCAAGCTGCTGTCCATTTATATCACCGATTCCCAGGAGGCCATTTCCTACGGCATGATCCGGCTGGGCTTCATCTGCCTGCCCTATTTCCTGTGCGGATTGATGGATGTGACCACCGGGGCGCTGCGGGGCATGGGAGCTTCCTTCGTCCCTATGGTCATTTGTATTCTGGGTGTCTGCGTCTTCCGCATCGGCTGGATCTATACCATTTTCCAGCTCCCGAAGTTTCATACCCCCCAGTGCCTGTACGTTTCCTATACTGTGTCCTGGATCATCACCTTCCTGTGCCAGATGACAGCCTTTCTCATCGTCTACCGCCGCCAGGCAAAAGAGGAACCCCTTGCCAGTCACTGATATCGGAAAATATTTGTGGGAATTGTCCCCCAATTGCTGTTGAAAAGCCTGCTTTTTCCGTGTATAATGGAGGAAAAAGCAGGCCCTTTTTGGCCTGAACTATGGAGGCAATTATGAACTACGACGTAATCATTATCGGTGCCGGCCCCGGCGGCATTTTTTCCGCTTACGAATTGGTCCAGCGCAGCCCGGAGCTGCGGGTGGCGGTCTTTGAAGCCGGTCATCCGCTGGACAAGCGCCGCTGTCCCATTGACGGAGAGAAGATCAAAACCTGTATCGGCTGCAAGAGCTGCTCCATCATGAGCGGCTTCGGAGGCGCGGGGGCCTTCTCTGACGGAAAGTACAACATCACCAACGACTTTGGCGGCACCCTCTACGAATATATTGGCAAGAAGCGGGCTCTGGAGCTGATGCGCTATGTGGACGACATCAACATGCGCTACGGCGGTGAGGGCACCAAGCTCTACTCCACTGCCGGAACCCAGTTCAAGAAGGCCTGCATCCAGCACGACCTGCATCTGCTGGACGCCTCTGTGCGGCACCTGGGCACGGACATCAACTATGTGGTGCTGGAGAATCTGTACGCCTACCTGCGGGATAAGGTGGACTTCTTCTTCGACACCCCGGTCCAGTCCATCGCCGTTGCAGACGGTGGATATGAGATCACCTGCACTGGCGGTGCGTATACCTGCGGGAAATGCATTGTCTCCGTGGGCCGCAGCGGCAGTAAGTGGATGGAGACCGTCTGCCGGGAGCTGGATATCCCCACCAAGAGCAACCGCGTGGACATCGGTGTCCGGGTGGAGCTGCCTGCGGAGGTATTTTCCCACCTGACCGACGAGCTGTATGAGAGCAAAATCGTCTACCGTACCCAGAAATACGGCGACAAGGTTCGGACCTTCTGCATGAACCCCAAGGGCGCGGTGGTCAACGAAAACACCAACGGCATCATCACTGTCAACGGCCACAGCTACGAGGATCCCGCCCGGCAGACGGAGAATACCAATTTCGCCCTGCTGGTGGCCAAGCACTTCTCCGAGCCCTTCAAGGACTCCAACGGCTACGGTGAGTCCATCGCACGCCTCAGCAACATGCTGGGCGGCGGCGTCATCGTACAGCGCTTCGGAGACCTGATCCGGGGCCGCCGCTCCACCCCCAACCGAATCGAGGAGTCTTTTGTCACCCCCACCCTGAATGCCACCCCCGGCGACCTGAGCCTGGTACTGCCCAAGCGGATCCTGGACGGCATCATCGAAATGATCTACGCCCTGGACAAGGTGGCTCCCGGCACCGCCAACGACGACACCCTGCTCTACGGCGTGGAGGTAAAATTCTACAACATGGAAGTGGAGGTCAACGAGCGTCTGGAGACCCGCTACCCCGGTCTGTACATCATCGGCGACGGCAGCGGCATCACCCACTCCCTGTCCCACGCCTCTGCCAGCGGCGTCCATGTGGCCCGGGACATCGCCGGAAAGTAAAAAATGCCTCCCTGCCGTATAACAGAACGGCAGGGAGTTTTTAATGCAAAATGCAAAATGCTGAATGCTGAATGATGGTATCCCTTCGGGATGAATAAAACGCGCAGGCAAATGATCGTTTACCGCAGTAGCCGAAAATCCTACTCCTTGAGGAGCAATGTCATCAACTTAAGCATTGAGAGCCGTATCGTAGGGGGCGATGCCCACATCGCCCCGCAGGGAAAGCTACACTTTTTGCACCAGACTGCGGCGAATTCGGAACATTGAGCAAGGGCCGATGTGGGCATCGGCCCCTACGGAGCGGCCTTAAGTTGATGACATTGCCTTGAGGAGAAGGTGCCCCAGTCCGTAGACTGGGGCGGATGTGGTGTGCGGTACACTGTTACGATTATCTTAGCACTGCGGCGAAATCGTAGTGCAGCAACACCACATCAGTCTCGCTTCGCGAGACAGCTTCTCCTCGAGGAGAAGCCTTTGGTGCACATCCTACTCCGGCGGAGCCATTGTACCTTATACGCGAAACGATCCTTCACACGGACAGAAAACGGTTATTTCGTCATTTTCTCCTGTTTTACTTTATGATCGATGACGTGACGGCCTGCCAGCTCATTGCGTATGTCCTCTACGGAGATGCCCATCTGCACCATTAAGACCAGCACATGGTAGGAAAGGTCCGCGATCTCATAGATAGTTTCCGCTTTGTCGTCGGCTTTGCCCGCAATGATAACCTCGGTGCTTTCCTCGCCCACCTTTTTCAGAATCTTGTCGATGCCCTTCTGGAACAGGTAGGAGGTGTAGGACCCTTCGGGCAGATCCCGCTTGCGGCCCACCAGCAGCTGGTACAGGTCCTCCAGCTGGAATTTGTCCTGGCGATCTCCCAGAACGGGATTGGTAAAGCAGGAGTCGGTGCCCAGGTGGCAGGCGGGGCCGTCCTTGATGACCCGGACTTCCAGAGCGTCATAGTCACAGTCGGCAGTGATGGAGACGATGTGCTGGTAGTTGCCGCTGGTTTCGCCTTTCAGCCAAAGCTCCTGCCGGGACCGGCTCCAGAAGCAGGTCAGCTTCTTCTCCATGGAGATCATGAGGCTCTCACGGTTCATGTAGGCCAGGGTCAGCACCTTTCCTGTCTCGTCATCCACCACAATGGCTGGAATCAGCCCACGGTCGTCAAATTTCAATTTTTCTACGTCCAGCATATCATAACCTCACCAAAATATTGTTGCGTCGCAGCGTTTTTTTCAGCTCCGGGATCTTCACCTGTCCAAAGTGGAAAATGGAGGCTGCCAGCCCCGCGTCCACCTTGGGCAGCGTTTGAAACAATGTGACAAAATCTTCCTGGCAGCCCGCGCCGCCGGAGGCAATCACCGGCACATCCACCGCTTCGCTGACGGCTTCCAGCATCTCCAGGTCGAAGCCCTGCTTCACGCCGTCGGTGTCGATGGAGTTCAGCACCACTTCCCCCGCACCGTTCGATACGCACCGTTTGATCCAGGAGATGGCCTCCATGCCGGTGTCCTCCCGTCCGCCCTTGGCGAAGACACGGAACTGGCCCTCCACCCGCTTGACGTCGGCAGAGAGGACCACGCACTGGTCTCCGTACCGCCGAGCCGCTGCCGGGATCAAACTTGGGTCCCGGATGGCGCCGGAATTGACGCTGACCTTGTCGGCACCGCATTTCAGCACACGGTCAAAGTCCTCCACTGTGTTGATGCCGCCGCCCACCGTCAGAGGGATGAAGATGGTGGCCGCCACCTGGGTCAGGATGTCCGTGAACAACCTGCGTCCTTCCGCCGAGGCGGTGATGTCGTAGAACACCAGCTCGTCGGCCCCGTTATCACTGTAGAATTTACCCAGCTCCACGGGGGAGGACACGTCCTGCAAGCCTTGAAAATTGGTTCCCTTTACCACCCGTCCGTTCCGCACGTCCAGGCAGGGGATAATCCGTTTTGTAATCATAGCGCCACCTCAATCGCCGTCTTCAGATCCACCGCGCCGGTGTAATAGGCTTTGCCCAGAATGGCCCCGTGGAGGTGCATGTCCCGCAGCGCCGCCACATCCTCCAGGCTGGAAACTCCGCCGGAGGCGATGAGATCGATAGCGTATTTTGGGGACAACTGCCGGTATAACTCCCGGTTGGTGCCCTTCATAGCGCCGTCCCGGGAGACATCGGTGCAGATCACCGTGGAGACTCCCAGGCTCTGCATTTTGTCAAAGAAAGCTTCCGCTGTCAATTGGGAGGTTTCCGTCCAGCCTTTGATGGCCACGAATCCATCCTTCAGGTCCACCCCTACGGCGATATGGCTTCCGTATTTCGACAGGGCTTCTTCCAGAAAGGCAGGATTGGTCACGGCAGCGGTGCCCAGGATTACCCGGTCAATGCCGATGGCCAGATACTGCTCCACCGTCTCCATCTTCCGGATACCGCCCCCCAGCTCCGTGAAGAAGGGAGCTGTTTGCAAAATCTTCTGAATGGTGGAAAGGTTCGCGGGAACGCCGGTCTTCGCTCCCTCCAGGTCCACCAGGTGCAGGTGGTCCGCTCCTGCAGCGGCGAAGGCTTTGGCAACTTCGGCGGGGTCTTCGCTGTAGACCGTCATCTTTGCGTAGTCACCCTTGTAGAGCCGCACGGCCTTTCCTTCATACAGGTCAATGGCAGGATAAAGATACATTGTCTTCCTCCTTTACAGGCGACAGAAAGTGCGGAGGATGGAAAGCCCCACATTGCCGCTCTTTTCCGGGTGGAACTGGCAGCCGAAGATGTTGCCCTGTTCTACTGCGGCGGTGATGGGGATGCCGTACCCCGTCACGGCTGCGAGAGAGCCATCACAGCCCTCGGCAAAAAAGGAGTGGACAAAATACACGTACTGTCCGTCCGCCTCCCGCAGCAGCTTTCCGCCCTTGACTTCCAGCTGGTTCCAACCCATATGGGGAATTTTCAGGTCCGCAGGGAGACGGCCCTCCATGGGAACCACCTGCCCCTTCAGCAGACCAAGGCCCGCATGCTCACCGTATTCAAAGCTCTTTTCAAACAGCAGCTGCATCCCTAAGCAGATGCCAAGCAAGGGCTTTCCCTGGGCCGCCTGCTCCTTTACAAAGCCGTCCAGGGAGGATTGGTGCAGTTTCTTGGCCGCGTCCTCAAAGGCCCCCACGCCAGGCAGCACCAACCGCTGGGCCGTTGCCAGAAGTACAGGATCGCTGCTGACGAAGGCCTCCTCCCCAATGGCGCCAAAGGACGATTGCAGGGAGAACAGATTTCCCACGCCGTAATCGATAATGCCGACCATTACAGAACCCCCTTTGTGGATGGAATCTCACCGCTGCCGTCCAGGGCTACTGCCGCTTTCAGGGACCGGGCCACGGATTTGAAGGCTCCCTCCACGATATGGTGAGCGTTCTTGCCGGCCAGCTGCTTGAGATGCAGGCTCATGGGACAGTGGCGGGTGAAGCCCAGGAAGAATTCCTCCACCAGCTCCGTGTCAAAGGTTCCGATCTTCTCTGTGGGAATTGCCAGCTCGTAGCACAGGCAGCTTCTGCCGGAGATGTCCACGGCGGAGAGAATCAGCGCCTCATCCATGGGCAGCAGGAAACTTCCGTACCGTGTGATGCCCCGCTTGTCCCCCAGGGCCTCTTGGAAAGCATCTCCCAGGCAGATGCCGATGTCCTCCACACTGTGGTGGTCGTCCACATCGGTATCGCCCAGGCATTTCACCGTCAGGTTAAATTTTCCGTGGGCGGCGAACAGGGTCAGCATATGGTTCAGAAAGCCGCAGCCGGTATCGATGTTGCTTTTTCCCGTGCCGTCCAGGTTCAGGCAGAGGGAAATGTCGGTCTCGGCTGTCTTCCGGGTGATTTCTGACGTTCTCATAAAACACCTCTGTATCAAATGCAAAATGATCTTCTTTCGTTGATTTCGTTTAGAATCTGGGTGATGGCCGCCAGCAGGGCTTCCATTTGGTCCGGGGTGCCGATGGTGATGCGGTTGAACTGGCAAATTCGGGGGTTCGTGAAGTGGCGGACCAGGATGCCCCGTTTTTTCAGTTCCTGATACAGCTGCCCACCGTCGATCTGGGGGCTTCTCGCAAACAGAAAGTTGGTCTGGCTGGGCAGGACTTCGAAATCCAACGCCGTCAGCTGTTCTGCCGTCCATGCCCGGGTCTTCTGAATCTCGGCGCATTTTTCCTGATAGTAGGGTTCCGCGTCCACCGTTGCTTCGCCCAGACGCAGGGTCAGCCGGTTGATGTTATAGGGATTGGTGGAGAATTTGATTTTTTCCAAGTCCGCAATGAGGGCCGGGCTGGCAAAGGCGTAGCCCAGACGGCCTCCTGCGAGACACCGGGACTTGGAATAGGTCCGGGTTACCAGCAGATTGTCGTATTTCTGAATCAAGGGCAGACAGGTCTCGCCGCCAAAGTCCACATAGGCTTCGTCGATGAGCACCACGGTCTCGGGGTTGGTGCGGACAATTTCCTCGATCTGGCTGACCGGGATGCTCATGCCTGTAGGGGCGTTGGGGTTTGCCAGCACCACCAGCCTGTTCTGCCCGCAGTAGTCCCGATAGTCCACGGAAAAGTCCTCTTTCAGGGAAATTTTCTCGTAGGAAATGTGATACAGATCCCCGAAGACCTCATAAAACCCATAGGTGATGTCCGGGAACACGGCCCCATTGCCGCCGAAGGCCAGGAAGGCGAAGTTTAGCACTTCATCGGAGCCGTTGGAAAGGAAGATGTTTTCCGGCTCCACACCGTACAGGCCCGCAAGCTTTTCTTTCAGTACTTTGGCGGTGGGGTCGGAGTACAGCCGCAGCAGCCCAACCTCATCCTCCGGCACAGCGGAAACCACACTGGGGGCGGGAGGGTAGGGGGACTCGTTGGTGTTCAGCTTGATGTACTGCATATCCCTGGGCTGCTCGCCGGGGGTGTAGGCTTCCAGGCTTTGATATTGTTCTCCCAAAAACCGGCTCATATTTTGTCCTCCTGGCGGATCATGACGCTCCTGCCGTGGGCCTGGAGACCCTCCTTACCCGCAAAGCGATTAATTTTCTCCGCTGCCTTGGACAGGGCCTCCGGGGTGTAGTAGGTAAACTGGCTCTTCTTCACAAAGTCATCCACGCTCAGGGGGCTGGAGAACCTGGCGGTGCCGGAGGTGGGCAGGGTGTGGTTGGGCCCAGCGAAGTAATCCCCCAGGGCCTCCGGGCAGCTGCGGCCCATAAAGATGGAACCTGCGTTCTTCACCGCGTCCAGGTAGGCGAAGGGATCGTCCACCATCAGCTCCAGGTGCTCCGGAGCGATCTCGTTGGCAATGTCGATGCCTGCCATCAGGTTGTCGGCGACGATGATCTTGCCGCCGTTGTCGATGGAAGCCCGGGCAATCTCCCTGCGGGGAAGGGTAGGCAGCTGCTTTTCCAGCTCGTCGCTGACGGCCTGGGCCAAGGCTTCGCTGTCGGTAATCAGCACCGCGCTGGCCAGCTTGTCGTGCTCCGCCTGGCTCAGCAGATCGGCGGCCACATGGGCGGGGTTGCTCTTACCGTCGGCGATGACCAGAATCTCACTGGGGCCTGCGATCATGTCGATGGACACCAGGCCGAAGACCTGCTTCTTGGCCTCCGCAACAAAGGCGTTGCCGGGACCCACGATTTTGTCCACCTTGGGAATGGTCTGGGTTCCGTAGGCCAAAGAGCCGATGGCTTGGGCACCGCCGACCTTGAAGATCTGATCGACCCCGGCAATCTTCGCCGCCGCCAGAATGGCGGGGTTGATTTTGCCGTCCTTTCCGGGAGGGGTGGTCATGACGATTTGATTGCAGCCCGCGATCTTTGCGGGGATGGTGTCCATCAGCACCGTGGAGGGGTAGGCCGCCGTGCCGCCGGGGACATAGACGCCCACCTTCTCAATGGGGGTTATTTTCTGACCCAGGACGATACCCGGCTTGTCCGCAATGACGAAGCTGGTGCGCACCTGCTTGGAATGGAAAGCCCGGATATTCTCCGCCGCTTCCTCCAGTATGGACAGGAACTCCGGCTCCACCTGAGCAAAGGCTGCCTCGATTTCCTCCGAAGATACCGGAAGAGCCTCCAACTGAGGTGCGTCAAATTTTCTGGTATAGTCCAGTACCGCCTGATCGCCTCGGGTACGGACATCGGCAAGAATCGCTGACACTGCTGCCTCTACGTCCACAGCCGGAGTGACCCGGGCAAATATTTCCGAATTCGGCACCTGGCTGTATTTTAAAATCTTAATCATAATGCCTCCACCTGCTTTCTCAGGCTCTCACAGATATCGTTGATCACATCATCCTTGAATTGGTAGCTTGCAGTATTGGCAATGAGCCGGGCGCTGATGGGGACGATTTCCTCGTACACCATCAGATTGTTTTCCTTCAATGTGGTGCCGGTCTCCACGATGTCCACAATGACATGGCTTAAGCCCAGAATCGGGGCCAGCTCGATGGAGCCGTTGAGGTGAATGATGTCGATGTCCCGGCACTTGCCGCTGTAGTAATTGCGGGTGATGTTGGGGAACTTGGTGGCGACCTTTAAGGTTTGACCTGCCGGGTCCCGGAAATCCTTCTTTCCCGCCACTGCCATGCGGCATTTGCCCATCTTCAGATCCAGCAGCTCATACACATCCGGCTGGTATTCCAGCAGAATGTCTTTACCCACGATGCCCAGGTCCGCTGCCCCCCGCTCTACATAGATGGCCACGTCCGAGGGCTTCACCCAGAAGTAGCGGACGCCCTTTTCCGGGTTCTCAAAAATCAGCTTCCGGCCCGGGTCCTCGATGGAAGGACAGTCGTAGCCGCTTTGTTTCAGCATGGCGTAGGCCTTTTCTCCCAGCCGTCCCTTGGGAAGGGCTACATTGATCATTGTCTTCACTGCACTGCCTCCCCATTTACAAAGCGAACCAGTTTCTTCCAGTTTCGATCCTTCGGCAGGACTTCCGTCACCAGAACGCTGCCGTCTTTCGCTGCCGCTTCCGCCGCCGCCGTCAGGACAGCCGTGTCCACGGTGCCGTCGTGGAGGATCAAAGTGTCCACGTCGAAGGCACTGTCCTGCCGCTGTCCGTCCTGCAGCAGGTCCAGGTAGATGGCAAAGCCGATTGCCCGGCAGCGCTTGCCCATCTTCCGGGCCAGCTTGTCATACTGGCCTCCGGAGAGAATACTGGCAGGGATGCCCGCGAGATATCCCCGGAACACCACGCCGCTGTAGTAGTGCATGCCGCCGCTGCCCACGGAGAAGTCCAGGCGCACCGCGTTTTCGAAGCCACTGCTCTCCAGAATTTTCCATAGACTCCGCAGTTCTTCCAGGGCCTGCCGCTCCGGGTCTGTGGTCAGTACCGCACCCACACGGTCCAGCACCTCCTGGCCGCTGCCCCGGCAGCTTAAGAGGGTGCTGAGCTTGACCCAGGCGGCGTCATTGCTCTGGGCAAGCTGCCGCAATTCGTGGCGGTTCTTCCGCCGCAGACATTCCATGGCCTGTTTCCGCTCCTGACCGCTGAGACCGCAGCTGTCCAGCACCGCCGCGATGAGACCCATGTGGGAGATGTCCAGCACGAACCGGTCTCCCAGCAGCTGCAGGCTCTTCACTGCCAGCAGAACCACTTCCGCAATCTCGTAATCACCCAGGTCGCCCACACATTCCAGGCCTGCCTGCATGATCTCCCGGTAATCCCGGTAGACGTTTTCGTTGTAGTAGACCTTCTGCACCGCGCCGGGGGCCTCCGGGGCGTTCTTCACGATGGACAGCGTCACATCGGGCTTCAGCGCCAGCAGCCGCCCGGAGCCGTCCGAGAAGGTGATGATCTGGTCGGACACCAGAAAGTCCTTGTTGCGCACATACAGATCGTATTCTTCAAACCGGCTCATTTTATAGGGCGCATAGCCGTAGCGCCGGTACAGGCTGCGCAGGGTGAACACAGCCCGTTCTTCATTCTTCCAGATTTCGTCCGTCATCCAGCTTTCCCGCTTTCTTCAGATTGTCCAGGGCCGTCCGGTAGCCGCTGCCGTAGTGCAGGCACCGGTTCACCCGGCTGATGGTGGCGGAGCTGACACCGGTAGCCTCCGACACCTCCAAATAGTTGCTGCCGCTGTCCAGCAGGCAGGCCACCCGGAACCGCTGGGCCAGGGCCTGCAGCTCCTTAATGGTACACACGTCTTCAAAAAAATTCCGGCAGTCCTCCGGTGTTTCCAGGGACAGCACCGCTTCGTAAAATTCTTCTTCGCCTGGATGTCGGATGATACCCATAACGCCATGATCCTTTCCAAAGGTATTTCTCGTACTTTATCACTTTAATACGCTAAAGTCAAGACATATTTTACAAATTCTGCAATTCTTTTTTGTGCAAGTGCGAGAATCCGCCGAGGGAAAGAGGTAATCGGGATTCCCATAAAAAACCGACGCACCCAAAATGAGTGCGTCGGTAACGGTATGGAGAATTATACGACCAGGAAGGTGCAGGTCATAGGCGCCAGTTCGATCTTGCCGGCGGATACGGGATCTCCGCTGAGGTCGGGCAGCTCCCAGTTCTCGCCCAGCACCAGGTCACGGCCGTTCAGGGTCATGACGGTGGCCCGCTTGTTGCCGTCCTTGCCGTTCAGAACGTAGATAGTGCCGTCCACGGGAACGTCAACAGTAGTGGTTTCCGTTTCGGAGTTGTTGATGATCAGGTAGACCTTGCCCTCTTTGCCGTCCTTGCGGCTGTGGACATAGACGTGAGCGCCCATGCGGACAGGCTCGCCGGAGGCGTAGACGGTCTGGCCCATGAGCCGCTGCCACAGCAGAACGGCAAAGTAGTTGGGCCGGGGGTTGAAGACCTGACGCTCCAGGAAGGCGTAGTCGGAGGCAGCCAGGGTGTTGTGGAAGATGATGCCGTTGGTCAGCGCCGCGAAGCCGCCCAGTTCGTTCAGAGTCCGCAGCACGTCCAGATAGGTGGAGGCCCAGCTGTCGCCGCCGCCGCCGGCGTCGCCGGACTCGGTGACCCAGATCTCGCCGCCGGGGCAGTACTTATCCCGGAAGGGCAGGTAGGTACGGCAGAAGCTCATGGCGGTGTCCAGGTACTCCTCGCTGTTGGCCTCGCTGGCGTCCCAGTGACCGGCGGGCATAACGGAGGCCAGACGGTCGGAGATGCCGTTGTAGTAGTGGTAGCTGAACACATCCACGGGAACCTTGGTGCCGCCCAGCAGGTCGTCACAGCCGCAGGTCTCCCGGGACAGCTGCTCCACGCCGCCGCCTTCCTTGCCCATCTTGCCGAAGCTGACGTTGTCGCCGCCGGTGGTGGAGGGGCCGACGTACAGGCACTCGGGGTAGTTCTCCTTCAGCCAGGAGGCGAACAGGTCCGCGTCCCGACGGTAATGCTCCGCGTGGTAGCCCTTGGGGAAGCCGGTGTCCTCCATCATGTTGGGCTCGTTGGTGAACTCGGCAGCCTGGATGGGTACGCCGTACTCCTTGGAGAACTTGAACAGCTTCTCCGCCTCGGTGGAGGGCCAGGGCTCGTCAGCGCTGTGCAGGCCGGGGCAGTTGGCCACGGAGACCTTCAGCTTCAGGCCGCAGTCCCGGACAAAGTCCAGCACACCGATCCACTGCTTCTTGGTCAGCACGTTCAGGTAACCCTCGGGGACGGTGCCGTCTGCGTACTCGCCGTCGAAGTCATAGTAGGTCTTGGTGGCCCAGGTGCCGGAGACCCGCACCCAGGCAGTGCCCAGGTCCTTGGTCAGCTTGCGCAGCTTGGGGTTGTACAGGTCGATGGGGGGATATACCTGCATCAGGTCCTTGTACATGGCGGCGATACCGTCCTTGCTCGGCTCCACGTAGAAGGGCTCTGTGCCCGCGATCTGGCCGGGGGTGTAGGCCTTCCAGAAGGTGCCGCCGGTGACTTCCGCGAACTCCACGTTGTAGCTCATCAGCAGGGGATTGACCTCCCGCAGGGCCTTCAGCTCGCTGGGGTTCAGTTTGACAAATTCAGCCATAATTTTTTCTCCTTACATATGTGCATAGAATGCACCGGAATACTATACTATTATAGTAAAACCCCTCCCCAAGCGCAAGCTTTCGGGAGGGGTTGGCATGACAAAAAAGATATGGAATTTTTGGATATTATTACAAAGAGTGCGGAGTGAGGAGTTTGGAGAGTGGAGTATGGAGTTGGTATTGTAAATGATCGTTTACAGTTCGTAGGGGGCGGCATCCTTGACGCCCCTTTTGACGGTACTGCGTGCAAATGGGGCGTCAGGGATGCCGCCCCCTACGCTCACAGCATATTTTTTCCATATAACCTTTTCTGCGATAAACGATCATTTACGCCAAAGCTTTTGATACGGTTGAATGGTCCACAAAAATGTTCCATTTTCAATTTTCAATTTGATGAACGGTTTTGCCGCCCAGGATTGTGGCCAGTACCGGGATGTCCTGGATGCGGCTGGGGTCTGTGGTGAAAGGATTCTCCCCGAGGATCACAAAATCCGCCAGCATTCCGGGCTGAATTTTGCCCTTGACGTGTTCTTCAAAGCTTGCGTAAGCCCCCGCCTGGGTGAAGCTGTCCAGGGCCTGCTGGACGGTGAATGCTTCCTTCTCCAGGTAGGGCGGTACACTGCCGCTGAGGTCGGTGCGGGTTACAGCGCACTGGATGCCTGCCAGCGCTCTGGGAAGCTCCACCGGGCAGTCGCTGCCGTTGCTGACGGTGACGCCCTTGTCCATCAGAGTCTTCCAGCTGTAGCTGCTTTGGGCCAGTTCTTTGCCCACCCGCTGCTCCACAATGTGGCTGTCGTAGTCCAGGAAGATGCTCTGGGCGTAGACATGGAGTCCCAGTTCGGCAATTCTATCCAGCTGGTCGGGCCGGGAGATCTGGCAGTGGACGATGCCGTGCCGGGGATCTACCAGGGGATGCGCTTCCAGGGCCTTTTCGATGCTATGTAATACCATATCCAGGCAGGCATCTCCGATGGCGTGGATGGCCACCTGCATGCCGCTTTCGTTGGCATAGCCGATGAGATCATCGAATTCCGTCTGGGAGTACAGGGGGAAGCCCTGGGTTTCCGGATCGTCGGCATAGCTCTGGCACAGATACGCGGTGCGGGCCCCCAGCGCGCCGTCGCCCACCAGCTTCAGCGGACCGATGCGGAAAAACTGGGAGCCGGTGCCGGTGATGTTTCCTGCTTCCACAAATTCCCGCAGGGCTGCCGGGTCGGAGAAATTGGACTGCTCATATACCCGCACCGTCAGCTCTCCGGCTTCCTCCAGCTCCCGATAGGCCTGCTGAATCTCCCGCCAGGAGACCCCGGAGAAGAGTGCAAAGTCATCGCTGTGGATGCTGGTGATGCCGTATGCGTTCAGGGCCTTGCAGCCGGTGCGGAGCATGTTTTTCAGATCCTCCTTGCCGGGATCGGGGATGGCGGCCTGTACCAGCTCCATGGCGTTGTCCAGGAAGACACCGTTGGGCACGCCGTTTTCCATGACGATCTGCCCGCCCTCGACCTGCGGGGTATCGGCGGTGATGCCGAGAATCTCCAGGGCCTTGCTGTTGACGCTGAGGGCGTGACCGCAGGCCCGGGTGATGCAGATGGGCCTGGTTGTGGAAACGGTGTCCAGCTCCCAGCGGGTGGGCATCGTCTTTCCGTCGGAGAAGAAGTCCTGATTCCAGCCCCGACCCAGGATCCAGCCGCCCCGGCCCAGGGGATTCTCCCGAAGGAAATTCAGCAGCGCTTGGTGGGAGCCGCAATGGTTAGCCAGCTGGGCGATGCAAAGGGACTGGCCATAGTTCAGCAGGTGCATATGGCTGTCAATGAACCCAGGGCAGACAAAGGCCCCGCCCAGATCCACGGCGGCGTCCCCATCCCCCCGCAATGCCAGGGCCTGGGTGTTTGACCCCGCGAAGGTAAATTTCCCGTCTTCAACGATAAATGCCTGGACCAAAGGCAGCTGCCCGGTATAGACGGCGGCGTGATGGTAGATGGTTTTCATAGGCTGGTTCCTTTCGCAATGACGTGTAAACGATCGTTTATCGCAGAAAAGGTTATATGGAAAAAATATGCTGTGAGCGTAGGGGGCGGCATCCCTGACGCCCCATTTGCACGCAGTACCGTCAAAAGGGGCGTCAAGGATGCCGCCCCCTACGAACTGTAAACGATCATTTTCCAGATTATTTCCCATTTTATCACAACCAAAGCCCAAATGCAACGCATTTGGGCTTTGGTGGGTTATTTCAGTTCTCTCATTTTGTAAAAGAGGATGGAAAGATACCAGCTGGCCCCGTACACCACAGCCGCCGCCAAACAGATCAGGCCCAGGACGGGCAGCTCCGTGGAGATTTCCCGGGAAAACAGGGTAGGGGACTGGGTAATGCTGACCACCGCGCTGATGCCGCAGGCAATGCCCACCACCACCATGTACAAAATCCGTCCTTTTTCCGGCCCAAACCGAAAGATCAGGGGCAGCGTAATGGCCGGAACCACAAAAGAGGAGATCAGCGACATGGCCATCAGGGAGCCCAGCGCCTGAACGGGGATGCTGCCTACGGCCATGCGGACGCCTTGAACCAGGGCGATGAGCACCAGAACGCCGCAGGAGGCAAACAGCCCGATGAGGTACTTGGCACTGACAAGCTGGGCCCGGCTGCAGGGCAGGGTCCCGGCGTACTGCTCCCATTTGCTCTGGGCGTCGTAGGCCAGTAGGTTCACCGGCACCATGCTGGCGAGAATGCAAGGGTACATCATGAGAAACAGGTTGTCTCCGCTGAACGGCGCGGCGATGAGAAACACGGCCACGATCAGCAGATAGGCCCGGCAGTATTTTGCTGCCATGTAGGCGTCCTTTAACAGCAAGCCTTTCATTTTACTTTGCCTCCTTTACCAGAAACAGGAACAGTTCTTCAATATTGATGGGGCTTACCTGCCATCCTGCGGGAACCGCTTCCCGCAGGACCAAGGCTTCCACCCCGTAAGGCGAGACCTTCTGACTCACCACAGCACCGCCGGGCAGTTTGGCAAGCTGCTCCGGAGTGCCCAGAAGCAGGCCGTATTCCTCCAGCAGCCGGTCTTTTTCTTCAAACAGCAGCAGTTTGCCGTTGTGGAGAAACGCGATGTAGTCGCACAGCTTCTCCAGGTCGCTGACAATGTGGGAGGAGATCAGCACGGCGTGGTCCTCCTCCGCCGCGAAGGACCGGAACAGCTCCACCACCTCGTCACGAACCACCGGGTCCAGGCCGTTGGTGGCTTCGTCCAGGATCAGCAGCTTCGGATCATGGGACAGAGCAATGGCGATGCCCAGCTTCATTTTCATGCCCCGGGAGAATTCCTTGAAGGGCTTTTTCTCCGGGATGGATAAGCTTTTCAAGTAGCCGTTGTAGACATCTCCCTGCCAGTTGCGAAAAATCGACGCCATGACCTTGCCCACCTGCCGGGCGTTCAGGCACTCGGGGATGCCTACCTCATCCAGAACCACGCCAACATCCTCCTTGGTCAGCTGGATGTTCTCCTGATTGTCCCGGCCCAGGATGGTGACGGAGCCGCTGTCCTTGCGAAGCATATTCAGGATCAGCTTGATGGTGGTGCTTTTTCCCGCGCCGTTCTCGCCAATGAGGCCCAAAATGCAGCCGGAGGGCAGGGTCAGGGTCAGATTCTCCAGCGAAAAGCCGGGAAAGGATTTACTAAGGTTGTGAATTTCCAGTGCGTTCATGTTC
This sequence comes from Faecousia sp., assembly GCA_051867395.1. Classification (GTDB taxonomy): domain Bacteria; phylum Bacillota; class Clostridia; order Oscillospirales; family Oscillospiraceae; genus Faecousia. Next base: position 24,522 of record JBJDYN010000121.1, on the reverse strand, counting down.
GTTCCTCCATGCTGAATTTAACCATTTCCAGGATGTCCTCCTTGCTTAAATTGCAGGAGGACGCCAGCTGGACAATCTTTTCAATGTGGTCTTCGATTTGCTTCAGGTTCTCCTCACGCAGCAATTCCGTGTTTTTCGGGGCCACGAAGCAGCCCTTGGCCTGGATGGTGTAGAGGAAACCCTCCTTTTCCAGCTCGTCATAGGCCCGTTTGGTGGTGACGAAGCTGATGCGCAGGTCTTTGGCAAGCCCCCGGATGGATGGGAGCATGTCGTTTTCCTTCAGCTCGCCGCTGATGATCTGATTCTTGATCTGGGTGTAGATCTGGTCGTAGATCGGCGCACCGCTTTTGTTGTCGATGAAGATGTGCATGTCATCGCCTCACTGTAAAACTGTATAGCAACAGTATATACAGTTGATACAGATTTGTCAATAGGGAAGAAGAAAAACCCCCGGCTTTTTTAGCCGAGGGAAAGAGTTTGCATTATGGTAAATCATCCATTTGAATCCGGGAAAGGAGCGAATTCTTGACCATATAGCCATGCTCCCGCCGTTTCAGCGCTTCGGCGAATTCTTTTTCGTCCCGGACCCGGTGGGGCAGCAGAATCCCCGCCGCGCCAATGCGTTCATCTTCAGCCCAGTGGATGTCTCCGCCGCTGGTGAGGATGTAGCTGCTATTCTGCGCTGCCAACGCCAGAGCCTGCCGATCCTCGCCGGGCCGGTTGCAGGCGTTGTAGACCTCAATGCCGTCCACCAGGTCCGCACGGGGACCTACCGCCATGTTTACATAGTACCGGTCACGGTAGGGATGGGCCTGGATTACCACGCCGCCGGCGGTGTGGATCCGGGCAACAAATTCGTCCAGGGAAATGGCAGGGATGTCGGGATTGACAAGCAGAAAGTCCAGCCCCACGCCGTAGACCAGTACCTCCTTGCCGTCGCCGTAGTTGTGTTCGAAGCCGAAAATCACGTCGAAGTCCAGTCCTTCCGCTTCCTGCCGGGCTTCCAGGTAGGCATCATAATAGCGCTGCATCCGCTCCGGCCAGGGTAGGCTCTGGTCCACGGCGGTATTCCCGAAAATAAAGTGGTCCGTCAGCACCAGTCCAGTATATCCGGCGCTATGGTAGGCCCGCACCATCTCCCGGGCGCTGCTGACGGCACAGCGGCTGCATTGGGAGCAGTGGCAGTGGGTCTCATACAGATATTGCATACGGGTTTCTCCTGTGAATCGAAGTTTCCTCTATTCTACAAAATTTGCGGAAAGGTTGCAAGCATAAAAAAAGCCCATTGCACCGGGCAATGGGCTTTTGGGAATATCAGGCGTCGCTGAGGACGAAGTGGCAGAACCGGAGCATTTCGAACCAGTCGTCGGAGTCGAAGCAGACGAATTTGTCGTCCTTCAGGACTGCGCCGGGGTAGAAGCTCTTGGAGTAGGCCACATGGTGCTTGAAGAAGTCAATCTCCATGTGGAAATGCTCCGGCATGGGAACGACGCACTGACTTGCCTTTTCCACCGCTTCCTTGGCGGCGGCTTCGATGCGCTCCACGGCCTCGTCGGGATGCAATGAGGTGACGCTGCCGCCCCGGCCCACATTCACGGGTACGGTGGTGATGGCGGGGATCAGGGTCTTGGCGAAGTCGCACAGGGCCTGATCTCCTGTGACCAGGGCCACAGGCACGCCGTAGTACCCGGCGGTGTAGGAATTGATGAGGAACTCGCTGCACAGGACGCCGTTCAGAGTCACATGGTCGTTCCGGCCATTCATGGTGTGGCTCAGGGGATTGCCGGGGCACCCTGCCCAGGCGTGGTAGCCGGTGAAGAATACGGCGCCGTAGCTGTCCTTGTCCAGGCCGCTCATCATGCTCAGGGGATCTCCAGACCAGGAGCGGTTCATTTTGATACCCCGGGGCAGACCGGCGGGGTCCAGATTCCGGGCGGAGTCATGGGCGTCCTTCACCAGCACTTCCTCGGCTCCTGCTGCCAGAGCACCCCGGCAGGCGGCAGCCACTTCCCGGGTCATCTGCTTCTGGGCGGGGGTATAGTCCATGGGTGTGGACCGCTCCGTCTCCGGCCAGGAGACAATGCCGCAGGTGCCTTCCATGTCCGCACTTAAAAATACTTTCATAGTCCGTTTCCTTTCCTTTTGTAATTCTGTTATTTTGCATTTCGCATTCAGCATTTTGCATTAAAAATAGGATCCGACTTGCGTAATCATCTTCGGCAGATCTGCCCGGTAGTCCGGGGCATTGGGGTCCAGGCTATTGACCGTGAAGCCGTTGTCCCCGGTTTTGGCGGTGGAGTGGCAGTAGCGGCCATCTCCTATGTACATGGCAACGTGGCCGGGGAAGAACAGCAGATCGCCGGGCTTGATATTCTCCAGAGAGATTTCGTGGATGGGGAAGTCTTCTTTGATGTGGGCGTCCCGGTAAATCACAATGCCGCAGAGCAGGTAGGCCATGCTCACCAGCCCCGAGCAGTCGATGCCCAGGGGGGACTTCCCGCCCCAGCGGTAGTGGGTGCCCCGGTAGAGCATAGCAGCCTCCACCAGAGCCTGCCGCAATGCCGTCTCGTCATCGGAAACAGGCGCGGTGTGGTATTCTCCCAGAATCCCCTCCGGTGCGTAGCCGGTACGACCGTCGGCAAGGCGTACCTTCTGCCATCCGTCCTCCGCCTCCCCGATTGGGGCAACCAGACCGCCCCGGGGAACACTCTGCATAATCCAGCCCTGAACCTTGGGTGCGGACAGCACATCGCAGAAATTCTTGTGGAAGATCACTTTTTTGGGTAGAGCTTCCCAGCTTTTCACGGCTTCGTCTCCAATCAGCAGATCCTCCGCTGAGACGATGCCCTCATAGCGGTAGTGGGTACGAACCCGATACCAGCCGGGGGTGGGCTCTCCCAGAATGTCCACCACCATGCCGTACAGGGCCTCATCCTCCAGAGTGCTTTCCCTGGTGGGGGCTGCCAGCAGGGAGCAGACGCTGGTGTTGACAATGGCTTTCATAGCAACTTTCCTTCCGTAACAAAGTCGTAAACCATCCGGGACAGCTGCCCGATGAGCCGATCCTGTTGGGGTTCTCCGTCCAGGGCGGGGCCGTCCCAGGTGAAGATTCCCAGAAAATAGGGCCGCTCCACCAGGAAGATTCCGGCATCGTGGTTCAGATGGTCCAGCCCGCCGGGCTTGTGCAGAACCGTGACCGGGTAGGGCAGATACCGCTGGAGGCTTTCAAAGCTGCGGCTGCGGCCCAGAAAATCAAAGGCCACCTTCCGGAGCGCTTCGTTCAGAATCTCCCCGTGGTACAGCAGATGATATAGCTGGTACTGATCTATGGGAGAGGTGTAGTTGTTCCGGCCCTGGACGATGGCGTCAAAGTCCAGCATCTTCCGCTGAACCACCGTGGCAGTCAGCCCAAGGTCTTCGCAATAGCGGTTGATTTTGTCAAAGGTCAGCAAGGAGAGCACCGCGTTGGTGGCGGTGTTGTCGCTGGAGACGATCATCCAGTACAGCAGCTCCCATAAGGATGCGCCGTCCTTCTTGTACTCCGGTTCAAATACCTGGGTATCGTCGCAGTAATCTCCGACGTAGATCGGAACAATTTGCTCCAGAGTCAGTCTGCCCTCCAGTACCTCCTGCAAGGCACAGCACAGCACCGCCACCTTGATGGTGGAAGCGGAAACCACTTGGGTATTCTCACGGATGGCGGCAAGGGGCTTGCCGGTGGATAAATCCACACAGTACAGTGCCGACTTTGCCGGGAAGGCGTCCAGAATCGGATTCAGTTTTTCTTCCAAAGGGTTCATGGGTTATTCCTCCGCAAGGGTGATGGTCTTGCTTCCGGCATCCACTGTACACATTCTTCCCATGGGCAGGGCCAGGGTGGTGTCACAGTGTCCGCAGGCCAGATTCCCAATAGTTGGCTTTCCGGCGGGGACGATGAGCTGCCGGAAAATCTCAGGCAGCAGTAGTGTCCGCTCCGGAATTTCCGGCGGGCAGTCGGTCCAGGCCCCCAGCAGGATTCCGGCGCAGTCGTCGAATTTCCCCGCGTTGCGCAGCTGGGTCAGCATGCTGTCGATGCGGTAGGTCTTTTCCCCGATGTCCTCCAGGAACAGGATTTTTTCCTTGGTGTCGATCTCACAGGGAGTTCCCAGAGACGCGGCAACTAAGGACAGATTGCCGCCGCAGAGAATCCCACTGGCGGTGCCGGGGACAAGGGTCTCCATTTCCTGTTCCTTCGGATTGGAAACCCCACCGGAAAGCCCGCCGAACAGGGCTTTTTTCAGCCAGGACAGGGTGTAGTCGTTGGGATTGGGCTCCGTAGAGGGCATGGTGCAGTGATAGGTCTCCATGCCGCAGATCTGATTCAGGAAAATGTGCAGAGCGGTGATATCGGAATAGCCGCCGAACCACTTGGGATTCCGGCGAATAGTATCGGCATCCAGCAGCGGCTGGAGCCGATGAGCGCCGTAGCCGCCGCGAATGCACCAGATACCGTCAATCTTAGGATCAGCAAAGGCGCGGTTCAAATCTTCCGCCCGCTGGGCATCGGAAGCGGCAAAATATCCGTCCCGGTTGTCAAAGAAACAGGACGGATAGGCAACTGGCTCCATGTCCAGCTTGCGAACCAGATCCAGCGCGCCCTGGAGTCGTTCTTCCGGCACAGCGGAAGCGGGAGCCACCAGCGCCACCCGAGCGCCGGGGAACAAAGGCTTTACAGGAATCATATAGATACCTCGTTTCTGTGTTTCGCGTTCCTTAGGGGAGGGGCAGTGACCCTCCCCTAAGGCAGCGGATTAGAATTGCTTCTGATATTCTTCCATTTCCTCCTGGCTCGCAAGAATGTAGTGTCCAGGGACGATTTCTTGCCAGCTGGGTTGGTTGGTTTCGCTGTAGTGATGGCACTTGGGATCGTAGACCAGCAGCTTTTTCTGCCGCTCCGCGATGGGGTCCGGCTGGGGGATGGCGGACAGCAGCGCCCGGGTGTAGGGGTGCAGGGGATGGGCGAACAACTCCTCGCTTTCTGCCAGTTCCACGATTTTGCCCTTGTGGATGACGGCAATGCGGTCACAGATGAAGCGAACTACGGACAGGTCGTGGGCGATGAACAGATACGCCAGGCCCCGCTCTTTTTGCAGCTGGGACAGCAGGTTCAGCACCTGGGCACGGATGGACACGTCCAGGGCGGAAATGGGCTCGTCGGCAATGATGAAGTCCGGCTCCATAATCAGAGCCCGGGCGATGCCAATGCGCTGCCGCTGACCGCCGGAGAATTCGTGGGGGAACCGGCTGGCGAATTCCGGCAGCAGGCCCACGTCGGACAGGGCCTTGGCCACCTTCTCCTGCCGCTGGCCGGCGGTGAGGTGGTTCCCGTTTGCGTACAGGCCCTCGCTGACGATGTAGTCCACCTTGGCCCGTTCATTCAGGGAGGACATGGGGTCCTGGAAGATCATTTGAATCCGCCGGGTGACTTCCCGGTCCAGGTCCCGGGGAATCCGTCCGTTGATCTGCTTGCCGTCAAAGAGAATTTTACCTCCGGCAGTGGGGTGGATGCGGATGATGGCCCGGCCAATGGTGGTCTTGCCGGAGCCGGACTCGCCCACCAGGCCGAAGGTCTCGCCCTGGTAGATGTGGAAGGACACCTTGTCCACGGCGGTAAAGGGGTGCCGCCGGGTGCCGAATTTCACGGTGAGGTCCTGAACCTCCACCAGCTTTTTCCGTTCGTCAGACAATGCGGTTCACTCCCTTCTCCCGCAGGACGCGGACATGCTCCGGGGGCTCCACCTTGGGAGCCCGGGGGTCCAGCAGCCAGGTACGGGCATAATGGGTGGGTGTGACCTCGAAGAAAGGAGGCCGCTTCACGAAATCGATTTTCAGCGCCTTTGGGTTCCGGGGGGCAAATGCGTCGCCCTTGACCTCGTAGAATAGGTTAGGAGGCGTACCCTGGATGGAATACAGGGGCTCGTTTTTCACGCCTAATTGGGGCAGGGAGGACAGCAGCGCCCAGGTATAGGGGTGCTTGGGATCGTAGAACACCTCGTCGCACTTGCCAATCTCCACGATGTCGCCTGCGTACATGACGGCGATCCGGTCCGCCACGTTGGCTACCACGCCCAGGTCGTGAGTGATGTAGATGGTGGTCAGATTGTATTTTTTCTGCATGGCCTTGATGAGCTCCAGAATCTGGGCCTGAATGGTCACGTCCAGAGCGGTGGTGGGCTCGTCGCAGATCAGGATTTTGGGCCGGCAGGCCACGGCGATGGCAATGACCACCCGCTGGCGCATGCCGCCGGAGAACTCATGGGGGTATTGCTTGTACCGTCGCTCCGGGTCATCGATGCCCACGTCGGAGAGCACCTCCAGCACCGCTTTCTTTGCTTCCGGACCTTTGAGTCCCTGGTGCAGCTCCACGGCCTCCTGAATCTGCTTGCCGATGGTTTTCAGGGGATTCAGGGAGGTCATGGGGTCCTGGAAGACCATGGCGATCTCCTTGCCCCGAATTTTCAGCCAGTCCTTGTCGGTTTTGTTTTTTGTCAGGTCCATGCCGTTATAGGCGATGGTGCCGCTGTCAATATAGCCGTTGGCGTCCAGCAGGCCCATGGTGCACTTGACGAAGACGGACTTGCCGGAGCCGGATTCGCCTACAATGGCGAGACTTTCTCCCTGGTACACATCCAAGGAAACGCCCCGGATGGCGTGGAGCACCTGTCCGCGGAGGGTAAATTTGACATTCAGATCCTGAATGGACAGGATCACGTTGTTCTCTGCAGTGTTGATAAGAATCCCTCCTTACTTGACGTGGTTCTTGGGATCGGCGGCGTCCGCGAAGGCGTTGCCGATGATGTAGAAGGAAACGGTGATGACCACCAGGATCGCCACCGGGAAGTACAGCTGGTAGCGCAGCACAGGCACGGTCATCAGGGACCGTCCGGTCTGGATCAGATTGCCCAGAGAAGGGGTGTCCACAGGCAGGCCGATGCCGATGTAGGTGACGAAGACCTCATTGCCGATGGCGGAGGGAATGGCAAGGGCCATGCGCATGGTGATGACCGATACCAGGTAGGGCAGCAGATTCTTCACAATGATCCGCCGGGTGGGGATGCCTAAGCACCGGGAGGCCAGGTTGTAGTCCCGGTCCCGGATGATGATGATCTGATTGCGGATGAACCGGGCCATTCCCAGCCAGCCGGTTAAAGACAGAGCGAAGATGATGGTGGAAACGCCGGGCTTTAAGACGTAGGAAATCAGGATCAACAGCAGGGTCTGGGGAATGTTGTCCAGCACGTTATACAGCTCTGTGAAGAAGAAGTCCAGCTTGCGGACATAGCCCCACAGCACGCCGATCAGGATGCCAACCACGGCCTCCACCAGAGCCACGGAGAAGCCGATGAACAGCGAGGTACGGGTGCCGGACCAGATCCGGGCCCACAGGTCCTGCCCGATGGCGTTGGTGCCGAACCAGAATTCCTCACAGGGCGGAATATTGTTCAGGGGCAGGCCCCACTGGTCGTTGTGGATCAGCAGGGGATCCTTCTGACCCGGCAGGTAGGGCTGGATAAAGGTGAAGGCCAGCACCGCCACCATGACGATCAGAAAGAATACGGCAATCTTATTCTGGAAGAAGGCCCGCAGGGTGGAGCGCCAGTAGGAATAGCCGGAGTAGCCGCCTCGTTCCGCCTCTTCGGCGTTGAAGTCCGCGAAGGAGAACAGCTCCTCGTCGGTCGTGGTTTCGGGATTCAGTTCCGAGCGAAGCTGCTCGGTGAGCTTATCGCCCAGGGCGTCGGTGGCCTGGTCGCGCAGAGTATGGAATCCAAGACGTTTCATCAGCGGGAACCCTCCTTTTTGGCAAAACTGATGCGGGGATCAACGATGCCCATGAGGATATCGCCGAACAGCAGACCCAGGATGGAGATTACAGCGTAGATCAGCACCAGTGCCTGGACCAGGGTATTGTCCTGTCGCTTGATAGCGGTGACCAGCAGGCCGCCCATGCCGGGGATGGAATACAGAGATTCCACATACAGCGAGCCCATCAGGGTGAACAGAATGGAGTTGGGGATGTACTGTACCAGGGGCACAAAGGCGTTGCGGAACACATGGCGGCGGGAGATCTTGCCGTTGGGAACGCCTTTGGCACGGGCCAGGCGGATATAATCTTTGTTGGCCTCGTCCACCATGTACCGCCGCAGCCACATGGCATAGTAGGCCACGTTGCCGATGGACAGGGAGATCAGGGGCAGGATATAGCTCTTGGGGTTGGCGGCGTCAAAGAGCATGGGCAGTCCCAGTATCGTTTTGCCGATAAAGGTCTGGGAGCCCGCGAACTGGATCAGAATGTGGTACACCGCCGAGGGCATTGCTTCGATGAGCACAATGAACACGGTGCCCAGCTTGTCGCCGATTTTGAACCGGGTTCGGGTACTGCGGGCCATGAGGATGCCCAGTGGCAGGCCCAGCGCCAGGGAGATGATCATAGCAATCAGGCCCATCTTCATAGAGATGGGGATCTTCTCTGCGATAATCTCGGTGATGGCCACACCTTTGCGGTAGACGTTGGATTCGCCCAAGTCGCCATGGAGCAGATGCTTATAGAAATTGAACAGCTGCTTCGGCAGGGGATCGTTCAGGCCCAGAGCGTTGAGCTTGACCTGGATCTGGGTGGAGCTCATCTTGTCGAAGTTTTCGAAGTAGCCTTCGATGGGCATCATCCGCAGCAGAGCAAAGAGGATGGTAATAATGATGAACATGGTGATCAGGGAACGCAGGACGCGTTTCGTAATATATTTTGCCATAAGCGGCCCTCCTGGGTAAGTAGGTTAGCAGAAAGGGGAGAAGTGGGAGTGGAAAGTTATGGGGTGCATACTGTGGATTACAGAGAGAAAACTTTCAACTCTCAACTTTCCACTTTTTTCAGAGCCGATACCACTGGCGCTTCGGAGAAGCACCACTGGTACAGGCTCCGAATACGGAAATTGATCGGATCGTGTGTCTTTGCTCTGGAGACAATTGCCTTTCGACTGTTTTCGACCCCCATGTGCGGATTGAGAGAAGTCCCCAAAAATGAGGACTTCTCTCGTAAATTGTTCATCCGCAGAAGTTGGCTGATTAACCGGCCAGCTGAGCCTTCCACTCCGCGTAAGCGGTCTGGAACTGCTCCAGGCTCATGGAGGTGTCATACAGGTGCTGGCCCTTGTAGCGCAGGCTGGCCATGCCGAAGGAGGCGTACTGGCCCTCAAACACGTTCAGGTTGCACATCTGATAGCTGCGGTTGCTGATGGAGAAGGGAACGGCAAAGGCGTGATCCAGCAGGAAGGCCTCGGCCTTGGCGAAGGCTTCGTACCGGGCGTCCATGTCGTCGGTGATGGCCTTGGCCTGTGCCACCAGATCCTGATACTCGGCGTACAGGGCCTGGGTGGTGGGATCCTCGCTCTTATAGATGAAATTGTAGTTGGAGTCATCCGTGAAGGGATCGGTCCAGGTCTCGGGGTCGGCGTAGTCAGCACCCCAGTTGCACTTCATAAAAGCGTACTTACCGGTACGGCGGATGGCACCCAGGAAGCCGGTCTCGGGGCCGGCCTGCACGATGATGTCGATGTAGTCAGCGCCCAGCAGGTTCTCCAGGCTCTGCTCCACCACCTGGCACTCCTCGGACCAGTTGGAGGTGGTGGGGTTGTAGCAAATCAGCATCTTCACGGGGAAGGTGGCGCCGGCGGCGGTCAGCTCTTCAATGGCGGTCTGCTTGTACTGCAGGGCCAGTTCCTGATCGAAGTTGTCACCGTCGGTGTACTTAGCCAGGTCGCCGTAGTAGGCGAAGTCCTTGGAGGCGGAGGAGAAGCCGGCGGGGGTGATGGTGTTGTTCTTCAGGGATTCGGGATCGGTCCGGTCATTGACGGCCAGAGCGGGCATCCGGTTGAAGGCGTGGACAATGGACTTGCGGAAGTTTTCGTTGTTGACAGCGATCTTCCAGTTCTCAGGCTCGAACTCAGCGTCGAAGTTGGGATCGAAGTTGAACAGATACCAGTAGGCGTAAGAGGTGTCGGAGCGGGTGGGATGGATCAGGTTGGCGGTTTCGGGGTCAGTCAGCATGGCGGACAGCAGGTTGGAGGAGATATCGGCCTGATCGATGTCGCCGGACAGGTACATGGTGGTGGCGATGGAGGAAGCCTCAGCGTTGTAGGTCATCTGGATGGCGTCCAGGAACACATTGTCCTTGTCCCAGTAGGAGGCGTTCTTGGTCAGGATCCGCTGCTGCTGGGGCTGATAGGTGGACAGGATGAAAGCGCCGCAGTACAGCAGGTACTCATTGCTGGTGCCGAACTTGTCGCCGCACTCAGCCAGGAAGGGTCCATAGACGGGCATGAAGGGTCCGAAGGAAACCATGGACAGGAAGTAGGGCCGGGGAGCGGTGAGGGTGAACTCCAGGGTGTAGTCATCCAGGGCCTTGATGCCGATATCCTCAATGGAAGCCTCGGGAACCTCCTCCAGAATTTCTTCTTCGCCGTCCTCGTTCTTCACCAGCTTGACGGCGTTGCCGTTTTCGTCGGTGCCGTCGGTGGCGGTGGCCAGGGCCATCTGGTAGGCGGTCCAGTCGTAGTACTCGTCGGCGCCGGCGATGACACCGCTCATGGTGTAGAAGGTGTCGGAGGCGTTGTTGGCATCGCAGGCGTAGTGTGCGGAGGAGACAAAGTCATTGGCGGTGACGGGGGCAACCTCGTTGCCGTCCTTGTCCACCCACATAACGCCCTCGCGGATCTTGAAGGTCCAGACGGTGGCGTCCTCGTTCTGCTCCCAGCTGGTCGCCAGGGCAGGCTGCACGTTGCCGAAGGAGTCGTACTCCACCAGGCAGTCCACCACGTTGGCGGCGATGGTCAGCTCATTGGTCTGGCCGGTGATGAGGTAGTTCAGGGTCGTGACTTCGGAGGCGTACAGGGTCCGGTAGACCGCTTCTTCGGTCACGGGCTCCGCAGCCTGGGCGGGGGTGGTACTGCTCCCGGCGGTGGTGGTGGTCTCCGTGGAGCCGGAACCGCTTCCGCAGGCAGCCATTGCCAGAACCATGGTCAGGGCCAGCAACGCAGCGAGCAGACGTTTGGTTGTTTTCATACAGATCATTCCTTTCTTATTCTCTGCTTGGGATCAAGCGAGTCGGCCTTCGGAAAAAGGCCTATCTATAAACGGCAGATGCCAATTTATAGGTGCGGTTGCTTCCGACGCAGCGGAAATGAAATTGTACCGGAAAAGAAATTCAAAAATAATGCATTCAGTTTATCATATTTCCAAATGGATGTAAAGCATAAAAATGCATACAGGCTTATAGAAAACCTGCCGAAAATGAAAGAATTTTTGGATACAATTGCAAAGGAGGGAGGCGTTAGCGTGTGGAGCGTGGAGTTGCCGAGATTTCTGCTGCTGTACGCTGAAACCTGCTGCGGCGGAAACTTCGGCAACGCCACACTCCAAACTCCATACGGAAAGAAAGGCGCTTTCCTGTGATGGTGGAAAAGCGCCTTTAGGGGGTACGCTTACAGGTTGGTGTAGCCCATGAGGGATTCGTCCACCACAGCGGCGGTGTCACGGCCTTCCCGCAGGGCCCAGACCACCAGGCTCTGGCCTCTGCGCATGTCGCCGCAGACAAAGACCTTGGGTTGATTGGTGGCGTATTTCACGTCGGCCACGTTGCCCCTGGGGGTCAGATCCACGCCGAAGGCTTCCGCTACATAGGATTCGCACCCGGTGAACCCCGCTGCAATCAGTACCAGGTCGCACTCGATGGCAAATTCTTCCCCGGTGGGGACCATCATCCGCCGTCCGTCCACGACCTGGCTTTCCAGCTTCGCGATCAGAGCGCCGCAGACCTGGCCCTGCTCGTTTTTGTAGAACTCCTTCACCGTGGTCTGGTACAGGCGGGGGTCGTTTCCAAATACGGCGATGGCCTCCTGCTGGCCGTAGTCGGTCTTCAGCACCCGGGGCCATTCCGGCCAGTCATTGCCGGGGGCCCGCTTCGTGGGGGGACAGGGCATCATCTCCAGCTGCGTCACGGAGACGCAGCCCTGGCGGATGGCAGTGCCGATACAGTCGTTGCCAGTGTCGCCGCCGCCGATGACCAGCACCTTTTTTCCCTGGGCGCTGATGGCCTTCCCGTCGGCGAACCCGGAATCCAGCAGGCTCTTGGTCACACTGGTCAGGTAGTCCACGGCGAAGTGGATCCCCTCCGCCTCCCGGCCGGGGGCGTTGATGTCTCTGGGCTGTTTTGCACCGCAGCAAAGCACCACCGCGTCATATTGGGCAGTCAGCTCCTGGGCGGAGATATCCCGGCCCACGTCGGTGTTGGTGACGAACTCGATGCCTTCTTCCTTCAGAATATCCACCCGGCGGTCGATGACCCACTTCTCCAGCTTCATGTTGGGGATGCCGTACATCAGCAGTCCGCCTACCCGGTCGCTGCGCTCGTACATGGTCACCTTGTGGCCGCGCTTGTTCAGCAGATCTGCCACGGACAATCCGGAGGGGCCGGTGCCAACCACCGCCACCCGCTTTCCGGTGCGGGATGGAGGCGGCACCGCATGGATGACGCCGTGCTCATAGCCGTATTCCACCACAGCCCGCTCGTTTTCCTTGACGGTGACGGGGGAGCCGGTGGTCATACCGCAGGTGCAGGCGGCCTCGCACAGGGCGGGGCAGACCCGGCTGGTGAATTCCGGGTAGCGGTTGGTGGCAATCAGCCGCTTCGCCGCCAGGGCCCATTGGCCCCGGTAGACCAGATCGTTCCATTCGGGGATCAGGTTGTTCAGCGGACAGCCGCTGGCCATGCCGCCGATCATCATGCCGCTCTGGCAGAAGGGAACGCCGCAGTCCATGCACCGGGCTCCTTGGGCCTGCTGCTCATCCTGGTGCAGCGGGATGTGAAACTCGTTAAAATTCTGGATCCGTTCTTCCGGCGGCAGCTCCAGGCTGGTCTGCCGGGTGATCTCCATAAATCCGGTTGGTTTTCCCATGATCGTCAGCCTCCTTTACTGTGCGTTTTTCATGGCGTAGAACGCCTCGATCTGGGCTTGCTCGCTGTCTTCGCCCTTCTCTTCCATCTGGGCGATGAGCCGCAGCATCTTGTCGTAGTCGTGGGGCAGAACCTTCTTGAACTTGTGCAGGTACTCGCCGAAGTTGTCCAGAATCTCCTTGCCCCGGGGAGAGCCGGTGGCCTCCACATGCTCCCGGATCAGGTCCTTCAGCAAGGAAACGTCATACTTGTGCTCTACCGGCTCCAGGCTGACCATGTCCTTGTTGATCCGCTGGTAGAAGTCCCAATCTTCGTCCAGCACATAGGCGATGCCGCCGCTCATACCGGCAGCGAAGTTCTTGCCCGTCTTGCCCAGCACCACCACAGTGCCGCCGGTCATGTACTCACAGCCGTGGTCGCCCACGCCTTCGACGACAGCGGTAGCGCCGGAATTACGGACGCAGAACCGCTCGCCGGCTACGCCGCTGATAAAGGCCTTGCCGCCGGTAGCGCCGTAGAGGGCAACGTTGCCGATGACGATGTTCTCGCTGCGGTCATAGGTAACGGTTTCGGGAGGATAGACGATGAGCTTGCCGCCGGACAGACCCTTGCCCAGGTAGTCATTGCAGTCTCCAATCAGCTCCAGAGTCAGGCCCTTGGGGATAAACGCGCCGAAGCTCTGGCCGCCGTAGCCGGTGCAGGTCACATGGAAGGTGTCGTCGGGCAGGGTGTTGCCGAATTTGGCGGTGATCTCGCTGCCGAAAATGCTGCCGAAGGCCCGGTCGGTGTTGCCTACGGTCAGTTCTACGGCGACGGGTTTCGGCTGGGCCATGTCGAAGCTCTTCTTGAACTTCTTCATCAGCACCTTCATATCCAGGGTTTCCTCCAGCTGGAAGTCATAGACCGCTTTGGGGTCGAAGTGGACGTTGGAGGTTTCCACCAGAGGATTGTGAAGCAGGGCGGTCAGATCCATCTCACTGGCCCGGGAGCCGGGCTTGGCGGGGCGAACCCGCAGCAGGTCGGTGCGGCCCACCAGCTCCTCCACGGTGCGGACCCCCAGCTTTGCCATGTATTCCCGCAGGTCCTGGGCCATGAACCGCATAAAGTTCATGATGTACTCGGGCTTACCCTTGAAGTTCTTGCGCAGCTCCGGATTCTGGGTGCAGATGCCCATGGGGCAGGTGTCCAGGTTGCACACCCGCATCATCACGCAGCCCATGGCAACCAGGGGACCGGTGCCGAAGCCAAATTCTTCCGCGCCCAGCATGGCGGCGATGGCAACATCCCGGCCGCTCATGAGCTTGCTGTCCGCTTCAATGCGGACCCGGGACCGCAGGCCGTTCATAATCAGGCACTGGTGCGCTTCCGCGATGCCCAGCTCCCAGGGGAGCCCGGCGTTGTGGATGGAGGAGTTGATGGATGCCGCGCCGGTGCCGCCGTCAAAGCCGGAGATCAGGATGACCTCTGCACCGGCCTTGGCCACGCCAGCGGCGATGGTGCCGACGCCCGCCTCGCTGACCAGTTTGACGTTGATGGCGGCGTGGCGGTTGGCACATTTCAAATCGTAGATCAGCTGGGCCAGATCCTCGATGGAGTAGATGTCGTGATGGGGCGGGGGAGAGATCAGACCCACGCCGGTGGTGGAGTTGCGGCACTTGGCCACCCAGGGATAGACCTTGGCACCGGGCAGCTGGCCACCCTCGCCGGGCTTGGCGCCCTGGGCCATTTTGATTTGAATTTCCTTGGCGGACACCAGGTATTTGCTGGTGACGCCGAACCGGGCGGAGGCCACCTGCTTGATGGCGCTGTTGCGCTCGGTGCCGTAGCGGTCCTCGGCCTCGCCGCCCTCGCCGGTGTTGGACTTGCCCCCCAGCCGGTTCATGGCGATGGCCATACATTCGTGGGCTTCCTCAGACAGCGCGCCGTAGCTCATAGCTGCGGTCTTGAAGCGGCGGACGATGGAGTCCACGCTCTCCACTTCCTCCAGGGGGACACCAACCTCGGGATAGTTGAATTCCAAGAGGCTGCGCAGGTGCATGTCGTCCCCGGCTTCGTTGGCCGCGGCGGCGGTGTACTGCTTGAACTTGCCGTAGTCCCCGGTCCAGACTGCCTGCTGCAGCAGGTGGATGGTCTGGGGATTATACAGATGCTGCTCCGCTGCGGTGCCGCTGCGGAACTTGTGGGTACCCAGACTGGGCAGGTCCATGTAGATGTCCAGACCCAGGGGGTCGAAGGCCTGCTGGTGGCGCTCCTCCAGATCCTTCTGGATATCCTGGATGGTGATGCCGCCTACCCGGCTGACGGTGTTGGTGAAATACTTGTCGATGACCTCCTGGCTGATGCCTACGGCCTCGAAGATCTGGCTGCCCTGGTAGGACTGGATGGTGGAGATGCCCATCTTGGAGGCGATCTTCACAATGCCCGCCAGCACGGCCTTGTTGTAGTCGTCGACGGCGGCGTAGTAGTCCTTTTCCAGCAGCCCGTCGCTGATGAGGCTGCCGATGCTCTCCTGGGCCAGATAGGGGTTGATGGCGCAGGCGCCGTAGCCCAGCAGGGTGGCAAAGTCGTGAACCAGCCGCGGTTCGCCGCTTTCCAGGATCAGGGCCATGGCGGTGCGCTTGCGGGTGCGGACCAGATACTTGGACACTGCGCCCACCGCCAGCAGACTGGGAATGGCCACATGGTATTCGTCAATATCCCGGTCGGACAGGATCAGAATGTTGGTGCCGTCCCGGTAGGCCCGGTCCACGTCCACAAACAGCCGGTCAATGGCCTTCTCCAGGTTGGTATTTTTATAATAGCAGATGGAGACGGTCTCCACCTTGAAGCCCGGGACCTGCATGGATTTGATCTTCAGCAGGTCTGTCTCCGTCAGGATGGGGTTGTTGATTTTCAGGACCTTGCAGTTGTCCGCAGCCTCCTCCAGTAGGTTGCCCTGGGCCCCCACATACACGGTGGTGGCGGTGACCACTTTCTCCCGCAGGGCGTCGATGGGGGGATTGGTGACCTGGGCGAACATCTGCTTGAAGTATTCAAACAGGGGCGGATGGGTATGGCTCAGCACCGCCAGAGGCGTGTCGCTGCCCATGGCTCCGGCAGGCTCGCCGCCGTTCTTCGCCATTTGCAGCATGATGCCGCTGACGTCCTCGTAGCGGTAGCCGAAGGCCTTCTGCAGACGCACCAATTCCTCCCGGGTGTGGGAGGGAACCTTCCGGTTGGGGACCTTCAGGTCAGCCAAGTTCACCAGGTTCCGGTCCAGCCATTCGCCGTAGGGCTGGCGGCTGGCATAGTCGGCTTTCAGACGGTCGTCATCTACCAGCTCACCCTTGACGGTGTCCACCAGCAGCATTTTGCCGGGGCGCAGACGGTCCTTGCGGACGATATCTTCAGGCGGGATATCCAACACGCCTACCTCACTGGATAGAATCAGGCGGCCGTCCTTGGTGATGTAGTACCGGCTGGGCCGCAGACCATTCCGGTCCAGCACCGCGCCCATGACATCGCCGTCACTGAACAATATGGAGGCAGGGCCGTCCCAGGGCTCCAGCATGGTGGCGTAGTACTGGTAGAAGTCCCGCTTCTTGGGGTCCATGCTCTTGCTATTGCTCCAGGGCTCGGGAATGGTGACCATGACCGCCAGAGGCAGGTCCATGCCGTTCATGACCAAAAATTCCAGGGTGTTGTCCAGCATAGCGGAGTCGGAGCCGCCCTGGTTGACGATGGGCAGCACTTTGGTCATGTCGTCCTTCAGGTAGGGGCTGACGATGGTCTCCTCCCGAGCCAGCATGGTGTCCACATTTCCCCGGATGGTGTTGATCTCGCCGTTGTGCAGGATGAAGCGATTGGGGTGGGCCCGGTTCCAGCTGGGGGAGGTGTTGGTGGAGAACCGGCTGTGTACCATGCCGATGGCGGACTCGTAGTCGGTGTCCTGCAGGTCGGGATAGAACAGCCGCAGCTCCTTGACAAGGAACATGCCTTTGTAGACAATGGTTCGGCTGGACAGGCTGCACACATAGGTCTCCTGGTTGGACTGCTCGAAGACCCGGCGGACAACGTACAGCCGGCGGTCAAAGTCCACACCGGCTTTGATCCGGGCGGGCTTGCCTACGAAAGCCTGCCAGATGCTGGGCATGCAGGCTCTTGCCTTGTGGCCCAGAATTTCGGGGCAGGTGGGAACCTCCCGCCAACCCAGGAAGGGCAGCCCTTCCTTTTTGCAGATGATCTCGAACAGCTTCTTGGCCTGGTTGCGCAGAAGCTCTTCCTGGGGGAAGAAGAACATGCCAACGCCGTATTCCCGTTCCTTGCCCAGGGAGATGCCAGCCTCCGCAGCTGCTTTCAGGAAGAATTTGTGGCCGATCTGCAGCAGGATGCCCACGCCGTCGCCGGTTTTGCCCTCGGCGTCCTTACCGGCCCGGTGTTCCAGATGCTCCACGATCTGCAAGGCGTCATCCAGGGTCTGATGACTTTTCCAACCCTTGATGTCCACCACCGCGCCGATGCCGCAGTTGTCATGCTCGAACCGGGGATCATACAGTCCCACGGGAGCGGTTCGCTCGGTGAAATTATCCATAGTTTTGGCTCCTCTCACTTGCCGGGCATCCGGGAAACAGAGCGGTTCCGGAGCTGCTGGCCGGACCGAACCCTTTCCAAGGCTGCCCTGAGTAAAAAACAAAAGGCGCTCCCAATTTTGGACGCACTTGTCCAACTGGGAACGCCTTTGCTCTCGCGGATACTATATCATAAAAAACAAAAGTTTACAACACAAAAAAACCGGCGAATTCCTCCGGGATTTTAGTAACAATGCCCGAAGGAAAGAGATTCGGGAAGATAAATGATCGCTTAGCGCAATATGCTTACGCAAAAAAAGTGCGGGGAGCGTAGGGGGCGGCATCATGCCCACGCCGTCCTCTACAGGGTAGAACTCCATCGTGCTTTTTTGCAGCAGTGGGGCAGGAACATCCGCTGGGAGGACCGGTTCCACACCTTCAGTGGGTGCAGGTACACATATTTCTCATTGGAGTAGACATTCAATAACAGCTGGGTAGTGTCCCGGATTCTGGCCACAGCGTCGAAGGAGTGCCGCCCCCGGAGCAGGGGAAAGTAGGCCACGGTGTCCAGCTCGAACAGATATGGGCAGGTCACCCGGAAGAAGTTGCCCATCATCAGGTCGGTGTACCACACGGACTGCAGCTCCGACAGACAGTCGAAGACATAGAAGGCATCCTTTCCCTGCCGGGTGATCTCCTCGTGGATGGCAACGGTGAAGGCCTCGAAGCCTTGGTCTGGGTCGAACTGCCGCATCTGGATGCCGTTGAGGTCCCGCAAAACCGGCTCGTGCTGGGCAAAGCGGATGTAGATTACATTCCGCCCGTCCCGGACCGCCTGCCGGGCAAAGGGCTCCGCGAACAGCCGGAATTCCTCCAGTTCTGAGATCTGCCAGACCACATTGTCACACAAACGGATGTGATCCAGAATGGCATCCACCTGGGGGAATCCACTGCATATTTTGTCAAACGCTGCCATGACCGCCTCCTGTTTCCGAAACAAAACACGAAAAAAGGCAGGGCAACGAAGTCCAGAACTTCATTGCCCTACCGGATGGAATTACTATACCATATCCAAAGGGGAATTGCAAGGGGGAGGGAATACGGAATGCAAAATGCGTCCTGCTTCAGCGTAACCGGTGCGGCGATGGCTTACACGGCATGACCCTTGCGGCGGATGACTTCCACCACGGAGTCCACATATTCCTCGCAGATGTCCTTGCTCTCCGCTTCTACCATGACCCGGATGACCGGCTCCGTGCCGGACTCCCGTACCAGAATACGGCCGGTGTCCCCCAGCTTGGCGGCCACATCCGCAACGGCTTTCTGCACGTCAGGGTCCGCCTGGGCTGTGGCCTTATCTGCCACACGGACGTTTTTCAGTACCTGGGGATAGAAGGTGAAGCCCTCGCACAGCTGGCTCAGGGTCTTCTTCCGGGCCTTCATGACCTCCATAATCTTCAGGCTGGTCAGAATGCCGTCGCCGGTGGAGGCGTACTTGGAGAAGATGATGTGACCGCTCTGCTCACCGCCGATGCGGCAGCCGTTTTGCATCATGTATTCGTAGACGTACTTGTCGCCCACGGCGGTCTTGGCGTAGCCGATGCCCAGCTCGTCAAAGGCTTTGTACAGGCCGAAGTTGCTCATGACGGTGGTGACCACGGTGTTGCCCAGGAGCTTGCCCCGCTCCTTCAGGTACTTGCCGTAGATATACAGGATGTGGTCGCCGGTGACCACGTTGCCCTTTTCATCCACGCACATGCAGCGGTCCGCGTCCCCGTCGTAGGCAAAGCCCACATCCAGGCCGTTGTCCACCACATAGCGCTGCAGCACCTCGATATGGGTGGAGCCTGCGTTCATGTTGATGTTATAACCGTCGGGATCGGCGTTGATGACATAGGTCTTGGCGCCCAGAGCGTCAAATACGGATTTGGCGATGTTCCAGGAGGAACCGTTGGCACAGTCCAGGCCCACCTTCATACCCTTGAAGGAGTACATGCCCAGAGAAATCAGATAGCCGATGTAGCGGTTCCGCCCGGCCACGTGGTCTACGGTGCGGCCAATCATATCCCGCTTGGCCAGGGGCAGCTCCTCCCATTTCCGGCCGAAGGCCTCCAGTTCGCCGTCCAGGTAGGCTTCCACCAGGGCGATGACGCTTTCGTCCATCTTCTCACCATAGCCGTTGATGAGCTTGATGCCGTTGTCGTAGTAGGGGTTGTGGCTGGCGGAGATCATGATGCCGCAGTCGAAGCCCTCGGTGCGGACCACATAGGCCACGGAGGGGGTGGTGGTGACGTGAAGCAGGTAGGCGTCCGCACCCGAGGCCACCAGGCCGCCCACCAGGCTGTATTCAAACATGTAGCTGGAGCGGCGGGTATCCTTGCCGATAACGATCCGGGCCGGGCCGTCGGAGCCGCCGCGGCGCTTCAGCTGGGTGTAATACCAGCCCAGGAAGCGGCCCACCTTATAGGCGTGATCGGCGGTCAGATTACAGTTGGCCTCGCCCCGGAAGCCGTCGGTACCAAAATATTTACCCATAGGAGTTCTCCTTTCATAAAGATATTAGATGATACGAAATAGAAGATATCTTATATCTCATATCTTATATCTAATATCTTCCAAATAACCTTTCATTTCAGACTTTCTTTACAACTACGCCGCCGGTTTTCCAGATGCTGCTCTCCGGGACAACGCCGCGGACGCAGGAGGTGGGATAGATGTTGGTGTTCCTGCCGATGACGGTGCCGGGGTTCAGCACGCTGTTGCAGCCCACCTCCACATGGTCCCCCAGCATGGCACCGAACTTTTTCAGACCGGTGGGGAGCTGCTCCGCGCCATCTTTCACCACCACAAGGGTCTTGTCGGATTTGACGTTGGAGGTCAGACTGCCGGCGCCCATGTGGGACTTGTAGCCCAGGATGCTGTCGCCGACATAATTATAGTGGGGTACCTGCACGTTGTCGAACAGGATCACGTTTTTCAGCTCCACAGAGTTGCCCACCACGCAGTTCTCCCCAACCAGGGCGGAGCCGCGGATAAACGCGCAGTGCCGCACCTCGGTGTTGGCTCCGATGATGCAGGGAGCGCCAAGATAAGCGGTGGGAGCGATGGAAGCGGTTTTATGGACCCAAACCTGAGGCATCCGCTCCTGATAGTCTTCCCCTAACTTAGGGCCCAGGCTTAGGATCAGCTCTTTGATGCCGCCCAGGGCCTGCCAGGGATATTCAAATCCGGTAAGATAGCTGCCGGCAAGAGAATGGGTAAGATCAAATAGATCAGCGGTTTTTAACATTGGAATCCTCCCTTCGGCAAAATGCCGGAAATGTGACTCGACTACTATACACCCCAAACCAGGCTTTGTCAATTGGCTTGTGCATAATTCAACTATGCTTTTTCCTTTTTCAACGAAATGACAATAAAAAACAGAGCCGCTGTTGGCAGCTCCGTGAAAAAATCATAAGTTTTTTTTCGTGATGAATGCGGCGATTTCGTCCAGATCGCTCTGGGTAACGTCATCCCGGCTGAGAAGCGCTTCTGTAAGCCCCACAAGATTTGGCTTGTGCCGATGGCTGAATATTGTGGATGCAAAATACTCCTCCCGGGTCATTGTGGGAGAGAAAACTCTTCCGTAGGTTTTGCTTCGCTTGACCAGGCCTGCCTCCTGAATCGCCCCCTTTTGCAGAAGGCCGTTCAGCAGAATATGCACTGAACTGTCTTTCCAGGTTTTCTCATCCGACTTTGCCAGAAGATCCGCGCGTGACATGGGTTTTCCGGATTCCCATAGGACATCCATAATTTCCATTTCGCTTTTGGTAAGTTCCATCCGCACACCTCCTTGAGATCATGAACTCTAACGTATATTATAGCTTGGTTTGCAGATTTTGTCAATTCTGTTACAAAGGTTTTTAAAAAATTTTTAAAATTATTTTCCGGTGATATAGGTGTTAACCGGAAATCTCTCAACATTTGCGGACATTTAAATAGGAAAATTTTTCCTTTTTCTGTCCGGGCGGGAGAAGATGTTTAGCCCTTCCCCAACAGGGTTCGCTCCAGCATCTCCCGGGCGGCGTCCATATCTGCCACAAGCACTGCCATTCCGTCGATCGATTGGTTGGAATACATTCCGTCTGCTGGAACACGCTGGCTGACCAGCTCAGCACCGGAGAGCATGGGGAACAGCTCCAGGGCGTGTCCCATGAGCTCTATGCTGTTCATATCCGTGGTGATCATGGGCAGGATTTTGGTGACCAGGGACAGAACCGTAGTCAGGTTGGAGCCCTTGTAGGTATCCAGCAGGGCGCTGATGACCTTTCGCTGGCGGTTGGTGCGGCTGAAGTCGCCGTCGGCGTCCAGCTTTCGGATCCGGGTGTAGGCCAGGGCCTGGTCCCCCCGGAGGGTATGAACCCCCTGGGACAGGGTACTGCCGGTTTCTTCATTGATGAAGTTAGCCTCGTCCTGGCGCAGCTCGATCTCCACGCCGCCCAGCAGGTCCACAATGTCCGCGAACTGGTTGAAGTCCACCTCCACATTGCCGTCAATATACAGTCCGAAGTTCTGTTCCAGGGTTTTGTCCAGCAGGGACATGCCTCCCGCGGCGTAGGCGGCGTTGATACGGTTGCTGTGATAGCCGGGGATCTCCACGTACAAATCCCGCAGGAAGGAGGTCATGATCAGCTGCTTGGTCTGCTTATTGAAGGTGCACAGGATCATGGAGTCGGAGCGGGCCCGGCTTTCCCCTTCCCGGCGGTCCTGGCCGATAAGCAGAATGTTGACGATGGGACTGCCTCTGCCGCCGATCTGGGTATTGTGGGAATCGAAGGAGATGTCGCCGGAATCCTGGGAGGAGGAACCAAGGATTTTGTCCAGCTCCAACTGAGAAAGCAGTGTGGTATTCTCCGGGTCCACATAGTTAATCTGTCCCAGCAGGTACTGAACATAGACGGTTACGCCCAGCATGACTGCCAGAATCAGGCCCAGCACGGTACACAGCAGCTTCATGGCTGCCCGGGCAGGTGAGGATTTTCGTTTTTGTTTCATTGTAAGGCTCCTATATGAGGACATTATCTGTGAATGTAGTATATGTTTTCGGGGCAGGAAACATTCCGGTTCGGAACGATTCCCCACCGCATTTTGGCACGTTTATTAGGATATCACATGAAATAAGACTTTTCAATTCCCGGCTTCAGGATTTTTTTCCAGAAAAAGGATTCCGCGGCAGCCTTTTACATAAACGGTTCTTCGCTTCCGGCCAATAGGAAAACAGCGCGCCGCAGGAAGCAGCGCGCGTGTTTGGAATCCAATGTTATTCGCCGAAGTATTTCCGGAAATAATCGTACCACTCCTGGTAATCGCCGTCGCTGGGCATTTCGGCGTCCTTTTCCGGCGCTGCGGCGGTGGTTTGCTGGGGTTTCTCATCCAGCACGATGTCCAGAGTGAGCTGGCTGCCGCTGCGGACCACGGTGATGGTGGTGCTGTCGCCGGCTTTGAAATTCCGAAGGGCGCGGGTCAGTTCCGTGACATTGGTTACCTTCGTGCCTCCCAGGTCGATGATGATATCCTTCACCTGGATGCCAGCCCGGTCGGCGCTGTAGCCCTTCTCCACGCTGACAACGTAAGCTCCGGTGGGCAGGCCGAACATAGAAGCGGATTCCGCGTCGGTGTTCTTTACGGAGACGCCCAGATAAGCGCCGGTGACATAACCGTAGTCGATCAGATCGGAGATGGCGTTCATCACGTCGTCAATGGGAATGGCGAAGCCGATGCCCTCGATGGTGGCGCCGGAGCTGGTGGTGCCGGAATATTTGGCGGTGGTGATGCCCACGACTTCCCCGTACATGTTGAACAGCGGGCCGCCGGAGTTACCGGGGTTGATGGCACAGTCGGTCTGGATCATGCTGATGATGGTGTTATCGGTGGTGACTTCCCGGTTGATACCGCTGACGTAGCCCACGGTCTGGGTGGAGGTCAGGGTGCCCAGGGGGTTGCCGATGGCCACCACCATGTCGCCGATGTTCAGGCCGGAGCTGCTGCCGATGGTGGCGGCGGTGAGCCCTTCGACGTCGATCTTCAGAACGGACAGGTCGTTGGTGGAGTCGTAGCCCACCAGCTCGGCGGGATATTCACTGCCGTCATGCAGGGTGATCTTGATCTCCGTGGCGCCCTCCACCACATGATAGTTGGAGACGATATAGCCATCCTCCGTCAGGATAAAGCCGGAGCCGGTGAAGGTGCCGGTGGAGGTACCATAGAAGTTGGTGGCCTGGACGGTGCTGGTGATGGCTACCACGCTGCTTACGTTCTGGCTGTAAACCTGACTGGGGCTCATGGCGCTGCCGTCCATGGAGCTATGAACCGCAGAGCCCCCGGAAGCGGAGCCTTTGTCGATCTGCGCCTGCAGGTCGTCGATCTTCCGGTTCAGATCCGCCACGGTGTCCTCGGTGCGGTCCTCCCAGTGCTCATTGACAACCACTGCGGTGATCAGACATCCGCTGGCCACCAGCGCAACCACCAGGACCACAGCGACAACGCCTTTCCAGATGGGCTTGCGGGATTGCTTCTCCTGCTTGGGCTTGTGCTGAGGCGGCTGGGTCTGGGGCTGGTAGCGGTATTCAGGATTGCCCTGGTTGGTGATATAGGGGGAATTGGCGTAGGGGGATTCCTTCCGCCCGGTTCCTGCACCGGAATAGAAGGAGGACGAGGGTTCCTCCGGCTGGGTGGGGGTTGTCTCCTCAGGCACGGGCTGAGAATTTGCCGTGTTGTTGGTGAAATCATTGCTATTGTTTTCAAAAGTGTCCATATTGGTTACCTCCCTTATTGTTTATCTGTATCTCATCATAAAATCGACTTGTGACAAAATTATGTATTGACCGGAAACGAACTTTTAATTCTGCCAACTTCCCGAACGTAAACACATAAATGATCGTTTGCCACAGTACCCACTGTAGGGGAGGGTCACTTGTCAAGAGAAACATAGGTAACACATAGGGAAGAGAC
>JBJDYN010000120.1:0-11210 GCA_051867395.1 Faecousia sp. | reverse complement strand
CTGTTACCTATGTCACTTCACTATCTGTTACCTATGTTACTACTCTATACATCACTGACCCTCCCGGCAGTATAGCGCTCGTTTTCTGCCGTATTTCAGCGCTAGGGAAGTCGATCCGAATTCGCCGGGGCCATTTAGAAATCGGGTGCTGGCCGCCGGGAGGGTCGGTGACCCTCCCCTACAGGCAGAGGGAGTATCGGGAAAAACAAGCATTGACAAATCCGTGTCCATGTAATAAAATAGCAGGCAGATAGTGCTTTAGAGACAATGTGAGGAGGACTTATCTATGTATGAGAAGCTTGTAAACTACGCTGCCAGACAGCTGGAGCTGGATCCTGCTGACATCCGGCCCGATTCCACCTTCGACAGCCTGGGCATCGACTCCCTGGATGTGGTGGAGATGATTATGGATCTGGAGACGGAGCTGGGCGTGGAGCTGGACATGGAGGATCAGAAGATTACCACCTTCCAGGAGCTGGCCGACTTCATCGATTCCAAGCTGGCCTAATCTGAAATGAATATCAATACCTTGTAAATGCCTGACCGGCTTATAACAAGGTCGCACTAGTCGGGGAGATAGCGGTGCCCTATACCTGCAATCCGCTATAGCAGGGATGAATTCCCACACCCGGGCGAGACTGCGCATCGTCTGACCTGCGTAAGTGGTGTTGAGAGATCGGTCTTGCGCAACGAGATCCCGTGAACCATGTCAGGTGGGGAACCAAGCAGCATTAAGCGGATCTTCTCGTGTGCCGCGAGGTTGCCGTTCTTGAGCTTACTGCGTAGGAACCGGATGTTCAGCTCGTTCAAATGTGGGTGTGCGATCTTGTTATAAGCCGGGCTTTTTTCAGTGTGGAGTGTGGAGAGTGGAGTGTGGAGAGTGGAGTGTGGAGTTGATGTGTGGTTTGCTGTGATGCTCCTGTCTCCACATTTTTAAAGAAGGAAGGTATGGAATGTCAGCATATCAAGCGCTATATCGGAAATACAGGCCGCAGACGTTTGACGATGTCTCGGGGCAATTGGCGGTCACGCAGACCTTAAAGACCCAGTTGATGACTGGAAAGATGAGTCATGCGTATTTGTTTACGGGGTCGAGAGGTACGGGCAAGACCAGCTGTGCCAAGATTCTGGCCAAGGCGGTGAACTGTCTGCATCCGGATCACGGCAACCCCTGCAACAGCTGCGAGGCCTGCCGGGCCATTGATTCCGGTTCCTGTATGGATGTGCTGGAGATCGACGCCGCCTCCAACAACGGCGTGGACAACGTCCGGGACCTGCGTGATGACGCCATCTATACCCCCTCCCAGGTGAAGATGCGGGTGTATATCATCGATGAGGTGCATATGCTGTCCATCTCCGCCTTCAACGCCTTGCTGAAAATCATCGAGGAACCGCCGGAGCACCTGCTGTTCATCCTGGCAACTACGGAGCTGCATAAGGTCCCGGCCACCATCCTGTCCCGGTGCCAGCGGTTTTCCTTCCGCCGGATCAGCCAGGAGGATATCGCGGCGAGACTGCAGTATGTGGCCTATCAGGAGAACATCGACCTGGAGGATGGCGCGGCACGGGTTCTGGCCCGGCTTGCCGACGGCGGTATGCGGGACGGTCTGAGTTTGCTGGACCAGTGCGCCTCCGCCACCACCGGAGAACTCACTGCCGAGCGGGTCTACGCCTGCCTGGGCATCGCGGGGGAGCGCAAGTGCGGCGAGCTTATGGGCCATATCGCCGCCCACGATACGAAAAACGCCCTGGAGCTGTTCAACCGGCTCTATACCGAGGGCAAGGATTTAAGTGCCCTGCTGGACGAAATGGCCTGCCTGACCCGGGATCTGCTGGTGCTGAAGACTGCAGGCGGGGCAGGGATCACCATGCTCTCCGGCGTGGCCTCGGACCGGGAGACATTGGATCTGACCAAGAAGCTCTCCACCGGGGAGCTGGTGCGGATCATGGAGCGGATCCAAACGACCCTGACGGGCTTTACCAGAAGCGCCAGCCGCCGGGTGGACGCGGAGCTGTGCATTGTGGAGCTGTGCCAGCCGGAGCTGAGCCTGGACACCCAGTCCATGAACGCCCGGCTGACCCGGCTGGAGGAGCAGATCAAAAGCGGCGCTTTCGTAGCAGCACAACCCCCAAAAGCCGCCGTTGCGGAGGAGGACGACGACCGCCCGCCTATACCGGATGATGCGGATGCCCCCCCTGTGGAAGACGAGCCTCCTGTGCCGCCACAGAGCGAACCCCCCATGGGGTTCTGGTCGGACCTGTGCGGTGCAGTGCGCAAGGAGCTGAAGCCTCCTGCTTTCGGCTTCTTCACAGCCACCCCCAACGGCCCCATTCAGGGTGTCCTGGCGGAGAACCGCTTGGAGCTGCGGTGCGGCAACAAGTTCATTGCGGAGAGCATCGACAAGCCGGACATCCTGGAGGTGGTCTCCCGGAAGGCTGGAGCCATGCTGGGAAGGCCGGTTCGGGCGGTAGTAGTGGATCAGTCCGCAAAGCCAGCGGGCAATCCCCGGCTGGAGCAGCTGATGAACTTCGGCCGTGCCCACAGCGATATTGTGAAGATCAAAGAATAATGCCATCGCAGCGCGCGGCGTCCTTGACGCCCCTTCCTGCGGCGGCACTGCATGCAAACGGGGCGTCAGGGATGCCGCCCCCTACGGATAAAAATTTTAGATAGGAGAATGCAAAATGGCAAAAGGTGGATTCCGGGGTATGCCCGGTGGAATGAATCAGGCAGCTATGATGAAACAGGCCCAGAAGATGCAGCAGGAGATGCTGCGGATGCAGCAGGAGCAGGAGGCCAAGACCTTCACCGCTGCCTCCGGCGGCGGCATGGTGTCCGCTACCGTCAACGGCAAGCATGAGCTGGTGAACATCGAAATCAAGCCCGAGGCTGTGGACCCCGATGATGTGGAAATGCTCCAGGACATGGTCATTGCCGCCGTCAACGAGGCCATGCGTGCCGCGGATGCCGAGGCTGCCAACAATATGTCCCGTCTCACCGGCGGCCTGAACCTGGGCGGCCTGTTCTAAGGAGGAGCTATGCAGTTTTTCCCTGCGGCGCTCCAGAATCTGGCGGACCAGTTTGCCAGGCTTCCCGGCATCGGCGGAAAGACGGCCCAGCGGCTTGCCTTCCATGTGCTGAGCCTGCCCCTGGAGGAGGCGGAGGAATTTGCCGCCGCCATTCTGGAGGCCAAGAAGTCCGTACACACCTGTCCATGCTGCCAGAACCTGACGGACCGGGAGCTGTGCCCCATCTGCGACGACGAGACCCGGGACAGAAGCACCATCTGCGTAGTGGCGGAGCCCAGGGATGTCATCGCAATGGAGCGTTCCCGGGAGTTCCGGGGGCTGTACCATGTGCTCCACGGCGTGATCTCGCCGCTGAACCATGTGACCCAGGACGACATCAAGATCAAGGAGCTGCTGACCCGGGTGGCTGGCGGCGAGGTCAAAGAGGTCATCATGGCCACGAACCCCGACACCGAGGGCGAGGCCACAGCCATGTACATCTCCCGTCTGCTTCGTCCCATGGAGGTCAAGGTGACCCGGCTTGCCTACGGCGTCCCGGTGGGAAGCCAGTTGGAATACGCCGACGAGGTGACGCTGTCCCGGGCATTGGAAGGCAGACAGGAAATGTGATCCCGCGGAATGCAGAAAACAGACAGAACCAAAAAGGAACCTCCGTTTCGTTGGAGGTTCCTTTTTTGGATTATTCCGCGTTTTGGATGGCTTCCAGCACATCTGCCACAGCGTCGGTGTTGACGGTCTCCATCTGGCCGTTGTCGTAGGCTTCCGCGATAGACGGATCGATGGGCAGCCGGGCCAGGACCGGCAGACCGAACTGGGCGGCGATCTCGTCCAGGTGGCTCTTGCCGAAGACGCTGATCTTCTTGCCACAGTCCGGGCACTGCAGATACGAATAGTTCTCCACAAAGCCCAGCACGGGAATATGCATCATGTTTGCCATCTTCACCGCCTTGGCCACGATCATGGACACCAGATCCTGGGGGGAGGTGACGATGATGACGCCGTCCACCGGAATGCTCTGGAACACCGTCAGAGGCACGTCGCCGGTTCCGGGAGGCATATCCACGAACAGATAGTCCACATTCTCCCAGATCACGTCTGTCCAGAACTGCTTCACCGCGCCTGCGATGACCGGGCCGCGCCACACCACCGGGTCGGCGGGATTATCCAGCAGCAGATTGATGGACATGACCTGGATGCCGGTGCGTGTCAGGGCAGGGTAGAGGCCGTCTTCATTGGCACCCTGGCACTCGGTAACGCCGAAGGCTGTGGGAGCGGAGGGGCCGGTGATGTCCGCGTCCAGGACGCCCACACGCTTGCCCTGCCGTGCCATGCCTACCGCCAGCAGGGAGGTGACGGTGGACTTGCCCACGCCGCCCTTGCCGGAGACCACGGCGATGACCTTCTTCACGGAGGATTGGGGATTCAGCTCAGCCAGCAGGCTCTCCGCCTTGCGGTCAGCGCAGTCGGAGCCGCAGCTGGAACAGTTGCCGTTGCAAGAACTCATTGAAATTTCTCCTTTTGTTTTTCTCTTACCGTATTATAGGCCTTTCCACCCTCGGTGTCAACCGGAAATCTTTATTCCTGGGCCGCTTCCCACTGCTGCATCAGATCCATCAGTACCGTTTCCGCTTCTTCCTTTTCCCCCAGCAGCCGGGTCAGCTCCTGGTAGTCGGCGGAGGCGTTCTCGATCTGCACGTCCAGGTCGGCAATGGCTTTCTCCTGCTTCTCGATCTCCCGCTCCAACCGGCGGACCAGCTTGTCCGCGTCCTTGGTGCCGCCCTTGGGCTTTTCCTTTTTGGGCTTGGGCGCGGCAGTCACCACCGGCTTGGCGGCGGCTTCGTGCTCCAGGATGGAGCGGTATTTCTGGTAGCCGCAGGGGAAGTCCCGAATCTGCCCATCCTCCAGCAGCCAGATCCGCTCGGCGAACTTCTCAATGAAGTACCGGTCGTGGGAGACGAACAGCAGCACGCCCTCGAATTCCTCTATGGCGGCCTCCACCCATTCTCTGGAAGCAATGTCCAGGTGGTTGGTGGGCTCATCAAGGATCAGCAGATTGATTTTCTCGTCCATGAGCATGCACAGCCGGAGCCGGGACTGCTCGCCGCCGGACAGGTTGCCTACGGTTTTAAAGACATCTTCTCCCTGGAACATGAATGCGCCCAGGCGGTCTCTCGCCATCTGGGGGGTGCAGTTCTTCTCGTAGAGCATGGTGTCGTAGAGGGTCCGCTCCGGGTGGTCGAAGTGGATGATCTGGGGCAGATACCCCCACTTCACCGTGGGGCCGAACTGGATTTTTCCCTGGCAGTCCTCCTCGCCCAGCAGACACTTGAGGAAGGTGGATTTGCCGGTGCCGTTGTCCCCCAGCAGGGCGATCCGCTCTCCGGCCTCCACGTTCAGATTCACGTCGGAGAACAGCATCCTATCGTCGAAGGCCTTGCTGACGTTCTTCATTTTGAACACCACGTCTCCGGAGAACTCCTTTTCCCCGAAGCTGGCCTTCATGGTGCGCTCCTTCTTGGGCTTCTCGGTCTTGCGAATCCGGTCCATCCGGTGCTGGATGGACATGGCCCGGCGGTACAGAGTCCGATTGTTGATGCCCCAGCCCTTCATCCGCTCCACCGTGTAGCTCAGCTGCTTCAGCTTGGCCTGCTCCTGCTCGTACTGCTTTAACTGCAAATCAAACCGGGCCTGCTTCTCGTCCATGTAGAAGGAGTAGTTGCCGGAATAGAACTCCGCGTGGCCCTCAGTGATCTCGATGACCCGCTGGGCGATCTGATCGATAAAGTACCGGTCGTGGGAGATAGCCAGCACCGTACCCTTAAAGGTGTTGATGTAGCCCTCCAGCCACTCCACGCTGTTCAAATCCAGGTGGTTGGTGGGCTCGTCCAGCAGCAGGATGTCCGTCTTTTCCAGCAGGAGCCGGGCCAGGTTCACTCGGGTCTTCTCGCCGCCGGACAGGCTGGCGAATTCCTGGCTGCGCTGCTGCTGGGAGATGCCCAGGCCGTTGCAGATCTTATCCACCTCCACGTCCATCTCATAGCCGCCGCCGGACTGGAAGCGGTTGGTCAGGGCGTCATATTCCCGCAGCTGTTCCGGTGTAGCACCCTTGGCCATTTCCGCTTCCAGCTGTTCCATCCGCTTTTTTGTCCGGGTCAGATCCGCATAGGCCGAGCGCAGGACGTCCTCCACGGTGTAGCCCTCCGGGAATTTGGGAATCTGGGAAATCAGGCCCAGACGCTTATTGGGGTTGACATAGACCTCCCCGCCGTCATAGTCCATCTGGCCGGTGAGGATATTGAACAGCGTGGTTTTTCCACAGCCGTTACGGCCCAGAATCGCCACCCGTTCCCCCTCCTGGATCTCAAAGCTGAGACCGTCCAGCAGGTTTTCCCCGATGACGAAGAATTTTTTTAACTCTTTGACTTGTATATCTACCATTGTAAATCTCCATATTCAGTGTGAAGTTAGGAGTTAGGAGTGTGGAGTTAAGGTGTCCACTTCGTGGATGAGTAAATTACTTTTTTTGTAACGATTCAGTCGTACGCCAAGTTTCTCATATAAATTATCGTTTGCTGATACTGTACGTAGGGGGCGGCATCCCTGACGCCCCTTCCGCATGCAGTACCGTCACAAGGGGCGTCAAGGATGCCGCCCCCTACGCTAAGTGCACAAGCCTTTGATGCGCATCGCATTTCGGCAGATTGCCGCGGTAAACGATCATTTACCATAGCACTGCACCAGCGGTCGAGGGGCCCAAAGGATGTTCGTCTACCACCCAAAGTGCGTAACGCATTCGCCGCGGGCCTTGCCCGCTAAACGATCATTTACCGCGCAGATTTTAGCAACGACTGAATGGTCGCATTTTTTATTCATTTCCGAAGGAAATACCATAACTCCACACTCCAAACTCCACACTCAAGAAACTCAACGCTCCACTCTGTCTACAACCTTTTCCAGTTCCTCCAGGGAATACAGCAGGTTCAGCGCTTCCAGCATGGCATTGGGGCTCATGTGTTCCGGCAGGTCCAGTTTCTTTAATAGCCTTTGCCGGTTGGCGGCGGCATTCGGGGTGCCGGAGAGGCCCAGGTCAAAAAGATCCTGCTTGGTGATGTCCCGTTTTCGGGGAACATCCGCTCCTTCTATGGTGGCTCCGGCCCTGCGCAGGGCATCCAGGATAATTTCCCGGGACATGCCCTCCACCCCCAGCTTTCCTTCCTTGCCTGGAGAGGACTTGCGCTTTTCCTTGCCGGGAATGTCGGGAATATAGGCGTGCTTCAGGTACTTTGCCGGGATGGCGCTTTTCAGGTGGTTGCGGATGACGAAGCCAGCGCCGTCGGAGTCCGTGAAGACGATGAGCCCCCGCTTTTCCGCCACCTTTCGCAGCAGGGCCAGCTGCGAAAAGTCCTTGAAAATGCCGAAGCCTGCCGTCTCGAAAATGGGGGCGTCCACAATCTGACGCAGGGTGTTCTTGTCGTAGCGGCCTTCCACCACGATGGCTTCCTGAATCTTAACCATGCTTCGCCTCCTGGGCCAGCCGCAGCAGAAGCAGCTCCAGCAGCCGCTCGCTGTCGTCAAAGGAGGTTTTCATCTCGTAGTCCGTTTCCAGCACCAGCTCCGCCGCCGCCCGGCAGAAGGCAGGGGAGAACCGCCGGGCGGCCTCCATGGTCTTCCTGGCGGGATAGTCCGGCAGACCGCAGAGCTTTTGTAGATCCGAGGCGGTTTTGCCGCAGTCCAGCAGGGTTCTGGCAGCGCCGATCCTTCGGAAATGGCTGCCTACCGCCCCCAATATGGCAAGGGGCTCCTGCTGCATTTTCAGCAGTTGCTGCAATTTTTGCAGGGCCTGGTCATAGCGTCCGGCGCTGAGCAGGTCCGTCATCTGGAACACCACCGCGTCCAGCACCGGCTCCGTCACCGCGTCAATGTCGGATTTCTGAATGGTTTTGGCCCCGGAATAGGCGCAGATCTTGTCGATCTCGCCGCTTAAGGCGGTCATGGTGCCGCCGGTAATGTCGATGAGATAGGCGCAAAGATCCGTGGAAATCTGCTTGTCCTGGGCCGCAAAGTGCCGGGTGACCCAGGCAATCAGATCCCGCTGGTCCTGCTTGGCAAACTCCACCACGGTTCCGCATTTTTCTACCGCTTCCCACAGCTTCTTCAGCCGCTTGTCCGGCTTCCAGGCGGTGGTGAGATAGGTGAATACCACGGTGCAGTAGTCGGGGATATCGGACAGGATCTCCGCCATTTTGCTGCGGTCCCCTTCGCCCAGCTTGAAGATGTCAATGTCGTCCACCTGGACGAAGGTGCTTTCCGCCATCATGGGCAGATTCTCCACCGCGTCGGCAAACGCCTGGAGGTCAAAGGTCTCGCTGGTCAGACGGTGGGCGTTGAAGGCCTCCGTCAGCGGGTCCAGCAGCTGTTTCCTGATCTGCTCCAGATAGTGGTGCAGCAGGAAGGTTTCCTCCCCGTGGAAAAAGTAGAGTCTTCCCAAGGTCTTGGTTTTCAGGGCCTGCTTCAGCTCCTGAAGGCCGCTGCCGGATGTGCTCTTTTTTGCCATGGGTTACCTCCTGATCAAAATGGTGCCTTCCCGGTCCGTGCGGTGAACGGTGCAGCCAAAGTCCTTCAGCCGGGCCAGCAGTTCCGGGGCAGGATGGCCGAACAGATTATCCTCCCCCACGGAAATGCACACCGTCTCCGGGCGGACAGCCTGGAGCAGCTCCGGGGAGGTGGAATCCTTCGCACCGTGATGTCCGGCAATCAGAATGTCCACCTTTGGAAGGGTTTTCCTTTGCAGCAGCCAGCCTTCGCCCAGGCTGCTGCGGTCTCCGGTGATCAGTATATCACATTTTTCCGTATCAAACAAGACGCACAGGCTGTTTTCGTTGCTGTTTCCGGAAAACCCGGGAGCGAAAATCGAGATGGTGGTGTCTCCGTAGGTCAGCACCAAATCACTCTGGGCATAGACCACCTGCCCATCCGTGAACACCGCAAAAGACGCAGCCTCCGGGGGCAGAATCAGCAGGTCCGTGTCCACCCGGCTCAGGAGATACGACACCGCGTTGCTGTGGTCCTGATCGGCGTGGGTCAGGATCAGGCCGTCCAGGTGCGTGATTCCTTGGCTTAACAAGGTGGCTGCGGCCAGATCGGCGGTCTGGGTATCCCTGTCCCCGCCGCAGTCCACCATATAGGTTCGGCCTTCGCTTTGCAGCAGCAGGCACTGCCCCTGGCTTACGTCCAGCACCGTCAGCCGGGTGTGATCCAGCAGCGGAAGGCCCCAGGAGGCCAGCAACGCGGCGCACAGCCCCAGAACGGTACCGCAGATCAGAATCACCGGCTTTCGCTTTCCGTTCAGCAGGAAGCAAAGCAGCATCAGATATACGAAAACAAGCCAGATCACGATCCATGGGCTTTCTGTGTATACTGCCGCCATTGGAAGCTTGGCCAGGACTTTGGAGACCAGCAGCACATACCGGATGGGCCAGGACAACAGCCAGCCCAGAACCGTACTCCCCGCCTGCCAGAAAAAGCCCGTCAGGGCAACTGCCAGAGTGCCGCCGAACAACACCGGCATCAGCCACAGCACCAGCAGGTTCGTCAGAATGCCGATAAGACTGACCGTGCCGAAATACCAGGCGCACAGGGGGACTGTAAAGACCTGAGCGCTCAGGGTGACGGAAACAGAACCCACCAGCCACCGCTGCAGCCGCCCGTTTCCGGGGCGATGTCCCGCCAGCCAGTTATGAAGTCTGGAGCCGAACAAGTAGATCCCCGCCACGCTGCCCACAGAAAGCTGAAATCCCACCCCGGTGATGACCAGCGGGTTGCGGGTCAGCATCACCAGCGCCGCGAAGGACAGGGCGGTAGCGCCGTCATATTCCCGGTTCAGCAGGGAGGCGAGCAGCATCAGAGCGGACATGATGCAGGCACGGGTGACGGAAGGGGTAAACCCTGCCAACGCGGCAAACAGTGCAAGTACGGGAAAGCCCAGAGCTGCTGACAGAAACCGCTTCCGGAAGGCGACGGCGCTGAACAGGGCGAACAAAATGGAAATGTGGAGCCCCGACACCGCTGCCACATGCCGGATGCCGCTGAGCTTCAGGGCCGTGTCGGTCTCATAGGTTAAATCAGAGGTATCTCCCAGCAGCAGGGCTTTGGCAAAGGGGCGGGCATCCTCCGGGAAGCTCCGTTGGAGGACATCCTTGATCTGTCTTCGCAGGCTTGCGGGCACATCCCGAAGCGAATGTTCGATTTCCCGGGAAACAGCCACCTCCCCAGCCTGATAGGCCAGCAGGAAAATGCCCTTGCCCTGGTGGTAGGTGGGTCCTTCGGAAGCGTCCGTTGTGGTCAGGCGGAAGCGGAAAGCACCCGCGATGGTATCTCCCGGCTCCAGCGTTTGGCTGTCTTTCCAATAGACCCGAACCTGGTAGGATTTTCCGTCGATGACCAGGGTAGCGTCCACCGCGGAACCGTAGGCGGTTTCATAGCTGTAGTCCGAAGCCCGGAACGAGGCCCTCCGGGTTTGTCCATCCAGACCTGTAGCAGAATCCAAATAGAAATGGGAATACTGAGAATACCAAAATAGTCCAGCCCCGCAGCCGAAAAGGAGCATTGCCGCCTGGGCAAGTTGCATCCGGTCTTTTCCCGCGAATCCCAGAAGGAACGCACCGGCAGCACACGCCAGCGCCAGAGCCAACAATGCCTTACCGGGCAGTACATAGGCGCACAGCAGACAAGCTGCGCCAAAGCCCAGGGTAAACCACATGAGTTTTCGCATGGCGGATTGGCTCCTATTTGTATCTTTGTTTTTGAGACGTTTCTCCAAGGAGATAATCAATGCTGGTTTTGTAAAATCGTGCAAGTTTGATTAGTACGGTTGTTGGAATATCATTCTCTCCCGTTTCGTATTTCGAATAACCAGTCTGAGACATACCCAACATAGATGCCACCTGTGTTTGACTTAAGTCGCAATCTTCACGCAAGTCCCGGATACGTGGATACATTGTATGCCCTCCTCATAATAGAACTTGCATTATTCTAATATAACCTGAATCAGGCTATTGAATTCTAACCTGAAAAAGGTTAAAATATAGACAAGGGGTATCTATTCAGTCATACCGCCATTACTTATATAAATGATCGTTTACCGCACCAAAGCCTTCCCCTCTGGGGAAGGTGGCCCGGCG
>JBJDYN010000119.1:0-11489 GCA_051867395.1 Faecousia sp. | reverse complement strand
CGGTTGTTCATGGCGGCAACCTCCAGAATCACCGCCAGGTTCCGGCCTGGGGTGATGGGGATGGTGTTCATGGGCACTTTCACCCCCAGAATCTCGGTGTATTGCTCCTCCAGGCCAAGACGGTCATAAGCCTGCTGGGTGTTCCAGGGGACGATGTTTACCACAAGATTGATCTCGTTGTCCAGCTTTACCGCACCCATGCCGTAGAGCTTCGCCACGTTGATGATGCCGATACCCCGCAGCTCGATGTAGTTGCGGATCAGCTCCGGCGCTGTGCCTACCAGGGAGTTGGTGGAGATCTTCCGGATCTCCACGGCGTCGTCCGCAATAAGCCGGTGGCCACGCTTCAGCAGCTCCACAGCGGCCTCGCTTTTGCCAATGCCGCTTTCTCCGGTCAGCAGGATGCCCTCGCCGTAGACCTCCACCAGAACCCCGTGGCGGGTGATTCTGGGGGCCAGGACATTTTTCAGGTATGTGATGATGCTGGAACTGATGGCACTGGTTGCTTCCTTGGTGCGCAGGATGGTAATGTTGTGCTTTTTTGCCATTTCCAGCATCTCCGGATGGGGAGGGATGCCGCGTGCGATCAGAAGGGCGGGGAACATGTAGGAAAACAGCCTGTCAAAGATTGCGGTACGGTCTGCCGGGGCCAGCTTGGATACATAGCTCATTTCCACGTTGCCCATGAGCTGCAGACGCATGGGCTCATAGTGGTCAAAAAAGCCTGCCAGCTGTAAGCCAGGGCGGGCTACATCCTCCACCGTGATACGGATGGAAGAATAATCTGTGGAAGCGTAGGCCACCTCCAGATGGAATTCCTTCACCAGCTGGGTCAGCGGAACAGAGTATGTATCGATCATAGCAGCACCCCAATTTGAGATATTGTGATAGGGGATGTAAAATAGCGGAAGCTTTCGCTATCTCATCTCGCAGATTTCTTCTTATTATATCCATACCCAGTCTGAATATCAATAGATTTTCAAAATTTCAAAAAAATTTGAAAAAAACACTTGCATTTTTGGACAAAGTTTGATATCATATTTAAGCGCCTGTTGATGGCGTAGTTTGTTGAGTAATCATCCGGATGGGAGGTGCAATGAAATGGCTAAGTGCGATTTTTGTGGTAAGGGTGTTACCTTTGGTATCAAGGTTTCTCACTCCCACAGACGTTCCAATCGGGCATGGAAGCCCAACGTCAAGCGCGTGAAGGCTGTCGTGAACGGAACTCCCTGCCATGTGTACGCTTGTACCAGATGCCTCCGCTCCAATAAGGTCGAGCGCGCCATCTGATTCCCCTGGCATATAAAACACGCTGTCGATTTTTCGGCAGCGTTTTTTATTTTGCGGCGCAAGGCGACAAACGCATAAATAATCATTTATCGCAGCGCCATCTGTAGGGGAGGGTCACTGACCCTCCCGCTTGGTAACGGAACAGAGCGTGAAATAGGTTGCTTCCAGTGCTGGTTTTCGCAAAAAGCCACGGGTTTGACCGCTTAAAAAGGATCACCTGGCGGGAGGGTCAGTGACCCTCCCCTACAGTGGGTGCGTGTATAAACAATCATTTACAGCAGAAAAACCGGCGGGTCAGGGGAACAAGGCTTTCCAACAAACAATGGCATCCCTTTTGGGGATGCCATTGCGTGTTTACAGCCAGCCCGCGTCCTCGGATTCCGCTTTGCGCTGGCGGGTCAGCAGGCCCTTGACGGCCTCCTTCACGTCCGCGCCCTCGTACAGAACCTTGTAGGCGGCCTCGGTGATGGGCATGTCGATTCCCTGCTGCTTGCCCAGCTCGTAGGCGGATTTGGCGGCGTAGTAACCCTCAACCACAGCGCCCACTTCTTTCATGGCCTCCTGGGCGTTCTTGCCCTGGCCGATGAGGATGCCTGCCCGGCGGTTCCGGGAGTGCATGGAGGTGCAGGTGACGATCAGATCGCCTACCCCCGCCAGACCTGTGAAGGTCTCCTTTTTGGCCCCCAGGGCTACACCCAGACGGGCGGTTTCTGTCAGACCACGGGTCATCAGCATGGCTTTGGTGTTGTCGCCGAAGCCCAGGCCGTCGGTGATGCCGGCGCACAGGGCAATGACGTTCTTCAAGGCCGCTGCCAGCTCCGCGCCCACGGGATCAGGGCTGGTGTAGACCCGCAGAGTGTCCGCCATGAAGGTGTCCTGAACGAACTCCGCCAGGGCATGGTTGGTGGAAGCCGCCAGCAGGCCCGTGGGGACGTTGATGGAGACCTCCTCCGCGTGGCTGGGGCCGGTGAGGACTACCACTTCTTTTCCGGTTTCCTGGGCCACTACCTGGCTCATGCGCAGGTGGGTGCCCGCCTCCAGACCCTTGGTGACGGAGACCACCACGGCGTCGGCGTCGATGTGGGGCGCGGCGGCCCGGCAGACGCTGCGCAGGGGAAAGGAGGGGCTGGCCATGACAATGAGCTTGCAGCCCTCGATGCAGGCGTAGTCCCCGCTGATCACCAGGTTCTCCGGCAGGACAGCGCCGGGGAGCCGGGGGTTGCGGTGGGTTTCGTTCATCTGGGGGATCAGTTCTTTTTCGAAGGTCCACATGGTCACGTCGTGACCGTTCTGACACAGGCGGATGGCCAGGGCAGTGCCCCAGGCGCCGCTGCCGACAACAACTGCTTTCATTGTTTCTTTCCTTTCCCGAAGAGATTGGTTTTCCGTTCTTCGCCCTTCATCAGGCGGACAATGTTGCCCCGGTGCATCCACACGATAAGGGCGCTGAGGAAGAAGCCCACCACAATGGGGAACCAGCCTTCCCCCCAGTGAACCCAGGCATAGAAGAAGCCGAAGGAGCCGGAGGACAGAATGCTGCCCAGGGACACATATTTGGTCAGCAGGTAGGCCACCAGGAAGATGCCGAAGACGAACAGCCCGATGCGCCAGTCCAGCATCAGCGCCACAGTAACGCCGCTGAGGATGCCCTTGCCGCCCTTGAAGCCCAGCAGGGCAGGGAAGTCGTGGCCCAGAATGACGAACAGACCTCCCAGGGCCACGCCGTCGGTATAGTGCCCAAAGCGCTTCAGCAGCAGCCCGCCAATGAGGCAGGCAGCCGCGGCTTTACCCACGTCAATGAGAATCACAAATACAGAGGTATCCGCGCCATAGTTTCGGGTGAAGTTGGTGAGCCCGGCGTTGCCGCTGCCCTTGGTGCGCACATCCTCGTGGGCCACCAGTCGGCTGACCACCACAGCGCCGTTCAGGTTGCCCAGCAGGTAGGCAATGACGGCGGTAAGGATTACAGAAACTACCATTATGTGTCCTCCTTATCGTCCTTCTGGCGGATGGTGATGCGGATGGGGGTGCCCTGCAGGCCGAAGACCTCCCGGATCTGGTTTTCCAGATACCGCTGGTAGGAGAAGTGGAAGAGTCTCGCGTCATTGCAGAAAATGACGAAATGGGGTGGCTTGGTACTAGCCTGGGTCATATAGTAGATTTTCAGGCGGCGGCCCTTGTCTGTAGGCGGCTGAACCCGGGCAGTGGCATCGGCCAGAACGCTGTTCAGAGCGCCGGTGGTGATGCGGCTGGTGTTCTGGGCGTGAACGTCCTGGATCACCTGATAGAGCTTGTCCACCCGCTGCCCGGTCAGGGCGGAGAGGAACAGCACCGGGGCATAGAGCATATAGCTCAGACCCTGCCGGACCTCGGTCTCCATGTCCCGCATGGTGTTGGTCTCCTTGTTCTCCACTGCGTCCCACTTGTTGACCACGATGATGGCGGCTTTGCCTGCCTCGTGGACCAGACCGGCGATCTTGGTGTCCTGCTCCGTGACACCGTCGTTGGCATCGATCAAAATCAGGCACACGTCCGCCCGCTCGATGGCGTTGATGGAGCGCATGTTGGAATACTTCTCAATGGCGTCGTCCACCTTGCTCTTCCGGCGCATACCGGCGGTGTCGATGAAGCAGTATTTTCCAGTCTCGTTTTCAAAGTAGGAGTCGATGGCATCCCGGGTGGTGCCCGCCACATCGGAGACGATGACCCGCTCCTCACCCAGGATCCGGTTTAAGAGACTGGACTTGCCTACATTGGGCTTGCCCACGATGGCCACATTGATGACATCGCTTTCCTCCTCCGTCTCGTCCTCCTGGGGGATATTCTCCAGCACCCAGTCCAGCAGATCGCCGGTGCCATGACCATGGACGGCGGAGGTCTCGAACAGATCCCCGATGCCCAGGGAATAGAATTCATAGACATCCGGATTCACAGGGCCCACGGAATCACATTTGTTGACGGCCAGGGCGATGGGCTTGCCGGACTTGCGCAGCATGGTGGCCACATCCTGATCCGCTGCGGTAACGCCGCTGTGGACATCGGTGACCATGATGATGGCGTCCGCCAGCTCGATGCCGATCTGGGCCTGGCGGCGCATGAATTTCAGCATATCGCTGTCGGTGTCGGGCTCGATGCCGCCGGTATCTACCAGGGAGAAGGTGCGTCCGCACCACTCGCAATCGCCGTAGATCCGGTCCCGGGTGACGCCGGGGGTGTCCTCCACGATGGAGG
The DNA here is from genome assembly GCA_051867395.1 of Faecousia sp. GTDB lineage: Bacteria > Bacillota > Clostridia > Oscillospirales > Oscillospiraceae > Faecousia. Next base: position 6,968 of record JBJDYN010000119.1, on the reverse strand, counting down.
TACGGCGCCCGGTGAGTTTATTGAACAGCATGGATTTGCCCACATTCGGTCGTCCGACGATGGCGACTAAGGGCTTTGCCATGAAAACACTTCCTTTCTGATACGGGATAACCGCAATTATTATGACACATTTCAAAAGCAAAAGCAATGGCAATTTTGAGTGTGGAGTGTGGAGTTTGGAGTGTGGAGTGTGGAGTGATGGTACCCTCTTCGGGGATGATTGAAAAAAATCACAGCTAATATTCCGCCACACCCCAATTGTTTGCCAAAACGCAGAGATAAGTCAATATGCGTTTTTATAATATGTCCCGAAGGGACTCCTTAACTCCACACTCCACACTCCACACTTTACACTTCACACTGGACAAAAGGAAAAGAGGAAGACGAAACCGCCTTCCTCTGCATTTGGGCTGTAGCCTTACTCAGCCTCGACAGCCAGAACCTGGCGGCCGTTGTAGGTACCGCAAGCTTTGCAGGCTCTGTGGGGCATTACGGGCTCACCGCACTTGGGGCAAACCGCAACGCTGGGAGCGGACAGCTTCCAGTTGGAGCCACGGCGCTTATCGCGGCGGGCCTTGGACACTTTACACTTAGGGACAGCCATGGTGACACCTCCTTGGTCAAACTGCTTTTCACAGCGTTCAATATGGTTTTTACTTCTCAAGAAGCTGCTTCAAAGCAGCAAATCGGGGATCGAGCTCCTTCTGGCAATTGCAGGGACCGTCGTTGAGGTTCTTGCCGCAACGGTGGCAAAGCCCCTTGCAGTCCTCCTTGCACAGCAGCTTGGAATCCAGATTCAGGACAAAAACCGTCCGCACAATGTCATCCAGATCGGCGCTGTCTCCCTCCAGAGGGAATACCCATTCATCTTCGTTCTCTTCGTCGGCCATTTCCGTAACCAGCACCACATCGATGGGGAAGCGAACTTCCCGGGCGAAGGGATTGGCACAGCGGTCGCAGATGCCGTGGATGCAGGTGGAGATTTCCCCTGTCATCACCAGGACCCCTGCAGTGTTCCGCACCGTACCCGAAGCCAGAACGGGCTCGGACACGGGGTAGCTGATGCCGTAGCAAAGATCGCTCAGATCAACGCTGGTGGAGAAGGAAACACAGCCGCCGGGACTGTCTATGATTTCCGAGAGTCCTAACAGCATACTTTTCCCCCTTCTCACAGTCGTGCCTAAGTATTATACAGGCTATATCGCAATTTGTCAAATGGTATTTTCACAAAATCTATGATTTTTTCGAAGAAAAACAACAGCATCTTGTGGTGACGGAGGAGAATGATGAATGCTAAATGCTGAATGCTGAATGTTGAATGCTGAATGAAGGTATCCCCTTCGGGGATGAATAAGAAAACGATCGGTGAAAAGGACACGGCTGAGTCGCTGTAATCGTATCATCATTCAGCATTTCTCCCTGTTCTATTTCTCTCCCTCCGGACATACCCTGTTGTAAACCCATGGCAGGAGCCCTCTCCTGCCGGAAGAGGAGGCTGGCTATGGATCAAATCTATGCGGATATCGCCGCCAGAACCGGTGGTAATATTTATGTAGGCGTTGTCGGTCCGGTCCGCACCGGCAAGTCCACGCTGATTAAGCGGATCATGGAGGAATTGGTAATCCCTGGAATCGAAGATCCCTACCGAAAGGAGCGGGCCCGGGATGAGCTGCCCCAGAGCGGCTCCGGGAAGACCATCATGACCTCGGAGCCAAAGTTCGTCCCGGAGGAGGCGGTGGAGATTTCCCCTGACGGCACCACCCGGCTGCGGGTGCGGCTCATCGACTCCGTGGGCTACATGGTGGACGGCGCGGTGGGGGCGGAGGAGGACGGGGTCCCCCGGATGGTCACAACCCCCTGGTTTGACCACGAGATCCCCATGACACAGGCGGCGGAGCTGGGGACGAAAAAGGTTATGGAAGGGCACTGTTCCATCGGCCTGGTGGTCACTACCGACGGCACCATTACGGATATCCCCCGGGAGGACTATGTTGCCGCTGAGCGGAAGGCCATTATGGACATGCAGAAGACCGGAAAGCCCTATCTGGTTATCGTCAATTCCCGGAATCCCGGCGGGGAGGCAGCAAAGGCAGTGGGCAGTTCCATTCAAAAGGAATTTGGCGTGGACCCAGTTGTGGCGGACTGTCAGGCTCTGGATGCCGAAGGAATTGCCCGGCTGTTGAAGGCCCTGCTGTACACCTTCCCCATGACGGAGCTGCGGGTTCATCTGCCCCGGTGGCTGGATGCTCTGGAGCCGGAGCATCCGGTGAAGGCGGCATTGTATCAGGCGCTTTTGCAGCGGGCGGGGGAGATCGGCAATCTGGGCCAGGCGGAGGGGATTCTTGCCCATCTGCAGGAGCTGCCGGAGGTCCGGGACTACACCCTGCGCAGTGTGAATCTGGCGGACGGAACAGTGACTGTTGCTATCGTGCTGCCGGAGGCGCTCTACTATGAGATCCTAAGCGCCAAGGCGGGAATCCCTATTGAGAACGATGCCCAGCTGCTTTCGCTTCTGATGGAGCTGGCTCAGGTGAAGCAGGAGTACGACAAAATCTCCGACGCCCTGTCCGCGGTAAAGGCCACGGGCTACGGGGTAGTGATGCCCGCCGCCGGGGAGATGAAGCTGGAGACTCCGGAGCTGGTCCGAAAGGGCGGGGCCTTTGGTGTGAAGCTGAAGGCAGGGGCCCCCTCCATCCACATGGTCCGGGTGGACATCGACACGGAGATCAGCCCCATGGTGGGCGACGAGAAGCAATCCAGGGACCTGATCGCCAGGCTCACCGGAGAAGACCCGGAGAAGCTGTGGCAGAGCAACATTTTCGGCAAGTCGGTGTATGACCTGATCCAGGAGGGTCTGACGGCGAAGCTTGTGCAGATGCCGGAGGACGTCCGTGGCAAGTTCCGGGGGACGCTGACAAGGATTGTCAACGAGGGGGCAACCGGGCTGATCTGTCTAATATTATAGAAAATAGTGAAAAGTGAATAGCGAATAAGTGTGGTATCCCCTGCGGGGATGAATTTGAATAGGTTTTGATTGACATTCTACTTTGTTGGGGGTAAAATAAAGAAAATTTACCGAAGGAGGATGCCGTCATGTCTGTTACCATTGAATACCTGTGGAAAGACCGAAAGCGCTATTTTGGCCTACCCCTGAGCTTTACCCGCTATTCCCTGTCTGAGGACCGGCTGTTTATCTCCGTGGGCTTCTTGAATATTAAGGATGACGAGATCCTCCTGTACCGGGTCCGGGACATTGACACCTGCCGCAGTCTGTGGCAGAGAATTTTCGGTGTGGGTACGGTGACGGTGATCTCCTCCGACAAGACCATGCCCAATCTGGAGCTGAAGAACATCAAGGATCCCGTCTTCGTCAAGGAGCTGATCCACCAGCAGGTGGAGGAGACCAAGATCAAGCGCCGGGTTCGCTTCGGCGAGGTCATGACCACAGATGCCGACGGCGACGGTGTGCCGGATGACGATGATTTTGACAGGTAAATGTAGAGACGGCACTGCAAACAGGCAGCGCCGTCCTTTTTTGTTTTGGGTATCGATGCATCGCGGGTTCGTGTAAATGATCGTTTATCGCAAAAAAGAATTGGAAAACTGTGCGTAGGGGGCGGCATCCTTGACGCCCCTTTCGCATGCAGCACCGTCACAAGGGGCGTCAGGGATGCCGCCCCCTACGCCCACCAATCTGACATTGCTGCTGTAAACGATCATTTACCATAGCACTGCACCTGCGGTCGAGGGGCCCAAAGGATGTTCGTCTACCACCCAAAGTGCGTAACGCATTCGCCGCGGGCCTTGCCCGCTAAACGATCATTTACGATTCCCTTGGGACAACTTCAGAAAAACTTAATCTTTTGTTTTCAATTTTTCCCTCTGGAAGGCTTTACCCCGGTGAAAAAAAGTGGTAAACTATACGTCAGTATGCAAAACTGGGGGATCGCTATGAAATTGCCGCAGAGGAACTCTTTTAAGTGGAATTATTTGGCGCTGGCCTTTGCGCTGCCCTGTGTGGGGATGCTGTTCGTTATGCTCATCAGCCAGTATGCGCCTTTCGGAAAATACTCCATGCTGTATTCCGACATGTACCACCAATATTATCCCTTCTTTGTGGAATTCCGACGGGTCCTGCGCAGCGGGGACAGTCTGCTCTATAACTGGAGCGTGGGCATGGGCATGGACTACCTGGGGCTCATCTCCTACTATCTGGCTTCCCCCCTGAACCTGCTCAGTGTTCTGGTGCCGGAAGGGTGGCTGCTGGAGTTTTTTTCTCTGCTGGTGCCTATCAAGCTGGGGCTGGCGGGACTGTTTTTCGCCATTTTCCTGAAAAAGCTTTTCGGCAAGGATGATTTTTCCATTTCCGTTTTTGGCGCGTTCTATGCTCTGTGTGCCTGGGCACTGGGCTTTCAGTGGAACGTTATGTGGCTGGACACCTTTGCGCTCCTGCCGCTGGTGGTACTGGGAATGGTGTATCTGCTCCGGGACAAAAAGTTCGTGCTGTACACCCTCACCTTGTTCCTGTCCATCTTCGCCAACTATTATATCGGCCTGTTCACCTGTATCTTTGTCTTCCTGCTGTTCTTCGTGTATCAGATCTGCCGCTGGGGCGGATGGAAGAAATTTTTCCTGGATCTGGGCCGAATCGCTTTTTTCTCCGCCCTTGCTATTGGCATGACGGCCATTCTGGAGCTGCCAGCCCTGGCGGCGCTGCAGACCACCCAGTCCAGCGTCAATAAATTCCCTACCACCTTCAGCCTGAATATTGCCGATCATAATACCATTTTCGGCCTGTTTGATGCCATGCGGCAGGTGGCGGGCAACATGGGCGGCAGCATCGAACCCAACTTTAAAGAGGGCCTGCCCAATGTCTACTGCGGCATCCTCAGCGTGTTCCTGATGTTCCTGTACCTGCTGGCCCGGAATGTGAAGCTCCGGGACAAGCTCTGCGCGGTGGGGCTGCTGCTGTTCTTCAACGTCAGCTTCATCATCCGGCAGCTGGACTATATCTGGCACGGCTTCCACTTCACCAATATGATTCCTTACCGGTTCAGCTTCCTGTACAGCTTTGTGGTGCTGTATATGGCCTACCGGGCATGGCTGATGCGCAGAAAGTTCTCCACAAAGCAGATTGTTCTGGCGGGCGTGCTGGCGGCGGGGATTCTGGCCTGTTCTGAGGCGCTTACCTCCACCGTGAGCGTGGAGCTGGGATCGGCTGAGTTGGAGATGCCCATTTACCTGATCTATAATCTGGTATTTTTGCTTCTGTATCTGCTGTCTATGGTCTATGGCAGTCTGGAGACGCCGGTTCCGACGGATGCCACGGAGCGGCAGATTGCCAGGGCAAGAGCGGAGCAGGGCCGCCAGAGAAGACGGGCCCGGGCGCTGGTGCTGCTGGTGATGTGCATGGAGCTGGTGGGCAACCTAGTGTGCTTCGGCCTGTATTTCACCGGAACCAATGTGTCCAACTATCCCAAGGGCACCACATATACCGCATCCGTGATCCGGTATATGAAGGAGCGGGAAAAGAATACCCTGTTCTACCGGGCGGAGACTACCCACTCCCAGACCCTGAATGACGGAGCCCTCAACGGCTACCACGGCGTGTCTGCGTTTACCAGTTCCGCCAACGTCAAGGTGACGGAGTTCATGCAGGCTCTGGGCTATGGGGCCAAGAACACCTACAACCGCTATCTGTTCGAGGAAAGCTCCCCGGTGGCAAACCTGTTCCTGGGACTCAAATATATGATCGACCGGGATGGGAAGGACAAGCAGAGTACCTTCTTCCAGGATGTAAATCACTTCGGCGATACGACCCTGCTGGAAAATCAGGCCTATCTGCCCCTGGGCTTCCTTGCGGAAAAAGAGCTGGCGGATGTGATGTTTGATTCCTCCGGCAACGCCTTCTCCTTCCAAAATGAACTGTTTACCGCCGCCACGGGAGTGGACAGTGAGGTCTGGCACCGGATCCCAGGGGAGGACCTGACCATCACCGGCAACGGGGTGAATGTTACCGAGACCACCACCAGTGGTTACTGCAAGTACCAGGACAGCACGGCGAATTCCAATGTGACCTACAGCTATCTTGCCGACCGGGACGGCTTCGTGTGTATTCACCTGAACCTGCCCAAGCGGAACGACTTCTACGTCAGCGTCAACGGCGTGGAGCTGTACAAGGAAACCATCAGCCTGCCCCAGATGCTGGCGGTGGGGGATGTGAAGACCGGAGATGCCATCGACATCCGCATTGTCTGCGACGCGGGGGAGAGCAGTACCATGACCGTCAGCGCCGCCATTTTGAACATGGATCGCTTCTGGCAGGGCTATGAGGTGCTGAACGAATCCACCTGGGAACTGACCCAATTTAAGACCAGCTTCGTGGAAGGAACCATCCGCTGCGGCCGGGACGGCCTGATGTACACCTCCATTCCCCAGAATGGCAACTGGAGTGTCCGTGTGGACGGTCAGACGGTGCAGACCAGGCTGGTGGGGGACTGCATGATCGGCGTGGAGCTGACCCAGGGCACCCACACCGTGACCTTCACCTATCACAACGCAGCCTTCTCTCTCGGCTGGAAAATCAGCCTGGGCTGTGCGGCGGTATTCTTCGTGCTGGTGCAGATCGTGTACAAGCCGGACTGGAGGAAATACCTGCCGAAACAGGGGAAGTATCAGAAACGGAATGATGAATGCTGAACGAAGGTATCTCTTCGGAGATGAAAAAAGGATGCTATCATAAAAGGAGGAGCGAGCCGCTCCTCCTTTTATGATAGATCGTAACGCTTCAGCTGCGTCACAATTCCTCCCTGTAAATGATCGTTTAGCGGGCAAGGCCCGCGGCGAATGCGTTACGCACTTTGGGTGGTAGACGAACATCCTTTGGGCCCCTCGACCGCAGGTGCAGTGCTAGGGTAAATGATCGTTTAGCGTACCAAAGCCTTCCCCTCTGGGGAAGGTGGCCCGGC
>JBJDYN010000118.1:0-11614 GCA_051867395.1 Faecousia sp. | reverse complement strand
ATCCATCAGCACCTGCAAAAGGCGGCTCTCCGCCTCGTTTTTCAGTTGGCTTTTTACTTCATCGGAAAGCTCAGGCAGGCTTCCCAGCGTGCCAGGAATGCGGACATATTTGGCGCGAACCGCATTGTACTCCGTTTCCGAGATTTCCCTCCACATGAGACTGGACGCGCAGTCGGACTCGCTCCAATAGAATTTGCCATCATTTCCTTCCATGATGCACTCCACCGGAAGGAGCTGCTTGTCCACCATGCGGTAATACTCGTTCAATTGCTTTTGCTTTCCCTGTACTACGGAACCGCCGCAGTTCCTATCCAGAATGTTTCCTTCACATAGATACAGTTGGTTATTGTCTCCATAGATGCCGCTGTCATACACGCACTGCGGCCCTCCATCCACTATGGTCACGACCTCATAAATAACGCCGGTGCGGGCGTTCCAGATCAGCATTTCGTCAGTCCCGTCTTCATCCAGATCCACGAATTTCTGCTGGTAATCCGGGCTGTAGGCTTCCGAACCGACAGAGCCGGGGAGCCAGTGGTCAAAATAATCAGCAAATGTCTGGGAAACAGCTCCGGCGTTCAACCCGTTGGGGTTCTGCAGCCAGTCGGATTCCGGTTCCCGGGGCGCAATCTGATACATAAAATCATCCGCAATCCATTCAAACTCCTTCCGGGAACAGGGATTGTGGGCATCCACCTCGCCCTCGGGGGAGGAATAGCAGAAATCCAGCGTGACGGAAATAAAGAAATCCCCCACATCCGCCACAATGACACCCCGGGTAGGACTTTGCACCAAAATCAGATTTGTCCCATCCCATGCGGTGTACTCCCAGGAATCCACGGAATCCATATCCCAGAGAATCACATAATCCGGGAAGAACACGGTTTTTCGGTCGCAGGCATAGACGAACAGAATGGAATCCGCCGTGCTGCGCCCTTCAAAACAATGATTCACCATGCCCACCATGTTGAAAGAGCCGCTGCGGTAATAGCTTCCACCGGACAGTGAGAACATATCCTCGGAGGATTTGTGCATCATGGAAGAAATACCAACTGCGGAAAAAACCTGTTCTGGCTCCCGGGTGAAGTAAACCGGTCCCGCGAGCTGAAGCGCGTATTTTTCGCAGAGTTCGTCTACCTTTTCCTGCATCTGTGGGGTATAGCAGTTGTAGATGCGGTAATCCTCAGGCTCTTTGTAGCCATTGCTGTCTTTTTGCTGTTCCAGCACTCTGTCTGCGTCATAGTTTGTGATAAAATCGATCCATTCCCGGGTTGCCTGATAGTTCACAGAATCCAGATATCCGTTGGTGGATACCAGATCCATTGTCCATCCCGGCTGGCTGTATTGCGGGAATGTAACCCTGCCCAGACTGATTTTTTGCAATCCAATCAGCACAGCGGCGCAGCCCACCAGCAGGAGCAGAAGAGATATCACGGCAGCAATCAGGAAAATACGCTTTTTGTGCATCACGCGAAGCTGTTTTCGCTGCCCGGAACGCAGCTCCTGAGCCTGTAGGATATACTCGCCCCGCACACTGGTCAGGATTGTTAATAATTCCACTTCCTTCATAGGCCTATCCCTCCAGTCCGTAGGACTGAACCTTCCATCCATCTGCCCGCCGGACAAACTCTATGGTCAGATATTGCAGCCGGTCAGGCTGATCGGATTCCCGGAATTCCACGGACATCACATGGATGGCTCCTATTTCCGTGTCCTCAACACCAGAAATCTGTTTTACAAGAATATCGTTGATAACTTCACCGCCGGAATAGACATCCACCTCCCACTGGTAGTCTTCCACCAGGAAGCCCGAAATGGTTTCGGTGTCCCGGTTAAACCAGGCTTCCGCAAAATCTCTGGCAAGGTCAGAAATATCCTTACGAACTGCGTGCTGGTTTTCCACATCTGCCATATCCTGATCTGTTACCAGGGTAAATGTCCCCACCATAGCCGAAAAGCGGCAGCCGTGACCTTCTGCAGCTTCCAGAAAATAGCGGGCAGTGATATGGTAGCAGCCGCCCTTCCCATCCGGCAGGAAAAAATGATCCTCCACAGGTGAATCCCAGCTTGCCCCATTACGAGCCGTGAATACCAGACGTTCTGGGTTCTCATACTGACCGACTTCACGGACGGTTTCCCATGTGGGAATCATCTGTTCCCGGGTCTGGGCGCAGAGAGTCTGCCAATCGGTATCGCTGTGGGCAATCACCATCTCACAGGGAGGGTATTTGGAATTGTCCACGCCGTTGACGGGGATGGAGCGGATAATGTAAACGCCATTTTCCTCCGACATGGTGTAGCTTTCATCATCATAGTACATGGCAAAGCCAGGCCCGGAACTGTCCGGGATTTCTCCAAAAGAGGAATACTTGATTTCTTCCTCAAGTCCTTCAATCATGATGGTTTCTGTTTTCGGCGGAAGGAAGATGCCAATGAGGTCAAAGACATAATTACGGAAGTCCTCACTGACTGCCATGGCAGTGCCGCAGAGCATGGTCATCAGGGCAAGAACAGCAGCGAACAGAACAATCGTCCGTTTCCAGCTCCATCGATGCACGGGGATCTCACGGGATCGCAGCTGCTGGGCTTGCAATATGTACTTCCCCCCTACGCCGCCCAGAATGTCCAGCAGTTCCAGATTGGTCATGCCAAGCCCTCCTCTTGCAGCTGGGCATAGAGCCGCTTCCGGATGCGGTAGAGCATGGATTTGACCTTGCTGACGGTAAAGCCGGACTTCTCCGCGATTTCTTCCGTAGAATCCAGATACCAGTACCGGCAGAGGAACACACTCCGTTCCGTGTCCTTCAGAGTGGCAAGAAACCGGTTCAGGCTTGCCAGCACCTCCCTTCGGATGGCAGCATCCTCCGCGCTTTCCGCGCCGCTGACGCACTCGCTCAGTTCCTCCAGGGCCAGCTCGATCTGCCCCTCGCCCCGCTTGAAGGCACGGTACTTCCTCCAGCGGTCGATAGAAATATTCCGTGTGATTTTCCCCAGGAACGCCGCCAGCGCCGGGGGATGCCGGGGCGGAATGGAATTCCACGCCGACAGGTAGGTATCGCTGACACTTTCCTCCGCATCCTCAGGATTGGTCAGGATGTTGTAGGCAATGCTGTAGCAGTAGCCGCCGTACTTGGTGTCGGTTTCCTGAATCGCCTGCTCCGAGCGGTCAAAGTATAGTTTGATAATCTGGCTGTCCTCCATAGTAGAGGTCCTCCTTCTCTCTTTGGGTGTTTCACCCTTATATACGGAGAAAATCCCATTTGGTTGCATGATTTTCCAAAAAATTCTTTTCTTCTTTCAAAATAAACCCAGTGTCATATAGTCTAACTCATTAAACTATCTTTGTCAATAGGGAACCATGTTGAGGAGGCGTTCACGAATTTGTTGTATTTTGTTTTGAAATTCGCTATTCTTCGGACATAATTGCCGCTTATTCTAAAGATATGAAAGGCAGCGGAAGCCGTGAGCCGTTTCCTTTCTTAACCGATATCCTCTTTTCTACCTCTCTTCTTTCCAATCCCTTTCGCGAAAACCCGCTGCCCTGATCCTGGGCAGCGGGTTTTTCCGTTCTTGTTTCCTTTTTTGATTTTATTTGATGGCTGCGCTGTTGTTCAGCACCAACGTACTGTACAGCAGCAGCACGTCCTTTCCCGCAAAATCCAGATACTCCCCCAGCAGCTCCATGCGGATATAGCGGATATCCACCAGCGTCACCTTTCCGTACCCCTGCACCAGCAGAGGAACCATGCTGCTGCCGAAGGAGTCCCGGAAGACGATCAGCTCCCGGTCCGGGTCCCCGTCGGGGTTTTCGATGGTCAGCAGGCTCCGGGCGCCGGAGAGGAAAACGTCATACAGGTCCTGACTTTCCAGCTTGTTTCGGTCGTAAACGGAGCCGGTCTTTCCGGTCTCGTAGTCGTAGACGGTACAGTTTTCCAGCAGAGTGCTTTCCAGAAGATACAGGGTGTCCGGCTCCATGGGCAGGGCTGCCTGACCGTAGTAGACCCCGTAGAAGGGCCGCTCCAGGGCCGTCCGGGTATAGTCCTCCGCTTTGGGCGGAGCAATCCCCAGTGCCTGGCACAAGACCCCGGCAGCATCCAGAAGCTTTTCCTGCCGCCAGTGGGTGTCCGTGCGGTAATAGTCTCCGGCGGACAGGCTGTCCCGAAGGTCCACCTGGGCCGCCCAGGGCATGCCAATCTCCACCAGTTCGTACAGCCTGTCATAGTCCATCGCCAGATGCCCGCTTTGCTCCGCGAGATAATAGCCCTTGTCCGGTACGACGGCCATATAGACATTGGACTGGGTCAGATAGGTTTCATAGAGGGTCTGGAACCGGTTCAGGGCATGGGCCACGGAGGTTTCGTTCAGGGGATATTCCTGCTTTGCGGCATACCCTTGGTATACATAGATGCCGTTGTTGTCCCTCTGTCCCAATACGCTGTAGTGAAACCACGCTTTCAGCCGGCGGAAGGAATCCCGGAAGGGAAACTGGTCCAGAGAATAGTCCTCAAAATCCTCCATGTAGTTCCCGCTGAACACCGCCCCGGCGCTGAGCTCCGGCTTCCCCGCCAACGGGCGGCGCTCCGATACCGACAGCGCCTTTTCCGGAGAGAACCAGGCGGCTAAGGTCAGTGCGCCCCATACCAGGAGCAGAATCATCGCTTTGTGTTTCATATCCGCCGCCTCCTCAGAACCGGAAATACAGGAACGGGCTGAAGGAGCCGTCCACCAGATAGGCGGTGCACACCAGCAGCAGTCCCAGCAGCATCACAAGCTCCAGGGCATTGCCCGCTTTGGTCCGCCCGATCCGCTCCGCTGCCGCCTTCACCACCGGCGTCGCCCCAAGCATTCCCACCAGGAACAGCACCGTGCAGCTCGTCAGATAGTACCGAGTCTGCGCCGTGACCAGGGGCAGGCCGCCGAAGCCGAACAGGCAGGCAAAGTCCGAGCCCGCCTGGCTGAGGCTCTCCGCGTTGAACAGCACAAAGCTCAGCATCACCGCCAACAGCGTGCCGAACCGGCGCAGAACGGACGGCAGCTTCGGCAAACCCGGCGTCCACTTTTCCACCAGCAGCAGCGCCGCGAACAGCAGTCCCCACAGCACAAAATTCCACGCCGCCCCATGCCAGAGGCCGGTGAGCATCCAGACAACGAGAATGTTGCACACCCACCGCCCCTGGCTCACCCGGTTGCCGCCTAACGGGATATACACATAGTCCCGGAACCAGCTGCCCAGGCTGATATGCCAGCGCCGCCAGAACTCGGTGACACTTTGGGACAGGTAGGGATAGTTGAAATTCTCTGGGAAATGGAACCCGAAGACCCGCCCCAGTCCGATGGCCATGTCGGAATAGCCGGAGAAGTCAAAGTAGATGTTCAGGGAAAAGGCCAGGGCGTACATCCAGTAGAACAGCACCGACGGCTCCCCGCTCTCCCGGAACAGCCGGATCAGTAGGGCAAAGTTGTCCGCCAGCAGCACCTTCTTCCCCAGGCCCACCAGAAAGCGGCGCAGACCCAGAGCGGTGTTCTCCCAGTTGTGGGTCCGATGCTCCAGCTCCCGCACCACATCCGCGTACCGGACGATAGGCCCAGCGATGAGCTGGGGAAACAGGGACACATACGCACCGAAGGTGACGGGATTCCGCTGGGCGGGCACCTTGCCCCGGTAGACGTCAATGGTATAGCTCAGGCACTGGAAGGTATAAAAGCTGATGCCCACCGGCAGCGCCAGCTTCAGAAGCGGTATCGGCCATCCGGTCACGTCGCGGAATGTGGATAGGAAGAAGTCCGCATACTTAAACAATCCCAGAAGCCCCAGGCTGGTCACAATGGAAACGATCAGCCACAGCTTCCTCCACCGCTGCTGCTCCGCCCTGCCGATGGCCAGGCCGCAGCCATAGAACAGCGCAATGGTGAACACCATCAGCATCAGCAGCTTTGGCTCCCCCCAGCCGTAAAAAACCAGGCTCGCCAGCAGCAGCACCGCGTTTTTCCCCCGGTCCGGGGTCAGGAAATACACCGCCAGCACCGCGGGCAGAAAGTAATATAAAAAGGGAATGCTTGAAAAAACCATAGGCGTTTCCTCTTTACGGGAAGTGATTTTAACCTTACAATTCCGTCATATCTCAAATTCTTCGTATAAATGATCGTTTATCGCGGCAATCTGCCGAAATGCGATGCGCATCAAAGGCTTGCGCACTTATCGTAGGGGGCGGCATCCTTGACGCCCCTTTTGCATGCAGTACCGTCACAAGGGGCGTCAAGGATGCCGCCCCCTACGAACAGTAAACGATCATTTATAATCGTATCTTTCTGACTTTTTCGATAAAAAAGGCAGCGACCGGGGCCGCTGCCTTTTTTGTCAGATCACAAATTCCGGTTCTCCGCCGACGACCTTCTGGAAGGCATCCACAAAGGACTGGGCGGTCATGTTGCTGGAGGTGCTGACCATAATCAGCATCACCACATCCGCGTAGCCTGCCACCAGCATGTCATCCGCCTCCACGCAGATCCACTTCCGGGGGTCCACGCCGGACTTCATGGCCTCGGCCACGGTCTTGGTGCTCTCGCCGGGGGCCACCCGAACCATGACCATGGAGAAGGCAATGGAACCGATCATCGGTTCATACACAGCCGCCTCGGTGATCCGGTCGGCGTTGTCCAGGCCGGTGCTGTTTTTCAGAATCCACTGGCCGTCCTCGCTGGTGTCGGCCAGATCCAGGGTGGTCACGCCACCCATGAACTCCACGGGCCGTTCCTCGATCACCCGGTTCAGCAGCTCCTCCAGCGTGCCCTCCACTGTGGCGGCAGGGGCCGTTGTGGCTTCCGTCTGGGCGGCTTCCTGCTTACCGCAGCCGGAAAGCATAGCCACCGTCATGGTTAAAACCAGAATCACACTCAAAAACTTTTTCATTTCCTTGTCCTCCAAAGATTATTTGGCAGTCCTCTTTTTGAAGTAAGTATGCCCAAGATAGATCAGGAGCATACCCGTCAGCACGCCGCAGCTGTCGATACACACGTCCCGGATGCTGGGGCCCCGTCCGGGAATGAACCGCTGGATGGTCTCATCCACACAGGCTACTGCCGCGCCGCAGGCAAAGGGCCAGAAGGGTTTCCTTTTCAGCATGCCGAACAGCCAGGCAAAGAGCATCCCCAGAACAGCGAATTCCGTGAAATGGGCCGCTTTGCGCAGCAGAAACCCACCGGAAGAATCCGGTCCTTCTCCTCCCGGAAGGATGTTCTCCAGGAGAGACTTCACCGCATCGCTGATGGCCCCGGAAACCGAGCCGGGAAGCAGCGAATTGCCCCAGATGAAAATCAGGTTGCAGATCAGAAGCGCCGTACACAGACGCATCCGCTTGTCCGTTCGAATCATGCCAGAATCCCCAAATGCTCCATCAGGATTTTCACGCCCAGCAGGATCAGGATGATGCCGCCAGCCATCTGGGCCTTCTTCTCATACCGGCTGCCGAAGACGTTGCCGATCTTCACGCCTATAGCAGACAGCAGGAAGGTGCATACGCCGATCAGAAGCGCCGCCGCCAGGATGTTCACGCTGCCCGCCATAGCCAGGGAGATGCCCACCGCCAAAGCGTCGATGGAGGTAGCCACCGCCATGATGAACATGGTTTTTACGCACATGTCCGCGCTGGCGGTTTCCTCCTCCTGAGACAGGGCCTCCTTGAGCATATTGATGCCGATAATTGCCAGCAGGATAAACGCGACCCAGTGGTCAAAGGCCTCGATGGCGTCTGCGAACAGCGCCCCCAGGAAGAAGCCGATCACCGGCATCAGCGCCTGGAAGCCGCCGAACCAGACACCGCAGGTCAATTCCGCCTTCAAGGTGGCTTTCTTCATGGCCAGGCCCTTGCACACGGACACCGCGAAGGCATCCATGCTCAATCCCACAGCCAGCAGCAGCAATTCTCCAATACCCATAAAAAACAACCTCCGTACAAATCAGGAATCTGACCAGCACAGAAGTCGTGAAATGAAGAGACTGAGCCGATCCGCAAAAGTCTCGTCATTTCAGGCTGAACCGGGGTCACCCCAGTATGTCGATCCAGTCCCGCGGTTTTCGCGCCGACTACTCCCTCTTCGTCAAAAATTATAGCAAACTGTCCCCGATTAGTCAAGGCAAACCAGGGACAGGTCATAGTTATTTTACAATTATTCGATTGCGGTTACAGCGCTTTTTCCAAAAGCACCAGATTTACGCCCTCTATGCCGTTGAAAACGCAGGGAACCACCCCAGCCTCTGTAAATCCCAGCTTCCGGTACAGGCTTCTGGCCCGTGTATTACGGCTGTTGGTGTCCATCCTGAGGTAGTGGCAGTTGTGGGCCCGGGCATATTCCTCATAGAAATGAACAAAAGCCTTTCCGTACCCTCGCCCGGAGACCCCGGGGGAAATCACCAAGGTGTGCATCACCATCACGTCCTGCTCCGCAGCGTCATGGCGCCATTGCGCTTTCTGATAGGCATCCCCCTGGCACTGATTGAAGATGGCCGCGCCGACGATCATGCCATCCTCCTGCACATACAGCTCTCCCCGACACTGGGCCTGCCGGGCCGTTTCCCCGGTCGGATAAACGTCCCGAATCCACCCAATGGTGGTCTGTCCCAGTTCCTCCTGTGTATGGAGCTGGCTGTAGATTTCCGCCACCGCAGGGATATCCCATTGTGTCGCTTGCCGGATCATCGTTTCCTACCTCATTTTCTCACAGGATCAGCACCAGCAGCCACTCTGTCACCAGCACCGCCGCGCTGCTGCTGAGAGCCACCACGATCAGGCTCTTGCCCCGGTAGGCCAGAATCACCGCCACGATCAGCGCCGCCGCTCCGCTGAGGATGGAGGCGGTGCTGCTGAGAATGGAGGGAAAGGTCATAGCGGTCAGACAGCAATAAGGAACGTAGTACAGGAACGACTTCAGAAAGCGGCTTTGGATGGGCTTGCGGAAAATGGTCAGCGGCAAAGCGCGGATCAGGTAGGTGGTCAGCGCCATGGCGAAGATGTACTGGTAAATACTCACTGGGCCGCCTCCTCTTCTTCCTTCACCGGGAACAGCGCCGCGCAGACGGCAGCCGCGACCACGGTACACAGGACGATGGATACGCCCGCAGAGACCTTCTGCAGCACCGGCACCCAGGCGAACAGGCTGCTCAGGATCAGTGACAGGATCACCGCGATCAGGATCTTCCGCTCTTTCTTGGCCGGGGGCACCACAATGGCGACGAACATGCCGTAGAGCATGACGCCCAGGGCCGCCCGGATGGACATGGGCAGCACAGACCCGGCCAGTGCGCCGCACAGCGTCCCCAGGGTCCAGCCCAGAATGGGCAGTGTCCCCAGGCCCAGCAGGTAGGGCACCGTCAGCGGCTCCCGTCTCGCCATAGCCAGGGCGAAAATCTCATCGGTATTGAAAAAAGCGATGAACAGCCGCGGTACCAAGCCAATCTTCTCCCCCATCCGCTGACTCAGAGCCAGGCTCATCAGGGCGTAGCGGCTGTTGATGACCAGCTGGGTAAGCACCATCTCCCACAGTGTAGCCGCCGCAACGATCAACGTCAATCCCGCGAACTGGCCCGCGCTGGTCAGGTTGGTCAGGGAGATCAGGGTAGCATCCAGTGCCTTCAAGCCCTGAGCCACCGCCATGGCCCCAAAGCCAAAGCTGACGGAGAAATAGCCCATTCCCACCGGCAGCCCGGCCTGAACGCCGAAGGTATATTCTTTCCAATTCATAGCATCACTCTGATTTTCTCTTTGTTTTTGCAGGCGCACCGCTTCTGGAAATGATCGTTTATCTGCGTAGCCCAAGGCTCTCCCTTTGGGAGAGCTGGCACGCCGAAGGCGTGACTGAGAGGGGATACAATGACCCTCTCCGACCCGGCGTTCCGCTTAAGCCTCTCCCAAAGGGAGAGGCAAGGGCGCTGCCGCACCACAGCAACCTTCCTGCACAAAACGATCCTTTACAGCAGACCGTGCCTGCTTGCTCTCCGGCCTTATTTATGATACCGCAGGGAACACACATCGTCTCCCTTGGCGATGCACTTGGGCAGATCCAGCACCGCACCGTAGCACTCGCCGATGCCGTGGTCGCCGCACATGGCGATATCGCAGAGCGTGGCAATCTCCTGGTCGGTACACCCGGCCTTTTGCCAGGCCTTCACCAGCGGGCAGTAGTGGAAGTCGATGGAAAGCTTGTCGTCGGTGCTTTCCAAAATATCCATCTCAAACACCAGCTGGGCGGGCTTAGTGAACAGCGTTTTGCGCAGCCCCTTCAGACTGTCAGTGCCGCCCTTTTTGACCAGCTCCGCACCCTGGGATAAGCCGCAGCGGCGGACAGCGGGACAGCCCACGTCCTTCCAGTCCAGCCCCCGTTTCCCGGCCTCATCGCACAGCAGATACAGCCAGTGTGCCCGGTGCTCCAGCTGGGCGCGGATGGCCTGCAGAATGCCGTTTTTGTACTTGGGTTCATTTTTGACAATGCTCATAGACGCTTCCCCCGATTGCTTCGAATATCTCTATGATACGCCCGGGAAGCAAAACCGTCAAGCGATTTTTCTCATTCTCCCTGGATTCCTTGGTACTCCATCATCTCCAGCACCTTCTGCCCCCGCTCCGTCAGAGCCATGCTGCCCCGGATGGGGTAAGACGCGTAGGCGCTTTGATCGAATCCCCGGAGGGGCTTGTCAAAGTCCAGGGAGATCAGGCCCTTCTTTTCCAGGCACTGCAAAATCAGGCTCATTTCCTCCTGATCTCCATCCTCCAGGTACACCGGCGTCAGGTCTCCCATGTTCCGGGCCACCGGCAGGAAAGGGATCTGCCCCAGCTTTTTCAGAAAGTCGATCTCCTTCCCGGTCAGCACCAGCTCCCTGGCGCATCCGGCACAGGAGCCGCAGTTCCCGCAGCAACTACCCATATCCTTCCTCCAATTTTTCAAATCGTTTTCTATTATCCCCGAAAGGGCGACGTCATCAACATATCCTTTTATGAGGCCGCTGTCAAAGTGGCCAGCGGCTTTTGCCGCAAAAAACGAAGTCAATTCATTTCTTGCCCCCATCGGCGGCGTACGATGGGAATCGAACAAAAATGATGTTAACCATTTTATCAAGTAATCGTATTAGGGATTCCATTTTATTGGGAAACAAAAGGAAGGTAGCAGCCGTCCCCCCGGCGTGTTGATTGGGGAAATCGGAGATGTTTTTCTTACAAGATATCCCGAATATGGGCTTGAATCTTTTCAGACAGTTGGTCGTACTGTTCCACTTCCCCGGGCTGGAGCGCTGCCCGCCTGGCGGATGCATAGTCCTGCCGGGCGGTCTCCAAATCCGCCAGCACGCTCTTTGCTGCCTCGGAAAAGGAGATCTCCATCCGCTTGGCCTGTTCTTTTTCCCGCCGGATGTCCGTGATCTTCACCAGGCCACGGCCTGTCAGCTTTTGCAGAGAAAGAGAAAACGTACTGCGGGGCAGGTTTGCAAAATCCGCCGCCTCCCGGCGGGTAGGCTGGAAATTCAGCTCCCAGAGAGCCAGCAGAAGCCTGGCGTCGGAAAGCGTCAAGTCGTTTTTCAGAGCGGCTGTTTCCAGATAGCGGTCCAGCAGCTTTCGCTCCCGGAAAG
>JBJDYN010000117.1:0-11642 GCA_051867395.1 Faecousia sp. | reverse complement strand
AATGTTGAACATTTTTCGGAAACGCCGGAAGAATTGCATTTGCAGACGAAACCTTGCTGGAGAAATCCGAATGCGTGTAGATATTGGATGTGGTGCTGATGTCACTATGCCCCAGCCATTCCTGAATTTCTTTCAGGCTCACACCATTGGCGTACAACAAGCTGGCACAACTGTGCCCTTACGGTATAATTACGACAAACCGGGAAAGCCCTGAATTACCAACGGTTTTTGGGATTCTGCGACCTGATTATTCGTTCTTTTCCAACCCGAAAAATCAAGCAGAATGCAGGCAAATTTATGGAGGTGTTAAATTAGAGTCCACTCCGCAAGCCCCTAAAATGCGAAAACAGGGCTGGGAGCGGCAAGAAACCAGAATTGCAAAAATTGGCGCAAAAGAGACCGCAGTCTCTTTGCCAGGTTCATGCACAGCAAAGCAATACCGATGACACAAAAAGAAGTTTCCTGCAAGTGCGCCATGATGCGATTGAGCCCATAGCTGCGCTTGCCAACTCCAAATTCGCCCTCGACAATGTTTCTGTCACAGATATCCTGATACTCTTGTTTCTTTGCCTGCTTCGTCCTTTCCGCGTTCTTTGCCGGTCATCCCAGGGACGGGCCGGTTAACTGAATTCCCTGCGCCTTGCACCAGGAAATGGTCTCCCGGTTCCGGTAGATTTTATCAACGAGAATTCGCCGCGGATAGCAGCCATGCTCCTGACGGTAGCCCTCGACGGCGCTGAAAAAATCGGTTGCTTCGTTGAAAGCATCAAAGGAAAGACGCTCGATTTTGGCGTATCCATCCACCAGGCTGATATGCAGCTTGGCTCCAAATTCTGTGTTCGCGTGGGCTTTCCCTCGAACGATTGGCCTGACCCAAGGCTGGCTGATGCTGACGCTACGGTCAGGTACCATGACATGCCGCACCGTCCACTCGTCGCTGCACTTCAGTCTCTGCTTGATGATGAGCGCGCCCAACGCCATCCGGGCAGGATGTGCCGGATGGCCGTTGTTCACAAACTGCTTGGCATAGGCCTCCTCAGCTTCATCCCAAGGCACCCAATCCGCCAGCTTTACCCACTCATTGTTCTTGTCCAACTGACCATAAGGAAACACAAAATCCTCGATCCGCATCTGTCTGTTCATACGATACATACCCGCATCCTCCAAAACTGCACACCTTTTCCCGGCTTTTCACATGATTCCCGTGCAGTTATTATAGCACATTTGTCGGAAAATGCAGTGATTTCAACGCCTTTTTGGTTGCGGAGTGGACTCTAACTACATCACAGAACCAAATCAAATTCTCCGCTGCAATCCTGTTTACTTTTTCAATTTTCTATGGTAAAATAAAATGCAATTTTCAAGTTGTGAGATGATTTTCATGGATTTTGATAATACATGGGCAGAAATTGATCTGGATGCCATTTCTGCGAATTTCGACGCCATTCGGCAAAAGGCGGGATGCGCCGTTATGGCAGTTGTCAAGGCAGATGCCTACGGGCATGGCGCCATTCCGGTGGCAAAGCTTCTGGAAGACAAATGCGCCTTTTTCGGAGTCAGCTCCATCCAGGAGGCCCTGGAGCTGCGCCGGGCGGGGCTGCGCAAGCCGATCCTGATTTTGGGCTATACCCCCGTCAGCGCCTTTCCCACAGCCGTCCGGGAGGAAATCCGTCCCGCAATTTTCCATTATGCAGACGCTGTTGCCCTGTCCGAAGCCGCGGTCCGGGAGGAAAAAACCGCCCGGTTCCACTTTGCTCT
Organism: Faecousia sp.; assembly: GCA_051867395.1. Classification (GTDB taxonomy): domain Bacteria; phylum Bacillota; class Clostridia; order Oscillospirales; family Oscillospiraceae; genus Faecousia. Next base: position 9,884 of record JBJDYN010000117.1, on the reverse strand, counting down.
GGACACCGGCATGAGCCGCATCGGGTTTCAGGTCACCCGGGAATCTGCGGAAGCTTGCGCCAGGATCGCCGCTCTGCCGGGTCTGGAGGCGGAAGGGCTGTTCAGCCACTTCGCCACTGCGGACTGCGCTGACCTGACCCGGGCCAGACGGCAGGCGGAGCGGTTTGATGCCTTTGCCGCCATGCTGAAGGACTGCGGTGTGAACATTCCCATCCGCCATCTGAACAACTCCGCCGGACTGATGAACTTTGACCGGCACTACGAAATAGTCCGCTCCGGCATCATCACCTATGGCATGTATCCCAGCGATGAAGTTTCTCCGGCCCTGCTTCCGCTGAAGCCCGCCCTGCAGTGGTTCAGCCGGGTCACCCATGTGAAAACCTTGCCCGCCGGAAGGGAGATTAGCTACGGCGGCACCTATGTTACGGAAGGAGAAACCACTGTCGCCACCGTCTCCGTTGGCTATGCCGACGGCTACCGGCGGAACCTGTCCGGACGATTCTATGTCCTAATCCGTGGCAGAAAAGCCCCCATCCTGGGCCGTATCTGCATGGACCAGATGATGGTGGACGTCACCGGAATCCCCGGTGTGGAAATTGGTGACCGGGTGACGCTGATTGGCCGGGACGGCGATGCCGAGATCACCATAGAAGAAATTTCTGCTCAGGCGGACAGCTTCAACTATGAATTTGCCTGCGGCATCAGTCGACGGGTCCCCAGGCAGTATGTCAGCGGCGGCAAAACCGTTCATACCGTTCATTACTTATTGGATTCCTGACAAAAGGAGGATATTTTATGTCCCGAAACCCGAAACGCCGCGGCTCCGGGGTCACCGTGGTGCTGATCATCCTGATTCTGGTGATGATTGCTGCCACCGGAGGGGTGATCTGGCTTTGCATCGATATGGTTAATACCACGCCGGTCCAGACCGCGCCCACTGCCATTGTCCTGCCTACGGAGACCGCCGCACCCGCACCCACCGAGACGCAGCCGCCGGAGACTACCCAGCCGGAGCCGGAACCGGAACGTGTCATTGCCACCGCCACTATCAGCGCCCAGGGCGATCTGCTGATGCACAAGCCGGTGTTTGAATCCTGCCGTCAGAGCGATGGAAGCTATGATTTCGAGTCCATTTTCCGCTATGTCAAGGAGTACACCTCCTCCTACGACTACGCGCTTGCCAACCTGGAGACCACCTTCGGCGGTGACAATTACCCCTATCAGGGCAATCCCACCTTCAACTGCCCGGATTCGCTGGTGGATGCGGTGGTGAACGCAGGCTACGACATGCTGCTGACCGCCAACAACCACTGCTCCGATACCACTACCTCCGGCATCAAACGTACCCTGGAGCAGGTCCGGGGTGCTGGCCTGGAGACCCTGGGTACCCAGCTCAATGACGAGGAGAAGAAGTATTCCGTGGTGGATATCAACGGCATCCGTATCGGCATGCTCTGCTACACCTACGCCTCCGGTGTTACCGGAGACGGGCGTCCCTCCCTCAACGGCCTGACGCCTGTTTCCGAGGTGGGACTGGTGAACTACTTCATGGAGAACAATCTGGACAAGTTCTATGCCGAGGTGAAGCAGCACCTGGCCAATATGGAAGCGGATGGCGCGGAAGCCACCATCGTGTACCTCCACTGGGGCATTGAGTACCAGATGCAGGAAAACACCACCCAGCGGACCATTGCCCAGAAGCTGTGTGACCTGGGCGTGGATGTGATCGTAGGCGGACATCCCCATGTGGTGGAACCGGTGGATCTGCTGGAAAGCACCGTAGATCCCAACCACAAGACCGTAATCATCTACTCTCTGGGCAACGCCGTCTCCAATCAGCGCACCGGCATCAGCACCCTTTTCCCCACCGGCTATACCGAGGACGGGGCCCTGTTCACCGTCACCTTTGAAAAGTATTCCGACGGCTCCGTGTATCTCGCCGGTGCGGATGTGCTACCCACCTGGGTGAACATGAGTATCGTCAACGGCACCAAGGAATACAACATCCTGCCCCTGGACATTGACCGGGAGGGGGAATGGCAGACCCTTTATAACTTGACTGATGCTCTGCTGAACAGCGCCAAGAAGTCCTATGAGCGCACCATGGGCATCGTGGGGGATGGCCTGACAGAGTGCCAGACCTATCTGGAGCAGGCCAAGGCAGACCGGGAGGCCTACTACTATGACCTGGCCTATTTCCCCGAACAATATGCCGCGCCGGAGACGGAGGCAGCTACGGAACCGATCGCGGCGGAAACTATGGACGCTGCCGCGTAAACATAATGCAAACGGGAGACGCATTTGAAGCGCCTCCCGTTGCTTTTTGGGAATCAAGAATGAAAACAGCAGAAACAATAATAATTTGGTAACCTAATCGACGGCCCTCTATGCTACAATGAAAAAAACAGTAAAGGAGGGCCCTGGCTTATGGCAGGCAACCGAATTCTGATTGTAGAGGACGATCCCGGCATCGCGGATTCCGTGGCGCTGAACCTGAGATATGTGGGCTATGAATGCGTCGTCTTTGACGACGGACAAAGGGCGGCAGAGTCTCTTATTGGGGACCATAGCTTTGACCTGGCGTTGTTGGACATCATGCTGCCGGGCCTGGACGGTTTCGAGCTGTTTCCCTACATGGAAAAGTACAACATTCCCGTCATCTACATCACCGCGAAAACCGACAGCGAGTCCCAGGTGCAGCTGCTCCGGGCAGGGGCTGAGGACTACATTGTCAAGCCCTTTGAGATTGTGACCTTGCTGGTGCGCATCGAAAAAGTGCTGGCCCGGACAGGCAGGATCCGCCGGGTTTACCGTTACCGGGACATGGTGCTGGATGCGGAGAACCGGACTCTGACCAAAGCAGGGGAGGAAATCGTTCTGCCGCCGCTGGAATTTGACGTGCTGACGGTGCTGATGAAGAACAAAAACCGCACCGTTTCCCGGGAGCGGATCCTCAATGAGATCTGGGGAGAGGACTATTTCGGGGACATCCGCACCGTGGACGTCCGGGTGGCCAACCTGCGGAAAAAGCTGGGGTTCACCGACGAGATCCGCACCATCTCCAAAACAGGCTACCGGCTGGAGGAGCGCAGAAAATGAAGCTGTGGAAGAAGATTGCGTTTGTTTGCAGCGTGATTCTGATCCTTGTGGTCACGGTTTGCTCCGGTATCCTGCTGCGCCAGACCCGGGAGAGGATTCTGTCCAGCACCTATGAACAGGCGGAGGACAAGCTGAACAATCTGACCCGGTCCTTCGAAGAAATGCTGAACTACCATTATTCCTCCCAGGACTCCCCGGCAGTGCGGTATTCGTTGCTCCAATACTGCTTTGCCCGTTTCGCGGACGCCTCTGCCGTGCTGCGGCTGGGAGACGAGACCCTCTATACCCAGACAAAGCTTCACCCGGAGGAGTATCTGCCTCTTGCCCAGTACGCCGATGGGGAACGATTCCTGGGGGAAGTCAACGGGCGGCAGCTCCTGATTTACGGCAGTGCAGTGAACCTGTTAAGCTCGAAAGACAGCGTGTGCGCCGTTTACATCGTGGAGGACATCACCCCGGTCCATGAGAGCATGACCCGGCTTCTGCGGCAATTTGTCCTGATCGGGTCGGCCTGTATCGGCGTCGGGCTGCTGCTGATCGTCTTACTGACTCGAAGGGCCTTGAAATCGCTGAACCATTTGCAGACCGCCGCTGCCCATATCGCTGCGGGAAACTATCAGGAGCGGGTAACCGCAGTGTCCCATGACGAGGTGGGCAGTCTGGCGGAGGATTTCAACCACATGGCGGCAGAAGTGGAGGCTCGGATCAACGCCCTGACCGAGAAAACGGAGCGGCAGCAGCGCTTCATCGGCGGCGTGACCCACGAATTCAAGACGCCCCTGACCGCCCTGCTGCTGAACATCGACACTTTGCAGAATACCTACATGGACGAAGAGGAACGCATGACGGCGCTTTCGAAGATGGAACAGCAGTGCCGGTGGCTGGAGGGGCTGGTACAGAAGCTGCTGAAGCTTATCACCCTGGACCAGGGCCTTGATGTCCGTCCCACTTCTGTCCCGGAGCTTTTGACCCAGGTCCGGGAAAGCACGGCCCAGGTTCTGCAAAGCCGGGGCGTGGAACTGGACATCCAGTATACTGCCCAGGCCCTCAATCTGGACGCGGATTTGATGCGCACCGCTCTCATCAACCTGGTGGACAACGCAGCCAAGGCGTCCTCTCCCGGTCAAGCCGTCACTCTGGCGGTCTTCGGCCATACCATCGAAGTGGCGGACCAGGGCGCGGGCATTCCAAGAGAGGATCTTGACCGGGTGACGGAGCCCTTTTACATGGTGGACAAGTCCCGGAGCAAAAAGCGCGGCGGTGTGGGCCTGGGGCTCTCCCTGGTGAGACAGATTGTGGAAGCCCACGGCGGCTCCCTGGAGATCGAGAGCACTCTTGGCCAGGGGACCACGGTCTGGATCTGCCTGAAACGGAGCCTGTAGGGAGATTGCCTGGAAACTGTAATCAAACGGTAATTTTCCCGTAACCACTTTTCGGCGGCCCTGGGGTATGCTGGAGACACCACTTAAGAAAAGGAGCGAAACACTATGAAAACAACAAAGAGAATCCTATGCGCCGCCCTGGGCGCAGTGACCGCCCTGTCGGTATGCACAGGCTGCAAAAACACGGAAGCTTCAGCGGCTGCTCCGGGTCAGACAGAGCCTGCCGCTACTGCGCAGGTTGGCAGCGACGGTTTCCTCTCCACCATGGAGGTGCCGGAGCGCTTTGCCGGAGACTGGACCGGGGTGGACGGTTTCGTCACCGTCCATGCGGATGCCACAGTGACCCTGCCCCAAGCCGACGCCATTCCCACCGCCACAGTGGAGCGACGTTTCTTTACCCAGGAGGAGGCCGACAGGCTGCGGGAGGCGTTCACCAAGGGCAATCCCTTTTATGAGGAGCAGATTACGAAGCAGGATTTACAGCCCACGCTGGAACGCTACTACGCCATGGAGCGGGGGGAAATTCCCATCGAACTGGACGGGGGCAATACCAAGGAAGTACTGGAGCAGTACATCGAAAACGTGCAAGCCTCTATAGAGAAAGCGCCGGATGATTCGGAGCGCATTCTCGCCGATACCACCCTGCGGCCAGACCCGAAAGGGACCTTTGATGAAGAACTGCAGGGCTGGTCTGAGGTGGACGGGAACCGGGTACATATCCTCATTACCAACGATTCTGATTTTGGGATCACGACTCATGCCATCGCCTACCGGGAAGGCTATGGGTATACCAACAGCTGCTATTGCGCCGACTATCAGGACTTCGACAATCCCCCGGAGCTTTCCATGACCGAAGCGGATGCCATTGCCATGGGAGATGCCCTGATGACCAGCCTGGGGCAGGAAAGCATGGTTTGCCAGCAGATCAAACCGGTGGTCTACTCCAGCGGGAAAGAGAATGAATGCTATCCCACTTTTCATGGGGAGCCTTCCGTGCTGGACAGCGGCTATGAAATGCATTATGTCCGCACCGTGAACGGTTTTCCCATCACCTATACCGGACGCGGAGGATCCGCCACGCCTGACAACGAGGATATCGAAAGCTGGGCCTACGAGGAAGTGACCATCTATGCAGCCAAGGACGGCATTGTCTATTTCTGGTGGATGAACCCCTATACGGAGCCGGTAGTGCAGACGCCGGACACCGATTTGATGGACTTTGGGGACATCCAGGACATTTTCGCCAAAATGATTATGGTGACAAATGAGGAACTGAAAGCACAAAACGCCGCCAATGGATTTGTATGTCTTCGGAATATCGACGTATATGACGTACGGCTTCATCTGATGCGGATCCGGGACAAATACAACACTACGGAAGGAACGTTGGTCCCGGTCTGGGATTTCTATGGGATCAACAAGCTCCAGGCCGAGGACAGAGCTTACAGCAAATACGTCTACGAAGACGGCTATGATGAGATTGTGCTGACACTCAATGCTGCAGACGGCACCGTCATCGACCGGGATTTGGGATATTGATTCCGAAATTTCTTGTGTGAATCATCATTTCGCACCCAGAGGCTCCACTTTGGCGATCCAACGCCAGTGCATATCCAATCCAGCAAAAAATCCGCCCTCCATTGGAGAGCGGATTTTTGGATTGAGATAGCTTAGCCGAAGACGCTCAGCAGGAAGCCTGCGGCGATGGCGGAACCGATAACGCCGGCCACGTTGGGGCCCATGGCGTGCATCAGCAGGAAGTTGGAGGGGTTGGCCTTCTGACCCTGAACATTGGAAACACGGGCCGCCATAGGAACCGCGGAGACACCGGCGGAGCCGATCAGGGGGTTGACCTTCTTGCCGGTCAGCTTGCACATGATGTTGCCGCCCAGCAGGCCGCCTGCGGTGGAGATACCGAAGGCAACGACGCCCAGAACAACGATCTTCAGGGTGTTGGCGGTCAGGAAGGTGGAGCCCACCATGGTAGCACCCACGGCGGTGGACAGCAGAATGGTGACGATGTTCATCAGCGCGTTCTGCACAGTGTCGCTGAGACGGTCAGTAACGCCGGTCTCCTTGAACAGGTTGCCCAGCATCAGGCAGCCGATCAGAGGAGCAGTGTCAGGCAGCAGCAGAGCCACGAAAATCACAACCACGATGGGGAAGATGATCTTCTCGGTCTTGGACACGCTGCGAGTCTGAACCATCTTAATCTTGCGGTCCTCGGGGTTGGTCAGCAGATTCATAATGGGGGGCTGGATCAGCGGAATCAGCGCCATGTAGGAATAGGCTGCCACAGCGATGGCACCCAGCAGATGGGGAGCCAGCTTGGTGGTCAGGAAGATGGCGGTGGGGCCGTCGGCACCGCCGATGATGCCGATGGAAGCAGCCTCAGCACCGGTGAAGCCCATGCAGACAGCACCGAAGAAGGCTACGAAGACACCCAGCTGTGCGGCTGCACCCAGCAGCAGGGACTTGGGGTTGGACAGCAGAGGACCGAAGTCAGTCATGGCGCCTACGCCCATGAAGATCAGGCAGGGGTACAGGCTGGTTTTCACGCCGATATAGAAGATATCCAGCAGGCCGCCCTCCCGCATGATCTGCCCGTAGCTGTGATACATGGGGCTGCTGGGATTCATGAAAGCATCCCACAGCTCCTGGTGGTACAGGCCGCCCAGAGGCAGGTTGCTCAGCAGGCAGCCGAAAGCAATGCCCACCAGCAGCAGAGGCTCAAATTTCTTGACAATGCCCATGTACAGCAGCACACAGGCGATGATCAGCATCACCAGGTTCTGCCAACCGCCGGAGGTGAAGCCGGAGAAAATGGCATTGAAGCCGGAGCCCTGCCACAGGTTTAACAGAATTTCACCAACATTGATCATGGATTATCCTCCTTAGCCGAGGACGACCAGAGTAGCGCCGGTATCGACAGTGGAACCCTTGGAAACCAGGACCTGAGCGACGGTGCCAGCCTTGGGAGCGAAGATTTCATTCTCCATCTTCATGGCTTCCAGAACCACCAGCAGATCGCCTTCCTTGACGGCCTGACCGGCGGTGACGTTGACCTTCAGAATGTTGCCGGGCATGGGAGCGGTGACGGCCTCACCGGCCACAGGAGCTGCGGCAGCAGGCGCGGGGGCAGCGGCGGGAGCAGCTGCAGGAGCGGCAGCAGGTGCGGCCACGGGAGCGGGAGCGGCGGCGGGGGCAACAGCAGCGTACTCATCCAGCAGCATTGCCTTGCCGGCTTCGACCTCCACCTCGTAGGTGCGGTCGTTCAGGGTCACTTTGTATTTCATGATTATTTGACCTCCTTGATGGAAATGAAGCGCAGCTCGTTCAGGGGCTTGCCCATCTTATCGGCCACGATGGCCATGAGCATTGCGGCAGTCTTGGGCTCCACGTCATGGAGCTTCAGCTGGCCTGCGGAGCCGGGGGCAACGGCAGGCGCGGCAGCGGGAGCTACTGTGGGAATGGTGGAAACAGCGGTCTTGGCAGCGGCGGCCTTCTCGGCAGCCTTCTTGTCCTTAGCGATGAAGATCTTGCCCATGATAATCACCACGATCATCAGCAGGATCAGGCCGAAGAACACCACAACGTAGCCCAGAAGCGCCACAACAGCGGCGTCTGCGATGCCAATGCTGTCCAGAGAGGAAGATAACATCATAGCGTTACCTCCTTAGCACTCGACGATGGTGTAGGTAGCCGCGTTCTCCTCCTTGGCCTTACGCTCCTCCAGGAACTTTTCCGCCAGGTTGGGGAATGCGATGTAGCTCAGAACATCCTCGTCAGACTTTGCCAGGTCGCCCAGCTTCTCCCGGGTAGGCTCAACGATGGGCGCCAGGGTGTCGGCGTAGCGGCCGGTCAGGGGCTTCTCGTCGCCCAGGATCTGCTTCTGGACCTCGGGGTCAATGGGAGCAGGGGTACGGCCATACTCGCCGCGGCAGTAAGCCTTGATCTCCTTGGAGACCTTCTTGTAGCGCTCGCCCTGCAGTACGTTGGTAACGGCCTGGACGCCGACCATCTGAGAGGTGGGGGTGACCAGGGGAGGATAGCCCATATCCTTACGGACCTTGGGAGTCTCCAGCAGAGCCTCGTCCAGACGGTCCAGAGCGTTCATCTGCTTCAGCTGGCTCAGCAGGTTGCTCAGCATGCCGCCGGGGATCTGATAGGTCAGACACTGGGTATCGGTAGCCATGGACTTGGGCATCAGGGTACCGTCAGCCAGGAAGCCGTCACGGACGGTCTTGAAGTAGTCAGCCATCTTCTTGGTCTGCTTGTCGTCGATATCGACTTCATAGCCCAGCTGACGCAGGGCGTAGGCCAGGGTCTCGGTAGCGGGCTGAGAGGTGCCGCCGGAGAAGGGAGAAATAGCGGTGTCGATGATATCCACACCGGCTTCCACAGCCTTCAGGTAGGTCATGAAGGCCAGACCGGTGGTGGAGTGGGTGTGCAGGTCGATGGGCAGACCGGGGACGGCGTCCTTGATGGCGGAAACCAGATCGTAGGCCTCCTTGGGGCCCATGATGCCGGCCATGTCCTTGATGCAGATGGTGGAAGCGCCCATTTCCTTCAGCTCCTTCACCATTTCCACATACTTTTTGTGGGTGTGGACGGGAGAGGTGGTGTAGGAGATGGTGCCGGACGCGATGGCGCCGGCCTTAATGGTGGCTTCCATGGCGACCTTCAGGTTGTTGGTGTCGTTCAGAGCGTCGAAGATACGGATGATATCGATGCCGTTCTCCACAGCCTTCTGGACGAACAGCTTGACGAAGTCATCGGGGTAGTGGGAATAACCCAGCACGTTCTGACCACGCAGCAGCATCTGAAGCTTGGTGTTGGGAACCTTGGCGCGGATCTTGCGCAGCCGCTCCCAGGGATCCTCGTTCAGATAGCGCAGGCAGACATCGAAGGTGGCGCCGCCCCAGCACTCGATGGCGTAGTAGCCCACCTTGTCGATGGTCTCCAGCATGGGCTCGAACTTGTCATAGGGCAGGCGGGTTGCAATCAGAGACTGGTTTGCGTCACGCAGAACAGTCTCCACAAACTGAACTTTTTGAGCCATTATGTAGTAACCTCCGTAGAATGGATTTTTTATGGACGGATCCGAACACTTCCGCGCAAGACGCGGTGAAACCTCCGGAGCCCTCCGGATATTTTAAGCCAACACCGGAAAGACCCGGCGGTTGGTTAAAAACAAAATAGTGGAAAATGATAAAAAAACAATCAAAAGTGAAGGGTTATTTGGCAATTCTTTGTCATATACCACTGGAAGTCCCAATCTTCACCAATTACATACTAACACATTGGGATATAAATGTAAATACATTTTTTTCTTTTTTCAGTATTTTTATTCTGTGATGTAAATAGATGTGACCCATCTACAAGAAGAAAGTTTTCAATGTG
>JBJDYN010000116.1:7502-11655 GCA_051867395.1 Faecousia sp. | reverse complement strand
GTTCCCGGCAACGGCGGCGTGATCTTCACGGTGAAAAAGAACGGCGACTATTTCCGCTTCTTTAATGAGACCTACGGCTACCTGTGTTCCAACGGCACCGGCAACAACGCCTTCTATTCCCTGGAAGAAAGCGAAGATGCCGACTGGAAACTGTCCGACGGTAAGAGCGGCGGCTACAATATGGAAAGCCGCACCGCCAAGTACAACGGCCAATACAGCCAGTATCTGGAGTACTATGCCGACTCCTATAAGACCTACTCTATGTACAATGTCACGGACTATGACATTTATGAGTTCTTCTTCTACGGCGTAGCGGACGGTGTCAACGTCACCGTCGGCATTGTCAATGCCCCCGGCATTGACTTCGGCACCCTGGCCGATGCGTTCATCCATACCGATTACACCTTCTCCTTCACTGTGGACGCGGTGTTCGGTGTGTACGGCGACCTGACCGTTAAGGTCGGTGAGACGGCATTGACCGTCAATGAGGACGGCTCCTACACCATCCCCGCGGGACTGGTCGTGGGCGAATCCCTGACCATCACGGTTTCCGGTGTGGACACCAAGGGTGTGGCTATTACCGGCAGTGCGGAAGTGCCCGTTCTGGATGTGCCCGTCATCGGGGAAGTGGCCCCCGCTTCCGGCGAACAGACAGGAGATCACAAGAAGCCCACCATCTCCGCCCAGATCAGCAACGCCGGAGAGAATCCCACCGTCACCATGACTGTCAACGGTGAGGAAGTGGAAGCTGTCTACGATCCCGAAACTGGTCTGGTTTCCTACACCCCCGATGAGGACATGGCCGACGGACGCACCACCGTCACCGTCACTGTCACCCGGGCCGACGAAAAGACTGTCTCCAAGTCCTGGAGCTTCATCGTGGGCAAGTCCCGGTATCAGCTGTACTTCGGTCAGCTCCACTCCCACACCACCTACTCCGACGGTTCCGGCAGCCTGGATTCTGCTCTGGACTATGTGTCGACTCTGCCGGACAGCGCCAATGTGGACTTCGTGGCCTTTACCGACCACTCCAACTACTTTGACACGAAGGACGCCGTTAACCCTGAAAGTGCCCTGTATGATATGACGAAGGCCACCGCTTACAGCCAGGAGACCTGGGCAAGCTATAAGAACGCTGTGGCGGATTTCAACGCCAAACAGTCCGATGTCGTGGCGGTTGCGGGCTTTGAAATGACCTGGTCCGGCGGTCCCGGCCATATCAACACCTTCAATACCCCCGGCATCGTCTCCCGGAACAACAGTACTCTGAACAACAAGACCGATGACGCCGGTATGAAGGCCTATTATGCCCTGCTGAGCCAGGCGGAAGGCGCTGACTCCCTGAGCCAGTTCAACCATCCCGGCTCCACCTTCGGCACCTTCTCCGATTTCTCCTACTGGGATGCCGTGATTGACTCCCGGATGTACCTGGTGGAGGTCGGCAACGGCGAAGGCCAGATCGGCGCCGGCGGCTACTATCCCAGCTATGAGTACTACACCATGGCTCTGGATAAGGGCTGGCATGTGGCTCCCACCAACAACCAGGATAACCACAAGGGCAAGTGGGGCAACGCCAACGATGCCCGTGACGTTATCCTCACCGACGACTTCTCCGAGGCAGGCATCTACCAGGCCATCCGCGATATGCGCCTGTACGCCACCGAGGACAAGAACCTGGAGATTACCTACACCCTGAACGGCCTGCAGCTGGGCTCCAGCATCACCGAGGTTCCCGAGAAGCTGAACATCGCGGTCACTGTCAACGATCCTGACAGCTCCGACTCCATCTCCAAGGTGGAGGTCATCGTGAACTCCGGTAAGACTGCCTACACCTGGAACGATCCCGCTGAGCTGGCTGCCGGCACGCTGAACGTCGAGCTGGATCCCGACTACTCCTACTACTACATCCGCGTCACCGAGGGCGACGGCGACCTGGCGGTCACGGCTCCTGTGTGGGTTGGCGAAAGCCTGAAGCTGGGCATCTCCAGCCTGGAGTGCGGCACCGCTACACCCGTCACCGGTGAGGAACTGACCCTGACCACCACTCTGTTCAACTCCGAGGCCACGGACGCCGCCGTCAAGTCCATCACCTATACCACAAACGGCTCTGAGATTTTGGGCACGGACGAGACCAGCTACATGGTTCCCGCTTCCGGCACTCTGCCAGTCAAGTTTGCCTATACTCCCACCGTTGCCAAGGTCATGACCATCACCGCCACTGTGGTGCTGGAGCAGGACGACAAGGAGTATACCTTCACCAAGGACATTGAACTGGATGTTCTGGATGCCGACCAGCTGGTCTATATCGGCATCGACGCCTCCCACTACAACGAGTACGTTGCCGGTAACTACAAGGATTCCATGGGCAACTTCGGCGCCCTGGCGGCAGAGTATTCTGTCCGCACCGTGCAGCTGAACACCCCCGAGGCTCTGATCGCCGCCTGCGGCAATGAAAAGTACAAGGCCATCGTCCTCACCGCGCCCTCCCGCCGGAATGGCAGCGCACTGCGGAATCCTTACGCCACCTACTCCGACGAGGAGATCAAAGCGCTGGCAGCATTTAACAATGCCGGCGGTGCGCTGATCCTGTGCGGCTGGGGCGACTACTACGAGAGCTATTCAGAATTCCCCGCTGGGGATCACATGGCTGCCCAGCAGAACAAGATTCTCGCCGCCCTGGGCTCCAGCATCCGCATCAGCGACGACGAGACCAAGGACGATACCTACAACGGCGGTCAGTCCCAGCGGTTGTACCTCAGCTCCTACAACTTCAAATCCTTCCTGCTGGAGGGTGTGGAGTATGACGCTGAGAATCCCCACAACAACATGTACACCGAGCTGTACAGCCAGTACGGCGGCGCTTCCATCTACACTGTGGATGGGCAGGGCAATCCTTCTGCCACCGTACCCGGCACCGTAACGCCTGTGGTCTTCGGCTTTGAAACCACCTATTCCTCCGACGACGACAAAGATAACTACGGCGACCTGGGCAGCGTTCCCAAGTACACCTTCGACGGTGCTGACCGGCTGATGGTCATGGCCACCGAGCAGCTGGAGGGCAAGGGCCTGATCGTTGTGGCCGGCGCCGCGTTCCTCAGCAACTTTGAGGTCCAGGCCACCATCTCCGACTCCGGTTCCGAGAAGAACTACTCCAACTATAAGATCTGTGAGAACCTGCTGCAAGCTCTGAACCCGGTCACCGTTACCGACATCTCTGAGGTCAGAGCCCAGACTGAGGTCGGCTACAAGTACACCATCGAAGGCGTGGTCACCTCCAATGCCTCCGGCTATGACAAGGACACCGCATTCTTCGACTGCATCTACATTCAGGGCGCCACCGGCGGCATCTGCTGCTTCCCCGTTGCCGGCGAGTTTAAGATCGGCGACGTGGTCCGCGTCACCGGCACCACCGACTTCTATCAGGGCGAGCCTGAGCTGCAGGTAATCACAATCACAAAGATCGACGAAACCGAACCTGTGGAGCCCACCAAAGTCACCGCAGCCCAGATCAATCAGCGCTCCGTGGAAGGCATGCTGGTCACCGTATCCGGCACCGTGGAGAGCTTCGAGCTGGCCAACGAACTGGTCCAGACCATCATGGTCAAGGATTCCGACGGCAATGTGGCCCGGATCTTCATCGACGGCTACATCACCACCGGTAAGGACGTAGAGAACCTTGAAGTGGGCAATGAAGTCACTGCCACCGGTCTTGCCTCCTACGACGATACCTTCAACGCCCCCGATGGTCCCTTCCCCAGAATCCGCATCCGCGACCGTGCCGACGTAGTCTGCACCGTCTCCAAGTATGACTGCGAGAAGGACGGACACGTCTGGGACGACGGCGAGGAAACCAAGAGCGCAACCTGCACGGAGCCCGGCGTCAAGACTTACACCTGCGAGAAGTGCAGAGTAACCCGTACCGAGGAGATTCCCGCCCTGGGCCACAAATTTGTGGATGGCGTATGCGAGCGCTGCGGCGCTGCCGAGAGCGTGCCCGTTACGCCGGTAAAGCCCGTCTGGAAGTCCTGGCTGGATAAGATATTCGAAAAGATCTTCGGCGACAACGAGCCCACCGAACCCTCTGAACCCTCTGAACCTTCTGAACCCTCTGAACCTTCTGAACCCTCTGAACCTTCTGAACCCTCTGAACCTT
>JBJDYN010000116.1:0-7402 GCA_051867395.1 Faecousia sp. | reverse complement strand
CTGAGCCCACTGAGCCTTCCAAGCCCTCCTGGCCCAACTGGGGCGGCATCCTCGACTGGATTCCGCGCTTGTGGAAGTAATCCTACTTGAAAATCATCCGCAAAATAACCAAAGGGGCTGCCTCACTGGTATTGTGAGGCAGCCCCAAAAACAACACCCGGCTCTGGACAAGAGCCGGGTGTTGGCATATGCTCCTATATCAACCCCTTCACGCAATGACTCCCGGAAAGGATCGTTTATCCGCCAACCTACTGTATGGGAGGGGCATTGCCCTGCAGCAGTGAAAAATGATCGTTTAGCGCAGAAAAGAATTGGAAAACTGTGCGTAGGGGGCGGCATCCTTGACGCCCCTTGTGATGGTACTGCATGCAAAAGGGGCGTCAAGGATGCCGCCCCCTACGAACTGTAAACGATCATTTACATGAGAAACTTTGGTGCAACTGAATCAGTATTCCTAGATGAAAGAATAGAGATAACAGATAAAAGAGGATAGTACTTAAAACGCCACGGACTGCGGCAAATATTTATTATTCTTATCTGAGCCACGAAGGGGCGTTTCTGATAGGTCGTACCGTCTCTATTCAACGCCGTACTGCTTCCAATTTGATCCACATCCCTTACGGGATGCGTCTCAAATCGGAGGGGACTCTCCCACGGGCTAAAAACAGTCCACTGGACTGTTTTTGCCCAGCCTACGGCTGGGCCGCCCTTTCGAGTCCCTTCTCCCGCATAAAAAATCTGAGATACCCAAAGGGGTATCTCAGATTTTTGGTGCGGGAGAGGGGACTCGAACCCCCACGGCATAACCACACGCACCTCAAACGTGCTTGTCTACCATTCCAACACTCCCGCGAAATTGCTTGATTATTATACCCCCCAGAAGGGCGTTTGTCAATAGTTTTTCTTTAAAACCCTTGCAAGAATGGCCGCCGTCTGGTAAACTGGAAGAAAAAACGGAGGGATATCCTATGGTTTGGTTTTTTGTGGACCCGGAGACGTTGGCGTCTGACAGCCTGATATTGACCGGGGAGAACGCCCAGCATGCGAAGGTGCTGCGGCTGCGTCAGGGGGAAAATGTCCTGGTCTGCGATGGGGCAGGGCAGGAGTGCCTTTGCGTAATTTCGGAATCCACCGGGACACAGTGGGCGTTGAAGGTCCTGGAGCGCCGCAGTCCCCAGAGCGAGGCGGCTGTGGCGGTCAGCGTCTATATGGCCTTCCCCAAGGCGGACAAACTGGAGCATGTGATCCAGAAGGCCACGGAGCTGGGTGCCAGGGAGATTATTGCCTTCCCCTCTGCCCGGTGCGTCTCCCGGCCAGACGACAAGAGCCTGAAAAAGAAGCTGGAGCGCTGGCAGAAGATCGCCCAGTCCGCTGCGGAGCAGTCCGGCCGGGGCATTGTCCCCAAGGTCCTGAGCCTTCCCAGTTACGCAGAAGCCCTGGCCCGGGCGGCCCAGGCGGACAAGGCCCTGCTGTTCTACGAAAATGAGCAGGCAGTGACCTTGAAAATGGCCTTAGCAGGGGAGTACGCAACCGTCAGCCTCCTCACCGGCCCGGAAGGGGGGCTGGAGGAAGGGGAGGTGGCCCATGCAAGACAGGCTGGCTTACAGGTCTGTACCCTGGGCAAACGGATCCTCCGCTGCGAAACCGCCCCCCTGTGTGCCCTGTCCGCCGTCATGTACGACGCAGGAGAGTTTTGAGAGTGAGGAGTTAGGAGTTGTTTGAGAGTGGAGTTATTCTGAACGATATGGCTTTGCACGCTTTCACCGCCTGCTGACAGACTTTCCACATTGGGAATGAAGGAATGGTTTCTGCTGCGCAGCCAAGTCCACCTCCCATAACTCCACACGCCTCACTCCACACGCTTTATACGCCTTTGCGGATAATCACGTTGCCGCTCATGGCATCCATCTGGATCTGGCAGCTGCCGTCGCCGCAGACGTGGCGGCCGTTCTGGATTGTGGTGGCAAAGTCGGAGCTGAAATCGCTGCTCATGCCGTCGATTTCTGCGGTGAAGCCCGCATCCTTCGGCAGAGTCAGGTCCAGATCACCGGACATGGAGTTCATTTTGATCCGGGTAGGCACGTTTTCCAGCACTGCGTAGACGCTGGCCGAGGCGGCGTCGCAGTCCAGCTGGTTCAAGGTGCCGGTGATCCGCAGGTCGCCGGAGGCGGTGTCCAGGTCCAGCTTTTCCAGAGCGCAGTTTTCAAACAGGCATTCCCCGCTGGCGGTGTCCAGATCCACCTCCCGGATGGTCAGATCCCGGACCTCCAGCACAGCGGAGGCGGCATCTACCTCCAGCGCGTCCAGCGCGAAATCCCTGGGCACCAGCACCGTCAGGTCCTTTTTCAGGCTGTCATTGATGTGGATGCCGTTAAGCAGGGATTCCTCGCAGTATTCGATGGTCAGCTTGCTGCCGCTTTGCTTGCAGCGCATGGCGTACTTGTCATCGGAAACCTTGGTCTCGGAAATTTCGATATCCGCTACATCCGCCGGCTGAATCCGGACGGAGCCGGCGGCCCAGTCGATCTCGATCTCCCGCAGGCCGCTGGGGCTGACGGTGATGGTGGAGCCGGTTTCCGAGGAGATTGGGGTCATGGGTTCTGCCGTGCCGGAGGAAGTAATCCGGTGGACGCGATAGGCGCGCAGGCTCAGCCCAGCCACCAGGATGGACAGCAGCACCAGGATGGTGACACTGAACAGGACAATGCGGACAATGGCGTTACGCTTCATTGGAATTTCCCTCCATCAGGTCAAGAATGGCTTTTGCCAGCCCCTGGACCGCTCCCGTAATCAGGAAGATCACCCAGGTAACGTACCAGGCTTTGGTTGCGAAGCTGACGATAAAATACAGGGCGAGGCCAACGGCCCAAATCAGACCGCCGATTCCCTTGTTCAGCTGCTTTTTGGAGTCGTCCCCCAGCAGCACCCTGACCAGTCCGGTGACGGCACCGATCAGAGGGAAGATCACCCAGGTGATGTACCAGGCCATGGTTGCAAAGCTGATGATGAAATACAGGGCAAGACCTATGGCCCAGATCAGGCCGGAGACACTTTTGTTCAGCTCAGATTTGGGGCCAGAGACTTCTGTTTCCTCCGGTTCTTCCGGCTTGGCGCGTTCTTTTTTGGCGCCCAGTACCATCAGCGCCGTGGCAATGGCGACGAAGACCAGGGTTCCGCACAGGCCGACGGTGTCCATTCCAAACTCGCTGCACACGAACAGCGGAATGGGGCACAGGATGTACAGCGCCACAGCCACTGCCCGGAGAGTTTTCTTCGTCGGAGTGTCTGCCTCCCGCTTCGGCGCTTCCTCCCCGGCAGGGGCAGTTCCGGGGGAACCCAGAATTTCGTTGATGTCTCCGATGCCGGTAATTGCCAGTCGGTAGGCCGCCTCCGGGACCTTGCCCTCGGCAATCAGGTCGTCGTAGCGGTCCAGGGTGTTCTGTAATATTTCCTGCTTGATCTCCTCGCAGTTCTCCGCTCCCGCGAACAGAAGGTCCACGTATTGGATCAGTTGCTCTCTCATGATTCTTCCTCCACTTCCAGTAATTTATCCATGATATCCTTTGTCTCTTTCCACTCGTCCAGCAGCTTTCCGCAGGCTTCCTGTCCTGCGGGGGTAATGGTGTAGTACCGCCGCCGGGCGCCCGCGCCGCTTTCGCCCCAGTAGGAGGCGATATAGCCCAGCTCCTCCAGCCGCTTGAAGGCGGTATAGAGGGTGGCCTCCTTCAGCTCAAACCGTCCGGAGGACAAGGTGGAGATGACCTTGTTGATTTCATAACCGTAACTGTCCCCCCGGAGCAGCCGGGCCAGAATGATGGCATCGGTATGCCCCCGGATCAGATCCCCGGCAATAGACATGCGCATCCCTCCTTCGGGTATCATAATAGCACGAGATACCTCGCCTGTCAAGGTAGTTCGTGTAGATTGGTAGAAATATTTTGACGCAGAAGGAGTTTGAAGTGTGGAGTGTGGAGTTAGGAGTTAGGAGTGAGGAGTTAGGAGTGAGGAGTTAGGAGTTAAGAATTAGGGGGGGAGAGTGGTGTTGCTGCTCGAAACGATCCTATCCTGGATGATTAGACACAAGCTGAAACGCTGTCACCCAAAGATGACAGCGTTCAACGGATTCAACTCCTCACTCCACACTCCTCACTCCACACTCCACACTCCACACTCCCCACTCCTCACTTGTGGTACTTGCTTCCCGCCTGAATGGCCTCCGCCCGGTAGAGCTGTTCCAGAACCATGATCCGGGCCAGGTGGTGGGGGAAGGTCATGGGGCCCATGGACAGCCGGAAGTCGGCTTTGGCCTTGACTCTGGGGGCCATGCCGAAGGAGGAGCCGATGAGAAAGCAGGCGCTGGACATGCCGGAATTCTTGACGGATTCCAGCTTTTCGGCGAAGGCTTCGCTGGATAATTCCTTTCCCTCCGGGGTGAAGACGCAGAACCAGGCCCCCTTTGGGATTTTGCTGAGGATCAGCTCCGCCTCCTTTTCCAGTCCGGCGGCGATTTCAGCAGGGGAGGGGTCCTCCGGCAGTCTGCATTCCGGCAGCTCCAGCAGGGTGAACCGGCAGTACCCGCCCAGCCGCTTGGCATATTCCGCAGCGGCGGAGAGGTAGAATTTTTCCTTCAGCTTTCCCATGGCGATTAACGTGATATCAAACATAAACGGCTCCTTCTCCGACAACGGTGCAGACGGGCAGAATGCCCCTTGCTGTAAATGATCGTTTAGCACAGCACCCACTGTAGGGGAGGGTCATTGACCCTCCCGCCAGCTGAAAGTTTTTGAGCGGTCAAATCTGTAGCTTTTTGTGAAAACCAGCACTGGCAGCAACCTATTTCACACTCTGTTCCGTTACCAAGCGGGAGGGTCAATGACCCTCCCCTACAGTGGGTATGCGCATAAACGATCATTTACAGTTCTTCCGTTCAGGTAAACTGTTGGCTTCAGTGTATCATTTTTCTTTCTCAAATGCAACATAATTCCCGCTGCTTGCGGGAAAGGTAATCCTGGGAGGTGGAAACTGTGAAGGAATCCAAGAAAAAGATCGTCACCGACCCCAACGGCAGCTACACCGGAAGACCGAAGAATCCGAAGGAAGTGCCGGTCCAGGACGCGGACGACCTATAGATCAGTGTGGAGTGTGGAGAGTGGAGTGTGGAGTTATGGAGCACGAACGGAACGTGTAGGAAGCATATATCCAAATGGAAGATTCCATTGCGGAGTCAATAGGATACCGGTCAGATGGTTTTAACTCCACTCTCCACTCCCAGCTCCACACTCCACACTCCACACTCCACACTCCTCACTCTCCCCTATACTTCCGTCTGGTGGCCAACCCGCCCCGGATATGGCGCTGGCGTTTGTTTTCGTCCAGGATCTCCCGGACCTGCAGGTATAGGCTATGGTTGTACTGTTTGAGCCTCTGGGTCAGATCTTTGTGAACAGTGGATTTGGAAATGCCGAAATGTCCGGCAGCGGCCCGGACGGTGGCACCGGTTTCGATCATGTACACAGCCAGATCACAGGCGCGCTTCTCAAGATTGGATTTCATAGGCTCCCCTCCGATGCTGTGTGCTGATGAAAAAGCCTATGCGCAAGACGAAAGCATTATGCCAGGGAGAGAAGCAGCGGGCACGGCCCGCGGCGAATGCGTTACGAGCTCTGGGCGGCAGACGAACATCCTTTGGGCCCCTCGACCGCAGGTGCAGTGCTGTGGTAAAGGATCGTTTAGCGGGCACGGCCCGCGGCGAATGCGTTACGGGCTCTGGGTGGCAGACGAACATCCTTTGGGCCCCACGACCGTAGGTGCAGTGCTGTGGTAAAGGATCGTTCATCAGCGAAGCCCTTGGCTCTCCCTTTGGGAGAGCTGGCACGCC
Source organism: Faecousia sp. (assembly GCA_051867395.1). GTDB lineage: Bacteria > Bacillota > Clostridia > Oscillospirales > Oscillospiraceae > Faecousia. The sequence continues at coordinate 1,524 of JBJDYN010000116.1, read as the reverse complement.
GAAGGCGTGACTGAGAGGGGAACAATGCCCCTCTCCGACCCGGCATTTGCCGGGCCACCTCTCCCAAAGGGAGAGGCAAGGACGCTGCCGCGTCAACGCTGCTAACGCAGATAAACGATCATTTCTCTTAATTATTATACCAGCCGCGCCGAACTCTTGCCTTGACACGATTCGGGAATGGGAGTAAAATGAGAAAAACACAAACATAGGAGACTCCGCCATGATTTATTTCAACAACGACTATGCCGAGGGCTGCCACGAGAAAGTGCTGCAGGCTCTGACGGAAACCAACCTGGTCCAGACTCCGGGCTATGGGGAGGACGATTACTGCCGCCGGGCCGCGGAGAAGATCCGTGCCCTTTGCGCCGCTCCTGCGGCGGCTGTCCACTTCCTGGTGGGCGGCACCCAGACCAACTTCACCGTCATCGACGCCGCCCTCCGTCCCCATCAGGGAGCCCTGTGCGCAGTCACCGGACATATCCACGTCCATGAGACCGGGGCTGTGGAGGCGACGGGCCATAAGGTTCTGACGGTGCCCTCTGCGGACGGCAAAATCACCGCCGCCCAGGTGGCGGAAGTGGTCACAGCCCACCGCACCGACAGCAGCTTCGAGCACATGGTCCAGCCCAAGCTGGTGTACATCTCCAACCCCACGGAGCTGGGAACCTTGTATTCCCTGGCGGAGCTGGAAGAGCTTTCTCAAACCTGTCGGGAACTGGGGCTGTACCTGTTCCTGGACGGCGCCCGGCTGGGCTATGGCCTGATGGCAAAGGGTAATGACGTGACCCTGCCGGACCTTGCCAGACTCTGCGACGTGTTCTACATCGGCGGCACGAAGGTGGGCGCCCTGTTCGGGGAAGCGGTGGTAATCCCCAATGCCGCTTTGGCAGAAGACTTCCGGTATCTCATCAAGCAGCACGGCGGCATGCTGGCCAAGGGCCGTCTGCTGGGTGTCCAGTTTGACACCCTGATGACGGACAACCTGTATTTTGACATCGCCGCTCATGCGGACCGCCTGGCGGACAAGCTCCGTCAGACTTTCGAGGAACTGCACGTTCCCTTCCTGGTTCCCGGTGTCACCAACCAGCTGTTCCCGATTCTGCCCGACGCGGTTCTGGATAAGCTTTCCGAACACTTTGTCTTCTGCGAACAGCAGCGTGTGGACGAAACCCACCGGGCCGTCCGCTTCTGCACCAGCTGGGCGACAAAGCCCGAGAACGTGGAAGCGCTTTGCGAAGCACTGCGAAAATTGAGAGTGGAGTGTTGAGAGTGGAGTTAAGGTATCCACTTCGTGGTTTTTCAAATAAAATTCGCAGAAAGTATCTGTTCAGTCGTAGCATGATTTTTCGCGTAAATGATCGTTTATGTGCATGCCACTGTAGGGGAGGGTCATTGACCCTCCCGCTGCGTAACGAAACAGAGCGTGAAATAGGTTGCTTCCAGTGCTGGTTTTCAAAAAAAGCGACAGGTTTGACCGCTCAAAAACTTTCAGCTGGCGGGAGGGTCAATGATGTATAGAGTAGT
>JBJDYN010000115.1:0-1789 GCA_051867395.1 Faecousia sp. | reverse complement strand
GCCGGGCCACCTTCCCCAGAGGGGAAGGCTTTGGTGCGGTAAACGATCATTTATCGGATGCTTTTCGATGCGACGGAACCGTTACGATAGTGTAAAAAAACGCAGGAGGAATCTCTATGAGCTACGCGGACGAGCGATACAAACAGACCTGTCTGGACATTTTAAATAACGGTTTTTCCGATGAGAATCTGGAGGTTCGTCCTCACTGGGCGGACGGGACCCCGGCACACACCATTAAGAAATTCGGCGTGGTGACCCGGTATAACCTGGCGGAGGAATTTCCCATCATGACCCTGCGCCGGACCTACTGGAAAAGCGCCGTGGACGAGATGCTGTGGATCTGGCAGAAGAAGTCCAACCGCATTGCCGACCTGGGCAGCCATGTCTGGGACGAATGGGCCGGAGAGGACGGCACCATCGGCAAGGCCTACGGCTACCAGCTGGGCATCAAGCACCAGTACAAGGAGGGCATGTTCGACCAGGTGGACCGGGTGCTCTATGACCTGAAGCACAATCCCGCCTCCCGGCGGATTCTGACCAACATCTACAATTTCGAGGACCTCCACGAGATGAACCTGTACCCCTGCGCTTACTCCATGACCTTCAACGTCACGGGCAACACCCTGAACGCCATTCTGAACCAGCGTTCCCAGGATATGCTCACCGCCAACAACTGGAACGTGGTGCAGTACGCTGTGCTGACCCACATGATGGCCCAGGTCTCGGGCTTGCAGGTGGGGGAGCTGGTACATGTCATTGCGGACTGCCACATCTATGACCGGCACATCCCAGCGGTGAAGGCCATGCTGGAGCTGGAGGGCTACCCCGCGCCGACGTTTAAAATGGATGAGAGCATTACCGATTTCTATGCCTTCACCAAGAATAGTTTCCAAATGGAGAACTACCAGTACCATCCCTTTGATTTTGAGATTCCCATGGCCATATAGGATCATCTGAGGTACGCTGCAACAGTTTATCTTTGCGATAAATGATCGTTTACCGCAGCACCATCTGTAGGGGAGGGTCATTGACCCTCCCGCTTGGTAACGGAACAGAGCGTGAAATAGGTTGCTTCCAGTGCTGGTTTTCGCAAAAAGCGACGGGTTTGACCACTCAAAACAATCACCTGGCGGGAGGGTCAGTGACCCTCCCCTACAGTGGGTGCGTGTATAAACGATCATTTATCCGAATGTTTCAGCAGATTGATTCCACGACAAGGAGAAAGACTATGGAACTGATCGTTGCCGTATATGACGACTGGGGCATTGGCCGGGACGGGACCCAGCCGATTGCGCTGTCCGCTGACCGGAAGTTTTTCCGGCAGACCACAAAAGGCTGCCTGGTGATTGCCGGCCGCCGGACTATTGAGGATTTCCCTGGACAAAAGCCCCTGCCTGGCCGGGTGAATGTCATGCTGAGCCGGAGCGGCAGGGAGATCCCCGGGTTTACCGTCTGCAAAAGCCCTGAGGAAGCCCTGGCGCTGGCACAGCAGACGGACCGGGCCATGGTCATCGGCGGCGGCAGCGTCTATAAACAGATGCTGCCTTACTGCGATGCCGCCTATGTCACCAAGGTCCATGTGACGCCGGAGTCCGATACCTTCTTCCCCAATTTGGACGAGGACGATGGCTGGTATCTGGCGGAGACATTGCAAAGCGGCGAGGAAGACGGCATTGCCTATGAAATGATTTTGTATCGAAGAAAAGCATCTGTTCGGTAGTGCCACAATTGTTTCCGTAAATGATCGTTTACCGCACCAAAGCCTTCCCCTCTGGGGAAGGTGGCCCGG
>JBJDYN010000114.1:0-1789 GCA_051867395.1 Faecousia sp. | reverse complement strand
CATCACAAGGGGCGTCAAGGATGCCGCTTTATTACGAACTGTAAACGATCATTTACTGCTTTACCCAATGTTTTTCAATCATCCCGAAGCGATACCGTCATTCGTTCCGTTTTTCGGAGCGCCCGGTTTTGCGTTCCGCGAATGGAAAGTCATCGTTTCCGGTGCCTTTGGGATCATTGTGCATAGTGCTGGGTGAATTCTTATTTTTCCCCGGGAACATATGGATAATTACCAAATTTCGACCCAAAAATCTGGAGAATCCATTCATAGAAAGCGCACCTTTCTTTTGCTATAATAGGTATGGCTATCAGAAAACCGCTGATTTTCCGGTTAAGCACAAGGAGGAAAGATTAATTATGCTGGATGCATCCTACTACCAGAAGACGGACGAGATCATTTCCCGATACGTCCGGGATGCCAGGTCCCTGATCCCCATCATGCAGGATATTCAGGCGGAGTACCGCTACCTGCCCGCAGAGCTGCTGAGCTATGTGGCGAAGGAAATCGGGATCACTGAGGCAAAGGCCTATTCCGTGGCAACCTTCTACGAGAACTTCTCCTTTGAACCCAAGGGCAAGTACGTCATCAAGGTCTGTGACGGTACTGCCTGCCATGTCCGCCACTCTACCCCGGTTCTGGAAGCGCTGTGGAAAGAGCTGGGCCTGAGCAAGAAGAAACACACCACCGACGATATGCTCTTCACTGTTGAAACGGTGTCCTGCCTGGGTGCCTGCGGTCTCGCGCCGACCATGATGGTCAACGAGCAGGTGCATCCTTCCATGACCCCGGAGAAGGCATTGGCACTCATCGAGGAATTGAGGGGGAAAGGCTAATGATGAAGACTGTTGAAGAACTGGTGCAGGCCCAGATGACTGCCTGCGAGGAGATCAAGCACTATGATTGCCGGATTCTGGTCTGCTCCGGCACCGGCTGTATCGCCACCGGCTCCAATAAGATCCACGAGATTTTCTCCGAACTGGTAAAGAACACCGAGGGCGTGGAGCTGGTGTTCTCCCCCTGCGGCGGCCACCACGATGATCTGGCCGTGGGTGTCAAGAAGACCGGCTGCCAGGGCTTCTGTGAGCTGGGACCCCTGGTCCGCATCCAGAAGGGCGGCAGGGTGATCCAGTATGTGAAGGTCCAGCCCGACGACTGCAAGGCCATCCTGGAAAAGAGCGTCCTGGGGGACGAGGTCATTGACCGCCTGCTGTACAAGAAGGGCGACCAGGCTTACGTCCAGCCCGACGAGATTCCCTTCATCGCCAAGCAGACCCGGATCGTTTTGGAGAACTGCGGCAAGTTCGACGCCGAGTCCCTGGACGAGTACCTGGCTGCCGGCGGCTTCTCGGCGCTGAAGAAGGCCATGTTCGAGATGACCCGGGACGAGGTTATTGACGAAGTGGACAAGTCCGGCCTCCGTGGCCGTGGCGGCGGCGGCTTCCCCACCGGCAGGAAGTGGAAGCAGGTGGCCCGCCAGAAGGAGACCGTGCGCTATGTGGTCTGCAACGGCGACGAGGGCGACCCCGGCGCGTTCATGGACGGCTCCGTCATGGAGGGCGACCCCTTCAAGCTCATCGAGGGCATGATGATCGCGGGCTACGCCGTCCGGGCCGACAACGGTTACATCTACGTCCGGGCTGAGTACCCCATGTCCGTTGCCCGGCTGCGCAATGCCATCCGCCAGCTGGAGGAGCGGGGCCTGCTGGGCGACAACATCCTGGGCAGCGACTTCTCCTTCCATATGCACATCAACAAGGGCGCCGGCGCGTTCGTCTGCGGCGAAGGCTCC
>JBJDYN010000113.1:0-11888 GCA_051867395.1 Faecousia sp. | reverse complement strand
TTCATTTTGTTTTCCTCCTTGTGTTGTGTGGGTGTCTCCCTTAAGTGTCTTTATTATACCACACAATGTGTGGTATGTCAATAGGGAAAACAAAAAAATCGCAAAAAAATTCCCCTATTTCTCCCATTGCCTTTTCTCTATGTCCATCTCGGATTCAATGCCGGGGCGCTGCTTCTGCAATTCCTGGTAACGGGCTATGGCCTGACGGCGTTCTTTCCCGATATACGATTCCCGTAGTTCCCGGACCTTGGTTCCGTCGCTGTGGGTCTTGGTGATGGTGACAATGTACTCAATGTGACCTTTCCAATGCGGGTGGCGCTCCAGCTTCAGCAGGCGGGTGTATGGCATGGTTTCCAGTTCGCCATATCGGGCGGCCAGGGCCTGGCGGTAGTCCTTCAGATTCTCGATGATGGTTTCAAGCTGCCGGATGTTATCGGCGGCGCTTTTATCGCGGTATGCGATTTCTTCCGGGGTGTTCAGCTTGCGGGGATTCTGGATGTAGATATAGGGCCGAACTTCGGCGCTGTCCTGTTCGGATCCGTAGCGGTAGAGCAAGTCGTTGTAGCTCATGGGCGATCCTTTCTCCCCGTAATCCCGGTAGGTCAGGCGATTGTGTTATCTGGCGTGGAGCGCCAGGATCAGGCAGTTGGGGTATTTCTCGGTCTCTGCGTCCGTGCGCTTGGTAAATTCGGCGTCGTCCAAAAGGACGGCTGGGGCGTAAATGTCTGCCTCCGACAGGGTGCCAGTCTTCGGATCGTAACGCTTCACACCATAGATGGCGTGATCCGCTCCGGCCATCACCATATCCCGATGCGCCGCCTCTCTGGCCAGATTGAACATTGTGGCCAGGCCGGATGCGTTTGTGTAATGGGGGACTATGTAGGTGCAGCCGTCGTGGAAAAAATATCTGATGCCGGGGTAGGTGCTCATGCTCTTTTCCTCCTTTGCCCTCGTAACCTCCGGGGTGGGCATCAGTTACGCCAGTTTAAAAATGTCGTACAAAAAGTTTCCTTCATCATCGTGGATGGTTTCGACAACTGTGAGATTTTCGAGGGCCTTACTCATCGGGCCACCGTAGATACCAGGCTCCCACAAACCTGCGGATTCTGCCATTTTCCAGAAGCAATTGACTTCGATACCGGCGCCCGGCCTTCCTGCAAAAGCGTGATGCTTGGGACCGAAAGCAGCTCGGATAAAGTTCTCGCACCATTCAACTTTGACTTCCTTCATAGTGTTTTCCCTCCCTTCTCAGGATTCCAGCGCGTAGGCGCTGGACCCGTTGGAACCGGCGAAGGTCTGGGAACCATACTTCATCCGGATCTGAGACATGGACTTCTTGCCCCGGGACCAGTGCGCCCCGTCCTCCTGGTGCCTCCAGTACCACATCTTCTTAGAGGAGGACCAGCGGCAACCGGCGGCCTTCAGCTCTTCCTTGTGGGGCCTTGTGTCGCCGGAGATCCACAGCCAGCAGCCACACAGCTCCACGGTCAGGCCGGGGATCTTGAGCAGGGCATTGACGATGGCGATAAACTCTTCCGGGACCTCGCTGGTCTGGTGCTGCTCGTCGTGGTTGGCGTTGTGCTGCTTCTTCAGGACCTCGAAGCGCTCCGCATACTCGTTGTTGATGGCGGCCATGGTCTCATTGTTCCCACCGTGATCGGGGTGATTCAGGGCGGCGAGACGGCGATACTCTTTCCTGAGTTCGTCCAGGGTGTGGCAGTTGGTAAAGTATTTCATAAAAAAGTCCTCCTTGACTTTGTCGGCCAGGGAGGGTAGAATATAGTTGCTCCCTGGTTTGGCGATTGGGTGAGCATCCCGGTGTCGGTCGTCTTGGCGGGTGAACGATGCCGGGATTTATTATTCTTTGGCTTCTGCTTCGATTCCTTTCCGGAGAAGATCCTTGAGGCGGGCTGCTCGGCTTCCACTTGATCCCTCAATTGCGGCGATGATATCAGCATCCGTCCTTCTATTGAGTTTGGCGGCGATCAATACGGTGTTGGCTGCGTCCCATTCTCTTTTGGCTTTACTGTCTGCCATTGACTTTTACCTCGCTTTCGTGGTATCATATCCGCAGGGGGTGGGCGAGGCTCCCAATCCCCCGAGACCTTCAAGCGGCTTCGTGTAGTGTCCTATTGGCCCAGGACTACACGGGGCCGTTTACTTTTGCGGAATCGCTTCCCGAATGATCCGGGCGGCGTCTGCTGCGTCTATTGCGGTTGCTTCGACGAGCTTTGCCAGAGTTTCCAGCAGGACGGCTAATTCTGCGTTGGTCATTCCTTCATCCATGCCCTCACTTCCTTTCATAAAGCCTTGCTTTGTGCCGGCTTGCCTCTTGCATGGCTCAATCATAGCATGGGTTAACCCATTTGTCAACCCCCAATTTTCACTTTTTTCAAAATGGGTGGAAAATGGGTGGAAAATGCCATTTTGTTATCATCCGTTTTATCATCCATATTATGGGCGCTCCCACTGTCGTTGAGCATATTGTATAATATATCCTGCCTCTGCCGTTAACCGGTGGGGGCATTCCTCGTTTTCTGTGGCACTGCGGATAGGGCACAACGCTTGACTTTACCGGACATATGTACAATAATTGGGAGTGTAAGGAAGTTCAAACTTTTGGAGGTGATTTTTGTGGCTGGAAACAAGAATTCCGGGGGTAGTATCCCATTTAATCTGAGTGACAGGGAACTCGCCGAAAAAATCAAGGCATATAAAGATGATGTCGAGGCCAAGAACTACGCGCCAAACTGGGACCACTTTTGTGCGTTCTTGGGATTCTCGCGGAGCGAGGTGCAGGAGCTATACGACACAGGGACGGCGTGTAAAAATGCATATAGCAAGCGGGCGGACATGCTAAAAAAACATGAGACCTGGATCATCGGTGAGTCATTTATCCGAAGCGGGCGCAACACCTCCACCCCAATCTACCTCTCTAAGCAAGCAAGACTCGACGGGACCAGGTTCACAGACCAGGATACAAAGGGCGCTGTCAAGGTGGAGACGGTCATACGGTTTGGTGGCGACGATCCCAGGGCCAAAAGGGCGGGGAAATGACGAACGCAACAAAATAAATATTTGGTGGCGTTCAAATGAGGTTTTTCGGGGTGTTTGCCGGTGTCGTTCGTCATTTTGACGGCAATAAGTTCAATTATCCGGATAGTCCATGCTTTCAAGATAATATACAATCAGATACCAGGCCGGGGCCGGGGCTGCTGCCTGGGCCATTAAGACCCGGCGGGCTGGGCCGGTTGGCTATCAATCAATGACCGACTCTTGATGGACCCACCCCCCGGGGGAGGCGGAAAAACGGGCGGGGCCTCTCCGCTATGTATAGATATATACGACACATCCACGGCTGGCACCCCCAAGCCCTCCCGAAATTAAAAAATCAATGCGGCATATATAAGACTAAGATAAATAAATATCTACGACTTATATAGAAATCTTAGATATCTATAAGTCTTTATATTTATATATTTATATTATATATAATAATACAATTAGTAGCTCTCTGTTCAACCCACAGGAGGGTGGGGGGGGCGCTACAAAACAGGGCGGGGGTGTTCTGAAAACCTGCCCCTGAAAAAATAATAAATGCCAGTGTAGCACAACAGGCGGTGCGCTGTCCTCATAAGACAGAGGGTGTTGGTTCGACACCAACCACTGGTACCAGATGCCGGGTCGCACCCGGATGATGTGGGCGTACACAATTCCCCACAGAGAATGACAATGCCCGCTGAAAACTACGAGCTTTGCGACTGCTGGCACGGAGTACCGCCGAAGGAGCGCGCGTGATAATCTAAGCGGGAAGCGAACACTTTGAAAGGGGTGACTGGATATTTTAATTATTTTCGGCCTCGCCGCTGGCATCCTCACATTCTGCGGCCCAGTCATTCCTTGGGGCTATGCCGGATTCACCCCAATTCGGTTATCCCCTAAAGTCCACCATCTTCCAGGGACCCTCCCTGGCTGCCTGATACCCTGGTTTACATCCGGGTTCGTTTAGCACTACATACACTTCTTGGGGATTACAGAAAAACACAACCCGGCGGAAGAAACAATATCTTTGGTTCCTCGTGCAAACGCCGGGTTGTACATACGGAGCAGTAAGCATAACAGGCACTGCGGCTGATTGCTAATCAGTTCACCGATGGATTTCGGTGTGCAGGTTCAAGTCCTGCCTGCTCCGCCAATTGTACATCAGGAGGGGAAACGTGAGAGTAAACGAAAATGGCTTTCTTTGCTGCCCGAAGTGCGGTGGTAAGACGAAAACGAAGGTCCTGCCAGGGACAATCCTCAAACAGTTTCCCCTCTTTTGCCCGTGGTGCAAGCGGGAAACCATAATCGACATACCAGAAAAGCCGGAGCCAAAGAGCCAGAGCTAACACCTGAAAAGGTTGTCAGTTCTGGCGCTTTTTCTGTTTTCCGGGGAGGGAGTTACAGTGCCGGCAAAGGAAGCCAAAGAGAAAGTCAAAAACGTGGAAGCCGACATGGGCACTCCTAATTCGGAGCCGCAGTGGAAGTTCTTCCTCAGCACGGCGAAATATACCTGCTACGGCGGCGCACGTGGCGGCGGCAAATCCTGGGCCGTTTCCCGAAAGGCATCGCTGGGCGCTTATAACTATCCGGGTATCCGAATTCTAATCCTCCGCCGGGAGTACGGCGACATGGAAGGGACCCTGATTGACCCCATTTTGAAGATCCTAGCCCCTGACACCTACCAGTACAACAAGTCCGACCACATCATAACCTTTTCCAACGGCTCCAAGATCAAGTTCGGAAACATGCCTGGATACGGTGCGGCGGTTCAGGGCAAATACCAGGGCCAGGAATACGACTGGCTGTTCATCGACGAGGCAACCCAGTTCTTGGAAAGCGAGTTCCGGGGACTGGCCGCTATCGTCCGTGGCGCGAATAAGATCCCGAAGCGAATTTACCTGACCTGTAACCCCGGCGGCCCCGGTCACTTCTGGGTGAAGCGTCTGTTCATTGACCGGCAGTTCAAGGCAGGGGAGAACCCCAAGGACTATGTTTTCATCCCTGCCACCGTGGATGATAACAAGGACCTGATGGAGGCAAACCCGGACTATGTTAAGCAGTTGGAGTTGCTGCCAGAAGACATCCGCCGCGCCCACCGTTACGGAGACTGGAACGCCCTTGCCGGTGTTTACTTCGATGAATTTACCGAAGGTGTCCACACTTGCAAACCCTTCCCGATAAAGCCAAACTGGCAGCGGTACCGGGCCATGGACTATGGTCTGGACATGTTCTTCTGCATCTGGGTCGCCGTAGATGAAACAGGCCGGTGTTATGTATACCGCCAGTATGAGCAGAGCAACATGGTTGTCTCCGACGCCGCCAGGAAGCAGCTGGAGCTTACCAGGCCGGATGAGAATATCGACTTCACCATCGCCCCGCCGGATATGTGGGCCCGGAGCCGGGAGACTGGCAAATCCCAGGCGGCAACCTTCGCGGAGAATGGTGTGGGCCTGGTCAAGGCGGACAACAACCGGAAGCAGGGCTGGTCCGCGCTGAAGGAGCTGTTTAAAATCCGCCATGATGGAAAGCCTGGTCTTATCATATTCGATACCTGCCCAGAACTGATTGAATGCATCAAGTGTTTGCAGCACGATAAAACAGACCCCAACGATGTCAGCAAAAGCCCCCACGAAATCACACACGGACCGGATGCTCTGCGGTATTTCGCCCAGACCTATGTCCTGCCGGGAGAGCGGGAGACCGTGAAGGCGGAGGAGGAAGAGGACGAGGGCGTCATGGATTACCAAACCGCCATGTGCGGCGGCAAGGTCACTATGAGCTACATCCGTGCATAGAGAGAAATTTGCGCCCTACCATAGGCGTGGATATACGGCCTACCAGAGCCGAAATTGAAAGGAGATCACAAATGGAAGACAACATGGACACCGGTTTTGACGAGTTTGCGGCAGCCTTTGACGGCGAGGGCGGCTACCAGACCGACACCGCAGAGGCAACAGAGCAGACCGAAACCCAGGAGGAAACCACAGAGGAGGCCAGCTGTGAGGCTCAGGAAGCGCATGAGAGCGGCGAACATTCCGGAGATGCACCTGCAATCGAATCCGAAGAAAACGGCGCAGATGGCAGCGGAAAGCCCGACGAAGCTATTTCCGAACAGAAGTTCACAATCAAGGTGAACAAGGAGGAGCGGCAGCTTTCCCTTACGGAAATGACTGAGTTTGCCCAGAAGGGCGCGGACTATGACCGGGTGAAGAACCAGCTGGAAACCAGCCGCCAGTCTGAGCAGTCCCTCCGGGCGCAGCTGGACGAGCAGCAGGGCTACATGGACGTGCTGAAGCTGATTTCCGAGCAGACCAACACGCCGATCGACCAGCTTGTGGAGCAGCTGCATGTAAACATGCTGAAAAGCAAGGGCATGAGCGAAGCGGAGGCAAAAGCGGAGATCCGGGCCGCCAAGGCGGAAAAGCAGCTGAAGGCCGTAACGGAACAGAAGGCCAAGGAAAAGGCCGCTTCTGACGATAATGCCGCACGGGTCCAGCGGGAAGTTGCCGAGTTCCGAAAGCAGTTCCCGGACGTCCCGATCACCCAAGATCTATGCGACAAGCTGGCCCCGGATATCCAGAACGGCATGTCCATGTTGGGGGCGTACCTGAAAATGGAGAACGCCCGGAAGGACGCCGAGATCGCCGAACTGCATCGCAAGCAGGCGGCGGCAGATCAGAACAAGAAAAACCGCGACAAGTCCCCCGGCAGTCAGACCGATTCCGGCGGACAGAGAACCAAATCCGATTTCGATGAATTTATGGCGGCTTTCATGTAAGCCGCAAAAAGCCAGAGCCACAGCGCCGGAGCTTTCCCGATTGGAACGCATCGGCGCTTTCTCTTTTCTGAAGCGCCATGACCGCCGGGAAATCCTGCGCTTCAAGGAAAGGAGATTGTAAAAAATGGCTTTTCATTTCCCCGAAAAGTACAAGCAGGCCCTTATGAAGGGCTTTGAGGAAAAATCCGAGACCGATTCCATGTTCTCCCATGACATGGATACGGAGTTCTCCGGCGTGAAGACTGTCCATGTGACCAGCCTGAAGACCGAACCTCTCCAGGATTATGACCGTTCCAAGGTCGTGGGCACCGGCAGCCGCTACGGCGATACCAAGGAAGTGGGCGATGAGGTCCAGACCTTCACCATGACCCAGGACAAGTCCCTGAGCCTGTCCATCGACAAGGGCAACAACGCTGAGCAGCTCAACATGAAGAAGGCCGGTGAGGTCATGAAAGCCCATCGCGACGAGCGGATCATCCCCGAGGTGGACAAGTACCGCCTGGACAAGTGGGCCAAGGACGCCGGTATCCACAAGGAGCTGGACGCTGCCCCCACCAAGTCTACCATCGTTTCCCAGATTATCGAGCTTCACAATGAGATGCTGGATCTGGGCGTCCCCGATCAGATCACCCTGGCCATTGCCCGGAAGTACCTGCCCATGCTGAAGCTGTCCACCGAGTGGGTGGGCCTGGATTCCCTGGGCGGCAAGACCCTGCCCAAGGGCAGCCTTGGCGAGTTCGACGGCATGCCCGTGAAGCCTATGTCCAACAAGAAGATGCCCGACAACGTCCCCTTCATGCTGACCTACAAGGGATCCATCATTTCCCCCTGCAAGATCAACACCTTCAAGGGCCATGTGGATCCTCCCGGCCTGTCCGGTGACCTGCTGGAATTCCGGATGATCTATGACGCGTTCGTGCTGGGCAAGAAGGCCAACGGCGTTGCAGTTGCCTGCCTGCCCGGTACCGTTGCCAAGACTCCCGCCGTCTCCGTGAACTCCGGAAAGGCGACCATCACCTCCGCCACCTCCGGCGCAACCATCTACTACACCACGGACGGCTCCGATCCCAGGTACTCCGTGGATGCCAAGACCTACACCGCTGCCGTCACCCTGGCAGATGGAGACCAGCTCCGGGCCTATGCCGCCAAGGATGGCATGTTCAATTCCGGCGTTGCCGAGTACGACTACACTGCGTGAGCTACATAAGCCCCTGGCAACAGGGGCTTTCTGCTAAGGAGGGGTTATATGCAGATTATCAGTTTGATTCTGAGCGGCCTTGCGCTTTTGGCTGCGATTGTTTCTTTGGTTCTGACCATCAGGGAGAAAAAGCGCAGCCAGAAGCGGAATGCCACTTTGACGGACTATGTTTGCAAAGAGTGCGAAGCGATGCTCATAAAATCGAAAAACCATGGCGAGGGCTTGGCTTCGGCCCTGGAGAGAATCCAAAAGCTGGAAAGCGGTATCGTTCCCGACTACGAACAGGCAAAGGCAGCGGTAAACGCCGTGAACGATTTCAACCGGGGTATTTCCAATATCCTTGGCTTTGACCCCATGGATGCCAAGAAGAAGCGCCGGGAGCAGGAGCGTTTTGGCGGGGAGGCTGAATAATGGCAAAGACCCGGAAAATGAAGATCCCCACCAACGAGGAGATCCAGAAGCGGTACGAAAAGGCCTACGATTTCAACCAGCAGATCGGCCTTTACGATACCGTGGAGGTCAACGAGAATTTTTTCATTGGCAATCAGTGGGAGGGTGTGGAGGCCAATGGACTGCCTACGCCTGTTTTCAACTTCCTGAAGCAGGTGGTTTTGTTTCAGGTTGCCACCATCACTTCCGACAATATCGCAATTCAGGTGACGCCGCTGCCCTCCACTTCCAATTATACGTCTGCGCAGCTGGAGAAGATCGCGGAGATTATCAACCACCAGTTTGCGGCAATTATTGAGCAGGAACGGATCGTCACCAAACTCCGGGAGTTCCTACGGAATGCTGCTGTAGATGGGGACGGCTGCATGCACTTCTACTTTGACCCCACGGTAGATAACGGCCAGGATGTGAAGGGTGAGATCAAGGCGGAGATCATCGACAATGTGCGAGTACTGTTCGGCAATCCCAACTGCCGGGATGTTCAGCGCCAGCCTTTCATTATCATCCCCCGGCGGGAACTGGTGGAGGATGTGCGCTACCGGGCGGAGCAGCTGAAGGAAGCTGGTCAATGCAAGATCGAGGACGTGGACAGCATCACCGCCGATTCCGAGAAGTTCCAGAATAAGTATGACAGCTACACCGACGACAAGGTGACGGTGCTGACATACTATTTCCGCAACCGGGACACCAAGACCATCTGGTGCATCGAGGCAACGGAGAAGGGGATCATCCGGGAAGCCTACGACACGGAGTATACCATGTATCCGCTGGTGTGGCTCAACTGGGACTATATCCATGACTGCTACCATGGGCAGGCCATGATTACCGGGCTGCTCCCGAACCAGAAGTTCATCAACAAGATGTTCGCTATGGTTGGCGTTAGCCTTTTAACCCAGGCCTTTCCGAAGACAGTCTATGACTCCACGAAGGTACGAAGCTGGGATGGCGGCGTTGGTACTGCAATTGGCGTCAAGGGCCCTGTAAACGACGTTGCCAAGACCATCGAAGGGGCCTCTGTCAACCCGCAGATTGCCCAGTTTATGGAGCTTTGTATTGACAAGACCCGTTCCTTCCTTGGTGCTTCCGACGTTGCCATGGGCGACAGCCGCCCGGACAACACCTCCGCCATCATTGCTCTGCAGCGTGCGGCAAACACACCAATGGAGCTGACAAAGCAGAATCTCTACCAGTGCATTGAGGACATGGGCCGGATCTGGATCGATATGATGTCCGTGCGCTATGGTGTCCGGATGGTAGAGACCACCCTGGAAATGGACAAGCCAGGAGAGCAGCCATTGGGTATGCAGCTTCCCGCACAGTCATTCCTTCGCCCGTTTGATTTCTCTGTGCTGAGAAACGTCCGCATGTCCATCAAGCAGGATGTCGGCGCAAGCTCCTATTGGTCCGAAATGGCCTCCATGCAAACGCTTGACAATCTGCTGATGAACCATTTGATAAATCGCAAGCAGTATATCGAGCGTTTGCCGAATGGCTATATCACCAAAAAGCAGGAGCTTCTCTCGGATTTTGAGGCTGAGGAAATGGCGGTAGCTTCTCCTGCATCAATTGGTAATTTATCCGGAACGGGGAATATGTCAAGCACAGATTCGATGTCCTACAATATTCCTGTTTCTGGTGGGAGCGGTAACGGTGCTCTTCAACGTGCATTAAACAGAGAGGGGGCGTAAACTATGAAATTTACGAAGCTAGTGTCTGATTTGGCGTTCATTCAGAAGCTAGGGGACAACCCAAACACGGACAACGGCATGACAGCAGATGAGTTAAAATCCTTGTTTGACAAGGCTTCTCTGGTGATTCAGGAGTACCTAAACGACGTTCTGACGAAAGAGCTTTCTGAAATAATTAGCAAGATTGAGGAAGATGTCAATAACTTCGCAGCAGGTACGGGATTTCTTCCGACACGTGGTGGAACCATGTCTGGCGCTATCGCCATGGGTGGGAACAAAATCACCGGCCTTGGAAAACCAACTGATCCGGGTGATGCGGTTCCGAAATCCGTGTTGGATGAGTTGTCCGGAACCGTTGTACCTGTTGATAAGGGTGGAACTGGAGCCACGTCTGCTTCTGCCGCTCTGACCAAGCTGGGTGCGGTGAGCAAGGCCGGAGATACAATGACCGGACGGCTGATCCTTCCAGCGCTGCGGCTGAAACCTAACAGCGATTATCCCGTCATAGAAATCTATTCCGGAGACATTCTCATCGCCGCACTTGGCTGGAACAAAAATACCAGGAGGACTCAGATCCGAAACAACTGCCCGGGCACGGACTATCAGGAGATTTTTGCCACACCCGCCGCCGATTCGGATTTGACGGAAAACCAGTACTATGAGCTGCTGACCAACAAGTCCCCGGTTACGGTTGCCCAGGGCGGCACCGGGGCCTCCACCGCCGCCGGAGCCAGGGAGAACCTGGGAGTGTCCGGGGCGCTGAAGCTCACGGCGGTTTGGACAAACAGTTCCCCGGAATCCGCCTTTGCCGCCCAGACCCTTACCCTGGGCGAGGCATCCGGCCTGGACGTTGTGTTCTGGATCGTTGAGTACCGGGGACTGGCCAGTGATACTGGCTCCGTCCTGACTACCTTGGTCTTTCCCGGGCATGGAACCGTTTCGCACTACCACATTGACAGCAAGATTATGAGCAGAAACGTGGAATTTTCCGGCACATCCGCCGTCTTCAAGGACTGCTCCAATGGAACCGCTGCGGAAAATACCTACATCGTTCCGTTCCGGATTTATGCGGTGCACAAGGCATAGGAGGGCGTAAAACTGTATGGCTGTGAACATTATGCAGGGTGACTCATATCCAATCCTGATCGAGTTAGAGCAGGATGGACACAAACTTTCCACTGATATGATCGATGATTTGGAAATCTGTGTTGGAAGCACTATGCGAAAGACTCTGTCATCCGGGACTGTGTTTTATGACTCCGATCTGTGTTATTGGTTTATCATTCCGACCCAGGAAGAGACATTTGCCCTTAATGCGGGAACTTATGAAGTGATCGTCCGCGTTAAGTACAAAAACCAGCCGCCCAGCGTGAAGGGCGTAAGCATCGGGAGGATTAATCTCAGGAAAACGCTAAGCGAGGAGGTAATTTAATGGCTGCACCCAATATAAACGACCTGGCTGGCAGCGCAGCCGGTCTACCTAAGCTGACCGGTAGTCTCCCTGGCCAACTGATTTTCAAGGTAGACAACACCTCCGACGCCACGGCTGCCGCTGAAGACATCGCAAATGGAAAAACGGCCTACGTAAACGGGGGGAAAGTCACCGGAAATGTTGTAACAATAAAAGAAGGGGGACATGTTACATTTGCAGCTGTGGATAGTTCCGTTTCTGAAGCAGATTCTTCCTCGGTGTTTCTATGTTCTGGCAAAGACACAACCAGGGATAAACTCC
>JBJDYN010000112.1:0-53184 GCA_051867395.1 Faecousia sp. | reverse complement strand
TCTATCTGGAAACCCTGGGCAACCCCAACTCCGACATTCCCGACATTGACGCCATTGCGGCGATTGCTCACAAGCACGGCCTGCCCCTGGTCATCGACAACACCTTCGGCACCCCCTACCTGATCCGGCCCATCGAGCACGGCGCGGACATCGTGGTCCACTCCGCCACCAAGTTCATCGGCGGCCACGGCACCACCCTGGGCGGCATCATCGTGGACTCCGGCAAGTTCGACTGGAAGGCCAGCGGCAAGTACGCCCCCATTGCGGAAGCCAACCCCAGCTACCACGGCGTGTCCTTCGTGAATGCCGCAGGCCCCGCCGCCTTCGTCACCTACATCCGGGCGATCCTCCTCCGGGACACCGGCGCTACGATTTCCCCCTTCAACGCTTTCCTGCTGCTGCAGGGTGTGGAGACCCTGTCCCTGCGGCTTGACCGCCATGTAGAGAACACCAAGAAGGTCGTGGCGTTCCTGGCGAACCACCCCCAGGTAGAAAAGGTCAACCATCCCAGCCTGCCTGACCATCCCGACCACGCGCTGTATCAGAAGTATTTCCCCAACGGCGGCGGCTCCATCTTCACCTTCGAGATCAAGGGCGGTCAGGAAGCGGCATGGAAGTTTATTGACAATCTGGAAATCTTCTCCCTGCTTGCCAATGTGGCGGATGTCAAGTCTCTGGTCATTCACCCCGCCACCACCACCCACAGCCAGCTGAGCGAAGCGGAGCTGGCCGATCAGGGCATCACCCCAAGCACCATCCGCCTGTCCATTGGAACCGAACACATCGATGATATTATCGCGGACCTCCAGAAGGGCTTCGCTGCCGCCAAGTAAACCGCTAAGCGGGACGTCTCAGGACGCCCCGCTTACTGTTATATTGCTCAAACTTCGCATCCCTGGAAATCCAAACTTTTAATCAAAAATCAGGTATAGGTATATTCGGAAGCAGAAAAACGGTTTCTAAGGCAACACCGCACAATGGGGACTGCGTGCATCGGCGGATCTTTTGCCCCAATCGTGCAGTATGAAAAATGGGAAATACATCCAGTATTCCCACATTTTTTACACTCTCGCTTGTGTCAAAATCTCTCGCCGAGTCTCCTTGCCCCATTATGCAGTGCTGCCCTAATACTAAAACCCGATTAAAAACGTTAATTAGCTTGTACCTGTATTATTCAACAATCAGCGGGCCGGTTTCCCGGCCCGCTGATTGTTTACTTCATGCACATTTCCGCGTCCGAGGGCAGAGGCTTCAGCTCCGCCGAGGGGAGAGTCTGGTACCAGTATGCCACACTGGTATAGTCGTCGTACCTTGGACCCGTCCAACCCAGGTTATCCAGGGTCATGCGGAAGCCCCGGTCAAAGCGGATGGGATCCGGCACATGGAAGCGGTACAAGAGGAACCGCTGCTGTCCGTTGTAAAATTCCCCGTTATCTCCCAGGATGGCGTAAAGCCCGCTGTAATGGCCGCTGAAGGTCTGGTAACGCTTGATATGGATGTCGTTTCCGAAGCCGTAGGAGCCGGTGAAATAATCCTCTGTCCCGGTGTAGTGAATGGAGGGGTATTTGTCGTCATCCAGATACATCCGTGCCTCCCCCTCGACCCAGCAGGTATTATTCCCGTTCATCCCCGCTGCCAGGGTCAGCCCCAGGAACTGTCCTTTCCCCTGAATCCCGTCGATGACGGTGTAGCTCCTGCCCCGGGTAACGGGATGCTCCTGCCGGTACGAGGCGTGGAAATAGCCGATATTCTCCGGAAGCTCCAGGAAACCGCCGGTGATCATATAGTAGAGAGTCTCGTCCCGCCCACCCCGGTTTTCTACGGTGATCCTGCAGTGCCGGAGAAAGGGCATCTGGAAGAAGCAGTTGTATCCCCGTCCCGGCGCTACCAGCATTACGGCGGAGTTCAGCACCGGGTAGCGCCCGTCCCGGTCCACGAAGTTCTCGTCATAGGCGCATCCGAAAAAGGCGGACAGGGGTGCCTCCACCGAGGGGTAGGGCTGATTGTCCCAGTAGATCCGCAGAATGAAGCTGTGGCCCACATACCCGGTAAACCACATATTCCGGATGATCCCCGGTCCGTCGGTGTCCACTAAGGTGGCGGTTTTTCCGGCAGGGATGGTGATATTGGGGGACAGCTTGGTGCAGTCGCCGCCCCTTGCGCCGCCGCTCCGGGTACCGGTTGGGTTTTCCGCGGAAAATGCGAAAGTGCGCTCGTCGTTCAGCAAAACATAGGACTTCATGGTTGGGGCTCCTTCCTCTTTTTTATGTCTTGGAATGCTTGCGGAGCAGGTACGCATCCGGCTTCTAATCCGCGCTGTCGGGAGTTTCCCTTGCCGGCGGGCGGCGATGGCCATCCGGCCGGAAAAGGCGATGAGGAACAATGTTCTCCACTATCTGCGCTCCGCTCAGCACGGCCACGGTGTCATAGCAGTTGTGGATGGCGGCGGTGTTCCTGGGGGCAATTCTGGCGGGGCGATGGTGGGTACCCCGCTTTCGGCAAAGGGTTTCTGAGGAACACATTCGTCGCGGAAGATTCCATTTACGAGCGCAAAGGCTCCAAAAAGGCAGAGCTGTTGGCAAAGGTCGGCGTCCGGGAGGACAGCGATCCGCGCTCGTTGTGGATTTCCTTGCGGGTTTGCCTGCTGACATGAAGCGGTTCCTCAATTCTGAGGGGTTAATGGGTGCTTCTGCGCCCGAAATGGGGTGCGAAGTTTGAGCTATATTACATAATCATCTCCGGCAACGCTCTGCTCCATCAGGTCTGCAATGGTAACGCTCTCCAGGTAATCTTGAATGACCTTGTCCAGCCCCTGCCACAAGGGCAAGGTCCGGCACCACCCCGACCGGGGACAGGGATCCGTGTTCTTCTCAAGGCAGGACACGGGGGCAAGGGATTCTTCCGTCAATTGTAAGATACTGCCTACCGTGTATTGATCCGGCGATTTGTTCAGCCGGTAACCGCCGCCCTTGCCCCGGAGACTTTCCACGACCCTGGCCTTGACCAGCATCCGTATGATGCTTTCCAGGTATTTTTCGGAAATCTCCTGCCGCTGGGCAATCCCCCGCAGGGAAATGAATTCATCCGTCTGATGTTCTGCCAGATCAATCATGATCCGCAGGGCATAGCGGCCTTTTGTAGAAATCAACATACTGTTCCCTCCTTGTTTGTAATACTATTTTCAATTGAAAAGGCATCGCCATACAGCGCTGCCGAAAATGTGATTTTGGGAATGAAAATCACATTTTCCCGTCTCATTATGAGTCTCTGATAAAAGTAGCCCCTCGCAAGAAAAATCTCTGCTTTTAAAAGAGGCTCAGTATAATCCTATTACACAGTAAGGTTTGTAGGGAATCAAGAGAAATATTAGCAAATTATGCAGCGTTAAAATTGATGTGACACCAAGGGTATAGAAAAAGGCGATTGCGTTCATTAGAATAAAGCTACCACACCCAAACTAATGAAAGATCTCAATCTCCATGGATATTGTAGCACGAGAAAAGAAAAACAACAAGGGTTATTTGCCCCATTTTTCCCTTACACAAAATTTCCCGCCGGGCCGGCCACATTACCGCTCCAGTGGCCACTGAGCGCCGCAGAATGCGCAGAATCGCCTGCTAGCTGCCAAAATGGCTGTAGAGCGATGCCTTCCGAATACCGACGGCGTCTGCAATCCGAGAAATAGAGGTCGCAGATACCCGTCCATCACGGCAATCTGCCTTGTCAGTTCGGCGATTCTGGCAATCAGCTCCGACTTTTTCTTCCGCAGCACCGCTTCTTCATCGGCTCCTGAATGGATGTGGGCAATTTCCTCCAGGGTAAAGCCTGCCATTTTGAGAGCGGTAATCTGGTGAAGCACCGCCATCTGGGAAAGGCTATAGTACCTGTAGCCGTTCTCCTGATTGGTCACCGCCGGCATCAGCAGACCCTGCTCCTCATAGAAGCGCAGGGCCTTGACGGTGACATGATTCATGGCCGCGAACATGCCGATTTTGTAGAGGGTGCCGTTTTCTTTTACTTCAAAGGGGTCATGCTTTTGCCGCATCTGCATACGCTCACCCCCATCGAAAGGTTTTGACGGCAATCGTGCCGCAAATGACGGTAATGGCCATCAATGTAATCACCGGAAGGGTGATTCTATCATAGCATCCCATGGATACCCATTTCAAGAGGTTAATTCCAGTTCCCAGCGGCATCAGCTTCGCCACGGTCTGGAACCATGACGGAAACACCTCTGCCGGAATGGTGGCCCCGGAGAACAGCAGCATGGGGAAATAGAGCAGACTGGTTGCCACATTCATGGATTTGGTAGTTCGGCACAGGCTGGCTACCATAAGGCCGATGGAAAACATGGAGATCATGGTCAGCAGCCACGCGGCAAGATAGGCAAACACATTTCCCCGCATCCGATAGTCGAAGAAAAGCACCGCGGCGACGGTCAGAATCAGGGTGGAAAGGATAGCCATCACACCGCTGCAAATGGTATCGCAGGCAAGGAGCCTCGCGGGAGAACAGGGACTGCAATACATCCGCCGCAGGATTCCCTGAGACCGGCACTCCACGATGGTGATGGGGATGCTCATAAACGCGCTGCAGCAGATTCCCACGGTGGACAGCGACACATAGGCGCTTTGCAGATAGGTTAGCACCGAATCCCCGGCGTTTTTCCCTCCCGTGATCATCGTGATCACAACGAATACCACCAGCGGCATGATAAGATTAAACAGGATCACATCCAGGGAACGGAAAAACAGCTTCTGCTCCACCTGATACATTTTCAAAAACGCTTCATAACAGCGCCTCCTCTCCCATAAAGAACAACTACGCATCTTCCAGATTCCTTTGCCCGGAAGCCGTGATGACTTCCTCGATAGAGCCTTCCGCAACCTTTTTCCCCGACCTGATGATACACACCCGGTCGCAGAGGGCTTCCGCTTCCTCCAGATAATGGGTAGTCAGGAAAATGGTAAGCCCTCGGTTCTTCAGCTGCTTCAGCGTTCTCCATACCTCCCGTCTTGCCACCACATCCAGCCCCGTGGTCAGCTCGTCCAGAAACACGATTTCCGGCTTCCCAATCAGCGCCAGCACAACGGAAAGCTTCTGCCGCTCCCCACCGGAGAGCTTGGACACGAAGCGCTTTCTCAGCTCACCAAGTCCAAACCCCTCCAACAGCCGCGGATAGTCCGCCGGAGCGGCATACAGAGAAGCATACTCGATGCAGGCTTCTTCTACGGTGATGTTTGGCTGATACTGGGTATTCTGAAGCTGTACCCCCACCCGTTCAAACACCTGTTTTCTGTGTTTGGCGGCGTCCATACCCAGAATCGCCGCGATGCCCCTATCCGGGGCCTTCAAGCCCAGAATCAGATCAATGGTGGTGCTTTTTCCGGCTCCATTGTGCCCCAGCAGGGCGAAGACCTGGCCCTTTTCCACAGCAAAGGACAGATCATCCACCACTGCGCGGCCACCAAAGGTTTTTGTCAGATTCCTGACACGAATACATGGTTCATCCATTAAACAATCCTCCTTGTCTTTGTTTACAGGGAGGATTGTATCATCTCCCCTTAAGGGCAATGTCATCAACTTAAGGCCGCTCCGTAGGGGCCGATGCCCACATCGGCCCTTGCTCAATGTTCCGAATTCGCCGCAGTCTGGTGCAAAAAGTGTAGCTTTCCCTGCGGGGCGATGTGGGCATCGCCCCCTACGATACGGCTCTCAATGCTTAAGTTGATGACATTGCCCTTAAGGGGAGAGTCAAGTGTTTTTTCGCAAACTTTGATACTATTTCTCAATAGAATGGTTTCATTCTATTGAGAAGACACCGCTTGACGGCGTTGTCGTATCGCTTGAGGACCGGGAAAATTTAAGGCAATACCGCACAATGGGAGCTGCGGGCTTCAGCGGATCTTTTGGCCCAATCGTGCAGTATGAAAAATGGGAAATACATCCAGTATTCCCGCATTTTCCATACTTTCGCTCGGTTCAAATTCTCTCGCCGAAACTCCTTGCCCCATTATGCGGTGTTGCCTTAGGCGAAACCAGACCAGACACTGACAAGCAAAATAATACTTGATTTGTGTTCAGTAATGGGAGGGGAGGTGATGTTTTTGGCTTTACCCAGATTCAGATATCCGTCATACAAAGAGCCGGGAGATTGTTTAAGGGGGACTGCCGCAGGCAGTCCCCCAAAGGATATGCGATTAGGACGATTCGGCTTTACAACGCGAATCTCCCGGAAATTGGTTCTGGCTTACAGACGAGCGACACCGGACTTGCGGGCAGCCTCGGCAACGGCATTGGCAACGGCGGGGCCAACTCTGGGATCGAAGGCGGCGGGAATGATGTAATTCTCGTTCAGCTCTTCATCGGAGATCAGTCCTGCCAGAGCCTCAGCGGCAGCCATCTTCATTTCTTCGTTGATGTCGGAAGCACGGACATCGAAAGCGCCGCGGAAGATGCCGGGGAAGGCCAGCACGTTGTTGATCTGGTTGGGATAGTCACTACGGCCGGTGGAAACCACTCGGGCACCGCCCGCCTTGGCATCGTCGGGGAAGATTTCGGGAGTGGGGTTGGCGCAGGCAAAGACGATGGCGTCCTTATTCATGGTCTTGACCATCTCGGTGGTCAGGGTGCCGGGAGCGGAAACACCGATGAACACGTCAGCGCCCTTGATCACGTCGGCCAACTTGCCGGTTTCCTTCTGCAGGTTGGTAACCTCGGCCATTTCCTTCTTGATCCAGTTCAGACCTTCACGGCCGGCGTAGATGGCACCGCTGCGGTCGGTCATGACCACGTTCTTGAAGCCGGCGCTCAGCAGCAGCTTCACAATGGCGATGGCGGCAGCACCTGCGCCGGAGGTGACGATCTTAACCTCTTCCTTCTTCTTGCCAACAACCTTCAGAGCGTTGGTCAGGCCGGCCAGGGTGATGACGGCGGTGCCGTGCTGGTCATCGTGGAAGATGGGAATGTCGCATTTTTCCTTCAGCTTGCGCTCGATCTCAAAGCACCGTGGGGCGGAGATGTCCTCCAGGTTGATGCCGCCGAAGGAGCCGGAGATCAGGTAAACAGCGTTTACAAACTCGTCCACATCCTTGGACTTGACGCAGATGGGGAACGCATCCACATCGCCGAAGGCCTTGAACAGGGCACACTTGCCCTCCATGACAGGCATGCCCGCCTCGGGGCCGATATCGCCCAGACCCAGAACAGCGGAGCCGTCGGTGATAACGGCGCACAGATTGTGACGGCGGGTCAGCTCATAGGACTTGTTGATGTCCTTCTGGATCTCCAGGCAGGGCTGGGCAACGCCGGGGGTGTAGGCCAGGGACAGGTCGTCCTTAGTGGCTACGGGCACTTTGCTGATAACCTCAATCTTGCCGCCCCACTCGCCGTGGAGCCGCAAGGACTCTTTTGCGTAATCCATAATATCGTTACTCCTTTACAATCAATCCATTAACCCTCAAAGGGGAATTTGTAATCCAGGCCGCACTCATCGCGAAGCTGGATGAACTCCTTCTGGATCGCTTCACCCACGGGTACGCCCTTATCTTTACGGAACTGCCAGGACAGGTACTCCTTCTCACCGGCGGTGTAGATCCGCTCCGCACCGGGAGCCTTGGCGGAGGCGCGCAGGCCGCGGCAGATGTCGCCCGCGGTCTTCTTGAAGGTGTCCAAGCCCATGAAGAACTCGGGGTTGATGACAAAGAAGAAGTGGCCCAGATGGTACATGCAGTTGTTGCCGTTCTCATCCTTGCCGTTCAGAGCCTTCATGAAGGGACCGCCGCACAGAGCAGCCGACAGGATTTCCACGATGGTAGTGAAGCCGTAGCCCTTGTAGCCGCCGGTCTCTTCGCCCAGGCCGCCCAGAGGCGCCAGCGCGCAGTTGCCGGCACGCATCTGCTTCAGAATCTCAGCGGACTCGGTCATGGTGCCGCCGTCCCGGGTGACGGTCAGGCCGGCAGGAGTGGGCTTTCCGCTGCGGGCATAGAACTCGATCTTGCCGTTCTGGATGGTGGAGGTGGCGCAGTCAAAGTTGAAGGGGAACTCTTCGTCGGTGGGCATGGTGAAGGTCAGGGGGTTGGTGCCCATCATAGGTTCCACGCCGAAGGTGGGAGCAACGGAGGGGCGGGCGTTAGTGCCGGAGATGCCGATCATGCCGGCCTTTTCCGCCATGGTGGTCCAGTAACCCGCGATGCCGTAGTGGGTGGAGTTCGTGATAGCGCCGCCGGCCATGCCGTAAACCTTAGCCTTCTCAATCAGCATTTCCATCATCTTGTGGGAGGCTACCATGCCCATGCCGTTGTTGGCATCCATGACCACGGTGGTGGGTGTTTCCTTCAGAATGTCAATCTTGGTGACAGGGAGCAGGGTGCCGTTCTTGATGCGGTCTAAGTAGATGGGCTTGAACCGGTTGCAGCCGTGGGACTCAATGCCGCGGCGGTCAGACTCCAGCAGGACATCGGCACAGATGGCAGCGTCCTCCTCGGGAACACCGTAGGCTTTGAACACGTCAATCATAAAAGAATTGATCAGTTCCCAGTCAACAAAGGGTCTTGTTTCTTTGACTTCCATTGCAGTAAACCTCCAAAAAATAATATTTAAGGGATCCTACTTTCTGTGCCTCAAGCCGTTTTCCCATACCGTGACGGGGAGAACGGAAGGGCTGCGTGGCGAAGTTGAAAAACAACAAATGCAGGGAAGGGGAATGGGTGGAAGCGGGGAATATCCCACAAAAAACCCTCGTCTGATTATTGCTATTTTGTATCAACTATGCTACTATAATAGTAAATCAGTCAGAATTTGTCAATATGCCAAGGCAAGAACGAAGAAAACAAACACATATTGAGCGCATCTGTGAGCGTAATGACCAAAAAATGAAAGGGAGATGATTATGCCTTACTACGATCGGGAAGAAAAGATTCTCAGCGCCCTGCTGGAAAAGGATCATATGACCACCCAAGAGCTGGCTGCCAAGCTATTTGTCAGCCAGCCCACCCTGCGGCGGGATCTGGTCAAGCTGGAACAGAAGGGGAGGATCATCCGTACCCATGGCGGCGCCCAGCTGGTGAAGCAATCCGCGGATGAGAAGATCCCATTTTTTCTGCGGGAGCAGGAGCAGAACGATGCCAAGAGCATCATTGCCCAGCGGGCAGTCAGGTTTATCCGGGACGGAAACATCATCATGCTGGACGGAAGCACCAGCGCCTACAATATTGTTCCGCACCTATCGGCGTTTAAGAATCTGATTGTGATCACCAGTTCCGCAAAGTCATCCTTCCTGCTCGGACGCATGGGAATCAACAACATCTGCACCGGTGGGCGCATGATCACCAGCTCCCTGTGCTACATCGGCGAGGATGCGGAGCGGACAGTGGCTCAGTACAATGCGGACATCGTGTTCTTCTCTGCCCGGGGGCTGACAATGGATGGGATCCTGACGGATACTCTGGTGGAAGAAAACAGCCTGCGCAGAGCCATGCTCCGTCATGCCAAAAAGCGGGTGCTTCTTTGCGACAGCAGCAAGCTGAACCGTGTTTATCTGAATAATCTGTGCCACCTTTCGGAGGTGGACGAGATCATCTGCGAGCAGCCTCTGCCGAAATCGCTGACGGATTTGACACGATAGGACTTAAGGCAGCACCGCACAATGGGAGCTGCGGGCTTCGGCGAATCTTTTGCCCCAATCGCGCAGTATGAAAAATGGGGAATACATCCAGTACTCCCGCATTATCCATACGTTCGCTCGGGTAAAAACTCTGGCCGAATCTCCTTGCCCCATTATGCGGTGCTGCTTTAACCGTTTCCCTGCCCTGACACAGGTGATCCGGTTTTCTTCACTCCACCGTCAGTGTCCAAACGTAGCTGGTTCGGTGCTTTCCATCTTCATAGCGGATGGCGCCGGATTCAAAGAGAACCAGCACCTGGCCGTCCGGGGCATTTGCCAGGCCCTCGGACATGGGGATGGCATTGATCTGATGGGTCTGCCGGTTTCCGTCCAGCAGGAAAGCGGGAATGTGCTGACCGTTGAGGGGCAGGGTCAGATCGGGTTCCTGCCTCAGATCCAGGTCGTAAATCAGCAGGGAAGAGTCATTGGCTCTGCCGTAGGACTGGCTCAGTACCAGACGGTTGTCAGCGGTAAGCGTGATGCCCTGAATGCGGTCGGGGGCTACCAGGATCACATCCGGCATAGGATATTCACCGTCGCCAAGCAGCCGGGCATGGCCCTGGCTCATATCGAAGCCCAGGATATAGCAGCCGTACTCGCTGCCATCTGCAGCCGGGGTGGTGAAATCCATATTAGGGGACAGACCGTAGTCTGCCTTGGGGTGGTAGAAGTTGCCCACCCACAGATAGCCGCCGGAGTAGTTCATCATGGAGGGTGACATGGCCATGGGAATGGTTTCCTCCAGAGTGATGTTGTGAGCGCCCTCTGTCGGCAGATCAGCCAGGGCGATGGCAGCAATGCGGTAGGAACCGTCATTATCCAGCTTCGCGGACAGGTACATGTGGGTTTCGGTTACGGCGACACCGCCCACATGGCTGGTAAAGGGCGTCCCATCGGAATTGTACAGGTAGTACTCCGCCACAAGCTCGTTGGTCTGTGCTTCCATGACCGTCACAGCGGAGGGGACTCCATCTACACTGTAGGCGGAAATATAGGTTCTTCCGGTAATGGGGCATACGGCGATTCCCTGGGGAGTCAGTACCTGCTTCAGGCCGGGGATCAGGAACAGAGGCTCCGCAGCGGCCAGAAAATCGGAATAAGCATCCTTTCCTTCATAGGTGGCCTTGCGGACATTGGATTCCTGGGTCAGCCGCAGGGCGGTGGTGTCACCGGTTTGAGCCTGGGACAGAATGGTTTCCGGCTGGGTTTCCATGACTTTCGGTTCGCTGCAGCCTGCAAGCAGCAGGCAGATCAGCAGCGCAGATGCGATCCTTTTCAAGTTCCAGTCCTCCTTTGCTGTTTACTGTGAAAGCTCCGCAGTCACAGTAAAAATGATAACAAATGCCAGCACCTAGCCCCTTGCGGGGCAACCGGTGCTGATGCATATAAATTCCCATGTGCAACGCTTTCATGCAATGTGGCGCAGTCAAAAAGCGCATGGGAATTTATTCGGAAAACGCTTCCCGGGGGAAGGCATGGGTATGTGCCTTGCGGCCCTGTCTGTCCTGGACAGTGAAGTACACATAGGGGGCATCCTCCGGGATCCGGAAGCTGGCCTCATGCAGGTCGCTTCCGTCGGGATTATAAGCGATTCGGGTATATTTGGGAGACATATGCATGGTAACGCGCACGGCGTCGGAGCATTCTATGCTGGCTTCCTCTCCGCTGATTTTCAGGCTGTAGATCTCCGGGCCGGTGGTGGCGTAGAACCGGCCCTTTTCCAAAGATTCCACAACGGCGCTGTAGCTCAGCTCCGGCGCAATGACCATGGTCCAGGAGCCAAAGGAGTCGCTGAGGAAGTCATCCAGAGGCACCGCATTGTGGTTATCATCCGCGCCGTGCAGATACCAGAATTTTCCGCGCCGCAGCAGGGAATCATACAGGGCCATATTCTCCTCATAGCCGTTGATTTTCATGGAGCCGGTGTTAAATACCTCCAGGCTGAAGCAGCCGTTCAGATTCAGAATGTCCTCCGCGCGCTCCATGGACCAGCAGGGATGGTTGTAGCTGACCAGATAGCCGTTTTCCGAAGCGGTATTGATGAACTCCTGGATATAGGCCGGATCATACCTTCTGGGGCCTAAATCCCGGGATTTGGGCAGACTGTCCCCGTAAGCCTTTGGAAGGTATTTGCAGAAATTGGGATCGTAGCCGATGAAGGTAAGGTTTCCGGGCTCCCTGGCAAACAGGTTCAGGTGGATCTCCGGGCCGAAGTGATCCAGAATGCACTTGGAAGAGGGCCGGATATAGGCTTCGTAGCCGGTGAGCATCAGAAAGCCCTTTTCTGTAAATCGGCTGTGGTCGTAGGGGGCCTCGTGATCCGTGATGGCCAGGATATGGTAACCCCGCTCTTTGTATGCCTGCACAAGCGCTTCGGGGGACATACGCCCATCCGACAGGTTGGAGTGGCAGTGCAGGTTGGCTTTCCACTGCCGATCCTCTTTGGAGACAAAATCCATAGTGACAATTCCTTTCTACAGGAGGCCTCCCAAAATCCCTTACACGCAAAAAGCAGCTTTTTGGGAGGTCGCCTGCAATCTGATAACAGCCTTGGTTGGTTCCCAACCAAGGCTGTCGCGTTTTCTTATGGCGGCTTACTTCATGGCAGCCTTGGAGTAACCGGTCATCATGTACTTCTGGAAGCACATAAACAGGATCACCAGAGGAAGCACGGCCAGAACGGCACCGGCCATGATCTCGTGCTGGTTGGCAACAGCCTGACCGGCGAAGGTGTTCTTCAGGAAAGCCAGACCGATGGTCAGCACACGGCGGGGCTCATCGCTGGCAATGATCTTGGGCCAGAAATAGGCATTCCAGCCGTTGGAGAAGGTGACCAGCAGAACCGTGAACAGAGTGGACTTGCACATGGGCAGCAGCACATTCCAGATGACACCCAAGCGTCCCAGACCGTCCATATAACCGGCGTCAATGTAGCTCTGGTCTACGGACAGGAAGGAATTGCGCATCATGAAAATGTAGTACGCAGAGACGGCTTCCGGCAGAATCAAACCCAGGAAGGTATTTGCCAGACCCCAGCCGGCACACATGATATAAATGGGGACGAAGGTTACCTGAATGGGGATCATCATTGCGCCCAGAACGATGTAGAAGGTAATGTTCCGTCCGGGGTACTTACCAAAGGCAAAACCGTAGGCAGCCAGGGTACCCAAGCCAATCTGAAGCAGCATAATACCGGCGGTCATGATGATCGTGTTCAGATAGTACTTGGAGAAGTTTGCCCGGGTCATCACGTTCATATAGTTCTCTGGATGGAACTCATGGGGATACATGGTGGGGATGATCAGCTGGGATTCCTCCGCGGATTTCAGAGAGGTTGCGATCATCCAGTACAGGGGGAAGAACATCACAATGGTGATGAGGACAACAACGATGGTCTGAATGTGATAGCCTACGGAGTGTCTTTTATGATGATCGATCAGTGTATTTTTCGGCATAGCGTTCACTCCTTTTTAGGAATCATAGTTCACATTGTTATCCGAAACCTTCATGGTAGCCACCGTGATGGTCAGCAGGATAATGAAGAACATGACCGCGGAGGTTGCAGCACGGTCCATACGGAAGTCCACCATGGCGTAGCGGTAGATCAGATAGACGAACACTTCCGTGGAACGGGCGGGGCCGCCGCTGGTCAGAATGTCGACGGACTGGAAGACCTTCATGGAGGACAGGAACGTGGTGACCAGCAGGAAGACGGTGGTGGGAGCCAGCAGCGGCAGGGTGATGCCGAAGAACTGCTGGGCCTTGTTGGCGCCATCGATGGAGCTGGCTTCGTAATACTGGGGCGAAATGCCCTTCATGGCAGCCATATAGATCATCATGCCGTAGCCTATGACACGCCAGCAGGTGGTGATCAAAACCGACAGCAGCGCGGTGCTTTCCTGGTTCAGCCAGTCAATGGGTTCGATGCCCATCAGACTCAGCAGATAGTTGAGAACACCGTAGTCGGTATTCAGGATCCACAGGAACACCACGGCGCAGGAGGACATGGCCACATACTTGGGCACGAACACCACAGCCCGCATCAGCGTGAAGCCCCTGGTAGCACGGTTAAACAGCAGGGCAAAAATCATACCGCCAACGATGGTGACCAGAATTTCGCCCATGGAGTACAGGAAGGTGACCTTCAGGGAATTCCACAGGTACTTGGCGCCGGATCCGGCGAACAGCCATTTCCAGTTCTTTAGTCCCACATATTCCCATGTGGGCTTCAGAAGGTTCCAATCGGTTAAGCTGATCTGCACCAGCTTTGCCACGGGGTAGTAGGTGAAGATGGCCAGGAACGCCAGCGCAGGCAGTACGAGCAGGAAGTCCACCAGCTTGGAACCGTTTCTGCGGGTAAGGATGGTTTTCTTCGGCGGTTGAAGGTTTTGGGCCTGAGTTCTGGTTTCTGACATCGTATCAGATCCTTTCAGCAGCATTTGATATGGTGTGTATCTACAGGGCACCCGTGAAATTTGCCTACCAATTCTGGGCGAATCATCTGCCCTTACAAACCGTTTTCAAAATTCCGCAATACACCCTGTATTCCGGAATTTTGAAAACGGTTGTCAGAACATATTTCCCCGCCCGGGAAAGCAGCTTCGGGGAATGCCCTCCTACAAATTCCTCCCAGACCAAACGGAATGTGAGAAGAATATTGGGGAGCGGATATGGCCGGCCGCAGAACGCGACCGGCCATAAAGAGAAGAATTAATCGGCCAGGATTTCGTCAATTTCAACGACCATGTCGTCGGAATTGGAGGCAATATCGCCGTTCTGGTTCATGATGACGTCCATGTAGGTCTTCCAGGTGGTAGCCAGTTCGCTCCAGGAACCGTTCTGAATTCTGGGATTGATCAAATCCAGGTTGTCGAAGATGCACTGGAACGCGGGCTTAGCCTGCAGGAAAGCAACGCCTTCCTCGGTCTCGAGAACGGACTTACGGGTGGGCATATAGCCGGTGCCCTCAGCCCACTTCATGTTGACTTCCTTGCCAACCAGGTACTGCAGGAACACCCAGGCGGCGTTCTTGGTGGCCTGATCGTTGTTGGCGGGGATGCCCAGGACACAGCCGCCAACCTCGGAGTACTTGTTGCCGGTGGAAGCAGCGGGATACCAGGCCATACCGACCTCGAAATCACACTTGTCGACATAGGCGTTATACAGGGAGGAGGTGTGCATGACGGAGAAGGTCTGGCCGTCATAGAACTTCTGACGCATGTTGGCGGAAGCATCGGTGCCGGTGGCGAAGTAAGCCAGGCCATTGTCGCACCAACCCTTGATCATGGAGGTGACGCCCTGAGCGGTTTCACCGTTCAGATCGCAGGTGTTGTCATCGGTGATGATCTCAACGCCCTCGTTCAGGTACAGGGTCTCGAAGTACCACTGATCCCAGCCGGGAACCACGGTGCCGTAGCCGCCGCAGGCAGCTGCGCCGGCCTGCAGGAAGGCCTCGAAGTCCTCGATCTTGGTAGGAACGGTGATGCCGTTGGCATCGGCCAGGGTCTTGTTATAGTAGATGACCTGAGTGGAATGCAGGAAGGGCATAGCAACCTGCTTGCCGTCATACTGAGAGGAAAGCAGCAGACCGGAGGAGAAGTCATCCACATCGTAGCCGGTGGCGGCAATGTAGCCGTCCAGGTTTTCGAACACGCCGTTGGCGCCGTACTGAGCAACGTAGTCAGTGTTGGCAACGCAGACGGCGGGCAAGCCGGTGCCGGCAGCATTGGCGGCAACCAGCTTCTCGTTGACATCCTTGTATGCGCCGATGTACTCAGCCTTCACGGTGATCAGATCCTGGGAGTTGTTGAAGTCGTCGACGATCTCAGCAACCAGACCGGCATACTGATCCTCCAGAGCGTGCCACCATACGATCTCGATGGGCTCGGTGACAGCGTACATATCGGCAGAGGCGGCAGGCTCAGTGGTGCCGGAATCACCCGCGGGAGCTGCGGTGGTAGCGGTGGGGGCCACAGCGCTGCCGGTAGAGCCGCCGGAGCAGGCAGCCAGGGACAGAACCATGACCAGTGCCAGCAACATTGCGAAAAGCTTCTTCATTTTTTATTATTCCTTTCCGTATTAATAATATCGTGCCAGTCCAAATGGGCTGCTTACCCTATGAGTCTATCATTCCTTTCGGCATATTGCAAGTAAAATTCCTGTAAAATACTTACAATTTTGATATTTTGACGATATAACCAATATTCTAAAAAATTTTTATGGATAATTAACAAATTATCTTGTCGGCTGGGAATTTGTCTTCGCGTTCCTTGAAAATTCCCGATTTCCGTGATATACTCGCCGTTAAGCATGATCCGTGCTGAAAATAAATAAAAGAAAAAGAGTTGGTTATTTTCTTATGAATACCATCAAACTGGACACCACCGGTACCAATGTAAAAATGATCGCCCACCGGGGCCTCAGCGGCCTGGAGCGCGAGAATACCTGTGCTGCTTTTGTGGCTGCGGGCAACCGGGAGAAGTATTTTGGCATCGAAACCGATATTCACCGCACCCTGGACGGCAAGTTCGTGATTTTCCACGATGATAACACCAAGCGGGTGGCTGTGGATTCCATGGTGATCG
The DNA here is from genome assembly GCA_051867395.1 of Faecousia sp. Taxonomy (GTDB): domain Bacteria; phylum Bacillota; class Clostridia; order Oscillospirales; family Oscillospiraceae; genus Faecousia. The sequence continues at coordinate 36,936 of JBJDYN010000112.1, read as the reverse complement.
AGGAAACCACTTTTGATACCCTCCGGGCTCTGCGCCTGGCGGAGCGGGACGGCGTCAAGAGCCGGGGTGATCTGATCATGCCCACACTGGAGGAGTACATCTCCATCTGCGCCCGGTATGAGAAGGTTGCCGTCCTGGAGCTGAAAAACGAATTCACCGCCAGCGATGTTTACAAGATCATGGGCACCATTGACAAGATGGGCTATCTCGATCATACCGTGATTATTTCCTTCTGCCTGAAGAACCTGATCCGGCTGCGCAAGCGTTATCCCAATGTGAACGCCCAGTTCCTTCTGAGCGCCTGGGACGACAAGCATCTGCAGAGCCTTGTGAAATATGACCTGGGTCTGGACATTAAGCACACGGCTGTCACCGAGGAACTTTGCCGGAAGGTGCATGCGGCAGGCAAGGAGGTCAACTGCTGGACCGTGGACACCGTGGAAGACGGCCGCCGTGTGATCGAATGCGGCGTGGACTATATTACCTCGAACATCCTGGAGTAAGCGAAGCTGTATGCATACCTTGTTTAACCCCGAGAACAAATTCTGGAACTTCATGGGCAAGATTACGGATGTGTCCTGCATGAGTCTGCTGTGGCTGCTGACCAGTCTGCCTGTCTTCACCATCGGCGCCTCCACCGCCGCCTTCTACAGCTTCACCCTGGATGCAGTCGGCGACAATGAGGGCAGGGTGATCGGCTCCTATTTCTCCGCCTTTAAGGCAAATTTCAAAAAAGCCACACTACTGTGGCTGCTGCAGCTGACGCTGGGAGCACTGCTGGCGGTCAATCTGTATGCCGCCTGGAATTTCTATCTGACAAAGGGCATCATTGCCCTGGGCTTTCTCAGCCTGTCCGGCTGCGCTGCCCTGGTGGCAATCTGCTGCAGCGTCTATATCTACCCCATTCTGGCCGCTTACGATTTCCCTGTGAAAAAGATTCTGATGGACAGCTTTATTATGGCAACCGGAAATCTCCACGTTACTATTTCCGTGGTGGTTCTGTTCCTTCTGGCAGCTGTGGGCATTTACTATTTTGGCGGTCTGTTCTTCTTCTGGATCGGTCTGGCAATTTTCTTCTCCTCTTATTTCATTTGGGGGCTATTCCTGAAATACGCCGGGATGAAAATTGAGAAAAAGAAGAAGAAGCATTCTCCCATGGATCCCTATCTGTGAAAGGAACTGTCATGAATATCGTTTCCCGCATCCGTAGCTGGTTCGCTGCAGAGTGTGACAAGCTGCGGCCCATGACCCTGAAGCAGCGCTTCAGCTACCTGACCACCTACTATACCAAATGGCTGGTGGGGTTGCTCATCGTGTGCCTGTTCGTCGGCTATATTGGAGATGCCCTGGTACAGAGCAGAAAGCAGATTGTGCTGCAGGGCTTCATCACCAACGATGACTACAATTATTTCCCTGCCGCAAAAATGGAGAAGGAGTACGCGTCCACCCTGAATCTATCCCCCGGGGAGCGAATCGTATTTGATGACACGCTGTACATCGACCTGGATGGCTCCGCGGATGAATACACCGCAGCCAGCAACGGCAAGGTGATCGCCGTTATGGCAGTCAATCAGTTGGATTTTATGATCACCACAATGCCTGTTCTGGAGCATTTCCGCGGAGAACTGCCCATGAAGAATCTGAAGAAATTCCTTCCGGAGGATATTCTGACCGCCGTGGAGGATTCGCTGGTTCCGGGGCTGGACGAGAATGGGGAAGAGGCTTACGTTGCCATCAACATGGCTTCGAGCCGTTACCTGAAGGGGCTGGAGCTTCAGCAGGATTTCTATCTGTTCATTCCTTACAACATCCCCAATGAGAAATTGCTGCTCCATTACCTGCGGTTTTGCTTTGAACTTCCCCAGCCCGGTTAAAGGAAAAACAGGCGGCGGATCCTGATGCTTCGGGCAAAGGATTTGCCCAAACCCCCAAAGGATCATTCGTTAACAATGGAGGACGACACGATGACGGATTTGAAGCAAAAGAGGTTGTTTTTGCTGGATATGGACGGCACCATCTACCTGGATGAGGATCTGTTCGACGGAACATTGGACTTTCTCAACTATGTCCGCAGCATCGGCGGACGGTATATGTTCCTGACCAACAACTCTTCCAAGAGCGTGGATAAGTACATAGAGAAGCTTGCGCGAATGGGAATTGCCGCAGTCAGGGAGGATTTTCTCACTTCCACCAATGCCACAATTGTTCACCTGAAAAAGAAAGACTACCGTAAGATCTACGCGTTCGGCACGGCCACCTTCCGCCAGCAGCTGGCCGAAGCGGGGTTGCCCATTACCGACCACCTGGAGGACGGTATCGACTGCCTATGTATGGGCTTTGACACCGAGCTGAGCTTTCAAAAGCTGGAGGATGCCTGCATCCTGCTGGGCAGGGGGGTGGATTACATTGCCACCAATCCGGACTGGGTGTGCCCCACCTGGTACGGCTTTGTCCCCGACTGCGGCTCTGTCAGCCAGATGCTGTTCAACGCCACCAAGCGGATGCCCACCTTTATCGGCAAGCCCCAGAGCGCCATGGTGGAGTTGGCACTGGCGGAAACCGGCTATACCCGGGAGCAGACGGCGATCATGGGTGACCGCCTGTATACGGACATTGCCTGCGGCATCAACGCCGGTATCAGTGCTATTTTCGTCCTCAGCGGCGAGGGTACGATGGAGGATCTGAAAACCAGTGAGGTGCAGCCCACTCATATCTATGAGAATATCCGCGCGCTGTATGAGGATCTGATCAAAGAATGAATAAGAAAGAGTGATCTGCCTAATGCTGGATCTGTACAAATTCAATGACACCACCGCTCTGATCCGGCTGCTGATGGCGCTGGTTGCCAGCGGAATTCTGGGTATGGAGCGAACTCGGAAGCTGCGGCCTGCCGGCATGCGAACCTATATGCTGGTATGTATCGGTGCCTGCAGCACGGTTCTGGCCGGGCTTTCCCTGTTCGAGTCCTACGGCCCCGGCTTTGATCCTGCCCGGATGTCTTCCCAGGTCATTTCCGGCATCGGCTTTATCGGCGCTGGTACCATCATGGTCACGCCCCGCCAGAAGGTCAGGGGCCTGACAACGGCTGCCGGACTTTGGGCAGTTGCCTGTCTGGGCATTAACATCGGCGTAGGCAACTATGCCGTCTCTCTGGGCGTATTTTTGGCGATGCTGATCACCATGCTGATGGCTGATAAGCTGGAGTTGGTATTCTACCGCCACCTGAAGAGAATCCATGTGACCATTTTCATAACCTCCATGTCCATTCTGCCCAGCATTCGTGAGATGCTGGCTCCCCACGACATCACCCTGAGCAATCTGGAGTTTGGCGAAGCGGTGGAGGGCCAGGGTGTTGCCCTAACCTGCTTTCTTCGGCTGAAAAAGCATGGAAACCATCAGGAAATCATCGATCAGCTGGAAAAAATGCCCGGTATCCTCCATGTTGAGATGCTGGATATCTGACTAAACTGTACCCTGCAGAAGGGACACTCATTGTTTAGGGGGTGCCCAGATCTTCGGACAGAAAGATTAGGGGGACGCCCTTAACGGTGGACACTTCTGCGGGAAAGATTTGTGTGGTAAGATGTATCTATGAAGAGGATAGAAAAGCATGGATACAGATGAGCAAGAAGACGCACACGAACCCACTGTCCAAGCAAGAAATTGAGAAGCTGCGGAAGAATCCGTACGTTGCTTCCGTAACCGCCAACACGGTGCGCTTTACTGAGGTCTTCAAGGAACTGGCGTATGAAAAGAAACGTCAGGGGATTCCTGTGGCGGAAACGATGCGCCAGTACGGGATCGATCCGGAGATTCTCGGAGTCAGCCGCGTGGAAGGCTTCTCCTACACGCTTAACAAGAAAGACAAGCAGGAAAGCGTCTTCTCGGATAGGCGCAGCAAGAATTACCGACGCCCTCCAAAGACTGGAGAAGAAACGGTGGAGCAGCGGATCCGGCAGCTTGAGAATGAACTTGCTTGCGCGAGGCAAGAGGTCGAATTCTTAAAAAACTGGGTAACTATTCAGTCGCCCCGCCCAATCGGGGCTGATTTGTGCAAAATATAGAATTATTCCAGATTGTCCAGATACCGTGCATTGGAGCTGTGGATAACTGCTGACTGAAATATCAAATACACCTGTCTGCAGCTCATGAATCCAGTCAATGCCCACCATGCCCACAGTGGACAATGCGGCAGCATAGGCTTTCAGATTGTTGCCGTACTGCTTAGTTCCGGTGATATTCTTCGGAAATTCACCAATCAATGTCTTGTTTTCTGCCATTGGGCAGCAGCAAACCATCTGACGGTGTTCAATCAGTCTGGATTCCACAATAATGTCAGATTCATACCGCTGTTCAGCGATGACGGCACGACAATGCTCCCGATTTGGGCATCCGCTGCACGCCTGGGGGTAATGCTCCCGAATTTCGTCCGGCGTTCTCATGAGTTTCATGGAGCTGCCCTTGTGACCATCCTGTCCGCCAGGCTTCGCGCCGCTGGATTTCCGCTGACTTTTGGGAGCAGGTTTGGAATAACCGTCACTGGATGGAGGAGCGGAACTGTTGCGGCTGTTTTTCTTGTGGGTCAGCTCATCAATCTGCCGGAGGAGTTCGTCAATCTTGGCTGTCAATGCCTGGTTCTGTTTCATTTCAGCCTGAAGCAAAGTACTCAGCTGTGCGTTGACTTCCATCAACAGCCTTATTTGTTCTTCCATTCCAATCACTCCCACAGTTTCTTGATACGCTTATTTTACAGCCTATCTGATTTGGATGGAAGAATAATTTCTTGCTATCCATAGTCCGTTCGTCATTTTGCCTTGTGGAGAAACATGTCTCTACATGGCTACTGAATAGTTACTCCAGAAGAACCTTATGATGTGGGACAGCACGATGATTCAGCTCTTCAATATCTCGTACATCTCCGTGACGAATATTGCCTCGACACCATTCCCTGTTGTGGCCGCGCTTCTGATTCTTGCGAGTCTTTTCCTGTTTAAGGCAACCGCTGTAGGAGCGCTTCTTCTGATCGTAATTGGCGGCGCTTGGATCTTCTACTGGTATCAGGAGAACGAAAAAAGACGCCAGTGTGCAATTTTGACCATTCGAATGAATTCCGAACATAATCTACTGTTCACCTTAAAGCAAAAGTAAGCGGGAATGGACAGTTGCTTAACAATACCACTGTTGCGACTCCCAATGCAATCTGCATTGACGGTCTATCCGTTGAGGGACACGCAAAGGTTTTGCAGGATCTGAATATCCTCGATTTTTGCAAAACTGCAGAGGCTCGAGCAAACGAAATGTCACCCGAAGAATATGAAAGCTTTCGGGAACTTCTGCAAAAGAAAAATGCAGGCCTGGACTCTTTTTTGAAACAGCTGTATCAGCACTTGCCAAATTTCGCTGTGGGCGTCGCAGCCAATGTGGTTTCTAACTGCATTTCTACTAAGTTGTAGATACCATAATCTACTAAAGTGTGACTTACCTTACCTCAAAATGAGTTAACCTTGGTGGATGTACATTTTGCGAGATAAAAGCAACACATTCTCCCGAATTCCCCGCCCCTGGTGATGTCAAAAGGCCCAGGCGAGAGTATACATAGTACAGTCCCAGTCGAATTTTTGCTGCACTGCTCCCAATGCAAAATGCAAGCCCCACATGGATGTTGTAAAATTGAAAATGGTCACAAGCAAATGAGCCCGATGTAAAAAACAGAGCCTGCTTCCCTTTTATCAAGGGCGGCAGGCTTTTTTGTGCGTTCTTGAACAAGGCCATTCTGACTCCGCTGGGCGGCTAGCACGGACTGGCATGCTGGGACAAGGGTGGCTGCTCCTTCCTCAGTACGATGAATACTGTTTTCGCTTCAACCGTCGAATGGCTGGCAACCAGATTTTCCTGTGCTTAACCAATGCGGTTGCCACATCTTGTGGTATGCTGAGTTAAATCGATGTAACTATTCAGTCGTGGGTATCAGGCAGAACAAATATTCCCCATAACCTCATATATTTTCACCAGTATGTGCAAATTCAGGAACATTTCAAGCGGCTAAAATAGGGGTGACTGAATAGTTATGAGATATTAATATCCAAAAAGTGTTAGACGTAATGAAATCATTATCAGAGGGCCAACCACATGCCCACCTTCCTCACACATACGGACGAGCAGTGACGAATAACGTAAGATGGAGGTGATAGTCATGTTAGCTGCTGCCTGGCTGATGCTCAGCAGCTTGCTGTATGCGCTTCAGCTGTCCTCAGGAAGCTTTCCCAGGCCCCTGACCGAGGAAGAAGAACGGTATTATCTGGATCTGGCGCAGAATGGAGACCTGGAGGCCCGCAACGTTCTCATCGAACGGAATCTGCGCTTGGTGGCCCATATCATGAAGAAATACTACGCCCAGACGGCCGATCAGGAGGACCTTATTTCCATTGGAACCATTGGCCTGATCAAGGGGATCACAACCTTTGACCCGTCCAAGGGTGCGAGATTGGCCACCTACGCTGCTCGGTGTGTAGAAAATGAGATCCTGATGTATTTTCGGGCGCAGCGAAAAAGCGCCCAGGATGTATCCCTGTTTGACTACATCGAAACCGGCGCTGACGGGGCTCCGTTGGAATTGATGGACGTGGTGAGCGAGGACTTCGATCTGCTGGAACAGGTATCCTCCCGGGAGATGGCCCAGCAGCTGCGCCGGGCTGTGGATTCCTGCCTGACGGACCAGGAGCGGCAGGTGATCCTGCTGCGCTATGGGCTGGATGGGCAGACCCCAAAACGCCAGCGGGAGGTGGCAGACATTACAGGGATCAGCAGAAGCTATGTATCCAGAATCGAAAAACGGGCACTGCAGAAGCTTCGCGCAGCATTGGAGCGATAAAGAACCGCCCTCTGCCGCTTGGGCAGAGGGCGGTGGTGTCAACGCAGCAGTTTTTGTATTTCTTTCCGCTGCCGTATGGAGCGTTTCCAGCAGAGGTTCCGGTGATGGACGGTTAGGTCGGCGGGAGGGTCTCGTCAAACAAACTCAGCTGTCTATCGAAGCTGCGCGGCGCTTCCGGGATTTGCTTGGAGAGATATATGGAGGAACCCCCCTCGGCGTGTAGCCTCGATTTATGTGCTTTGGTGTGTGGTTATTCCGTTCCTGGAACAAAGACACGAACTCCTCGATATCCGACTGCCCCCGAAAGGTCAACTCTTCCTGCTCCAGTGCAGTCAGAATAACCTGCAAACGGGCAACAATCGCAATCAGATCCCGGATCCGGCTGCACAGATCCTCCGGGGACCGGGACAAGGACACCGTCTGCGCCGGAAATAATTCAGCATGGCGATGTTATCCAGCGTCGTGGAATGGGAATCCTCCATACCATCATCCCCCAGCAGATAAAGAAACACAAAATCCAGATCGGACAATTTGGGATCTTTGTGTTTGGGAAGCGGTTTGCGGGGCATGACCAGATAGCCATTTTTTCTCAAAATTGGAGATCTCCTCAATAAGCCGAAAGGCCTCCTCTGATATGGGTGAATTTTGACTGCAGTAGATCTCATGGAGTTTTTTCAGCGGGATGGTTCCATACAGCCTTTCCACAGCGGCCATTTATTGATGAATGCAGTCGAGGACCTGCTGTTTTAAGTGGAGCAAAGCGTAAGGATGACCTTTCAGCAGTCCTTTCTTAAAGTGCGATTGGTCTTTATTCGGTTATTGCGTGTTCAACTGCGGCGGTTTGCAGCTGCATAGCTCAACCGATTACGCTACTCCGCGCAACACGCAGCCCACCAGGCGTCGTCCACGGTATCTGTCATATACTGAATGCCCCCGCTCCACGATAGAATTACACACCTTACGGTGCGTGAATAAGCCGTATTGCGGCTTATTCAGCAGGCATTATTCAGGTGCCTCCTCGTCAGATAACGGGCGCCATCCGGTAGACAGAGTCATCCAGCTCACTGACATACCAGACGAACAGAACCGCAAACAAGCAAAGCTGCATGGCAATCCGGAACCCCTTCTTGTCATAGACGCAGAGCACCGCCCTGTGAAGCCTGGGGAAAAACCGCTCCAAAAGGGCCAGAACCTTGTTGCTCTCCTTCCGCTCGAACATTGCCGCATACAGCTGGGCAGTCATGGGCACCAGTGCCACCCGGAAGTACAGCACGATCCGCAGCCAATTGTAGAAGGCGAAGCAGATGGGCTGGAGAGTTGCGGCGATGAGGATCATCAGGAACGGCAGCCGGATTTTGTCGTCATCCATCCGGTCCCGGAACAGCCAATAGGACAGCAGCGTGATGACCCACAGCAGGGCCAGCAGGGTCTCGCCGCCCTCGGTCTCCCGGGTGAAGCTGGTGTAGCGGGGGTAGATCACCGCGATCCCGAACTCAATGATGGGCCGGCCGAAGATGCCCAGAATGACAGAGATTGCCCCGCAGATAAGGAGCAGCTTTGGTTGGATGGGGATGTTATAAATCACATAAAGTCCCAAAAATACAACGGCAGTCTTGTGGAAGGTCATAGCAATCAGGACCACCAGCAGGAAGGGAACAATCCGCCTCTCCCGGATGAACCGGTAGGAGAAGGTCAGGATCGCCATAGCCACCAATTGCCGCCAATAGATGACAGCGTGCATATACATGCCCAGGGCCAGGAATGCCATCAGGGCCACCATAGGCGCTTCGGTCTCCTTCTCAAAGCAGATGCCGTAGGGCAGCAGGATCATAACGCCCAGAACCAGCAGCAGCACCCGGTCGCTGACGAAGAGCCGCTCCAGAATCCAGCACAGAAGCACATAGCCGATCTCGAATTTATGGGTAACCATCTCCCCAAGGGACAGTCCGGGAATGATGGCATACTGGCGCATATACTCCGCAATGTCCACGCTGACGCCGAAATCCTGAACCACAAAAATCAGGATCAAAAAGCCGCAGGCCCCAAAATAGACCAATCGTTTTTGTTCGCTGTTTTTTGCAAAATCATAGCCCAGCAAAAACAGAAACATCACAAGATAAATCCAGTAAAAACCGTTCATAGGTGACTCCTTTAAGAATCCGCAGGTATTTCCCGGGAAAACCCAGCCGTAAAGTGCGTATCGTGATGGAATTATAACACAGATTGCCTGGGTTTTACAAGAGGCAGCAAAAATTGAGGGCACAGGGAAAATCCCCCATTGACATTTGTCTCAAAAATCAATAAACTGGAATCGGAAAAACAAAACGGAAAGGGGCTTACCTTATGGCAAACAATCTGAAAGAGTACATTTACACCAAAGGAACCGATGCCGCGCTGGACGCAGAATTTGCTTCAGCGGCAGCTTACTGCAGGGTTAAGCTGGGGAAAGATACCGTTTTCTGGAAGGCTGGTCTGCGCTGGTGTCAGATGCCGCTGGCAAACGTACAGCGCATCTTCCGCCGGGTGGAGCCGGTATACGGGAAGCTGTGCTGCGGCGGCCACAGCTTTATTATTGAACGGTTGGTGCTGGTGCTGACCGACGGCACGGAGGTGGAGATCTACATTGGCGACGATGTGGAGCCCCAGGCCAAGGCTCTGCTGCAGGCCCTGCAGGATGCCCACCCGGAGCTGCAGTACGGTGTCGTTAAAGCCGAAGGATAGGAGAAAACAGGAAGCGTTTTCAAGGCGCTTCCTGTTTCTTTCTTGCAAATTTCCAGGCAATGGCATATAATATAGTCAATTATTACCGTTCGCGAAAGGAACGTGATCCCATGAAAGTCACCTTGCAGAATCTGACGAAAAAATATCCCAGCCTGAACAAAAAGCCGCCCCAGGAGGTTGTCGCGGTCAACGACCTGACCTTTGAGATTCCCGACGGCCAGCTCATCGGCCTGCTGGGTCCCTCCGGCTGCGGCAAATCCACCACACTGAATCTGCTGTCCGGACTGCAAAAGCCCACCAGTGGCCGCATCTTCTTCGGCGACGACGACGTCACTGACCTGCCCGCGGAAAACCGGGGTGTAGGTCTTGTTTTCCAGAACTACGCCCTGTACCCCCACCTGACGGTGAAGCAGAACATCACCTTCCCCCTGGAGAACCGGAAGGGCAAGGACAAGCTGACCAAGGCCCAAATGGCGGACATGGCCCTGGAGGCTGCCAAGCTGGTGCAGATCGAGGGGCTCATGGACCGCAAGCCCAGTGAGCTCTCCGGCGGCCAGCAGCAGCGGGTGGCTATCGCCCGCGCCCTGGTAAAAATGCCCCGGATTCTGCTGCTGGACGAGCCCCTTTCTAACCTGGACGCCCGGCTGCGTCTGCAAACCCGGGAGGAGATCCGCCGCATCCAGCGCTCCACCGGCATCACCACCGTGTTCGTCACCCACGACCAGGAGGAGGCCATGTCCATCTCTGATCTCATTGTGGTCATGAAGGACGGCGTTGTCCAGCAGATCGGCAAGCCCCAGGCGGTCTACGACTCCCCGGTGAATCTGTTCGTTGCCAAGTTCCTGGGCACCCCGCCCATCAACGTGTTTGACGGCACAGTCAGAGGCGGGAAGCTGTACATCGGCGAGGAAGCAGTGCTGGATGTATCCGCAGTCGCGGACCAGGCCGTCACAGCCGCCATCCGTCCGGAGGGCTTCATGCTGTCAGACACCGGGGCGCTGACCTGTGAGCTGAGCCGCGTGGAGGTCATGGGCCGGGACATCAGCGTGGTCTCCACCCATCCCAAGTCCCAGAATGTCACCATCCGCTCCATCATCGACGCGGAGAACGCCGCCCATGTGGCCGCGCCCACCGTCCGCTTTGACCTGAAGCCCAACAAGGTTTTCCTTTTCAGCAAGGAAACCGAAGCGCGGATCGACTTCTGAGCCGGAGGGACCCATATGGAAAACAACAACCGCAAGGGCTGGCTGTGCCTGCTGCCCGCCATAGCGTTCTTGGGATGCTTCCTGGTGTACCCCCTCATCGACGTATTTATCTACTCCTTTGAGGAGGGGTATAACTTTGCCTCCCAGACCTACTTCAGCGTGGGCGGCTACAACTACGCCTATGTCCTGCACGATCCCTACTTCCTGCAGGCTCTGAAAAACACCTTTATCCTGGTCATCATCACCGTCCCCGTGTCCACCGCTCTGGCGCTGCTGATCTCCGTGGGCTTAAGCTCCATTCAAAAGCTCCGGGACCTATACCAGACCGTCTACTTCCTGCCCTATGTGACCAACACCCTGGCCGTGGGCCTGGTATTCATGATTCTGTTCAAGCAGACCCCCTACACCGACGGCCTGATCAATCTGATTCTGAGCTGGTTCGGCGCGGGCCCCATTGATTTCATCGGCGGCCCTTACTGGGCGAAGATGTTCGTGCTGTGCTTCTACACCGTGTGGGTGGTCATGCCCTTTAAAATCCTGATCCTCACCAGCGCCCTGGCCTCGGTGGATCAGACCTACTACAATGCCGCAAAGGTAGACGGCACCTCCAGGTTGCGGACCTTCACGAAAATCACCCTTCCCATGATCTCCCCTTCCCTGTTCTATCTCGTAATCACCGGCTTCATCGGCGCGTTTAAGTCCTATTCCGACGCGGTGGCCCTGTTCGGCACCGACCTGAACGCCGCAGGGATGAACACCATTGTGGGCTATATCTACGACATGCTCTACGGCGACTCCGGCGGCTACCCATCCTACGCTTCCGCCGCCGCCATCCTTCTGTTCGCCATCGTGCTGACCATCACCTGCATCAATCTGCTGGTCAGCAAAAAGCACGTCCATTATTAAGGAGGCGGCGTTATGGATTACGAAAAAATCGAAAGGGCTGCCGCCCGCCGGAAGCGGATCACAAGCATTGTGACCTACACCCTGCTGACCATTTGGGCCCTTGTTGTCCTGTTCCCCTTCTACTGGATGGTGCTGACCTCCGTAAAAAGCTACGCATCCTACAACTCCGAGTGGATTCCCCAGCTGTACACCCTGATGCCAACCCTGCAAAACTACCACGACGCCTTTACCGCGGTTCCCCTGGGGGGCTACTTCACCAACACCATTGTTTTCACCGTCATCACCACCGTGTTGATGCTGCTCGTCACGGTGCTGGCCGCCTTCGCCTTCTCCCGCCTCCAGTTCCGGGGCCGGGATCTGGTGTTTACGGTGTTCCTGTCGCTGATGATGATTCCCAATGAGCTGGTGGTCATCACCAACTTCGTCACCATCACCAATCTGGATCTGCGCAATACCTTCACGGGCCTGATTCTGCCCAGCGTCACCTCCGTATTTTACATCTACCTGCTGAAGGAGAACTTCTCCCAGATACCAAATGAGCTGTACTACGCCGCCAAGGTGGACGGCACCTCGGATCTCAAATACCTGTGGAAGGTCATGATCCCCATCTGCAAGCCCACCATCATCACCATCACCATTCTGAAGGTCATCGAGTGCTGGAACGCCTACGTCTGGCCCCGGCTGATCACCGACGATCAGGCCTATTTCCTGGTGTCCAACGGCATCCAGGAGATCCGGGAAAACGGCTTTGGCCGGGAGAACATCCCCGCCATGATGGCGGCGGTCTGCGTCATCTCCGCCCCGCTGATCGTGCTGTTCCTGATCTTCCGCAAGAAGATCATGGCAGGCGTTTCGAGAGGAGGTGTGAAAGGATGAAAAAAGCCATTGCCCTGCTGCTGGCCGTTGTGATGCTGCTGACGCTGACCGCCTGCCACGGCTCCCGGGAGAAAAAGGTCTTTACCATTCCGGAAGCCTTTGACGAGAGCCGGAATTATGAGATCACCTTCTGGGCCAAGAACGACACCAACATGACCCAGGTGGAAATCTACAAGCAGGCCATCGCCGGTTTTGAGGCCCTGTACCCCAACATCACCGTGAACCTGCGGCTGTACACTGACTACGGCAAAATCTACAACGATGTCATCACCAACATCGCCACGGACACCACGCCCAACGTCTGCATCACCTACCCCGACCACATTGCCACCTACCTCACCGGCACGGACACGGTGGTGCCCCTGGATGACCTGTTTGCCGATGCCAAATACGGTCTCGGCGGCAGCGAGGTCCGCTTCGACGCCCCCACCCAGCAGGAGATCATTCCCCAGTTCCTAAGTGAGTGCGATTTTAACGGCCACTATTACGCCATTCCCTACATGCGCTCCACGGAGGCCTGCTACGTCAACAAGACCTATGTGGAAAAGCTGGGCTACGAGCTGCCCGAGGCCCTGACCTGGGACTTTGTCTGGGAGGTTTCGGAAGCCGCCATGGCGAAAGACGCCGGCGGAAATTTCCTGGTCAACGGTCAGAAGGTGCTGATCCCCTTTATTTACAAGTCCACCGACAACATGATGATCCAAATGCTCCGGCAGCTGGACGCGGGCTACTCCACCAGCCTGGGGCAGATCGAGATCTTCAACGACACCACCAAAGCGCTTCTGTACACCGTTGCGGAGCATGTGCAGACCGGGGCCTTCAACACCTTCAAGCTGGCGGGCTACCCGGCAAACTTTCTGAACGCCGGACAGTGCATCTTCGCTGTCGACTCCACCGCCGGAGCCACCTGGATGGGCTCCGACGCGCCGCTGATCGACATTGCGGAAGAAAAGCTGGTGCCCTTTGAGACTGTGGTTATGACCATCCCCCAGTTTGACACCCAGAATCCCCAGATGATCTCCCAGGGGCCCTCCATCTGCGTGTTCAACAAGGCGGATTCTCAAGAAGTTCTGGCCTCCTGGCTGTTCGCCCAGTATCTGCTGACCAACGACGTCCAGCTGGCCTATTCCCAGACGGAGGGCTACGTCCCCGTGACCTCCAAGACCCAGAATTCCCCGGAATACCAGGATTACCTGAGCCGCCGGGGCGAGGACAATGCGCTGCACTATTCCGTCAAGATCGACGCCGCCCAGCTTCTGCTGGACAACACGGACCACACCTTCGTCACCCCGGTATTCAACGGCTCCGCGTCGCTGCGGAACGCTGCGGGGCAGCTGATTGAAAACGTGAACAAATCCGTCCGCCGGGGCCAGGAGGTCAACGAGGAGTACATGGAGGACCTTTACAGGGAGGTCTCCGCCCTGTACCGGCTGGACCAGATCAGCGCCTCCTCCGGAAAGGTCAGCCTGGGACCCCTCCCCACAGCCTCCAAGGCCCTGCTGATCGCCCTGGCAGCCTGCTGGATCTGCATGGGGGCCTATGTCGTAGTTGACAAAAAGAAAAAGAAGAAATTGTAAAATCTGCTAAAAAATATTGATTTCTCAAAGATTTGTAGTATAATGAAGCCGTGCATTCGCACAGAAAGCCTTACAAAAGGAGAAAAATGAAAATGAAGAAGATTATCGCCATGCTGCTTGCCCTGACCATGGTTCTGGCCTTCGCAGGCTGCGCCAAAACCGAAGCGCCCGTTGAGACCACCGCTGCTCCCGTGGAGACCACCGCTCCTGTGGAGACCGAGGCCGCCGAGACAGAAGCCCCCGAAACCGAGGCTCCCGCAGTCGCCGCGATGACCCACGAGGAATACATCGCTGCCGACATGGACGCTGCTGTCACCGTGGAGACCTATGTCCAGGGCCATCAGTCCTGGTGGGACAACAAGATCACCGTCTACTGCCAGAGCCCCGATGGCGCTTACTTCCTGTACGAGCTGGCCTGCTCCGAGGAAGACGCTGCCAAGCTGGTTCCCGGCACCAAGATCCGCGTCAGCGGCTACAAAGGCGAGTGGGCCGGTGAAGTCGAGATCATGGACGGCACCTTCGAGTTCGTGGACGACGGTGAGACCTACATTGCGGAGCCTCTGGATGTCACCGACCTGCTGGGCACCGACGCTCTGATCGAGCATCAGAACGAGTTCGTGTCCTTCACCGGCATGACCGTGGAGGCCATTGAGTACAAGAACGGCGAGCCCGGCGACGACATCTATGTCACCCTGGGCGTGAACGGCGCTTCCTACAGCTTCTGCGTGGAGGTCTACCTGACCGGCACCGATTCCGACGTCTACACCACCGTAGGCGAGCTGGAAGTGGGCGACGTGGTCAACGTGGAGGGCTTCCTGTACTGGTACGAGGGCGTCAACCCCCACATCACCGCCATCTCCGTTGCGGAGTAATTGCACACCCCCAAGGCGCATCCGAAAGGGTGCGCCTTTTCTTTATTGTTCTGACATAATATCACAGCAAAGCCTTCCCCAGAGGGCAATGTCATCAACTTAAGGCCGCTCCGTGGGGGCCGATTGAGGCACATCGGCCCTTGCGCTTTTGTTCCGAATTCGCCGCAGTCTGGTGCAAAAAGTGTAGCTTTCCCTGCGGGGCGATGTGGGCATCGCCCCCTACGATACAGCTCTCAATGCTTAAGTTGATGACATTGCCCTCTGGGGAAGGCATAGGGACCGTAAACACCACAGCAACCATCGGAACATAAACGATCATTTACACAAGAGATCTCCGGAAAGAATTCCGTCTTGCTTTTTCGCCCATTCAATAGGATAATTTTTTCAAATCCCATGCAATGGAAACGGATTTTTTCCGTCTATAGAAGTGAAGGTCCAAAACAAAAGAAACAGGAGGTGTTTGTAATGGAGGATACCGAAATCGTGGATCTGTATTTCGCCCGGGAAGAACGGGCCATCCAGGAGACGGATTCCAAATATGGCTGCTATTGTTATTCCATCGCCTATAACATCCTTACAAACCAGCAGGACGCGGAAGAAAACGTCAGCGATACCTATCTCGCCGCCTGGAACGCTATACCGCCCAGCCACCCGTCCCTGCTGGGGGCGTTTCTGGGAAAGATCACCCGGCGGCTGTCCATTGACCGGTGGCGAAAACGCAATGCCTACAAGCGCACCGGCGGCGAGATGGTGCTGGCCCTGGAGGAACTGGATCAGGTGGCCGGGGACGCAGGGACGCCGGAGGACGCGGTCACCCGGAAGGAGCTGGCCGCCAGCCTGAACCGCTATTTCGCTTCCCTGCCGGAAACGGAGCGGAGCGTATTCCTCTGCCGGTACTGGTATCTGGACTCCATCACGCAGATCGCGGAGAAGACCGGCTTCACAACCAGCAAGGTTGCCTCCATGCTTCACCGCATGCGGGGCAATCTGAGAAAACAGCTTGCAAAGGAGGGCTTATTATGACTGGATATTTTCTGCTGGATGCCATTGGGGACGCCAAGGGCAGCTACATATTGGAGGCCCAGCACTTAAGAAGCGGAGAAGCGAGACCGCAGCGGCAGGGAAAACAGGTTCGGAAGCTCTGGCTCCTGGCGGCGGTGATTGCGCTGCTAGCTCTGTCGGTCACCGCCTGCGCGGTGGTCTATGCCCGGATTCATATGAACGTGGTGCAGCACAACAGCGTAACGGAACCTCAGAATTCTGACGCGGACGCCAATTCCACCCAGAGTGCCGCCGTGAATGTGCTGACCACCTGTTACCCCCAGGTATTGCCGGAAGGGTATCGCATCCTGTCGGGCACCCCGCTGAATCACACCTCCCGGAATATCTGCTACCAGAATGGCGAGGGGAACACCATACACTTCTGCATTTCCACGGAGCAGGATTACAGCGAGGAAGCTCTGACTCCCCCTGTGGAGGAGGAAAGCCTGGAGATTTCCGGTCAGGAAGCCACGCTGCGGACCTCCGGAGCCGGTGCGCGGCAGCTGGCCTGGCAGAATAAGGCTGACGGCTACTATGCCGCCTTGATTACGGAGGATATGCAGGCGGATCTGATTGCCATGGCGGAGAGCGTTGTTCCCGGGGAAGCGCTGCCGCTGTCGTTCCTGTACCATCGGGGGCAGTTGTGGGATGCCTGGTATCCCCAGCAACTGCCGGAGGGCTACCGCTGCACGGATGTGAGCCCGGTGAATGACGGAGGGCAGAGTATTCAGTTTACCAACGAGAGCTCCGGCTATGTGAACTATCATATTTCCACGGTTAAGAACTATCTGAGTATGATCACAGATCCCCCCCACGACAGCGTCAAGTGGGAAGACATTACCGTGGCGGGACAGCAGGCGAAGCTGATGACCCTGGAATCCGGGCAGCGTCTTCTGTTCTGGGAGAATACAGCCGAGGGCTTCTACATCATGCTGGAAACCCAGGACGGGACCGTGGATCTGACAGCCATGGCGGAAAGCATCGGCCCGGGGGAGCCGCTGGAATTTTCTTCCTATTATCTAGGACCGGATTACACCATCGAAATAGATCAGGAGGGCTCCGGCTATGTCCAGTGGGAGCCTGTGTATCCCCAGGAGCTGCCGGAGGGCTATTCCGTGAGCTTTGTCAGCGATCCGGCCTACGGGGAGCAGTCCATCCGCTATAAGAATGCCGAAGACGGGTGGATCTACTATACCCTCTACTTCCGCTTGGGCCAGTGGGGCAGGCAATTCGACGGCATGGGGCAGCCGGAGCAGGTGGACATCAACGGGCATGTGGGGTACCGCTCCGGAAACTCGCTGGTTTGGACCGATGAAGCCCGGGGCTTCGGATTTGCCTTAAGCGCCGACGAAGGGGTGGACGTGCTGGCGGTGGCGAAAAGCGTTGGCCCCGGCCCGGAACTGCGCCCCACCTATGCGGACAAGACGGAAAAAGCCCTGGAGCAGCTGGGCGACTATCAGATCACGGCTCTGCCGGAGGGAATGGTGGAGGACGGTCTGACGGGTTGTCCTTTAGAGGATGGCGGCGGCTGGTATTCCTATGTACGCCGGTGGTACATCAGCACGAAAACCAATGCGGAAATCTATTTCGAGTATGAGAGCTACATTACGGACCCCGGTGATCCGCCCACCGTGGAGGAGGCCCTGCGCATGTTCATTGGCGAAGGAGACAATCCGGTTCAGATGGTGACTGTCAACGGCTGCAGCAGCGCTTCCCTGGAGGATGATTCCGGAAACTCCGTGGTGTGGCTCATGGGGGAGCCTGCCAAGGGAACGAAGTTCCGGCTGATCAGCTCGGATTTCTCTGTCGGGGAGCTTTTGGAATTTGCGGAAAGTGTGCGGAAGTAACGCAGCTGCCTATACAACGCGATAACAAAAGCCAGCATGAAAAAAATCATGCTGGCTTTTGAGCTAATAAATGTCGGGGAATCAATACTCTGTTGTAATCTCGCCGTCGGCAATGCCGTAGGTCCGCTGGAATTCCTCCAGATCCCGGCTGCTCCGGATCAGCATGACTTCGCTGAATTTCCCGGTGTGCAGGTTTTTGAAACCCGCCGTCTGCTCTCCGGTGCAGATGCTGGAGCGGATCACCGGCTTGAGGCTTTCCCGGTCATAGGTGCCTTGTTTCTCTTTTCTTCGGAACATTCTCCTGCGCCTCCCTCTGGTCATTTCCCGTATATCCTGTCTGTAAGTTGATTATAGCATACCGGCTCCCGGTTGAAAAGAGGGCCGCACCAGGATTGCGCGAAAAACAGCAGCCGCCTGCGGTCTGTCGGTTTTTGAATGGGTCAAAAGGTTGGATATGGTCATAAGCTGGAAAAGAGGTGAGCGTTTCATGAATCCCTGCGAGCTGACGGCGTCCATCACCGCCATTGCCAACACCCTGGCTTGCAATCTGACCCAGGACGAACTGACACTGCTGGGAACGGTTCTGACCCAGCTGGGGGACACCCTGAGCACCATTGCGGCCCACAAAAGCATCTGCTGCCCGAAGTAAAAAGTGCCTGCGCCGGGAGCCTATCCCGATGCAGGCACATTTTATAAGCCGGTATGGTACTTTTCCTGCAGCCGGACCCATCTGCTGTTGGGATTGTGGAAGGGGGCGGGGCCTTCCAGCTCGGTTTCCCCGATGGTCATATCGGCGCGGATGGCGCTGTCATAGATGGAACGGCCCAGGAAGGGAATGGGAATCCTGGCGGCAGGCACCAGAAAACAGGCGTGATAGCGTATCTCGGCGGCAAAGGCGTGGAAGGAGGTGTCCGCAGTATGGGTTGCCAGAAGCGCGTTCTTTTCATAGGTCGTCAGATGGCTGGGGTCCCGGAGCCGGATCGTATTGCGGTCACAAACCGGATACCCGGCGGCTTCGTTGTTGGCAGCCAGGAATCGGGTCAGCCGTTCCTTTGGGTTCCGGGAGAGAATCGCATACTGGTTTGGAATAGAAAGACATCCATTTTCCGCCAGCCCCGCCAGAAAAGAGACATACAGCTCCGCGATCCGGTACGGTCCCTCCGCCTGGGGGCGGATGAAGTAGGCCTTCAGCGCTTTGTGATGCCGTTGTCCCCGTTTTGCCACCACCCGGTTGATCTCCTGGTTCAGCGCCTTGCGGTTGGCAAAGGACGGATCTTCCAGGCATTTTTCCAGAGCCTGCGCTTCAAAGGCAATAAAGGAAACAGTGACCCCCGGAGTGTCGCCGTCCGCGATGAAGCCATTCTCCGCGTCGTGCTCCTGCTCCCGCATTTTAAAGAGGCTGTAGATATACCCGCCGTCCCAGGGCACGGCGTACAGATACCAGTCGTCAAAAAACTTGTCACAGCTCCGCTCCTGGTCCTGGTCGTTGAGGAAGGTAGTAATCCCTTTTCCCACCAGAATTTCGGCGATGGAGCTGGTAACGGCCCAGAAGCCGTCGGAAGTATGCTGCAGCGCATCTTCTGTCAGGCAGCCGGTGGACACCAGTTCCTGAAAAAAGGACGGCACCGGAAATATCTCTTTGCTTTCCATAGAAGCTCCCCGTTTCCTTACATATTTGCAGTATGCAGTATAGCCCGAAAGGTCAGAAATGTCAATTTCAATCTTGTGCAAGTCCGTTTTTGGGTATTGCCGGTGAGAAAACCCTATGCTATAATGGCACCATCGTTTGCTCCCCACGGCAACGGGAGAACGGGAAAAGAGAGGTTTCGTATGAAAAAAGAGAATTCCATTTCATCGGTTTTCAAAGAAGGTTCTGCTGTCCGGTATTTTCTGCTGTGCATTCTGATCACCGGCCTTTCCTATGGCCTGTACAAGGGGATGCTGGACAACTATCTGGCGGAAGTGGTGTCCATGGGAGAGATGGACCGGGGCATCACCGAATTCTTCCGGGAACTGCCCGGCGTCACCCTGGTCTTCCTGCTGGCGGTGTTTTACATGCTGTCGGCGGAGGCCCTGTTCAAGGCAGGCGCGGTGATTATGCTGATCGGCATGGGAATGCACGCCCTGTTGCCAGACACCAAGGTGCTGGCAACACTGGCCATCTGCGTGTATTCCCTGGGCGAGCACATCCAGTTGGGGATGAAGCAAACCCTGTCGCTGCAATACGCCAAACAAGGCCAGGGCGGCGCTGCCCAGGGCGTCCAGAATTCCATCTATCAGATCGGCACCCTGGTGGGCTACCTGGTGATCGTGGCGGCGTTCTCTCTGATCTCCGCCCGGCAACCCTACAAGGGTTTCTTCGGCATTGCGGCAGTGCTGGCTGGGTTCGCCCTGCTCTGCTCCCTGAAAGTTACCGGCAAGAGCGAGACGGACCGCAGCAAACGCCGCTTCTACTTCCACAAAAAGTACCGCAAGTATTACATGCTGGAGATGTTCTACGGTGCCCGGAAGCAGGTGTTCTTCACCTTTGGACCCTATGTGCTGATCCTGTTTTACGGTGCCAACGCGGCCATGGTCAGTCTGTTGTTCGCCGTGTCTGCGGTGGCCTGCTTCTTCGCCTCCCCCATTGTGGGCCGGATCATTGACAAGGTGGGCTATAAGACGGTAATGATCGCGGACACGCTGATCCTGGTGGTTGTGTGCTTCTTCTACGGCTTTGCCCATCACATCTTCCCCATGAATGTGGCGTTTGTCGTCTGCTGCGTCAACTATGTGCTGGACGCGGTGATCTCTCTGGCCTCCATGGCCTCCAACGTCTATGTCCAGGCCCTGGCGGACAACAGCGACGAAATGAAGGCCACCATTTCCACCGGCGTTTCCATCAACCATGTGATTACCATTTTCATTGCCCTGTTCGGCGGCTGGATCTGGCAGTCCTTGGGCATCGAAACGCTGTTCATGGTCTCTGCCGCCCTGGGCCTGTGCAACAGTGCCTATGCCGCCACGATCCGGGTGGAAACCCGCAGTGCGAATGAAAAATGATAATTGCGAAATGAGCCGCATTATTTCTCATGCGAAACAATCCCCTGCTTCTTTGGCAGGGGATTGTTGTTTCTTGGGTTTAGTATTTCAGTCCGAAACCGGAACGGTAGTAGTTGCCGTCGGCGTCGCAGTAGGCGTAGCTGCCGCCCTTGACGTTTTTCAGAATGGCAGGATCGATGTACTGGTCCTTGTCGTAGCCGGGCACGTCGTTGGGAGAAGCGCAGACCTCCCGCACAACGCCGTCGATCTCCTTCTCGGTGATGGCAATAACGTCAGGG
This sequence comes from Faecousia sp., assembly GCA_051867395.1. Taxonomy (GTDB): domain Bacteria; phylum Bacillota; class Clostridia; order Oscillospirales; family Oscillospiraceae; genus Faecousia. The sequence goes on along the minus strand of JBJDYN010000112.1, from coordinate 15,700 downwards.
CTGGAAACCATGGTCAGGCTCATCTTGCCGGTGGGGTTGAAGTCGCCGGACAGCACATCCATCTGGGCCCCCAGGGCGTTGCCCATGGCCACGGGGGATACCGTGTACTGGAAGGTCAGGCCATCACAGTAGGGTTCCAGCTTGTCCAGAATCCAGGGGTTGCAGACCACGCAGGTAGCGATGACCTTGCCGCCGTGGGCGTGTACGGTCTCCGACAGGCCGGGGATCTGACCCACACCCCGCAGGGTGCTGATGGGGATCAAATTGCCGGTCTTTTTCTGGGATTTGTTGACCTCCCGCTCCTCATGCATCAAGCCGTCCACCAGCTCCAGCACAGGCATGGAGCGCTGCACGAAGACGATGTTGTTCTGCTTGGGCCATACATGCAGGTAGGCGTAGTCGCATTCCTCGGGGGTGTCCACAATTTCAAAGCCCTTGGCCTTCAGCAGACCCGCCAGCTGGAGGCGGAGCTTCTCGTTGTCGTCCTCGCCTGCCACACCCGCGCCCATCATCTGGGCCAGGGCCGCGCCGGCATCCTCGCCGGAGAAGACCGCGATATAGACCTTCTTTCCCTTGGCCATGGGCAGCACATTTTCGTGATTCTTAGCCAGAACCACCTCCTTCTGGCAGGCGCGGTAGGCAGCCTTTTTCGCGCCCTCAAAATTCTCGGCACGAACCCGGTCTGCTTCATCGGGATTCAGGTAGGGATTATCCACGCGGCCCTGCTGGAACATGGCAAGCAGCCGGCGGTAGTTAGCCCGGTCCAGATCCGCCTTTGGCAGGAACCCATCCTCCACGGCCTTGACAATGTTCTCCGCGTCATAGTTGCCGCCGATGACATCCGTACCGGCAGAGATGGCCTTGGCATACCGCTCGGGCACGCTCAGGTTCTCCACGCCATAGATCTGGGTAGTGGTAATGCCGGAGTCGGAGTTGACGTAGCCGGTGAAGCCCATGGTGTCCCGTGCCAGGTCGGTAATCAGCTCCTTGGAGTAGGTGGAGCCCACCTGCTCGGTGGAGGTCAGCTTGCCCCGGTAGTACTGGGGCTTGCTGCGGCCATCGGTGCCCACCCGGGAGTAATCCGGCATGATGGCGGAGGCCTTCATGTCAAAGGCTGCCTGGAAAGGAGGCAGATGGTACCTCTCCATGGAGCCCTCCGTGGGGTACAGCCGCCACTGGCCGATGGGCAGGTGGGGCTCGAAGCCATTTTCCGCGGGGCCGTCGCCGGGGAAGTGCTTGACGGTCAGGACGATGGAGCCTTCCTTCAGGCCGTCTTCACCGTTCTGGTAGCCCCGGACCAGCTCCCGGGTGATCCCGGCGGTGATCTCCGGCCGCTCGCCGTAGGTGCCAGAGTTCCGGGGCCAGCGAGGATCGGTGGAGACATCCACCTGGGGACCGTACATGATGTGCAGACCGCAGGCGCTCATCATTTTCCGGTCGGTCTGGGCCATCTGGTAGACCATATCGAAGTTGCCGTCGCCCATGCAGGCAGCGCCCATACCCAGGAAGTCGGGATAGCCGATGTTGATGGGATTGGTGTGCAGGGAGTAAGGAATGGCAACGCCGCCCTGGCAGGCTTCGTATTCCACATACTGGGTGCCCAGGTTGTGATACAGAGCAGCCACACCGGCCTCCGCCCGCATCTCGCCCCGGTAGACACCGGCAGCCAGCTTCTGCTCCAGCACCTGGCCGTCGTCCACCCGGTTGTCCAGGCCGGGCAGAATGCCCTTGGGGATGGGCTCACTGGGATCGTAGCGCTTGAAGATTTTGCTGGGAACGATATTGCCGTTTTCGTCCTTGGTGCCCTCCCGGGTCATGGACAGGGGGGTATTCCACAGGGTGTTCAGCACCAGACCCGCCTGCTGCTTCAGGGGCAGATGCTTGACCATGTCAGCAGCCCGCTCCTCATGGCTCAGCCGCCAGTCCTCATAGGGGGACAGGACGCCGTCATTGTCCATATCCTTGAAGTACAGGCCGTCCTTCACGATGACGCCGCAGGTGGTGACGCCAATGGTGGGGCCGTTCTCGTTGTGGAACAGAACCGGCTCCAGGTAGAAGTCGTTGATATGCTCGCCCTCCTCCAGGACATAGGGCGCCGGGATGTAGCCGTCTTTCATGTTGGGATCGATGGTGATGGGGTTCTTTTTCATAAGGTTCCTTCTTTCTGATGGACAATTTCATACGCCATCCGCGGACCGGCCGGAGCTTCTGCGCGGTCCGTATTAATTTGTTTTCGGGGACTAGCTCCGTTATCGTTGCTATTTTACACAAAATCAGTGTGATTTGCAATTGCTTTTTGTGAATTTTTCATTCCATCATATTTGCATATCCTCTTGCGTGTTTTCTCTGTAATAAACAGCAAGCCGCAAAAATTCCCCGCGAAGACCAGCGGCAAGCTGCCTTCGCGGGGAATTCTTTTCAGTGGGTAAGTCTCTTTTTGCAGTAGGACACTTCACCGCAGTGGGGACATTTGAGCTTTCGCTTAGTCAGGGTGTGGGGCCCCGCGATGTAGGCTCCCGGTGCCGGTACGAACCGGGTTCCGCATTTTCCGCATTCAAAGGTCCCTGCGCCAAGGTCCAGTGTCACCGAAACTCCGACGCCTCCGGCAATGACGATCGCTGCGATGACGATCAACAGGATATGGAGCCATACATCCATTTCCAGGCATCCCGACAACAGAATCATGGTGATCCCGGACAAAAGTGTCAGGGCGCATACGATTGCCGACAGAAGAATCTTTTTCTTGCTTTCCGCCCGTTCGTTTACCAAATCCATAATGTTTTCATCAAATATCGTTCCATATTTTACACTTCCTTTTCTCGAAACCTGTTTTTTCTTAATTTTCTTAATTTTAGGGTCAATGAAAAATCCGCGCGTTGTAAAATGAAGTTGCGCATTTTACAACGCGCGAATATTACAGGTTCAAAAAATCCTTGCGGTAGTTGACACCGAAGTATTCGGCAAGTTCTTTCATCTGGTCATCCCGGATGGTGTTCACCCGGGGCAGGTGGGCGGTGAGCATATAGATTTGGGCGGCCTTTTCCACAGTTTCGATCAGGCCGAAGGTTTCGTCCATGGTCTTGCCCGCACCGTAGATACCATGCATTCCCCAGACAACCAGCCGGAATTCCTTCATCTTTTCCGCCGTAGCTTCTCCAATGGAGTTTGTTCCGCAGAGCATCCAGGGCAGAACCCCGATGCCGTCCGGGAACACCACGATGCACTCGGTACACATCTCCCACAGAGTATGGGTGAACTTCTTCTCGTCCAGCTCATGGACGTAGTTCATGGCCAGGGTGTAGGTGGGATGGCAGTGCATCACTACCCGGTTTTCGGGGTCAACGGAGAGTCTTGCCATGTGACTCATCAGGTGTGCCGGGAATTCGGAGGTAAACTTGCCGCCGTCTTTATATCCCCAGAGAAGCTCCGCAGTCTGACCGTCGGAAGCGATGCGAACGATGCCCAGATTGGTTTCCGGGTCTGCGTCCACATTCTTGAAATACTTGCCAGTGCCAGTGACAATGAAGATTTTGCCGATGATCTTGGATGCGTCAAAGCCCAGCGGGATGGTGCGGATGACACTATTCAGGTCAAGGTACTCGCCGACTTCATCGGTATTCAGCAAATAGCTGATGTTGCCGCCGTTGCGCTCGTCCCAGCCCAGACGGTACATATTCACAGTGGTTTTCCGCATTTCCTCCACAAAGGGAGCAGTAAAAATGTCTTTCATTACAATCAACCTCTCTTGCTCAGCACTTGATTCTCGTACTGTTTTACGGTCTGGAACCACTCACCGTCGGCAGGAGCGCCGCACTCCCGGCAATACTGTTCCCAAACCTCCCCGAAGGGCATGGTTTTCAGCTCCTCCTGCATGACCATCAGTTCCGTCCAGTTGCCGTCATTCTGCATGGCAGTGAGATCGGGGGTGCACAGAGCCATCAGCAGAGCTTTCTGAACATTCCGGAAACCCACAACCCAGGCGGAGATGCGGTTGATGGAGGCATCGAAGTAGTCGAGAGCTATGTCAACCCTGCCATCCAGACCGCCGCAGCGGACAATTTCCTTGCAGATTTCCTTGGTTTCGTCGTCCAGCAGAACCACATGGTCAGAATCCCAGCGGATGGGCCGGGTGATATGCAGGGCAATCTCCGGGAAGAAGGCCAGCAGAGCGGGGATTTTATCAGACACCACTTCGGTGGGATGGTAATGGCCGTTGTCCATCAGGGGAATACACTTATCCGCATTTCTGGCAGCATAGCTCAGAGCGAACTCGGCACTGCCTACGGTATAGGCTTCCACACCGATGCCGAAGACCTTGCTTTCAATGCAGGGCTTGACCTTATTGAAATCGTAGGGCTCGGATAGGATTTCATCAATGGTCTCCCGATATCGGACTCTCGGCCCCATCCGGTCAGCGGGGATATCTTTGAAGCCGTCGCCGGTCCAGATGTTCATCACGCAGGGCTGCCCCAACTCTTCGGCAAGGTAAGCAGAAATGCGGATGCAGGCTTTGCCGTGGTCGATCCAGAATTTCCGGATTTCGGGGTCAGGGGAGGACAGGGTCAGGCCGTTTGCCTTGGGATGGGAGAAGAAGGTGGGGTTGAAGTCACAGCCCAGGCCCCGCTCCTTGCAGAAATCCACCCACTTTTGGAAATGCTTCGGTTCCAGCTTGTCCCGGTCTGCCCACTGGCCGTCCTCAAAAATAGCGTAGCTGGCGTGGAGGTTCATCTTCTTGGTGCCGGGGCAGAGCTTCAGCACCATGTCCAGATCGGCCATCAGCTCTTCTGGGGTTCTGGCACGGCCGGGATAGTTGCCGGTGGTCTGGATGCCGCCGGTCAGGGGCTTGCTGGGATCGGTGTCGAAGCCCCGGACATCGTCTCCCTGCCAGCAGTGCAGAGACACGGGCACGGTTTTCAGCTTCACGATGGCCGCGTCGGTGTCCACGCCGATAGCGGCATATTTGGCTTTTGCTTCTTCGTAACTCATTTGTCTGCCTCCATTTGTATTTTCAGATTGCCCAATGCGGTTGCTTCGATGGGCAGTGCGATTACTTTCTTTCCGGTTGCTTCTTCCGTCAAGCGGTTCAGAAAGCCGTTCTTGGCACCGCCGCCCACGATGTAGAGCTTTTCATAAGTGCAGCCCGTGTTCCGCTCCAGCTCCTCCAACGCATCCCGGTAGCTGACCGCCAGAGAACGATAGGCACAGCGGAAATAGTCGCCAACCGTATGGAGTTTTCCATCCGCCGCCTTATCAAAGGCTGCTTTCATACTCTTGGGCGCCAGGAATTCCGGGGCGTTGGCATCCACCAGGAGGTCACAGCCGCTTTCCTCCGCCGCTTTAACGATCTCCGGAAAGGCCATTTCTGGGCATAAATCCCGTTTTAATTCATTCACCAGCCACATTCCCATGATGTTCTTCTGATAGCGGTTGTAGCCCACACCGCCCTCGTTGGAGTAGTTGGCTTCTTCGCTGGCTCTGTCTGTGATGGGTTTCGGGGTTTTCACGCCCAGAAGCGACCAGGTGCCGGAGGAAATGTAAGGCTGATTGCCCTCCATGGGAATACCCTCTACCGCGGAGCCGGTATCATGTGTGGCGCAGAGAACACATTTGATTCCCTCGTACTCCCCAATCACCGTCCCGGGCTGGCTCAGCTTGGGGAACAGATGCTGCGGATAGCCAAGCGTGTCAATGATTTCCCCGTCAAACGCCCCGGTCTGGGCGTTCACCATGCCCATGGTGGTGGCGTTGGTGTATTCCCGGGCCTTGACAGCGCAGAGCTTGTACAACAGATACTCCGGAATCATCAGCAGATCGGTCACACCCTCCAGCCTGCCGGCCTCCTTGTCGGCGTAGAGTTGATAAACGGAATTAAAGGGCTGAAACTGACAGCCGGTATGGCGGTACAGCTCCGAAAAAGACATTTTTTCATGCACCTTCGGGATCACCACTTTTGTGCGGCTGTCCCGGTAAGCGTAGACCGGCAGCACTTCCTTGTCATCCCGGAGCAGCACATAGTCCACACCCCAGGTATCGATGGAAAGCGTGTCAATAGTGGAAAATTGCTTCTTTGCTTCTGCGATGCCAGATTTTACATGCTCCAGCAGGGCATCCATGTCCCAGGTCAGGCGTCCGTCTTTTTCGGTCACGCCGTTGGGAAAACGATATACCTCTTTGGTTCGGATCTTGCCGTCTTCCAGCCATCCGACAATGTGACGGCCGGAGGATGCGCCGATATCGACCGCAAGTGCGTATTTCATATTCATCACCCGGATTTATTAAACCATGTTTGCAGCGGAATTGTAAGACCCGCATTTGCTTAAAAAACTGTCCTTATTTGCATTGCAAACAAGGGCAGAATTGTGTACAATAGAAAGCGGTGGTGTTATGATAAGAGAAGAACTTCTGAACATACTGCGTGTCATCAGCCCGGAGGAACAGGCTCTTTTGGATGGAAGTACCGCAATCCAGCGGGGCATCTACATGGATGCAGATTCCGATGTGATTGACGCAAAAAAACTGCTGGATAGCGGACGGCTCATAACCATTCGTCCCCATACCCGGTTCGCCCATTTTCCGGAGCATAGCCACAACTATGTGGAGGTGGTCTACATGTGCTGCGGCAGTACCACGCAGATCGCCAACGGCAAGCAAATTGTGCTTCATGAGGGAGAGCTGCTGTTCTTCGGTCAGGGCGCCCGGCAAGAAATTCTGCCCGCAGGAGAAAACGACATTGCGGTAAACTTCATCATCCTGCCCCAGTTCTTTGACAAGGTTCTGGAAATGCTGGATGAGGACAAAACGCCTCTGCGGAATTTCATCGTGGACAGTCTTGGCAATTCTACCGGGAACACAAACTGTCTGTATTTTCAGGTTGCTGATGTTCTTCCCATACAGAACCTGATAGAAAATCTCATTTGGACGCTGATAAAAGGCGCTGCGCCTAACCGCCGCAGCATCTGCCAGACTACCATGGGACTGCTTTTTATGCAGCTGCTGAACCATACGGACAGGCTGGTATCGGGTTCCACAGAGGAAGCTGCTACCGTGAAGGTGCTTCGCTATATCGAGGAGAACCACCGCAACGGCAGTTTGACAGAAATCGCGGATTCTTTGCACTATGACCTCTATTGGCTCAGCCGGGAGATCAAACGCCGAACGGGGAAAACCTTCAAGGAATTGCTTCAGGAAAAACGCCTGACCCAGGCAGCCTACTTTCTGAAACACACCTCCCTCCATGTGGACGAAATCGGGGAAGCAGTGGGCTACAGCAACCTGAGCTACTTCCATAGGATTTTTCAGAGAAAATATGGGGTAACACCCAAAAAATACAGGGACAGTTAGGGTGCCTCGGCTGTTATCCGAGGCGCCCTGATTCTATTCGATCACAATCGTCCGCTTCAAACGTCTGTACTGGAAGATCAGTAAGACTGCGGATATCCCGACAGAAAGCATATCACTGACTGTGTGGGCAGCGGCGACACCAGTTAGCCCCAGCAGTGCATGCATTCCATACAGACAGGGGATCAGCAGAGCTCCCTGCCGGAGAATAGAGATAATGGTAGCAAAGAACGCGTTTCCCGCTGCCTGCAAGAAATTGCTGCTGAGATAATAAAAGCCAAGCAAGGGGCTGGCAATCAGGAGCCAGAACATCATCTGCTTTCCAATTTCCACATTGGCAGTATCTTTTAGGAACAATCCGATCAGTGCATCCCGCCCAGCAAAGCAGCCGACAGTGGCAATGATTCCAAAGCCAATGGTTAATACAGCTGTTTTGATCAAAGCTTCTCTCAGCCGTGGCAGATTTTTCGCGCCGTAATTATAGGCCAGCAACGGGGATACTCCCATACAGATACCCATCTGAATCATGGTGATCACCATGGTTGCCCGACCGGCTGCCGCCATGGCGGCAATGACTCCAGAGCCGTATACGCTCAGAATCTGATTGCTGAAGGTGGAAGCAAAGCCAGAGAGAACACTGCTGATTCCATTGGGAAGACCAACCGCTGCCGTATGGAATAGCAGGCTTGGCTTTCGCATTGCCGGCTTTGGAGAGAGGGTGAGAATGCCGAACTGTTTACGGATGGAAAAAATTAACATAGCACTTGCCACCAGATTCCCGATGACCGTTGCGGTGGCAGCACCGATAACACCCATGTTTAGCCAAAGAATAAAAATCGGATCCAAGATGATATTTGTAACCGTACCGGCCATGTTGCTCAGCATACCGGGAAGAATCAAGCCCTCCGACCGAACAACGGATGCCATGACCACACTGAATAGCATCAGGCAGGATCCCACCGCCAGTGTCCGCATATAATTCGCAGCAAAGCCCATCATATCCTCCGTTGCGCCCAGATACCGAAGAATAGAATCGGTTCCCGTGAGCATGGAGGCCGTGAACACCAGGCCGAACAGAATAGAAGTCCAAACACACAGGCTCCCCACCGTTTGCGCATTCTCTCGTTCTCCAGCACCTAAGTAATTGGCAATGACCGCGCAGCCTCCTGCGCCCAGCATAGTAGCAACAGCGGTTGCCAGACTAAAAACAGGCCCCACCACGGCAATTGCCGCCACTTGCGTATCATCCCCAAGCATTGCGATAAAGAACATATCCGCCATGTTGTAAATGACCATGATCAATATGGTCAGAACTGATGGCATCGCCAGGTAAAAAATGGCCTTCCAAATCGGTTTGTCCCGGAACAATGCTTCGTTCCCCATGATTGTCACCTTGTCTTTCATGAATGAAAAATCAATGCAAATTGGAACGGCACCGGTAAAAGAACCGATGCCGTTTTGCATTATGCTTTGCAGGAAAAAACGTGTCTACCGGCTTCTGCGTGGATGATATTTCCATCGGGCATGCGAATATCCGCGGTGACATTTGCAGGGATTGCCACTTCAAACACTACCTGATCTTGCTCGTAATGCCACTTGCTTTCAACGGTTCCCACAGGAGAATCCCATCTCGCTTGCGCATGCATAAGCGCTTTGGAGGGTTTTGGAGCAATGGTCAGCTTGCCTTCGCTAAACCGAATACCGCAGACATCCCCCATCAGCCAGCCGGAAATGGCACCGTAGGAATAATGGTTCAGAGAATCGTGTACCGTTCCATCCTCCCGGACACCGTCCCAGCTTTCCCAAATGGTGGTAGCACCATGCTTCACCGGGTAAAGCCAGCTGGGGGCGGTATCCTGCAAAAGGAGCCGATAGGCTGTATCGGAATGACCGTAGTCAGACAGCACCCGGCAGAGGAAAGGCGTCGCCAGGAAGCCCGTGTTCAGGTGGTAGTTGTTTTCCGCCACCATCTTTGCCAGTTCATCGGCTGTTGTCTGGGACTCCGTTTCGTCCAGCAGCCCGAATGCGATCGGCCTGACGTACTCCGCCTGACGCTTGGATGCTATTTTTCCGCTCTTGGTGCAGGTATAGCGGTAGGCGTTCCGGGCCCCTTCTGCAATTTGAGCGTACCTTTGCGCATCTTTTACCTTGCCCAGGATGCCGGCAATCTGAGAAACCAGGGAGGCAGATTTGAAATAGTAAGCAGTGGCCACCTCGGGAGCGCCGAACATCATGTTCTTTTTCATGGTATCCATACTGCTCACATCCGGCTCCAGCCATTCTCCAAAGTGGAAGCCCTCGTCTACAAGGTATTTTTTATAGGGATTGAACTGATTTTGAATCCTTGTTTTCTTTGCCCGGTTCTCCACAAAGCGCAGCCAGGACACCATCATCTCGTAGTTTTCTTCCAGGATGCTCTTGTCGCCGTAGGCTTCATACAGGGCCCAGGGAACCAAAATGCAGGCATCTCCCCAGCCGGAGGAACCCTGCAGCATATTGGAAATGTAGCTGCCGCTGTTATTCACCGGGGCGATATTGGCAACCAATCCATCCTCACGTTGGGCAAGACGGCATTCAGCCAGCCACTTACGGAGAATGGGATAGCAGTCCGAAAGATACACGCCGGTGGGTGTAAAGGCACCCGCATCCCCTGTCCAGCCTGCCCGTTCCCGGGTGGGACAGTCGGTGGGAATGTCGCAGAAGTTGGAGCGCATGCTCCAAAGGCTGTTTAAGAACAGACGGTTCACATCCTCATTGCCGCAGGTGAAGAAGCCGGTCTGCTCCATTTCGGAGTAGACCGCAACGGCAGTAAACCGCGAATCCGTCAGGTCGACATCGGTTTCAATTTTCGCGTATCGGAATCCGAAGATGGTAAAGCTGGGCTTATACACATTCAGGCCATCCTTGCAGGTGTAATCAAGGCGCTGGGGGATGCCGCCGTTTTTGTTCCGCTCGCCAGGATCGAAATTGGATTGCGTGAAGTTTCCATTCTCATCCAGTGTTTCACCGTGCCAGAGGGTGATCTTCTGTCCTGACTTGGCGTGAATGCGGATTTCAGTATATCCGGCAAGATTCTGGCCGAAATCAATGACGGTTTCTCCATTGGGCGTTTTCTGAAGTTTCCCCTCAAACCGTTCCTGCTCCACAATGGGTACAGAATTGGAACAGACAAGTTTTTCAAAGCCATAATCTCGCGGGACGACCCCATGCCAATCCGTAATTTGCTCCATGCGGGCATCGTATTCTTCACCTTTTTCCAGATCGTTCAGGCGGATGGGGCCGGATTGACTTGCCTCCCAGGTGTCGTCAGAATATACAATCACCTTCCCGTCCCCTTCCAGCTGGCACAGAAGCGCCAGGTCGGAACCGTAGTAGTTATACAGTCCATCCACACCGTTGTTGCCCCGATACCAGCCGTCACCCAAAGTAATGACGATCTCATTTTCGCCGGGGCGGAGCAAGTCGGTTACGTCATATGTCTGGTATTGCAGCCGCAGTCGGTAGTCATCCGTGCCGGGTGCCAGAACGAAATTCCCAACACGACATCCATTCAGCTTCGCTTCGTACAAGCCATGGCAAGTGATGTAGAGCCTTGCTTTTTCGATTGCCGGTGCCTGAAATACTTTCCGCAGAACACTGGATGGCTGACGCTGGGTTTCCTCATGGGGAAGCTCTGGATCTATCCAACTTCCCTTCCAGCTGCCATCGATAAGACCCATTTCAAAGCTGGCAGATGCACTTTCTACACCCTGCCCATTCTCATCCCAGAGTACTACGCTCCACTCTATCCGTTCCCTGGCTTTGGCCGCTGGTCCGCCATAGCGAACGGACATCTGTGAGAATACAACCTTGCCGCTATCCCAAACTATTTTCTCATCGGATTTCGCGACGATCTGGTAGGCGATCTGCGAAATACCGCCCTCGCAGACCCAGCTTAGAATCGGATTCGAAATTCCAATTCCCAATGGGTTCGTCATATGCTCGGTTTTTAATTGGATTGCCCTCATAGAAGTCCTCCTCAAAAATGCGCATTCAGCCACTTGGAACTAAGCTCCAGACTTTTCACCGGGCTGTTATCCACCCAGTTTCTATGACTTTCCAGAATCACTGCTTCTATGCCATTTTCTTTGGCAATCTCAGTCATTCCCTCCAGGTCCATGTTGCCGGTTCCCAGCTCCATGCTGTCAGTTTTCACAATGGGGGTGATGGCACTGCCACGCATCCGGGTGCCCCGGTCGTTGATGTGCCAAAGCTTCATGCGACTTTCCAGACGGCGCATCCACAGTTTTGCATCTGCACCGCCCTCGGTGAACCAGTAGGAATCAAACTCGAAGTTTACATAATCAGAATCGGTTTCTTCCAGCAGCAAATCGTAGGCGCACTTGTCCGCATTGACCTTTCGCAGCTCACAGTTGTGATTGTGGTACAGCAGACGGATCCCCTCCTCCCCAAGGGCTTTGCCTGCCGCATTCAGCCGATGGGACAGCTCGCGCACAGTTTTCTCGCTGCCATAGTCAAAGCGGTACATCCCTGTGATCACCACTGTATCTGTGCCAAACCGTTTTGCTTCCTCCGCAACAGCCTTGGCATCCCGCTCGATGGAACCCAAATCCTGATGAACACTGACCACATTCAGGCCGGATTCTTTCACCAGTTTTTCCCAATCCAGATTGCCGCCGCTGCCGACAGGCATCCCGGCCGCTTTCGTCAGCATCCGAACCGCAAAACCCATGGGGTGCAGCATGAAGCCGCACAGCTCGATGCTGTCATAGCCCGCCGCCCTTATGGCGGAAAAGGTTTCCCGAACCGCGTTTTCATTTTTCAGAACAGAACCCAGCATAAACTGCTGAACTGCTTTTCTTGCCATCGTTACACCACCTTGATGATTTCTCCGGGAGTAATGCCGTTTTCGTTGAAGCTGTCCACGCAAACGTAGTATTCCTGCCCCTTGATGAGGGTCGTCAGCTTGACCTCGTCCGCGCTATAGACCATCCAGCTCATGTACAGCTTGTCCGGTGCAATGCCGTAGCGCACATTACAGCCCTGCGCGTTTTCAATGTGCTTCCAGGAAACCATTGCTTCCAGATCGCCCACCCTTTCGGCCTTTGCCTGTGCCGCTTCGCATTTCTCACCACTGCCGTTGCCAAAGATCCGCAGACCGGAAATGCGCATGACCTGCCCGTAGGGGAGCTTACCGCCTACGACACGGATGAACCGGGCAGAGATTCCGTCTATGTATTCGTAATAACCGTTGGAACACTCCCGGGATACGGTTTCCAGAATGAACCAGTGTTCCCCGTCGTTACTGGTTTCAAGGGTATAGTTGGAAATCTGGGGTTCCAATTCAATACGACGGTCACCCCGGTCGCTGCCGTATTCCTCCGGGGGAAATTCAGGCGACAGGGCTTCATCGGCGAAGTTAACCTGAATGGCACGAACATCCTCTGCTTTTCCCAAGTCCACGCAGAGCCACTCCCCTGCTTCGGCGGTATCCGCGCTCCACCAATCCCGAATATCCTCGTTCACCGCCAGCTCCGGATGCTCTCCAGAGGAAGCGGTTGCCTTTTTATTGTAGCTTAAGAGCATCCACTTGGGCTGCTGGGAAGCGGCATCAAACTTGCCCTTGGGTACTTCATGGGGATAGTCGGCAAAATTCTGATTGCAGAACATCACACCGTCCTTGTCAAAGCCTGCGGGGAACAGGCCAATCCGCCGTTCAAAATCGTGGTTGATACTGATACGCATTGTGGAGGCATGCCAGCAATTGCCGTAGGCATCTAGGATGGTGCTGCCGTGTCCTGCGCCGGTAATAAAGCCCCCGGGTTTGCTGGAATAGGGATTGCTCTTTTGCAGTACAAAGGGGCCAAGGGGCGTATCAGACACATAAACACCGTCGGCATAGGTGTTGTACTGTGTTCCGGGGCAGGCATATTGCAGATAGTATTTTCCATCATGCTTGGTCATGAACGCCCCCTCAATATAGGGCTTGCCCACGGAGAGGAACATAGCGGTCATCGCTTCTGCGCTGTAGCCGCCCATCGTCTCCATACCTGCGGGGAATTCTATCTTTCCTGTTTCGGGATGGAACCACTTTTTTAAGTGCTGATAGACGACACTGCTTTCCTTGTTTGCCACACCGTTGTCGCCAGGACGTTCATAGCCCAGTTCTTCTTCTCTTCCGTAGATGAGGGGCACCTTTTCACCAATGGGTTCCATGGTTTCCGGGTCCATCTCGATGCCCCAGATAGGCTGGGTGTTGGTACAGCCCCAGTAGAGATACACCCGTCCGTCATCATCCTGGAACAGGTCGGGATCCCAGAAAGGAAACGGTGCGTTGGCCTGCTCGAATTCCTCCGTCAAGGGATCCCGGGTGCGCAGAATCGGGCAGTTTACAGTTCGCCGGGAGGCGCAGAAGTACAGGTAGTCTCCAATCTGCCGTACATCCGGGGCATAGTCGTAAATCAAAAGATTGGGAGCGGCATGGAACTGCCAGTTCAGCAGATCCTTACTGTACCAGAATCCGGCACTCATGGAGACAAAGGCGTAATAGGTGCCTTTGAAGAAAACGAAGGTGGGGTCAGCTCCCTCACGGTGTGCAAGGCGCGCTTTTTCCTTCATGTGGGAATACCGATAGCCCAAATCCAAGGGGTTACAGTAGGTCGTTTTCATAAAAATCACACCTTTTTGTACTGCTGCAAAATGCGGTTGAGCTGCTTTACGGCTTCCTCATCCGCGCCGGATTGTTTCAGCAGAGAGAGAAGGGTCATCCGCCCCATCATCCGCTGAAGCGAAGGGTTGTCCTTTACGACATCTGCCACATCGCCACGCTCACTGGCACCTTTTGCCATCATGGTATCGATGACAGCCCCTGCTTCCGGGTGCTTGCGAATGTCTGCCAGCTTGTCAGCGACGGAATAGCACTCCGGATTGATATCCTCGGCATCAAACCAATTGATAACCGGTGCGGACTTCACCATGCGGTAGTCCAGATTCGGCTGGGCGGCTTTGCGCACCAGAATCACACTGTGGCAATCTCCAGAGGAGGCATGGATGGAGTGTTCCCCGGTAATGGGTACCTGGAATCGGAAGACATATTTTCCGGTCTGGGTTTCAAAGGGTTTGCCGTCCACACTGAGGGTGACGGTATCCTGATTGGAATAGACCTTGATTTCCGTGATGGGTTCGGTACGGTCTACATATCTGCCGCCTGCAATGTGAACAAAGGGTTCTGTCTTGTTCCAGTAGGCTTTGTAAAGATAGAAAGCGTCTTTCTTCAGTTTCCGATCAAAGGTGACAAGTCCCTTCTGGTTTTCACCGTGCTTACCGCCTTCGTCTCTGCCGTCTGCTGCAAAGTCGAAAATGTTCCACACATGGGCAGCCCAAATCCAGGGACGAGTCTCCATCATCCGAAGCAGATGCTCGTGGTAGACACACTGATAGCTTTCCGAGTAGTCGCCCTTTTCGGGGGAAGCAGACTGATATTGGGGATTGGCATCGGCACCGAACTCGGAGAAGCCGATGGCACGGTTTGGGTACTTCTCGTGGTACTCGTCAAAGAATTCGTCGTTCTGTTCCAGCTCACCCAGATACCAACCGAAGTACAGGTTGTAGCTGTTGACATCGGGAATTTCCAGAATGGGACTTTCGATCTCCAGCATGAATACGTTGGCCATGGTGGTGGGACGGGTGCTGTCCAGCTTATGGCACAGGTCATTCAGCGCCCGGTGGTTTTCCAGCAGTTCCTCATTCACCGCACTGGCGGCAGTAATCTCATTGGAAAGACCCCATACCGCAATGGAAGGATGGTTATAGTTCTGTACTACCAGCTCCTCCATCTGAGACAGGGTGTTGGCACGGCCATTTGCCATGTGCATGGTGATGTAGGGAATCTCCGCCCAGACCACCATGCCGTATTCATCACAGAGGTCATAAAATTCCTGGGCGTGCTGGTAGTGGGCAAGCCGCAGAGTATTGCAGCCCATCTCCCGGATGATTTCCATATCCTGTTTATGGTGCTCGATGGTCAGAGCGTTGCCCACACCCTTGCAGTCCTGATGCCGGGAGCCACCCCGCAGGGGATAGCTCCGTCCGTTCAGAATAAAGCCCTTCTGGGGATCAATCTCGAATTTGCGGCAGCCAAAGCGGGTGGACACGCAGTCACCGCTGGGCAAGGAAGCGGTGGCTGTGTAAAGATAAGGGTCGTCGATGCCGTCCCACAGGTGAACATTCTCAATATGAAACGCAGCCTTTGCATAACCCTCCACGCTGGGAACCGTTACCGCCTGACCTGCCGCTTCCATTGTAACCGATTCCGCTTTTGTTTGCCAGGTTTCCACGGTGACCACAGCGTTCTTTTCTTCCA
>JBJDYN010000111.1:0-12226 GCA_051867395.1 Faecousia sp. | reverse complement strand
GCATGGCGCTGCCGCGCCAGTGGAACCGTCGTAAGATAAACGATCATTTACAGCAAGATATTTAGGTTTGACTGAATAGATACCATCCCCGAAGGGGATACCATCATTTTGCATTCTACATTCAGCATTTATTCCAAAACCGTCAGCTTCGCCGCAGGGCCGAAGGTTCTGGGGGTCACCATGGAATCGAACTGGACGATAATCCCCTCCTGGTCTCTGGGAATGCCGATGACATTGCCCTGGCCGAATACCGGGTGCAGCACCCGTTTGCCCACCAGCGAGCTTTCCTGCTGAGGACGGCTGCCCAGGTCTTCCGTTTTGCGGATCTGCTCCAGGGCCCGGTCCTCCAGCTCCGGGTCCAGGGGCACCGCGTATTCCACATTCTCCTTCTCCGCGTTGAACAGGAACCGGCTGGGATAGCGGAAGGAGCCGTCGTAGTTGGTTCCCGCCGCGTCGGACAGGAACAGCCGGTCCCGGGCACGGGTGAAGGCCACATAACAGAGCCTCCTTTCCTCCTCCAGCTTTTCCCGGGTGTTGGCCCGCTTGCCGGGGAAGATGCCCTCGGACAGGCCGCACAGGAACACCACCGGGAACTCCAGGCCCTTGGCGGCGTGGATGGTCATGAGCTTCACCGCCTGGGCTTTTTCCGTCTGATCCATGTTGGTGAACAGCGCCGCGTGGTCCAGGTAATTGCCTAGACTCACTTCCTCCCCAGCCTTGCGCGCAAAGTCGTAGATGGCCTGCTTCAGCTCCGCCAGGTTGTCCAACCGCTCCTCCTCGCCGCTGGAGCGGAGCATGTCCTCATAGCCGCTTTCGTTCAGAATGCCCGCCAGCAGATCCGTCAGATCCATACCGTCAAAAATAGCCCGGTACTTTTCAATGAGCCGCACATATTCCCTGGCCCGGCACCGGCGGAACAGCTCCGTTTCCAGGTTGGCCGCCAGGGCGTCGTAAAGGCTGCAGCCGTTCAGCTGGGCGTACTCCTTCAGCGCGGCGATCCGGGTCCGGCCCACCCCACGGCGGGGCTCGTTGACGGTGCGCAGGAAGCTGATGTCGTCCCCGGAGTAGATCATCCGCAGGTAGCACAGCACGTCCTTGATCTCCTTGCGCTTGTAGAATTCCACGCCGGAATACAGCACATAGGGAATCTTATTGCGGATCAGGGACTCCTCCACCGCCCGGGAGACATAGTGGGCGCGGTACAGCACTCCCATGGCGGAATAGGGCACGCCGGATTCGTGGAGGGAGCGCATGTTGGCGGTCATCCAGTCCGCCTCCAGCTGGCCGGTTTTGGCGTGGAAGTACAGTGGCTTCCGGGCGTCGCTGCGGACGGCGGTGAGCTGCTTTTTCAGCCGGTCCCGGTTCTTGTCGATGAGGGCGTTGGAGGCGGTGAGGATCTGGGGCACGGAGCGGTAGTTGGTGTTTAAGTAGATGGTGGTCACGTTTTCATGGCGGCTGTCGAATTCCAGGATGAATTTCACGTCCGCACCCCGCCAGGTGTAGATGGTCTGGTCCGGGTCCCCCACCACGAATAGGTTTTTGTGGTAGCCGGACAGGATATCCGCCAGGGCGTACTGGTCCTTGTCGATGTCCTGGAATTCGTCCACCATGATGTATTCCAGCCGGGACTGCCACTTTTCCCGGGTGTCCCGGTCCTGCTCCAGAATGTACAGGGTGAAATAGACCAGGTCGTCAAAATCCAGGCCATAGCACTTGCGCTGCTCATAGAAATAGCGGTACATGACTTTATCCTTCAGGGTGGTGGCAGCGTCAGAAAGCGCTCGCAGCTTCTCCGGGTCGCCGATCAGGGTTTTCACATATCCCCTGCCGCCCTTGCGCCAGCCGATGTGGTCGACGGCCTCCTTGATGGTCAGATCCCGGCTGGTGATCCCCAGATCCTCGAAGACGGTGCGCAGCATGGCCTCCTTGTCCTCCTCGTCCAGGACGATGAAGGTGGTGGGATAGCGCACCACATGGCAGTCCTCCTTTAGTAGGCCCACGCAGAAGCCGTGGAAGGTGGTGATCCGCCCCAGATCCTGGTCCGGCAGCTGGCGGCGGATGCGCTTCTTCATCTCCGCGGCGGCTTTGTTGGTGAAGGTGACGCAGAGGATGTTGGCAGTGGAAATCCCCAGCTGCTCCACCAGGTACATATACCGGGCAGTCAGGGTCTTGGTCTTGCCGGAACCGGCTCCGGCTACCACCCGGATATACCCCTCCGTAGTGGTGGCGGCCTGCAGCTGCTCCGGGTTCAGGTCGGTTAAGTAGTCCATGAAAAATGCCCCCTCACAAGAATAGGATGATTTTAGCATAGATTCGGTCCAATAAAACGGGTATGATTCCGGAAAATAATCCTTGCGTCCCCGTTCGTCCCGTAGTAGAATGAATCAAAGACCGTTACGATTCCGTCGTCCCCCAAATTCCTCATATAAATGATCGTTTACAGCTGCAATGTTAGATTGGTGGGCGTAGGGGGCGGCATCCCTGACGCCCCTTTTGACGGTACTGCGTGCAAATGGGGCGTCAAGGATGCCGCCCCCTACGCACAGTTTTCCAATTCTTTTCTGCGCTAAACGATCATTTACGGAAGTAAAAGTGGTACTATTGAATCCATACCAAATACAGACAAAAGGAGGAATTCCTATGGTCAACCAACTATTTGCGGAACTGGCGGCACTGCCCCAGGTGGAGGCCATCGCCCTGGGCGGCTCCCGGGCCGGCTCTCACTATGACGAAAAATCAGATTACGATGTTTATCTTTACATCACTGCCCCGGTGGAAGAAGCAGTTCGTCGGGAAATCCTGTCCAAATACTGCTCCTGTATGGAGATCGGCAACCACTTCTGGGAATACGAGGACAACTGCACCCTGAAAAACGGCATCGACATCGACATTCTCTACCGGAATCTGGACGATTTCACCGCCGATGTGGCCGACGTGGTGGAACAGTGCCATGCCCGCAACGGCTACACCACCTGCATGTGGCACAACCTGCGTACCTGCAAAGTGCTCTATGACGAAGCAGGCCGCCTTACCGCCCTGAAGCAGCGTTTCGATGTACCCTACCCCGAGCAGCTTCGGGACAACATCCTGGACCGGAGCTGGAAGCTGCTGCACGAAGCCATGCCCGCTTACGCGCTGCAAATCCAAAAGGCGGTAAAGCGTAGGGATCTGGTCAGCGTCAACCATCGGACCGCCGCCTTTCTGGAAGCGTACTTTGACTTTCTCTTTGCCCTGAACCGACAGACCCATCCCGGCGAGAAGCGGCTGATGCAGCTAGCCAAAGCGCAGTGTGCCGTCCTGCCGGAGCGGTTCGAAGAAAACCTGAATGCTCTGTTCGCCCACATGTTCACCAAGCCCGATGCCGTACCGGAGGACCTGGAGCGGATTCTGGAGGCTTTGGCGAAAATCCGAGTGACAATTCCGCCGCAGCCAGAAACGATCAAATAAATGATCGTTTACCGCAGCAATCTGCCGAAATGCGATTCGCATCAAAGGCTTGCGCACTTATCGTAGGGGGCGGCATCCTTGACGCCCCTTTTGCATGCAGTACCGTCACAAGGGGCGTCAAGGATGCCGCCCCCTACGAACAGTAAACGATCTTCCACTGCACCTGCGGTCGAGGGGCCCAAAGGATGTTCGTCTACCGCCCAAAGTGCGTAACGCATATGCCGCGGGCCTTGCCCGCTAAACGATCATTTACATAGCGTAATTGTGGTGCTACTGAATCGCTATTGTAATTTTCCATTTTTCATTTTCAATTTTCATTTTTCAAAATTTGTCCTTGCATTATTCCGCCACCCGTGGTATAATGTCCGCAGCTACTGGACGTGGAGGCTAGAATCCCATGGTCATTTCCAATTCTGCAACTTACTTTTACTTTAGCTACTATTACTTTTTTCCTTCTAAAAAGTAATAGCAATTTGTGTTGCAGAAAATTGGCAGTCGCTTAAAATGTACTTTATGACGCCGCACGAATTGCCCGTGCGGCGTCAATTTTTTGTTAGGAGATGTAACTTATGATCGCGATTCTCAAGCAGGGCACGACCCCTGAGCAGACCCAGCATCTGGTAAACTGGCTGAAGAACATGAACCTGGATGTCCACATTTCCCAGGGCGCGGAAATGACCATCCTGGGCCTCATCGGCGACACCAGCCGGGTGGACATTGAGCTGCTGAAGAGCCTGGAAATGGTGGACTCCGTCAAACGGGTCTCCGAGCCCTTCAAGCAGGCCAACCGGAAATTCCACCCCCAGGATACCATCATTGAAGCGGGCGGCACAAGAATCGGCGGCGGATATTTTTCCATGATCGCCGGTCCCTGCTCCGTGGAATCCGAGGAGCAGATCATTGAGGTGGCCATGGCCGTGAAGGCCTCCGGCGCGAACATCCTCCGGGGCGGCGCGTTCAAGCCCCGTACCTCCCCCTACGCTTTCCAGGGCCTGAAGGGTGAGGGCATCGATCTGCTGCTGAAGGCGAAACAGGCCACCGGCCTGCCCATCGTCACCGAGATCATGAACATCTCCACATTGGACCTCTTCGCCGATGTGGACATCATCCAGGTGGGCGCCAGAAATATGCAGAACTTTGACCTGTTAAAGGAGCTGGGCAAGACCAGCAAGCCCATCCTCTTAAAACGAGGTCTTGCCAACACCATTCAGGAGCTGCTGATGAGCGCCGAATACATTATGAGCGAGGGCAACGATCAGATCATCCTCTGCGAGCGGGGCATCCGCACCTTTGAGACCGCCACACGGAACACCCTGGACCTGTCCGCCGTGTCCGTGCTGCACAATCTGACCCACCTGCCCGTGGTTGTGGATCCCAGCCACGCCACCGGCAAGGCCAATCTGGTGGCGCCCATGGCCTACGCTGCCACTGCCGCCGGGGCCGACGGCATTATGATCGAGGTTCACAACAATCCCGCCTGCGCCCTGTGCGACGGGGCCCAGTCCCTGACCCCGCCCCAGTTCGACGTCATCGCCCGGAAGGTGCAGCAGATCCGTGAGGTCATCGCATGAAGGTCGGTATCTTAGGGCTGGGCCTCATCGGCGGTTCCCTGGCCCGGGCCTACAGTCTGGCAGGGCATACCGTCTATGCCATTCAGCGAAATGAAAGTATGCTCTCCTTCGCCATGCTGGCAGGAGCCGTCCATGGCAAGCTGAATGAGGAGACGATCCCACAGTGCGACCTGATCCTGCTGGCCATCTACCCGGACGGCAGCGCCTCCTGGCTGGAGCGCAATGCCCATCTGGTCAGCAAGGACGCCCTGGTCATGGACTGCTGCGGCACCAAGCAAGAAATCTGCCGCCGGTGCTTCCCCCTGGCGAAGGAATACGGCTTCACCTTCATCGGCGGCCATCCCATGGCAGGCTCCCAGTTCTCCGGCTTCAAGTACAGCCGCTCGGACCTGTTCCAGGGCGCGCCCATGGTGCTGGTACCCCCTGTGTTTGACGATATGGAGCTGCTGGACCGGGCAAAGGAAGCCCTGAAACCCTGCAATTTCGGCTCCTTCTCCGTCACCACGGCACAGGACCATGACAAAATGATCGCTTTTACCTCCCAGATGCCCCATATCCTGAGCAACGCCTTTATCAAGTCCCCCACCGCCCTGAAGCACAAGGGCTTCTCCGCAGGCAGCTACAAAGACTTGACACGAGTCGCTTGGCTGAATCCCCAGATGTGGGCGGAGCTGTTCCTGGAAAATAAGGACAACATTCTGTTTGAGCTGGACACCTACCTGGACAATCTTCAGCAGTACCGGGACGCCATTGCGGGCGAAGACAATGCCCGTTTGGTCGCCCTGCTGGAGGAAGGAAAGCGGCGCAAAGAGGAGGTGGACGGATGAACACCGTCACCATCCGCGCTTCCAAAACCTATGATATTCACATCGGCAGCGGCCTGCTCCCCACCCTGGGCGAAGAAGCCAAGGGCCTGGGGAAAGCCCGGAAGGTTTGCATTGTCAGTGAAACCAATGTCTTTCCCATCTATGGCGAAGCCGCGAAGCAGAGCCTGGAAAGCGCCGGGCTGGAAACCATTTCCTTCGTCTTTCCTGCAGGGGAGGAAAGCAAATGCGGGGAAGTCTTCCTGAAGCTTCTGAACTTCCTGGCGGAGAACAAACTGACCCGCTCCGACCTGATCGTTGCCCTGGGGGGCGGCGTGGTGGGCGACCTGGCGGGCTTTGCCGCGGCCAGCTTCCTGCGGGGCATCCGGTTTATCCAGGTTCCCACCACATTGTTGGCGGCGGTGGACTCCTCCGTGGGCGGCAAAACCGCCATCGATCTTCCCGCGGGAAAGAATCTGGCCGGAGCCTTCTGCCAGCCCAGCCTGGTGCTGTGCGATACCGACACCCTGAACACCCTGCCCCAGGACATCTTCCGGGACGGCTGTGCGGAGGTCATCAAGTACGGCGTGCTGTATGACCCCCAGCTGTTCGCCCACCTGGAGGAAAAAGGCCTGGCCTTTGACCGGGAGGCCGTCATCACCCGCTGTGTGGAACTGAAACGGGATGTGGTCATGGAGGACGAATTCGACACCGGGGCCCGGATGAAGCTGAATCTGGGCCACACCATCGGCCACGGCGTGGAGGCAAAGAGCCATTTCGGGCTCTCCCACGGGAAATCCGTTGCCACTGGCATGGCCATCGTCTGCCGCTCCGCTGTGAAAAACGGCCTGTGCGATGGGGAAACCTGCGATCGTATTCTGAATGTCCTCAAAGAATTCGGCCTGCCCACCGCCACGGACTACTCCGCTGACGAACTGTATACCTACACCCTGTCCGACAAAAAGCGCTCCGGGGACACGGTGAACCTGATTCTTCCCAAGGCCATCGGGGACTGCGCCATTGTCCCCACTCCGGTGGAAACTTTGAAATCCTTTATCCAGGCAGGTCTTTGATATGGACATTACCATCACCCCAGGAAAGCTCTGCGGCTCCGTCACCGCCATCCCCTCCAAATCCCAGGCCCACCGGCTGCTGATCTGCGCCGCCTTTGCGGACAGGCCTACCACGCTCCTGTGCCCGGAGACCAACCGGGATATGGACGCCACTGCCGGATGCCTGAACGCCTTGGGGGCCAGGATCACCCGGACGGAAATCGGCTATGCCGTCTCCCCCGTCCGGCAAGTCCCCGCCCAAGCCCATGTCATTAACTTAAGCGTTCCGCAATCCCCCGTAGGGGGCGATGCCCACATCGCCCCGCGGGAAACGATACACGTTTGTACCGAACTGCGGCGAATTCGGAACACTGTGCAAGGGCCGATGTGGGCATCGGCCCCTACGGAGGCAGCCAAAGCAAATGGTATTGCCACCCAGGCGGTGCTGAACTGCCACGACAGCGGCTCTACCCTGCGTTTCCTGCTTCCGGTTGCCGGAGCTTTGGGCGTGGACACCCTGTTCCAACTGGAGGGCAGGCTGCCCCAGCGGCCTCTGTCTCCCCTGTGGGAGGAAATGGAGCGCATGGGCTGCCAATTGTCCCGCCCCAGCGCCGACACCATACGCTGTCATGGGCGGCTGCAGCCGGGAGACTACACCATCGACGGCGGCGTTTCCAGCCAGTTCATCACGGGGCTGCTGCTGGCCGCCGCGCTGATTCCCGGAGACAGCCAGATTCACTTGACCGGCAAGGTGGAGTCCCGCCCCTACATCACCATGACCCAGCGGGCTATGGCGCTGTTTGGGGTCAATGCCGATGATTTCCACGTCCATGGCGGCGAGACGTTCCATTCTCCGGGAACCCTCAACGTAGAGGGGGATTGGAGCAACGGCGCGTTCTTCCTGGCGGCCAAGGCCCTGGGAAACGACGTGGTCACGGAAAATCTCTCCCCCGACTCCCCCCAGGGAGACCGGGCGGTCCATTCCCTGCTGCCTGCGTTGGAAGAAAATATCACCATCTCCGCCGCAGACATTCCCGACCTGGTGCCGATCCTCGCCGTTGTGGCCGCCTGCAAGCGGGGCGCGGTGTTTACGGACATCCGCCGCCTGCGTCTGAAGGAGTCCGACCGGGTGGCTGCCGTCATCGGGATGCTGCAAAGCCTGGGTGGAAAAGCGGAGGCCACGGAGGACACCCTGACGGTCTACGGCACAGGTCTCACCGGCGGCACGGTGGACAGCGTCAACGACCACCGCATCGCCATGTCCGCCGCCATTGCCGCCACCGTCTGTCAGAGAAAAGTGACCATTCTCGGGGCGGAATGCGTGCAAAAGTCATACCCCCGATTTTTTGCCGAATACCGCCGGTTAGGAGGAAACTATGAGCAGTACCTACGGTGAAAATTTGAAACTCACCATCTTCGGTCAGTCCCACGGCCCCGCCATCGGCATGACCCTGGACGGCATCCCGGCGGGACTGAGCGTGGATTTGGACAAATTGCAGGCCTTTCTGAACCGCCGGGCTCCCGGGCAGAACGCTTGGTCCACTTCCCGTCGGGAGGAAGACCGACCCGAATTCCTTTCGGGCCTTCTCGATGGCTTCACCTGCGGCGCACCCATTGCCGCCGTGATCCACAACAAGAACACCCGCTCCGGGGACTACGCCAACCTGCGCGACTGCCCCAGGCCCGGTCATGCGGACTACACCGCCCAGATCAAATACGGCGGCTTCCAGGACGCGGCAGGCGGCGGGCATTTTTCCGGACGGCTGACGGCCCCGCTGTGCATCGCGGGAGGCCTGTGCATGCAGTGGCTGGAGGAAATGGGCATCCGCGTCGCCGCCAGGATCACGGCAATTGCCGGAGAAACCGACGACGTCGTCCTTGACCCCCGGAATCCCGATCTGGACAGCATTGGAAAGGACTTTCCCGTCCTCTCCCCTGCCGCCGGAGAACGGATGCGGGAAAAAATCGCCCAGGCCCGATCCGAAGGAGACAGCGTGGGCGGCATCATCGAGTGCTTCGTCACCGGCATTCCCGCGGGACTGGGAGAGCCCATGTTCGGCGGTGTGGAGAGCCGGATCGCGCAAATCGTCTACGGCGTACCCGCTGTGAAATCTGTGGAATTCGGCATCGGGCAAGCCGCAGCCGCCCTTCGCGGAAGCCAGTGCAACGACGCGTTCTCCATAGAAGACGGAAAAATCGTAACAATGACCAATCATGCAGGCGGTATTTTAGGCGGTATCACCAACGGCATGCCCGTATTTTTCCGTGTGGCCATCAAGCCCACGCCCTCCATCTCCCGCCGTCAGCAGAGCGTTTCTCTGAGCCAGGGGCAGGTACAGGAGCTGATTGTCAAGGGCCGTCATGACCCCTGCATCGTCCCCCGAGCCGTACCCGTCATCGAGGCGGCGGCGGCTATCGCAATCTATGACCTGATCCTGGGCAACACCCAGACAAAGAGGAGGAAATGAAAATGGATTTGAAGGAACTGCGCCAGGAAATCGACAAGATCGACGACGAAATGGTGCGCCTGTTCGGGGCCCGGATGGAGGTTGCCGCCCGGATCGCCGACTGCAAGAAGGAAAACAACATCCCCATTCTGCAGCCCTCCCGGGAGCGGGCAAAGCTGCAGGAGGTAGCGGATAAGGCCGGCCCGGATATGGCCAACTACACCCGGGTGCTGTACTCCATGCTCTTCGAGCTGAGCCGCAGCTATCAGAGCAAGCGCAGCGGCGCCGTCAGCCCTCTGTACCGGCAGATCACCCAGGCCATCGAAAATACCCCAAAGCTGTTCCCCCAGGCTCCCATGGTAGCCTGCCAGGGCGTGGAGGGGGCTTACTCCCAGATCGCCTGTGAAAAGATCTTCAAGAACCCCTTTATTCTCTACTTCAAGAACTTCGAGGCCGTGTTCACCGCCATCGAGCAGGGCATGTGCCAGTATGGCATCCTGCCCATCGAGAACTCCACCGCCGGTTCCGTGAAGAAGGTCTACGATCTGATGATCCAGCACAATTTCTCCATTGTCCGGACCTTCCGGCTGAAGGTGGACCACAATCTGCTGGCGAATCCCGGTACCAAGCTCTCCGACATCAAGGAGATTTACTCCCACGAGCAGGCCATCAGCCAGTGCAGCGACTTCCTGCAGAACCTGCCTGGCGTCAACGTGATCCCCATGGGCAATACCGCCCTGGCGGCAGAAATGGTGGCACAGTCTGGCCGCAAGGACGTGGCCGCCCTCAGCAGCCGGGCCTGCGCGGAGCTCTACGGCCTGGAGTGTCTGGCAGCCTCCGTCCAGGACAAGGGCAACAATCGGACCCGGTTCATCTGCATCAGCAAGAATCTGGAAATCTATCCCGGTTCCGACAAGACCAGCATCATGATGATCCTGAACCACAAGCCCGGCGCCCTGTACAAGGTGCTGGCCCGGCTCTACACCCTGGGCATCAACGTCACCAAGCTGGAATCCCGCCCCATCCCCGACCGGGAGTTCGAGTTCATGTTCTATTTCGATCTGGAAACCTCCATCTACTCCGAGGAATTCGTCCAGCTGATGTGCGAGCTGGATGAGCTGTGCGAGGAATTCAAGTACCTGGGAAGCTACACCGAGGTGGTCTGATGAACAGCGGCTTGCTCGGAAGAAAGCTGGGCCACAGCTACTCTCCCCAGATTCACAGCTTTCTTGGGGAATATTCCTACGTTCTGTTTGAAAAAGAACCGGAGGAAGTGGGAGATTTCGTCCGGAACGGAGATTACACCGGCATCAACGTCACCATCCCCTACAAGAAGGATGTAATCCCCTATTTGGACGAACTGTCCCCCACAGCGGAGAAAATGGGGGCCGTGAATACCATCGTCCGGCGCAGCGACGGCACCCTCCTCGGCCACAACACGGATTACTTCGGCTTTCTGTACATGGTCCGGCAAAGCGGCATCCAGGTAGCCGGGAAAAAGGTGCTGGTGCTGGGCAGCGGCGGCGCTTCCAACACCACGGTAAAGGCCCTGGCTGACCTTGGTGCCCAGGTGGTCATCATCTCCCGCTCCGGGGAAAACAACTACGGCAATCTCCACCTTCACGCCGACGCCGCCGTTATCGTCAACACCACTCCCGTGGGCATGTACCCCAACACCGGCGCGGCCCCCCTGGACTTAACCCGGTTCCCCCACCTGGAGGGGGTGCTGGACGTGATCTACAATCCCGCCCGGACCCAGCTGCTGCTGGACGCGGAAACGCTGGGCCTGCCCAACGCCAACGGCCTGTGGATGCTGGTGGCCCAGGCCAAGGAATCGGCAGAATACTTTCTGGACAAGGCCATAGACGATTCCGTCATTGAAACCATCTACCGCAAATTGTCCGCCCAGATGCAGAACATCGTCCTCATCGGTATGCCCGGCTGCGGGAAAAGCACCATCGGCGCGCTGCTGGCGGAAAGGCTTCACCGGAAGATCGTGGACGCGGACGCGGAGATCATCCGCCTGGCGGGAAAAACCATCCCCGAAATCTTCGCCCAGGACGGCGAGGTGGTCTTCCGGGATTGGGAGACCAAAGCATTGGCCCAGCTGGGCAAGCAGTCCGGCCTGGTGATTGCCACCGGCGGCGGCTGTGTCACGAGGCAGAGAAATTACCCCCTGCTCCATCAGAACGGCTCCATCTTCTGGCTCCGCCGGGACACAAGTTTGCTTCCCACCGACGGCAGGCCCCTGTCCCAGCGCCATTCCTTAAGCGACATGTACGAAACCCGCCGTCCCCTGTATGAAGCCTTTGCCGATTTCTCCGTGGACAACAACAGCACTGCTGAGGAAACCGTCAGGGCGATTCTGGCCCATTTGGAGGGAAACCCATGAAAATTCTGGTCATCAACGGCCCCAACCTGAACATGCTGGGTATTCGGGAGCCGGGCATTTACGGCAAAAACACCTTCGCCGACCTGCTGAAGCTGCTTCAGGATACCGCCCTGGCGGAAAACCTGGAAATCGAGCAGTACCAGTCCAACCATGAGGGAGACCTGGTGGACAAGATCCAGTGGGCCTACGGGAAAATCGACGGCATCGTCATCAATCCCGCCG
Organism: Faecousia sp.; assembly: GCA_051867395.1. Lineage (GTDB taxonomy): Bacteria > Bacillota > Clostridia > Oscillospirales > Oscillospiraceae > Faecousia. The sequence continues at coordinate 292 of JBJDYN010000111.1, read as the reverse complement.
CCTACACCCACACCTCCGTGGCAATTTTAGACGCCCTGAAAGCGGTCTCCATCCCGGCAGTAGAGGTCCACATCTCCGACGTAGACGCCCGGGAGCCCTTCCGGCAGGTTTCCTACGCCGGCATGGCCTGTGTCAAGACCATCAAGGGCCATGGCCTGGAAGGCTACCGGGAAGCGATTTTGTACCTGAAGGGGTTGCTGGGCAATTAAAAAGGATTCAACTACAGTCAGAACCTCTCATAAATGATCGTTTATCTTACGACGGTTCCACTGGCGCGGCAGCGCCATGCCTT
>JBJDYN010000110.1:0-12287 GCA_051867395.1 Faecousia sp. | reverse complement strand
ATCGTCCATCAGACCGTATCGAAGCGGCGCCTTACTACGCTGAAAGAATTGCGCGAATATCTGATGAAGGAGGGATTTGAATGGCCGGACAAGTGAAACCTATCCCGGTGCCTGTGATCCTGGCAGCCGTGAACGGCGACGAGGACGCCCTTGCCGCCGTGGTCGCTCACTATCAGAAGTACATCCGGGCTCTTGCCACCAGGCCGCTGAAGGATGAATACGGGAATACATACCTGTATGTCGATGAAGATATGCGGCTCAGGCTGGAAACGAAGCTGATCCACAGCATCGTAACGGGCTTTAAGGTGCTGTCGGTCTAAAACCTGCGGGGCAAGTTTCTCTCCCTTTCCTTGCTCCAACGGTCCGGCAATGAAGTTCCATGCTCTTTGACAAAGAAAGCCCGATGGGAGGCCATCGGTGCAGCATAAGGCAGACGGATACATTCTGTCCTGTACCGAGCCATACGGCCGGTGCGCCATGACCTCCCTCCTGGGAGCGAGCGATCCACACTAGGCCGCAAAGCGGGCGTGGCAGCCCGTGGGCGGGGACGTACAGGCAGGTCAAAGATACTCGCGCGTTGAACGCCCTCAAAGCATTGCGCGCCGCACCCATCAGCATGGGCCGGGGTGAGACTCCCGTGGAGCTGTGCCAGCAGCCATCCGTGTTTGCCTATTCGGTTTTCATTTTGTATGTTACTGAAAGGGGAAAACTATGCAAGAAAAGAAATTGCCTGAAGGCAATCATGAACATATTAATCAAAGTCCTCTGGAGGAAAGAACGACCTACCATATCGAAGGCAGGTCGTTTGTCGTACAGCCGGTATTCAAAAAGGAAAACGCAAATACGCTTGGGGCGATCCTTCTTCGTCTTATGCAGGCGGATTGTGAAAATAGCAGATAACCTATCAAAACCTGCTGACAAGGGATCGCTGGGCGCGGTATAATATAAGCATGAAGCTATCGTGCGAGAAAAAAGTTGTCCGGCTGTTCCCGGAAAGGAGGACTAATGAGACAGTCGAACAACAAAAAATCCCGTGACGTGACGGCCTTCCTCTATGAGAGGCTTTCCCGTGACGATAATCTGGAAGGTGAGAGTTACAGCATTGGCAACCAAAAGAAGCTCCTCACCAAAGTGGCAAAGGAGAAAGGCTATACCAACCTGGTGCATTTTCTGGATGATGGTATTTCAGGCGTCACGATGGACCGCCCCGGTTTTTTGGAGATGATCCGTCAGCTTGAAGAAGGACGCGCTGCTGCCGTGTTCGTAAAGGACCTTTCCCGTCTGGGCCGCAACTACATAGAGGTCGGACGATTGACCGAGGAATTTTTCCCGGAACATGACATCCGCCTGGTGGCGGTATCCGACAACATCGACACCGCCGAAGGTGAAGATGAGCTGGCTCCGATCCGCAATTTGTTCAACGAGTGGTACGCTCGCGATATCAGTAAGAAGCGGCGCATCAGCAACAAGATCAAGGGGAACGCCGGTGAGCCGATGGGACAACCTCCCTACGGGTACATCAAAGACCCCGACAATCCGAAGCGTTGGATCGTGGACGATGAAGCGGCCCAGGTGGTCAGACACATTTACGGCATGACCCTGGACGGGCTTGGGACGGAGCAGATCGCCGCCCAGCTTGAGCGGGAAGGTATCCTCACCCCGCGGGCCTATTGGCTTCAGAAGGGCATCAAGAGGCCCGGAAAAGGCAAGCAGCAGCCTCCGACGAAATGGAACAGCTCCACCATCACAAAGATACTGTCCCTGCAGGAGTATTGCGGCGATATCCTCAACTTCAAGACCTATTCCAAATCCTACAAGAACAAAAAGCGGATTGAGAATGACCGTGAAAACTGGGTCATTTTCAAGGATGTGCATGAGCCGATCATTGACCGCGCCGTGTGGGAGCAGGTCCAGCAGAAGCGAGGGAAGATACGCAAGCGCCGTACCAACGATGGGGAACGCAATATGTTTTCCGGTCTGCTGGTGTGTGCCGATTGCGGCAATAACCTCCACTTCCATTTCAACCAGGGCAACCCCGATATCAAGTATTTCAACTGTTCCAACTATAAGGGCAACCGGGGGACCTGTACCTCTACCCATTATGTCCGGGTGGACTTTCTGGAACAGGTGGTGCTTGGTGAGATCAAGCGGCTGACGAAGTTTGCCAGCCACTATGAGGACGATTTCGTAAAAGCGGTGATGGGCAGCACCCAGGAAAGCGTGGAGCTTGACCGCAGGCTGAAACAAAAAGAGCTTGCGTCGCTGCAAGCCCGTGACGAAGAACTGGATGGATTGTTTGAGCGTATCTATGAGGACAATGTTTCCGGCAAGCTCAGCGACGACCGTTTTGCCAAAATGTCCCGCCGGTATGAACAGGAGCAGAAGGAGCTTGCTGAAAAGATCAAGGCGCTCCGTTCCGAAATGGACACGCTGGGTAGCAGGGCCATGACTTCTGATATGTTCATCTCCACCGTCCGCAAATACACACGGGCCAAGAAGCTGACGCCCAGGATGCTGAATGAGCTGATCGAGCGCATCGAGGTCCATCAGGCGGAGAAGATCGACGGCAAGTGGGAACAGAGGTTGACCATCCATTACAACTGCGTGGGAACAATTTTCATTCCAGATGTGTTCCCTTTACCCGCCCCGCAGGTGTCCGTGAATACGAGAAAAGGCGTAGTCGTCAACTACGCCCCATGCCAAATCGCTATATGACACATAAAGAAAGGCGAGTGTTCTTACAGCCTTTCAAATGCTATAAGAACACTCGCCATGGTGCCGGTGGTGGGACTCGAACCCACACGAGTTATTAGCCCAAAGGATTTTGAGTCCTCCTCGTCTACCATTCCAACACACCGGCATATTGTTTTTATAGTATAGTACACTTCCGCAAAAAAAGCAAGGGAAAGTTTTCAGAAAATACAGCATTCTGAAATCTGCTTGCCGCCGCCAGTGCGCTGTATAGCGGAAGCTTTGTGCTAAATGATTGTTTGCTGCAGTGCCTATCGTAGGGGCCGATTGAAGCAAATCAGCCCCTACGTTGATGCAGACAGGAATGATCATTTACCCGAATGGCGGCAGGGATGGCTTATTCTTCCATTTCCTCCACCAGATACACATCCGATCCGAAATCTCCCTGGGTGCGCTGGCTCTGATCGTAGCCTGTCCCCCGGAACAAGGGCCTCAGCATAATGCCGCTGCCTAAGGCCGCGCCGGAGGCTGTCAGTTCCTCTGTACCCTCCGGAAGGGTGAAGTAGCGGTCAACAACCTTGAGCAGTACGCCGTTAGGGTCAACATTCACCGGGGACACATGCTTGAGAAGGCCGCCGAACTGCCCTACCCGGATCGCCTGGGACAGAGCCGTCACCCGGTACATGGCTTCCGTTTTCAGGCACCGTACCCGCAGCTGTTCATAGCCGGGAGCCGCGTGGACCAGGGTATGGAACACCCCTGCCAGGGTGGTTTTGCCGTCGGACACCTGCCAGCCCAACTCCGTCCTGCGGAAGCGCCCATACTGGAACACTTCCCGGTACTGCTTGTAGAAGGCAATCTGGGCCTTGATCTCCCGGATCTCCACCGGCAGCAGCTGCTTCAGATCCAGCTCATAGCCCAGGCAGCCAAAGAAGGCCACGTTGCCCCGGGTGGACAGGGGCGTCTGGCGGAGGGTCTGACCGTGGGGAGCCGCCGAGACGTGGGCGCCCACGGTGGACTGGGGATAGAGATAGCTCAGGCCCTCCTGGATGGTCAGCCGCTCAATGGGATCAGTATCGTCCGAGGCCCAAACCTGGGGAGAAAAGCACAGCATTCCCAAATCGAACCGGTTGCCGCCGGAGGAGCAGCTCTCCAACAGAATTTCAGGACGCGGCCCAAAAATCCGGTCCAGCACCTCGTAAAGGCCCAGAATGAAGTCGTGAGTCTTGGCTCCCAGGGCGATAGAATGGCGGTTCATATCCCACTTGACATAGGAAATTTTCGCGCTGTCCAGAATCCGGGAGACGTTGTCCACGATATAGTCCCGAACTTCCCCCTTGGTCAGATCCAGCAGCAGCTGGTTCCGGCCCAGTACCTCCGGGAAGCCGTCGGTCAGCGCCCAGCTGGGATGAGCCCGGTACAGGTCGCTGTCCGGATTCACACATTCTGGCTCAAACCACAGACCGAATTCCAGTCCCATATCCCGGATATGCTGTGACAGTCCCTCCATGCCTTCGGGCAGCTTCTTTTTGTTTACAGTATAATCTCCAAGGCTCGCCTTGTCGTTGTTTCGGGCGCCGAACCAGCCGTCGTCCAACACGAACAGCTCGCAGCCCAGATCCTTGGCTCTGCGGGCCAGGTCCAGCAGGCGGCGCTGGTTGAAATCAAAGACGCACCCCTCCCAGCTGTTGTACAGCACAGGCCGGGGCCGTCCCCGCCAGTAAGCGGGGATCACATGATCGCTGACAAAGGTGTGCATATTCTCTGATAGCCCGCCGAAGCCCCGGTCAGAGCAGCACAGCACCGCCTCTGGAGTCTCGAATTTCTCCCCGGGGGCCAGCTCTTTACTGAAATTGCTGGGGTTGATACCCTGCATGATCCGGGTCAGCCCCTGCAAGGACTGCTGGGCGGCGGCATAGTGGTTGCCGGAATAGAGCAGGTTGAAGCCGTAGACCCGGCCTGCGTCCTCCGTGGCATCCGCTTCAAACAGCAGGAAGCCGGGGTTGTGGCGGTTGGAGGAGGAACCGGTCAGGCTCTCATTCACCACCTTGCTGCCCCGGACGCTGACATCCTGGCGGCGCATCTCCGCGATCCAGCCGCCGTTGAAGGTGGCCATGGTGTAGGTTCCGGGCAGGTCCAGGCAGAAGCTCATGAGCTTGTTCAGCACCATAGGTGAACTGCCGGTGTTCTCCAGCACAGCCCGGCGGACAAGGGCAGTGGGATAGGCGGTATAATACAGAATCAGCCTGGCGTCGGACTGCTCCAGAGTGATCTCCAGGGTCTGGCAGTCTCCGTGAGCCTGGGGCAAGGAGCAGGCCATAGGCGCAGACCCCTCCAAAATTCTGCTGCCCACATAGCGGAAATCCGTGGACTTCCCCGCCAGCTCCAGGGGGCTTTCCCGGTAGTCCCCCCGCCCGCTGCCGCTCCATTCCAATGCAAGGGTATCCAGGCAGCTTGTGGTGTCATCGGGATTCAGCACAATATTGGAGCCCCAGCCAAGGCCCGGACGGCAGCTCAGGGCAAAAGCGTCCTCCGTCTTCACCGGTGCGCCGAAATGGATATGCTCCGGGATGCCATAGGAATTGATCTTGAACAGGTAGGAATACACGCCGGTTTGAATATGGAATACGCCGTTGGTTTCGGTAATCATGGCAGAACCGCCTTTCTTCCGTTTTCTATCAGTATAAACGGCAAAATTTGGCATGTCAATGAAATTTTCCGTGACGGCCGGACTTGTATATGGTATAATCAATCTACATATCCGGACAGCACATCAAAGCAGTAAATGATTGTTTATCTGTGTAACTCTTGGCTCTCCCTTTGGGAGAGCTGGCACGCCGAAGGCGTGACTGAGAGGGGAACGATGGCCCTCTCCGACCCGGCATTCGCCGGGCCACCTCTCCCAAAGGGAGAGGCAAGGACGCTGCTAACGCAGATAAACGATCATTTACCGCGCATATTTTGACTCGACTGAATAGTTACCTATCATGAAAGGAATGAGCCATATGGAACGCACACGCTGGTACAAGGACAAGGTATTCTATCAGGTCTGGCCCCGGTCCTTCAAGGACGGCAACGGCGATGGGCTGGGAGACCTGCTGGGGGTCTACGAAAAGCTGGACTACATCAAAGACTTAGGCTGCGACGGCATCTGGTTCTCCCCCATCTATCCCTCCCCAGGAGCGGACTGCGGCTATGACATTTCCGACTATATGGACATTGCTCCGGAATTCGGCGGCATGGCGGCTTTCCGGAAGGTTCTGGAGGGTGCCCACAATCGCGGCATGAAGATCGTCATGGATCTGGTGGTCAACCACACCAGCGACGAGCATGAATGGTTCCAGAAAAGCCGCCAACGGATCGATCCCTACACGGACTACTACATCTGGCGGCCTGATCCCGGCAACGGCAAGCTGCCCAACAACTGGGACAGCAATTTTGAGGGCAAGGCCTGGACCTACGACGAGGTCCGTGAGGAATACTACCTGCATCTGTTCGCCGTCAAACAGCCGGACCTGAATATGGACAATCCCAAAGTCCGGGAGGAGGTCAAGAAGATTCTGCGCTTCTGGCTGGACCTGGGTGTGGACGGCTTTCGGGAGGATGTCATCACTTACATCTCAAAAAAAGAGGGCCTGCCGGACGACCACCTGTTCCCCATTTACAAGGGCATGCCTCAGTACAACCACGGTCCCCACATTCACGAGTACCTGGCGGAATTCAAACGGGATGTGCTGGACCACTACGACTGCTTCACCATTGCGGAAGCACCCCTGGTGACGCCGAAGCAGGCCCTGACCTATATCCGGGAAGACCACGGGCAGCTCGACATGATGATTCAGTTCCAGTGCATGTGCGCCGACTGCCTGTTCTCGGACTATCTGCCCACCAGATTCCACCTGCGCAAGCTGAAGCGGGCCTTCTCCAACTGGCAGTACCGGCTGAAGGGTCAGGCCTGGAATTCTCTGTACATCGAAAACCACGACCATCCCCGGATCGTCTCCCGGTACGGAAGCGAACAGTTCCGGGAGGAAAGCGCCAAGATGCTGGCCGTCATGTACCTGTTCCAGCAGGGCACCCCCTTCGTCTACCAGGGCCAGGAGATCGGCATGACCAACTGGCGTCCGGAAAGTCCCGACATGTACGAGGACGTGCAAACCCGGTACAACTATGCCCACAGCAATTTGAAAAAATCCCCGGAGCAGCGGCTGCAGGCCATGTGGCGCGCCTCCCGGGACTCCGCAAGAACTCTGATGCAGTGGGACAGCACGGAAAACGCCGGTTTTACCACAGGGAAACCCTGGTTTTATGTAAATGAGAACTACAGGCAGATCAATGTTGCCGCCCAGGAAGCAGACCCGAACTCCGTTCTGAACTTCTACCGCAGGGCCATCCGACTGCGCAAGTCCCTCTCCTGCATCCGGCACGGCGAATACCGGGAGCATTTCCCCCATTCCGGCAAGGTCTACATGTACTCCATGACCGGGGAAACGGAAAAGATTCTGGTGGTCTGCTCCTTCGCGGGAAAGCAGCTTCGCTATCGAACGCCCAAAGGCTTTGACCTTAACAGCGGAGAGCTGGTGCTGGGCAACTACATACAGCCCATAAAAAACACCCTGCATCCCTATGAATGCAAGGTTTATCTGTGGAAATTACAATAAAATATGCAACTGGGCAGCCCCAACGGGCTGCCCATGTGTCTTTTTTACTTTTCCAGAATCACTGCGCAGTTTCCCGCGTCCAGGGATGTCTTGATATACTCCACCGCGTCCGCAGGAGTCAGCTTGACCTGCTCGCCGGTCTTCATGTTCTTCACAGAGCACATGCCCTCGGCGATCTCGTCCTCGCCCAGCAGCACCGCGAAGGGAACCTCCAGCTTATTGGCGTAGGCCATCTTCTGCTTGAACTTCTTCTGCTCACCGTAGAGCTGGACCCGGATCCCACCGCTGCGAAGCGCCTCTGCCAGGGCGATGGCAGGGCCGGGATCGGCGGTCATGGGCAGCACCAGAGCATCGGCGGGGGCGCTGGGCAGCTCGGGGTTCAGCAGTCCCTGCTCGTCCAGGACGTAGAACAGCCGGGTCAGGCCGATGGAAATGCCCACGCCGGGCAGCTGCTTCTCAATATAGTAGCCAGCCAGATTGTCGTAGCGGCCGCCGGAGCAGACAGAGCCGATCTCCGGATGATCCAACAGGGTGGTTTCGTAAACGGTGCCGGTGTAGTAGTCCAGGCCTCTGGCAATGGTCAGATCCACGGCGAAGTTCGCTTCGGGGACTCCAAAGGCCGCCAGATTGCTGCACACGGCCTTCAGCTCCTCAAGGCCCACATCAAAGGTCTCGTTCCGTCCAGCATAGCCCGCCAACGCCGCCAAAACCTCGGCATTGGTGCCCTTGATGGCGATGAATCGCAGGATTTCCTCCGCCTGATTCTCTGTCAGGCCGCAGTCCTCCAGCAGGATCAGCTTTACCTTCTCCGGGCCGATCTTATCCAGCTTGTCCACGGTGCGCATGATGTCGCCGCTCTTTTCCGAAAGGCCCAGCATGGCATAGAAGCCGTTGAGGATCTTGCGGTTATTGACGTGGATCTGGAACCGGGTCAGGCCGAAGCCCCGGAACACCTTGTAAATAATCGCCGGAATCTCTGCCTCGTTCAGAATGTCCAGTTTGCCGTCGCCGATGATGTCGATGTCCGCCTGGTAGAACTCCCGGAACCGGCCTCGCTGGGCACGCTCACCCCGGTAGACCTTGCTGATCTGGAATCTGCGGAAGGGGAAGGCCAGCTCGTTATAGTGCAGCGCCACATATTTTGCCAGGGGCACCGTCAGGTCAAAGCGCAGGGCCAGATCGCTGTCGCCCTTGGTGAAGCGGTAGATCTGCTTCTCCGTCTCGCCGCCGCCCTTGGCAAGCAGAATCTGGGCATCCTCAATGACGGGGGTATCCAGCGGCGCAAAGCCATAGGAGGCATAAGTATCGCGCAGAATCTCCATCATTTTCTCGAATCGGATCTGCTTGGACGGCAGCAGTTCCATAAAGCCGGACAAGGTCCGGGGCTTGATAATTTCCATGGTTGTTTCCTTTCCTCATAACGCAAGATATAAGATACGGGATATGAGATAACGCTATCTGATATCTCATATCTTGTATCTTATATCTGCCGATTGATTTGATTTTTATACTGATTCTCAATAGAAAACTTCAATTCGCTAGAATTGGAGTTTTTATTAGAGAATCATATGAGACGGGATTCTGTGATTTTCCTTTCCAAAAATCACAGAATCGACAACGCCGTAAGGCGGTGTCTTCTTATTAAAATCAAAGATTTTTAATAAGAAATGGTACTAGAACCGGTTTTTGCTGTGGAGCATTTCCCGCCAATCCAGGTCGCCGCGCTGCAGGCCCATGATGAGCATTTCCGCGCTGGCCAGGTTGGTGGCAATGGGGACGTTATGCTTGTCGCAGTGACGGATGGTCTCGATCATCTGGCTGTCGTCCCAGGGATCGGTGGTGTTGGGGTCCGTAAACAACAGCACCAGGTCGATTTCGTTATAGGCAATCCGGGCATTGATCTGCTGATGACCACCCTGTTTATGGGACAGGAGCAGGGTGATGGGCAGGCCGGTATTGTCCACGATCAGGCGGCCGGTGGTTGCGGTAGCGAACAGGTTGTGTTTCATCAGGACGCTCTTGTAAGCCGTACAGAACTGGACCATCAGTTCCTTCTTTTTGTCGTGCGCCAAAAATGCGATATTCACAGCAGTCACTCCTTTTTATATGTCACAGGTAAATTAACGTAACGTTATGGGTTCATGGAAGCCCTGAATGCGTTTGGCAATTTTCCGGTAGGCCTTGGCGGCGGGACAGCGTTTGGCATACTTCAGCAAGGGTTGCGCGAAAGAGGCTGCCAGTGTCACATTGGGGTCCTCCAAAACGACGCCGATCAGCGGGAGTCCCGTATTGTCCATCACGTCGTCGATGGTCTGCCGCACGATGCCCAGCAGTTCCTTGTCCACCCGGTTGACGATCAGGCGAACATCTTTTTTGCCCATGAGCTCCAGCAACTCCCCTACCCGGGCCGCGTCCCGCACAGCAGCAGGGCCGGAGCCGGTGACCAGCAGGAAGCGGTCTGCGGCGGACGCAGTCAACCGGAAGGCGGAACCCACCCCCGCAGGGGCATCCAAAAAAATATAGTCAAATTCCTGCCGGGCCTGACGCAGCATCCCGCGAAAATCCTCCGTCGGAATTTGGTCCACCGGGCAGTTCATGGGAGCGGTTAAAAAAAAGAGAGTGGGATACTGGGGATGCCTGGCAGCCTGTTCCATAGGGTAGTAACCTTCGCAGACATCCAGAAAGGACAGGGCCCCGCTGTCGGACATTCCCAGAGAAATATCCAAATTCCGCAGTCCCACATCGCAGTCCACGCACAGGATCTTTTTTCCTTCCTCCGCAAGCGCCTCGGCGATACCGGCACAGACGGAGGTTTTCCCTGTTCCGCCCTTCCCGGATAGAATCGCAAAAAGCTCGCCCAAGCGCTGTCGCCTCCCCAACCATAATCTGGTATTGTCATAGATTGGTATCATTATAAAGGAATTTCGCACAAAACGCAAGAGGATTTTGCGGGTTTTTGAAATGTTTTTCATCACAATCACCAAAAAAGTTATCAGTTCTTACATAAGGACCCTGCGTAAGCTCTTTCCTTGAGCAATTGTATAAAATCTTCCAAACCCGGACAAAAAATGGTTGCGCCCTGGAAAGATGTGCGATATAATTATTATGTAAAAATACGGGCGATTGCCCGAAAATTGGAGGAATGATTCCCATGTTCAATGCTATGATCGAAACTCTGAAAGCGAATCCCCGCAAGATCGTGTTTACCGAAGGTCATGACGCCCGTATTCTGGCGGCTACCGCCCGTCTGGTGGAAGGCGGCTTCCTGACCCCCATCCTGATCGGTAATGTGGAAGAGGTAAAGGCCAACGCTGCCAAGGGCGGCTTCAACATCGAAGGCGTGGAGATCATCGACCCCCTGACCTATGAAGGCATGGATGCCATGGTTGAGAAGATGGTGGAGCTGCGCAAGGGCAAGATGTCCGCTGAGGATTGCCGCGCTGCTCTGTCCAAGGGTAACTACTTCGGTACCATGCTGGTGAAGATGGGCCTGGCCGACTCCCTGCTGGGCGGCGCCACCTACTCCACCGCTGACACCGTCCGTCCTGCTCTGCAGATCGTCAAGACCAAGAAGGGCGCCCACCTGGTGTCCTCCTGCTTCATCTTGGTTCGCGGCGAAGAGAAGCTGGCCATGGGTGACTGCGCCATCAACATCAGCTACGAGGACAGCGTGGACAAGGAGGGTAATGTGACCCTGTCCGCTGCTCAGAAGCTGGCTGAGGTTGCTATCGAGACCGCCAACACCGCCAAGGTCTTCGGCATTGATCCTAAGGTTGCCATGCTGAGCTTCTCCACCAACGGCTCCGGCAAGGGCGGCACCGTCAAGCTGAGCCACGATGCCACCGCCATCGCCAAGGAGATGGCTCCCGATCTGGCAATTGACGGCGAGATGCAGTTCGACGCCGCTGTGGCTCCCGAGGTTGGCCAGCTGAAGTTCCCCGGCTCCCCCGTGGCAGGCTACGCCAACACCTTCATCTTCCCCACCATCGAGGCTGGCAACATCGGCTATAAGATCGCCCAGCGTCTGGGTGGCTTCGAAGCCTACGGCCCCATCCTGCAGGGTCTGGCGGCTCCCATCAACGACCTGTCCCGTGGCTGCAACGCCGACGAGGTCTACAAGATGGCCATCATCACCGCCGCTATGGTGTAAGCAAGTAGCATTCCCTACATCCGCAAACTGCCGGCCTCAAGGGCCGGCAGTTTTTATTGTGCACCCGGCATGGGCAAAATCTAAAGGGTGAAAGTCCCGAACCCGCCCGGTAGTGGGAAGGGAATAGACTGTCCACAGGGATCCTGGTTTTCCCATGCTCGTAGTCACAGCAGGTCCGTTGTCCAACCTTCAGCAAGCCTGCGATTTCGCTCTGCGTCTTGTCATGGTCCTCCCGCAGCGCACGGATTCGTTCAGCGTAATTCATATGCTCACCTCATGGCCAGCATACCATAGAGTTAACAACTCTATTGGCTTTCAAAGTTATAAACTCTATAATTGAGATGGGTTGTTTTGCAATTTGGATGCCGCACATGCAACGATTCAATCGTGACAGAGATTTACAATCCAATAATCGTTTCCCGCTGCACCCAACGTAGGGCGTGGGGCCCCGTCGACGCAGTGCGTTAATATTAGCACACAACTCCCGGGCGCACCTCAGAACGAATTTCTTGAATCCATTGTTGGGTAACTTGAGAACCTGCTCCGAAAACGTATGGACTTGTGCCCACACCCGTACCGTGTGCGTTCACAAGTCCATGGATTCTCTCACGGGCTAAAAAATGTCCTCCGGACACTTTTTACACCAGTGTGCGCACTGGTGCCGCCCTTTCGAATCCATCTTCATCCTCTGCCAACAAAAAACACCACCCAAACGGGTGGTGTTTTTTGTTGGCAGAGGATGAGGGATTCGAACCCCCGCAAACGGAGTCAGAGTCCGGTGTGCT
>JBJDYN010000109.1:0-53887 GCA_051867395.1 Faecousia sp. | reverse complement strand
CGAGGATGACTTCTCATCTTTTTTTGGTTCACATCATTTTAGCACATACAAATTTTAGAAAAAATCACAAAGTTTCTATGTAATTTTCGTTCATTCTGCAAAAGCATTTTTATGCATTGGTTTCTCCTGTCAATTCTACACTTACACAATGATACCCAATTTTTTGATACACAGTAACTATTCAGTCGTGGGTATCAGGCAGAACAAATATTCCCCATAACCTCATATATTTTCACAAGTATGTGTCAATTCAGGAACATTTCAAGCGGCTAAAATAGGGGCGACTGAATAGTTACGATACACAATATAATATTTGTTGGGATTGTGCAAAGAGTGAGGTGCTGATGTAGGGAGACGGTGTTGCAAACGCGAAATCATTCATGAGTAACCCTCTTTTGCATGCAAAAGCGCCCCTGCTCATCCATTGGCAGGAGCGCTTTTCCATTATTTCAGTTCCCACACATTGATCTGGCTTACCTTTTCGTACAACCGCAAATAGCTTTCGTACCGGGTCTTCTCGATCTCGCCGGCTTCGCAGGCCGCCCGGACGGCACAGTCCGGTTCCTTGCGGTGGGTGCAGTCGTCAAAGCGGCACTTGCCCAAGTATTTACCGAAATCCGGGAAGGCGTACTGTAAATTCTCCTTTAATATCACGTCCATCTGGTCCGTGTCAAAGGCGGAGAAGCCAGGGGTGTCCGCCACATAGGTGTCCTCTCCCAGAGCATACAGCTCCACATGCCGGGTGGTGTGCCGTCCACGGCCCAGTTTTTCGGAGACCTCTCCGGTGGGAAGCCGCAGTTCCGGAGCCAGACGGTTTAAGATGCTGCTTTTCCCCACACCGGAATTTCCCGTAAAGGCCGTCAGCTTCCCCTTCAGTAGCCGCAGCAGATCCTCCACCCCTTCGCCGGTCTCGGCGCTGGTGCAGATTACAGGGAAGCCCGCGTGCTCATAAATCCGAACCAAGTCCTCCGCTGGGTCCAGGTCGCACTTATTCACACACAGGTACACCGGCACATTCTGGTCCCCCGCGATGGCTGCCACCCGGTCAATGAGGTAAGGTTCCGTCACCGGGTTGACATTGGCGGCGAAGACCACCAAGGCGTCCACGTTGGCCACGGCGGGCCGGACGAAGCTGTTCTTCCGGGGCAGGAGCTTTTCCACCATGCCCTTGCCCTGTTCCACAATGATCTCCGCCATGTCACCGGTCAGGGGTGTGCTGCCTTCTTTGCGCAGAATCCCTCTGGCCCGGCAGCGGATCAGGCCGCGCTCCGTCTGTACGTCATAGAATCCGCTGATGGAGCGAATGATCCGGCCTGTGGTTTTCTCAGTCATCGGTAAACACCTTTTCCTGTTCGCATTCAAAGGCACCGTCAATGTACAGGTCATACCACATGGTGCCGCTGCCCGTCAGATCCACCGTAATACTTGTGGTTCCCGCGGGAATGACCTTGGTCACCAGAACCTCCGGGGTGCCGCTGCGGCAAATATCCAGAATGTAGTCCTTGTCCCGCAGCGGAAGATCAAAGGTCAGGCTCAGGGTGATCTCCTTGGACGCATCCTGGGTGGCCTGCTCCTCCTCCGGCTGGGTTTCCGGGGCCTCGGTCTCCTCGGGGCCCTTGGAATAGTGAATGATGATCTCCGAATTCACGTCGATCTCCTTGTTCTTCTCCACGGACTGGTAGACCACCTGGTCCTTTGGCTTGGAGCTTTCCACGGGTTCCGCCCGGACATTGGTAAAGCCCTGCTCGCTGAGCCACTCCTTGGCCCGGCCGATCTCCAGACCCACCACGTCGGGCATCTTGGCCTCGATCACATCCTTGCCGGTGCTGACGTAAATGTACACGGTCTGCCCCTCCGCCATCTCCGTGCCGGAAGCGGGATCTGTACGGGTCACCAGACCCACTTCATAGACATAGCTGACTTCATTTTTCGTCAACACCACGAAGCCCATACCGGACAAGGTTGCGTATGCCTGCTCAGCAGATACACCGATGTAATTGTCCATGATCTTCACCGGAGGCTCCGGGCCCATGCTGATGGTGATCCACAGGTCGGACCCCTTCTGGACCTTGCTGCCCCCTGCCGGTTCCTGGTGCATGATCTGACCGGCCACATAAGCGTCGCTGTACTCCTGGGGCTGCAGGCGGATGGTGAAATCACTGTATTTCGCGGCGAAACCATCACCGTACATGTTCCCCTCCAGGTAGGGTACCTCCACCAGTTCCTTCTCCTGATTCAGCAGCGCGCCGTTGAACAGGGCTACCAGGAACACCACGATGGCAATGACCGCCACGGCGCTGCAGATCACAATAGCCGTAGTGGTCACCCGGCTGCGCTCCTCTTCCTTCTTCTTCTCCTCGGCCTTTCTGCGCTGCTGGGCCCGGCGGACGGCTTCATTCTCCCGGTTCACCGGTACGGACCCGGTGGAACGGGCAGGGGCCGCATTCCCCTGCCGCAGCCGCACGCTGTCGGTGGTGGTCCGCACACCGGTCTTGGCTTGGACCTTCTTATCCGCCACAGTTTTGGACTGCCCGGCTGTGGGAATGGCCCGGGTAGCGTCGTCCAGCAACGTCCGATAATCAAACAGGATGGCAGGATTCTGCCGGAATTCCTCCATATCCTGCAGCATTTCCGTAGCGGAAGCATACCGGTCCCGGACATCCAGAGCCATACCCTTCATGATAATCTGCTCCAGGCCGCCGGGGATGTTGGGATTTAAGGTAGAGGGCATGGGTGCGCCGCCGTTGATGTGCTGAATGGCCACCGCCACAGCGGATTCTCCGTCATAAGGAGGCCGTCCGGTCATCATCTCGTACATGACCACAGCCAGGGAATAGATGTCGGAGCGGTTGTCCGTATGGCCGCCCTTGGCCTGCTCGGGAGAGATGTAGTGGACGGAACCCAGAGCCTCCTTGGTCAGGGTGTTGCTCTTGTTCATGACCCGGGCAATGCCGAAGTCCATGACCTTCACGGAGCCGTTTTTCAGCACCATGATATTGTGGGGCTTAATGTCCCGGTGGACGATGCCCCGGCTATGGGCGTGCTCCAGACCCTTGGCGATCTGCATGGAAAAATGCAGTGTCTCCTTCCAATTCAGGACGCCCTTCTTCTCCATATATTGCTTCAGGGAGATGCCGTCAATCAGCTCCATAACGATGTAATTGGCGTTGTCCGTGGAGGAAACGTCATACACCTGCACGATGTTGGGGTGGCTCAGCATGGCCACGGCCTCCCCCTCGGCATGGAACCGGCGGCGGAATTCTTCGTCCCCGGCGAATTCGTCTTTTAATATCTTGATGGCTACCAATCGGTTCAGCCGGTGGCAGAGCGCTTTATAAACAACGGCCATGCCGCCAGTCCCGATAACCTCCAGAATCTCGTACCGGTCATCCAGCAGCCGCCCAATATATTGATCCATTGTGTCCTGTTTGCTCCTTTCACTGCTGTTCCTTAAATCAAAACAAGAATACTGGTCACGTTATCCGGCGCGCCGCGGTTCTTCGCGATGTTCAGCAGCCGCTTGCAGCAGTGCTGCTTGTTCACGCCGTGGACGACCTCGAACAGAATCTCCTGATCGTCCATCAGATTGCTCAGGCCATCGGAACACAGCAGCAGGAAGTCTCCCCTGCTGACATCCCGGTGGAAAATGTCGCACATGACCATCGGCTCCGTACCGATAGCCCGGGTAATGTAATTTTTGCCTGGATATGTCTTGGCAAGCTCCGGGGTCAGCTCTCCCCGGTCCACCATCAGCTGCACCAGGGAATGGTCCTTGGTGATCTGCTGAATGCCGCCCCTGTCAATGCCATAGGCCCGGCTGTCTCCCACGTTAACCACAGTAGCCTTCTTGCCCCGTATCAGGGCGGCCACCAAGGTGGTGCCCATGCCGTCGAATTCGGCAAACTGGGCAGCCTGGTCATAGACAGTGAAATTCGCCAGCTTCACAGCGCCCCTGAGCATCTGGTCAATCTTCTCCTGATCCATGGAGGGCTTCCAGCTGCGGCGGACCTCCTCCACAAAGACCTCCACCGCCAGGGTGCTGGCAATGTTGCCGGATTTGGCGCCGCCCATGCCGTCGCAGACGACACACAGCAGCGTGCCGCGGTCAAGCTGTTCCATTCGGTACGCATCCTGGTTCTGTTTTCGGACGTTGCCAGGATCGGTCAATCCCCAGCTTTGCATAAGCGCAGCTCCTCTCGGTTAAGTCTTCCGTTGGTACTTGCGGCGCAGCTGGCCGCAGGAGGCGTCGATGTCGCCCCCGAGGGTCCTCCGGACGGTGGCCGTGACGCCGCCGTCTTCCAGGGTCTTTTGAAATTTTGCCACCGCTGCCCGGCTGCTGGGCTTCAGGGGGCTTTCTTCCACATGGTTCAGAGGGATCAGATTGAAGTGGGCGGGCAGTCCTTTCAGGAGCCGCAGCAGCTGCCTGGCGTTTTCCTCGGAATCGTTGACCCCGTCGATCATGGCGTATTCAAAGGAGATCCGCCGGTTGGTGGCCTGATAGTAGCGGCGGCAGGCTTCCAGCAATTCTTCGCTGGGATAAGCCCTGTTCACCGGCATGATCCGGTCCCGGATGGCGTCGTTGGGGGCGTGAAGGGAGACGGATAAGGTTAATTGCAGCTTCCGCTTGGCCAGTTCGTCGATCTTCGGCACCAGGCCGCAGGTGGACAGGCTGATGTGGCGCATGGAGATGTTCATGCCGTCGGGGCTGTTCACCAGCTCCAGGAAGCGCATAACATTGTCAAAATTGTCCAGCGGCTCTCCAATGCCCATGAGCACGATGTGGGACACCGGCAGCCCGGAATCTACCTGGGTAAACAGCACCTGATCCAGCATCTCAAAGGGCTCCAGCCGCCGTACCAGACCGCCCAGGGTAGAAGCGCAGAAGGCGCAGCCCATGCAGCAGCCCACCTCCGTGGAGATGCAGACGGTGTTGCCGTAGTGATAGCGCATCAGCACCGTCTCCACGCAGTTGCCGTCGGACAGCTCCCACAGATATTTTATGGTGCCGTCCCGCTGAGATTCCTGCTTGCGCACCACCTTCGGCGCCTGGATGGGGTACTCCTTCGCCAGAACATCCCGCAGTTGTTTGGGCAGGTTGGTCATCTCATCATAAGAGCGGACGCCTTTGTGGAGCCATGTGAAGACCTGCTTGGCCCGGAAGGAGGGCTGGCCCAGCGCTTTTAAAATGTCCGCCAGCTCCGGCTGGGTCAGGGATTTCAGGTTCATACATTCCTCCGCAAACGGCTGATGAAGAAGCCGTCGGTGTCGTATTCGCCGGGAAGCAGAGTCAGCATCCCGGTTTCGTTTTTGGGGAAGACCTCCGGCAGGGGCAGAGGCTCCAGGTGAAATTCCGGATGCCTTGCCAGGAAGGCGGCGACCACGTCCTCGTTCTCTCGCTTCAGCAGGGTGCAGGTAGAGTACATCAGCACGCCGCCGGGCTTGACATAGGCCGCCTGGGTTTCCAGAATTTGGAATTGCAATTGAGGCAGCTGCTCCGTTTCCGCCAGATCTTTATAGCGGATATCCGGCTTCTTGCGGATGATACCGAGACCCGAGCAGGGAACGTCCGCCAGCACCGCGTCCATGGAATTCTCCCACTGGGGCACCGGAACCGTGGCGTCCTGCTGCCGGACGGTGATATTGCTCAGCCCCAGACGGGCCGCGCCGCTGGCAATCAGCTCCGTTTTGTGGGCGTGGATGTCGCAGGAACTGATGCTTCCCCGGCCCTCCATGGCAATGGCTGCCGCGAAGCTCTTTCCCCCGGGGGCGGCGCAGCAGTCCAGCACCCGGATATCCTCCCTGGGCAGCTGGGCGCACAGGACGGCGAGCTTGGAGGCCGGGTCCTGAACATAGAAGCAGCCTTCCCGGAAGGAGGGCAGCTGCTCGATGCTGCCGGTGCCGGAGAGGATCAGACAGTCTTTCATCCACCCATGGGGCTGAACCTGAACCTGCTCCGAGGCCAGCCGTTCGACCAATTTCGCCGTACTAATGCGCAGGGTGTTGACCTGCACCACCGTCTGAGGTGCGGTGTTGTTGGCAATCAGGGTGGCCTCCAGCGTTCCCTTGGGAAGGTTGGCCTTCAAAAGGGAAATCAATGGGTCCGGATGGCTGTAGCGGTCAGCATAGGAAACCGGCTCTACCAGCTGTCCCCGGGTCCGCGCCGCGCTGCGCAGGACGCCGTTGACCAGGGAGGCCGCCTTTGGGTTTTTGCAATATTTCTTCGCCAGGGTCACGGATTCGTTTACCGCGGCGCTGTCGGGAATTTTGTCCAGTTCATAGATCTGATACAGCCCCAGGTGAAGAATGTCCCGCACCACAGGGTGCAGGTCCTTCAGTCTACCCGTCAGGAGCTGCTGCAGATAAAAATCCAGCTTGTTCCGGTTCTGCAGGACGCCGTAGCACAGCCGGGTGGCCAGGGCTGCGTCCCGGCTGTCCAGGCGGTCCCGGCGGATATACTCCTTCAGCACGCCGTTGGACCAGGCCCCGCTTTTGCGGCAGGCCATCAGCCCGTTCAGCGCCGTTTCCCGGGCCCCCATCAGGCTTTCAGGGGATGGCCCCGGAAGTAATCGGGCGCCGCCATGCACTTGCCGCCCTCGGCCTGCAAGGAGAGGATCTCTACGGCCCCTTCCCCACAGGCGATCCGCAGGCCGGTCTTTGTCAGCCCCAGAACTTGCCCGGGCTTGCCGGAGCCTTCCACAATCTTTGTGGCGTGTACCTTAAAGGTTTTGCCCTCCAGCTCCATGGTGGCAATGGGCCAGGGATGCAGGCCCCGAACCTGGTTGTGGACTTGCTGGGCAGTCTTCGTCCAGTCGATGGGACACATGGTCTTGTCCAGCATGGGGGCATAGGACACCTGACTTTCATCCTGGGGCACGGCAGGCACCTTCCCGTTTTCGAACCGGGTCAGGGTCTTGCTCAGCAGATCCGCCCCCAGCACCGCCAGCCGGTCCAGCAGCTCCCCTGCCGTTTCATTTTCTCCGATGGGGGTTTTGGACACATCGATGATATCCCCGGCGTCCATCTCCCGGCACAGGTACATGGCGGTAACACCGGTCTCGGTCAGGCCGTCCAGCACCGCCCACTGGTAGGGCGCGGAGCCCCGGTATTTGGGCAGGACGCTGGCATGGATGTTGATGCAGCCGCTAATAGGCACATCCAGCACCTTCTGGGGCAGAATCCGTCCGTAGGCCACCACGGCGCAGACATCCGGCTTCAGAGCCCGGAGCTGCTCCACGGTTTCCTCCTCCCGGAAATTTTCCGGCTGGAACACGGGGATGTTCGCGGCAACGGCGACTTCCTTCACGGGAGAGGCCACCAGCTTCATCCCCCGCCCCTTGGGCCGGTCCGGCTGGGTATAGACGCCGACAACCTCAAAGCCGTCGGCGAGAATTTTCTTCAGACAGGTCGCCGCAATATCCGGCGTCCCCATAAACACAACACGCATGCCGTATCCTCCGGAATATAATGAATGCGCATCCACTGTAGGGGAGGGTCACCGACCCTCCCGCTTTTCTTTGGGACAGAGCGGAAACATCAAGCGCTTCCATCCCTGTAATTGGTCTTGCGGAACCATCCATCCGCGCAATCCCGGCACCCGGCGGGAGGGTCAGTGACCCTCCCCTACAGTGGGTGCTGCACAAAACAATTCTGTACAGAAAAATCTCAGCCGCTGAATCTATTCGCCGTCGCCTGCCAGCTCTTCCTCAGTCAGGAAGCGCTCCATGACCTCGGTGTAGACGATGCCGTCCAGGTGGTCCAGCTCATGGCAGAAGCACCGGCCAATCAGTTCTTCACCCTCGGCCTCGAACCATTCGCCGTTGCGGTCCTGGGCCCGGACCTTGGCATAGTAGGGCCGCTTCACCAGGCCGTACTTGCCGGGGACGCTGAGGCAGCCTTCGGCCCCAATCTGCTCCCCGCTGGTCTCCACCAGAGTGGGATTCACCAGTTCCAGGATCTTCTCACCGGTGTCCACAATGACCACCCGGCGCAGAATGCCCACCTGGGGTGCCGCCAGACCCACACCGTTGGCCTCTGCCAGAGTGTCGGCCATGTCATCCAGCAGCCTGTGGAGCCGCCAGTCAAACTTCTCCACCGGCTTGCAGACCTTGTGCAGCGCCGGTTCCTGTGTGGTTAAAATTTTACGCAGTGCCATTGCAAAAACCTCTTTCTTTATTCGAATCCGTTCACGTCCGCAAAGGCGCTGACGCCCCGGTTTGCCTTATCCTGGCTGAACTGGCGCAGCAGATGGGCGATGAGCAGCCGCAGCTGTCTTGTCATGCGGCAGCGCAGGGTCAGCTGGTAGCGGAAATTGTAGTTGATCTTCGGCACGACGCAGGGCGCGGGCCCCAGCACCGTGCAGTGTTCCTGGCAATAGGGTTCCTGCCGCAGACAGGCGTTCAGGCTGTCCCGGAACTTGGCGGCGCCCCGGAGCAGCATCGCCTCCTCCTGGCCCACAAAGGTCACGGTAGCGATGTCTCCGAAGGGCGGCAAATTCAAGGTCCGCCGCAGCTGGATCTCCAGATTGTAAAATCCGTCGTAATCCTGCCCGGCAGCCAGCCGGATCACCTGATGCTCCGGCACCAGGGTCTGGATCATGGCCCTGCCCGGGGTATCCCCCCGGCCTGCCCGGCCAACCACCTGGGTCAGCATGTTGAAGGTGGTCTCCCCTGCCCGGTAGTCTCCGGTGTACAGGCTCAGATCCGCGTCCAGAACGCCCACCAAGGTCACATCCGGCAGGTTCAGCCCTTTCGCCACCATCTGGGTGCCCACAAGCACGGGGATCTTCTCCTTCTGGAACCGGTCCAGGATCTTTTCGTGGGTGTTCACCGCACTGACGGTGTCGGCATCCATGCGGATGGAGGGCATGTCGGGAAACACAAATTCCAGCTCCTCCTGTACCTTCTGGGTGCCGGTGCCGATGGTCTTCAAGGGTCCTGCGCAGGCTGGACAGCGCTGGGGACTGGGCATGGAATAGCCGCAGTAGTGGCACATGAGCCGGTTATTGGCGCTGTGATACGTCAGCCGGACGCTGCACCGGGGGCATTCAGGGGTCTGGCGGCAATCCACGCACACCAGTGCCCGGCTGTTCCCCCGGCGGTTTAAGAGCAGAATGGTCTGCTTGCCCGCGTCCCGGGTTTCCAGCATGGCCTGCCGCAGAGGGACGCTGAGGGACAGGTCATTGCCCAGCTTCAGCTCCTCCCGCATATCCACGATCTCCACCTGGGGCAGAGGGCGGCCATTATAACGCTCTTTCAAGGTATACAGCCGGTAGTCGCCGCACTTGGCATGGTACATGGTCTCGATGGAGGGGGTAGCGGAGCCCAAAAGCACCAGGGCCTTTTCCCGGCTTCCGCGCCAAATGGCCACCTCCCGGGCCGAATACCGGGGAGAATTCTCGGATTTATAAGAGTGCTCCTGCTCCTCGTCCAGGATAATGAGGCCAGGATCGCAGGGGGCAAACACCGCAGAACGGGTGCCAACAATAACTCTGGCGTCACCGCTGCGAACCCGCTTCCACTGGTCGTAGCGCTCCGCCGTTCCCAGGCTGCTGTGGAGCACCGCCACCCGGTCCCCGAAGTAAGCCGCCATCAGCCCCAGCAATTGGGGGGTCAGGGCGATCTCCGGCACCAGAAGCATAGCGCTTTTCCCGGTTTCCAGAGCAGTTTGAATCAATTGGATATAGACAGAGGTTTTACCGGAGCCGGTGACGCCGTAAAGCAGAGCCACCCCCGGCGCTTCTTCTGTCATTTGTTTGGATAAGCCTTCATAGCAGGTCTGCTGGTCTCCCCGCAAAACCAGTGGGCCGTCCAGCTGCACAGGGCGTATCTCCCGGCAGCGAAGCACGGGCCGCTCCGTCAGCGTCAGATACCCCAGTTTTTCCAGCCGGTTCACCGTCGCCGTGGTAGCGCCGGTGAAGTAGCACAGCTCCTTGACGGAGACGCTGCCCACACTGCACAGCAGCTCCAGTACGCTTTTCTGCAAATTGGCGGATTTGGGACGGCGCGCGGCATATTCCAGTGCTTCCTCGGGAGAGGAGGCCAGTGTCGCGATTTTTTCCGTCTTGTCACCGGTGCGGCGCAGGTAATCCGTCTGGGTAGAAATCCACTTCTTTCGGACCAGATAGGAAACCGCGTCATTCAGGACCTGCTCATCGGGGATCAGGTTTCGCAGGACTGGTTCCTCCGCCTGTCCGCCCATATTTTCCAACAGAGTCAGAATGCTCAGGGCATCCTTCTTGCGGATGGTTTTTTCCTTCCAGGAGCGGTCCTCCGTTAACGAAAAGGTTTCCTTCGTCTGAAACCACAGCCCCGCCGGAAGCATGGCCCGGATAGCATCATAAAAAGTGCAGAAATACCGCTCCCGCAGGAACGCCGCCAGCCGCAGCTGGGTCCCGGTCAGCACCGGCCCCTCATCCAGACAGCGCTCAATGGTCTTGAGCTTGTCCTCGCTGCCTTCCTCCACCGTCAGAACCACACCCTCGGTGCGCTTGTTGGCACGCCCAAAGGGCAGCTGAACCCGCTGGCCGGGATACACCGTCATTCCCTCGGGAATCCGGTAGGAATAGGGCTTATCGATGGCAAAATTCGCCGCAGAAACCGCAATTTTCGCGATCATACAGCCCTCCAGTTTTTGGTAATGAAAATTGATTAGTTCTTATACTCGTCCTTGACAGTGGCGGACAACTCGCCGTCAGCAACCTCCTGGATGGCCATGGTGACGGGCTTCTCCGGCAGGTCTTCCTGCAGGGCCTCGGCTTCCGCGGCGATCTGGCGGGCACGGTGTGCCACCACATTCACCAGCAGGTAACGGCTGTCCACTTTCTTCAGCAAATCCGCAACAGGGGGGTAAAGCATAATTCAAGTCCTCCAAATTCTAATTGGCCTCACGGGCCAGAATATACAATATTTCATCGGCGCAACGCTGTGCGTCATCGTTGACCACCACATAGTCATACCAGCTGCGCTGCTCCATTTCCCAGACGGCGCGCTGCATCCGCTTCTGGATCTGATCCTCCGGGGTATCGCCCCGGCCCCGGAGCCGCCGTTCCAGCTCCTCCATGGAGGGAGGCATAATGAAAATCAGCACCGCTTCCGGCATGGCCTGCCGGACCTGCATGGCGCCCTTGGGCTCGATGTCCAGCAGAACGCAGCCGTGCTCCAGCTTCTCCTCCGCCTGGGCCCTGGGGGTGCCGTAGTAGTTGTCGGCGTGGGCGTCATATTCCAGGAATTCCCCCTGAGCGATCATCTCCTCAAAGCGCTCTTTGGTGACAAAAGAATAGTGCACGCCGTCCATCTCTCCCGGTCTGGGCGGGCGGGTGGTGGCGGAGACGGAGAAGGTCAGATCCTTGCGCTTCTCCATCATAATACCCAAAACCGTGCCTTTTCCCACACCGGATGCACCGGAGATCACAATCAATTTTCCTTTTTTCATTCCAAATCCTCCGTTTCCGGGGTCTCCTTGTCCATCCACCGTGCGGAAATGGTCTCCGGGGGGATGGCGGACAGGATCACATGGTCAGTGTCCATGAGAAGGACTGCCTTGGTCTTCCGGCCATAGGACGCGTCGATCAGCATGCCCCGGTCCCTGGCCTCCTGGATGACCCGCTTGATGGGGGCGGAGTCCGGAGCCACAATGGCCAGCAGCCGGTTGGCCGCCACCATGCTTCCAAAACCGATATTAATCAGCTTCATGAAATCCCTCAGTTTTCTGAATCCAAATGTAACGTTACCGGGTGACTCCCCACAATATCCGCGGGCGTTGTCTGCGGCGACTCGCCGCTTACTCGATGTTCTGGGTCTGCTCCCGGATCTTCTCCAGCTCTGCCTTGATGTCCACCACGATCCGTGCCAAACGCACGTCAGAGCACTTGGAACCGATGGTATTGGACTCCCGGTTCATCTCCTGCAGCAGGAAGTCCAGCTTTCTGCCAATGGCGCCGCCGCTAGTCAGCATCTGGTTCATCTGCTGCAGGTGGCTCCGCAGGCGGACGGTTTCCTCGTCTACGGCGATCTTGTCAGCAAAGATGGCGGCCTCCGTCAGGATCCGGCTCTCGTCGATGGTGGTGCTGGCCAGAACCTCCTTCAGCTTGTTCTCCAGCCGGGTGCGGTAGTCGATCACCGTCTGACCGCTGCCGGCCTCCACCTGGGAAACCAGGTTCAGGATTGTTTCCCCCCGGCTGCGCAGATCCGCTTCCAGGGCCTTGCCTTCCGCGGTGCGCATGGCATCGTAGCTGCACAGCGCTTTGTTCACCACACCCATCAGATCCGCCAGGAGCTGGTCCTCGTCCACCTCCGGCTTTTCCACCGTGAACACCTCGCTCATCCGGGAAAGGGTGCTGACGCTGATGTCATCCCGGATGCCATAATCCGCCGCCATCTGCTTCATGGCGGCCAGGTACCCTTCCACAATGGCAGTGTTCAGGGTCACCTTCACATCCTCGGCCCCCTCGGAACGAACCGACAGGAACACGTCCACCTTGCCCCGGGAAATGGTATTCTTCACCGCCTGCTTTACCGTGTCCTCCGCGAAGGACAGGCTCCGGGGCAGCTTCACGGAGCAGTCCAAGTACCGGTTGTTGACGGACCGCACTTCCACCGTGAATTCCCGCCCGTTTACCGTTTCCACCGCCCGGCCATAGCCGGTCATGCTTTTAACCATGATTGCAATCCTCTTTTTTCCCGGATTTCACCAGGGAGTTCCCTGCGAAAGCCGTAATGGTATAGCTTAGATTCTCTTTTCTGACCACCTTGCGGTCATAGAGCACCACGATTCCCACACCCAGCACAAAGCCCAGGCAGCCGATCAGTGCGCCGAAATTCCCCAGCAGTGCTCCCAGGTAGTAGCCCAGGAAGAACAACACCAGGGGAATCACATACAGAACCACCGCAGCCTTCAGCACCGGAGCCGTGGCCGATTCCACCTTTACCAGGTCTCCACGGCCTGCGCCGATGGGGTTGTCCGCCTTCAGCAGCACCGCCTCCTTGGCGGCGCCGCAGCCGGAGCATTTGTGACAGTCACCGGAACAGGCGCTTTCCCGGATGTGAACCACCAGCGCCGTTCCGTCAGGATAGGTTTCCTTAACCCGTACCAGCTGTTCCATTGGCTCAGTCCCCCGCCGCCTGCACCGTAGCCGATACAGAGTAGGTCTTCATGGCTCCCACACTGGAGAAGCCATCCGCAAAGGAGATGGTGGCCTTGTAGGTAGCGGTGCCGATCTCCGCATTGGAGAGATCTACCACGGCAGTGATGTCCTCCTCCGTCAGTTTATCGATCTGAGAGGCCGGGCCCCGGACCTTCACCGTCAGGTTGGCATTGATGATCTCCGCCTCCAGACCCTGGGGTACATTAATTGACTGAATGTTGTCAATGATAAAGTCTTTGGTTTTCAGGCCCGTGAAGGTCACTGTCACTGTGACTTCCGATACGCCGGTTTGGTTGGTAACGCCCTCCGGCATGGTGACGGTATAGGTCAGAGTGTTGCTGGCCTTCTCCAGCTCCGCCAGGTTGATGGTGCCCACAGAGTAAACATCGCCCACGTCCGCCAGCACTGCCTCACTGCCGGAGACCCGAATAGTTTTCGGCTCAATTTCCACGGTGGTATTCTGCTCCGTTGCGCCGCCGCCGTAGATCAGGTCCGCCGTCAGCGTCACCACCTTGATCCGCTGGATCTGCAGATCCACCCGAACCTCTTCCACGCTGGTGGTAATCTGCTCCGCGTTCACGGGATTGCCCTCTTCGTCACACAGGGTATAGCGGAAGCTTTCGCTCATGGACTCCATCCGGTTGGTCAGGTCAATCTCGATCACCGCCCGGTCAATCTGATCCGCCACTGCCGCCGGTCCCACAATGGTGACAGAGCTGTTATCCAGCACCGCATTTTCCGTATCGTAGAGGTAAGACTCGGAACGGGTTCCCGTCCATTTGACCTCCACCGGGATCTCCTTGGTCCGGCGGTAGTCCACATTCACATAGATTCGGCTGGGGTTCTGGGATTCCATCACGAAGGCGTTGCTGGGCACGTCGCCGGGGTAAGTGGGGGTGTAAGAGAGGGCAATGTTATCCCCCGGCTCCCGGATAGCCGAGAGATCCACCTTCACGGTGATATTGCCGGAATTGATCTTGTTCAGGTTGCTGCGGGTACCGGAAAGGTGCATCGACACGTTCTTTGTGGATACCGAGGTGATCATCAGGTTCCGCTCATTCAGAACGGACTCGCCCTCCATGACCACGGGAATGTTGTAAAAGGTCTTGTCGTCTCCTTGGCTGACATTGGTGACCACATACAGCCACAGGCCGAAGGCGACGAAGATGGACAGCAGCAGGGAATACAGCTTAGTTCTTCTCATGACCGTCCGCCTCCTTGCTCTTGTGCTTGAAATTACGCAGCAGATTTCCCTTGGCCGCCTTTTCCTCGTTCTCCGGCGGGCACAGCTCGTTGTAGAGCAGCTTCTCCAGAGTCTGGGGGGCCAGATGGCGCTTGAGCATGCCGCCCACCGCCACGGAAATGGTGCCGTTCTCCTCGGAGACAATGACCACCACCGCGTCAGAGGCCTCGCTCATGCCCACACCGGCCCGGTGCCGGGTGCCCAAGTCAGCGCTGAGGCGGTAGTTGTCGGACAGGGGCAGCACGCAGCCCGCAGCCGCCACCCGGCCGTCCCGGATAATCATAGCGCCATCGTGGAGAGGAGAGTTCTTGAAAAAAACGTTGCGCAGCAGCTGCTCGGAGACCTGGCCGTCGATCTCGGTTCCGGTCTTGAAATATTCATCCAGCCGCTGCTCCCGGGCGAATACGATCAGAGCCCCCACCTTTTCCCTGCTCATGATCTCGCAGGCCATGACGGTCTGGGCGATGACCGCATCCATCTCCTGGGCCGGTTTGGAAATGGCGAAAAACTTACTGAGCTTCACATTGCCCAGGTGATCCAGCATCCGCCGCAGCTCCGGCTGGAACAGGACCACAAACGCCAGCAGGCCGATGGCCAGGAACTGGTTCAGAATCCAGCTCAGGGTGTGCAGCTTCATCACGTCCGTCAGCCAGGCGATAATCACCAGGGCGATGACGGTCCGGGCAATGCGCATGACATTGGGGGTCTTCAGCAGGGGCAGCAGTTTGTATATCAAAAAAGCAACTACGATAATGTCCAGATAGTCGGACCACTGCATTCCGCCTATGATTTGGAGAAAATTCTGAATGCCTTCCATCACGTCGCTCAAACCCCTTTTATGTCAACTCTGCGGCAGCGCATATTACGCTATCGTATACTAGCCTATTATCCGTTTTATTATAGCGGATTGCTCTGCCGATGGCAATAGACATTCTGTAAAAATTTTATTTCTGAAACCGGGGCAATTTGGATGCTGCCCGGAGGAATGCATCCGTTTGGGCATCGGAAGCGTCGTAGCCAAAGCTGACCCGGACGGTACCGGTGGAGAGCGTCCCGGCGCTTTCGTGGGCGAAGGGGGCGCAGTGGAGCCCCGCCCGTACGGCAAACCCCTGCTTGGCCAAACCCTGGGCTGCCTCCTCGCAGTCCATTCCCGGCAGGAAAGACACCGTGGCCGCCTGATGCTCCCCGGTAAAGACAGACATGCCCAGTTTCTTCAGCCCCTCGGCACAGCGCCTCATCTGCCGGTGCTCCCTTTGAAAAATCGCTTCCTCCCCGGTCCGCTGAAGGAAGCGCAGTCCCTCCGCCAGTCCCGCGTACCCCGGCACGTTCAGCGTCCCCGCCTCCAACCGGTCGGGAAGGTATTCCGGCATATCCTGCTCCATGGAGGCGCTGCCGGTTCCGCCATACAGCAAGGGCTGAACCTCTCCCCCGCACAGCAGAAGTCCCGTGCCCTGGGGACCCAGCAGCCCTTTGTGGCCCGGCATGGCGATGAAGTCCGCCCCCAGAGCCTTCAGCTTCACCGGCAGGCATCCGGCAGACTGGGCTGCATCCAAAATCAAAGGGATCCTCCGTTCCCGGCACATCTGTGCGATCTCCTCAATTGGCAGGATATAACCAAAGACATTGGAAACATGGGTGACGATGCAGGCATCCACTCCCGGCACCAGCGCCCGGTCAAAGCCCTCCAGGGTATACGCCCAGTCAAAGAGCTTCCGCCCCGCCACGGTGATCTCCGCTTCCAGGGCGTGGAGGGGTCTGGTCACCGCATTGTGCTCAAAGCCGGACACCACCACCCTGCCCCCCTGCTTCACCCGGGAGCGAATGGCAATATTCATGCCATGGGTACAGCTGGTGGTCAGCGCCACCTGCTCCGGCAGGCAGTCAAACAGCTTTGCCGCTGCCTCCCGGCAGCGGTACACCTGCCGGGAGGCCTCCATGGCCGCGCCGTAGCCGCCCCGTCCCGGATTGGCGCAGGTCCTCATGGCCCGTTCCACCGCCCGGTACACCGCCGGAGGCTTATGGAAGGAGGTGGCGCCATAGTCCAGGTAGATCATACCGTCAGCTCCTCCAACTGCCCGTCGCCGCGCTGGACATAGACCCGGCGCAGGGAAATCTGGTTCTCCCGCAGCAGATCCACCGCCGGGATCACGTCCGACGTCCACAGCTTCAGGGCATAGCCGCAGCCCTGCTCCTCCATCCACCGGGGCGTCCGCTGGAGGGTACAACGGATGCCGCTTCCGTTCAAAAGCCTTTCCCCCCGCTGGGCATAGGTCACCGACCGAAAGGTGATATAATAGTTTTTCATACGCAAAACCTCCCGGCACAATCTATGCCCGGGAAGTCGAAGAAGTGCGAAAGCGAGTTTGGAGTGAGGAGTGAAGAGTGAGGAGTGAGGAGTGTGGAGTGTGGAGTGTGGAGTTAAGGAATCGCTTCGCGATGAATACATAAACCAGTTTTCTCCGTGGCCGAAGGATATGCACAATCCCGGACAACAGAGGAAGCCTTTCTCTATTATCCAATGCTCTCGCGCTGACGAAGCAGCTCACGCATTTTATATTCAACATTAACTCCACTCTCAGCTCTCCACACTCCACTCTGATGTCAGTTGACAGATTATCTAAAATAATATAAAGTTTCTTCTTCCGCTCTATTGAAATTCACGGTTCCATCCCTTATAATATTTTTATCCGAAACATAAGGAGGCAAATCATGGAACACCATAACCCTCTGCTGACTGACCTGAAAAGCGATCAGAAATTCATCACCATTGGCGAGATCATGCTCCGTCTGACCCCTCCCAACTATCAGAAGATCCGTATGGCCAACGAATTCGAGGCCACCTACGGCGGCAGCGAAGCCAATATCGCCCTGGCTCTGGCCAACCTGGGAATCGACTCCACCTTCTTCAGCGTGGTGCCCAATAACTCCATCGGCAAGAGCGCCATCCGTATGCTCCGCTCCAACGATGTTCACTGCACCCCCGTAATCCTCTCCACCCCCGAGGAAACCCCCACCCACCGGCTGGGCACCTACTACTTAGAGACCGGCTACGGCATCCGGGCCAGCAAGGTCACCTATGACCGCAAGCACTCCGCCATTACAGAATATGACCTGTCCAAGGTGGATATCCCCAAGCTGCTGGATGGCTACACCTGGCTCCACGTCTCCGGCATCACCCCTGCACTGAACAAGACCTGTGCCGACTTCATCCTGAACTGCCTGAAGGTAGCCAAGGAGTTAGGGCTCACCACCAGCTTTGACGGCAACTTCCGCTCCAAGCTGTGGACCTGGGAGGAAGCCCGGGACTACTGCACCCAGTGCCTGCCCTATGTGGACGTGCTGCTGGGCATCGAGCCCTACCACCTGTGGAAGGACGAGGACGACCACAGCAAGGGCGACTGGAAGGACGGCGTTCCCCTGCAGCCCAGCTACGAGGAGCAGGACGAGATCTTCCAGCACTTCATCGAGCGCTATCCCAACATCAAGTGCATCGCCCGGCATGTGCGCTACGCCCATTCCGGCTCCCAGAACAGTCTGAAGGCCTTCATGTGGTATCAGGGCCACACCTTTGAAAGCAAGCTCTTCACCTTTAACATTCTGGATCGTGTGGGCGGCGGCGACGCCTTCGCCAGCGGTCTGATCTACGCCATGATGCGCGGCTATAAGCCCATGGACATGGTGAACTTCGCGGTGGCCAGCTCCGTCATCAAGCATACCATCCACGGTGACGCCAACATCACCGATGACGCCAGAGCCATCAAAGAAATCATGAACATGAACTTCGACATTAAGCGATAACGGGCACCCCCTCAAACGCTGTCATCCCTCCGGGCGATGGCAGCGTTTCTGTTGGCTCAAAAAACCGCTGCCCGCCCGCTGGGATCCGGAGATCACAACCCCGGAGATGACCGTGGAGCAGATCCACGAGATCATTGGCGCTTTCACCAAAACCGCGAAGCTGCGCAAGGACGGGGGAGTGGACGGCCTGGAGATTGCGTAGGGGGCGGCATCCTTGACGCCCCCATTTGCATGCAGCACCCTCACAAGGGGCGTCAAGGATGCTGCTTTATTACGAACTGCAACCAATCCTTTATCGGATGCTTTTCGCCGTGACTGAAAAAACACCGGCCCCACATGTGGAGCCGGTGCTTGTATCAATCCCGCCGCAAGGCTTCAATGGGATTCAGGTTGGCTGCCTGGATTGCGGGCAGCATGCCGAAGATCACACCGATCAAGGTGGAGAATACCACCGCGATGACAATGGCGGGAGGGCTGATGGATACCGGGATCTGCATCATGGAGGAGATCAGCTGGGCCAGAATGATGCCGCTGATGACCCCGATGATGCCGCCCAGGCTGGTCAGTACCGCAGACTCCGTCAAAAATTGCAGCAGAATCCGCTTCTTCTTGGCGCCGATGGCCTTTTTCAGGCCGATTTCCGCCGTCCGTTCGGTGACGGACACCAGCATGATGTTCATCACGCCGATGCCGCCCACCAGCAGGGAGATGCTGGCGATCCAGATCAGCTGGGTATTGGTGGATTCCGACATTTTCTGCAGCTGCTGGGCCTGCTCCAGCATGTCCTGGCTGCGGTAGTCAAATTCCGAATTGTCCGGGTCCACGATCTGATTTTCCGTCAGCAGATCCGCAGCGGCCTTCCCGGCGGTGGTCATGGCGTCGGTGCTGTCCACTTTGATAGCCACATTCTGGGGTTCGTCAAACCGGTAGCCCGTAGGCCAGGTAGTGTCCGGCATGTAGATCGCCCCGGAGGAGGTATCGGCGTAGAGCTGATAGTCCCGCATAGACGTGATGGTGGGGGCAAATTCCTCGGACAGGGCCACCACACCCACCACGGTGTACACATCGCCCTGAATTTCCACCGTCTTGCCCACCGGGTCCTCTCCGCCAAACAGGGAGGTCACTGCATTGGTGTCCACCAGGACCACTTTCCGGCAGCCCTCGTAATCCGCCTTGGTAAAGCCTCGGCCGCTTTTGACCTGATAGCCGTAGACGGACAGATAGTTTTCGTCAACGCCGTACATCTCGCCGTTGAAGGAGGTGTTTTTGTAGAACACCTGCTGGGCATAGTTCCGGGAGGTATACAAGGAAACCTTCTCCACATGGTCGATGCTTTCCAGCTCCTGCCGGGTCTGATCCGTCACCACCCGGACACCGTCAGGAATGGAATTCCAGCTCATGTCGTAGGTGTAGCCGTTCTGATTCAACTGGACGGTAACTACATTGTTACCGGCACCGATCAGATTCTCCTTGATCTGCTCGTTGGTTCCCTGAATGGTAGAAACGATGGTAATGATAGCGGCGATGCCGATGATGATGCCCAGCATGGTTAGCACGGAGCGCATTTTATGGCTCCAGATTCCCTGGAAGGCAAGCGCAATATTTTCCCTCATAAACTGCCCTCCTTAGTACATGTACAGGTCGGAGATGTCGTCGCTCTCCACCGCCGGGACGCCTTCCTTCACGGTCTTGCCGTAGGGGAAGGCCAGGTAATCGTCCTCCGTCACACCGCTGAGAACCTGGGTATAGCTGCCCCACAGGGACTTACCCACGGTGATATAGCGCTTCTCCAGCTTCCCGTTTTCCCCTTCCACGAAGACAAAGCTTCTGCCCTGCTCCGTGCGGATGAAGGCGTTTTCCAGGTAGACCCCGTTGCCGCCCTCCACGGTGGAATAGGTGATACTGACATAGTTGCCCGCCTGCAGATCGGCACTGCTGTCCACAAAGGCGGTGAAGGGATAGTAGGACACGTTGGCATTGTCGTCACTGCTCCAGCTGCTGGGGGATACCGGGAAATCGCCAATGGATTCCACAGTGCCGGTGTAGGTCATGCCGGTGTTCCAGTCGTTGATGGTGACCTCCTGGCCGGGTTTCAGGTTGTCCTTTTCCAACTCGCTGACGTTGCCCTCCACATAGAAGCCGCCGCCTGCGGAAACCTTCAGCAACGGGCGGGTGCCCTCCCGGGCCTCTTCCTCGGTCAGGACGGATACCACCTGGCCGTCAAAATCCGCGCAGACCTTACCGTCGTTGACCTCGGCCTGCATAATCCTGTACTCCGCTTCCGCCATGTCCAGGGCCAGCTGCTGTTCCTTGACAGTTTTCTCCTGCTGGGCGCGCATTTTGGCAATCTCCGCCGCCGTATAGCCGCTGCCGAAATCGATCTGCGGGAGTTCCGGTTCTTCCTCCTCCAGCGGCTCCAGCGTGTGGTCCTCCAGGCTAAAGGCGTCAAAGAGGGTAAATCCGAAATTGCCGCCCTCGTAGCGCATCACATGCAGCCCCTGCCAGATCAGGCGGTTTCCCCGGGACATATCATCCTCAGTAACCTTCAGAATCACATAAAAATCGCCGATGGGACTGCCAGGCTCCGTCTCCTTCTCCACCATGGTGGCAAAGGAGAACTCCGCCTTCACCGCCCGGCTGGTGCCATTGCTGTCCGTAAAGGTATAGACAGCAGATACGGTATAGCTTGTCATGTCCCCCGGCTCCCCGGCTTCTCCAGAGAGAATCAGGAAGCTGCCGTTGGGGGTAGCCTGCAAAGCGCTGTCCCCAGCGGAAGATGTGACATTCCAGGTCCAGGTGCCGTTCTTCGGGGCCTGCTCCATGTAGACAGAGAAGCACAGATTGGCTTCCTTGCCGGGACTCAGCAGCACCATGCCGTCCTCCCCGGTCTTGTCGCACCGGATGGACACGGAGCGGATATAGTTCAGAGTGACGCCCCCGCCCCAGGCCGTTTTCCAGCTGCTCTGGGCCGCCGGATCATCCTGGGGATAGGCCGGAACCGTAAGACTGACCAGCTCTGTTCCGTCGCCGCGCTGGGCGGATTTCAACCAGTAGGTCTTGTCCTGATAGGTACAGGCATCCGGCAGGACCGCGCCTTCGCTGACATCCAGTTCATATGTTTTAACCACCTGGCCGTTACATTTCATCGTCACCGGGAGGGTAACGGATTCCACGGGTTCTTCTTCAGTGGGGGCTTCCGGTTCGGTGGGAACCGAGCTTTCGGCAGGCACTGTGCTTTCGGTGGGTTTTGTGCTCTCGGAAGGCTCGGTGGATTCGGCAGGTGCTTCCTCCTTACCGTCTTCGCTGGCCACCGTCGGGACAGTTGCCTCCGGAATATCGGAAGCGCTGGTGTTGGGCTTCTGGGCGTTCTGGGCCTGATAGTCCTGGGCTTTCAACAGCACCTCCCGGAGAATGCTGTCATTGATGGGCATACCGTCCTTCATCCACAGGATCAGGGGCTTTTCCACTGAGCTGCCGTCATACTCCGTCTTCTGAGAAATCTGGTAGTTTCCGGCCAGCTTGTCCCCCAGGTTCGGCTCTGTGGGCTCCGGAAGGTCCGGGTTCAATGCGTCCGGGTCCATGGGGACCATATTACGGATCTTACGCAGCTGGTATTCCGCGCTGTCCAGATCCAGCTTCTGTTTCTCCACCTCCAGGCGTTTGCGCTCCAGCTCCAGCTCCGTCAGGGTGGTGTCAAAGGTCATCAGCACATCGCCCTGCTTCACCTCGTCCCCTTCGGACACCAGAATCTCCGTCACCGTCTGGGTGGTGGACAGGTAAACCGTCTGAATTTTGTCCGTGGTCACGGGGCCGTAGCTCTCCTGGTTATCTCCCCAGTAATCCGTCATGCCCACATAGGTGAAGGGGTACACATTTACCGGCTCCGCGCTGCCTCTGGTGCCGAACCAGATCCCAACGCCGATGGCCGCGACCAGCACCAGGGCTACCATGGAAACAAAAATCTTTTTCTGCTTCGGTTTAAGCTTCTTCATCCGTGCTGCCTCCCTTCCCGTCTCCGGTATGCAGTTCGCCGTCCAGGATCTTATACACCTTATCGGCGCGCTCTGCGATGCCCGCGTCGTGGGTGATCATCAGGATGGTCATCCCCTCGTCATTGAGCCTGCGGAAGATCTCCATGATCTGGCTGCCGGACTTGGAATCCAGAGCGCCGGTGGGCTCGTCCGCCAGCAGCAGATCGGGCTTTCCCACCATGGCCCGGGCGATGGCCACCCGCTGGCACTGTCCGCCGGACATCTGGTTCGGCAGATGGGTCATCCGGTCCTCCAGGCCCACGGATTTCAGGGCCTCCGCCGCCCGTTCCCGGCGCTCCTTCTGGGGCACCCCGGCGTACAGCAGCGGCAGTGCCACATTGTCCAGGGCATTCATCTTGGGCAGCAGGTGGAAGGACTGGAACACAAAGCCCAGATGGGTGTTGCGGATGTCCGCCAGCGCGTCGTCGCTCAGGTCCTTCAGGTCCTTCCCGTCCAGCACATAGGTTCCGGAGGTGGGCACATCCAGGCAGCCGATGATGTTCATCAGCGTGGTCTTACCGGAGCCGGAGGGGCCCATGATGGCAATGTACTCCCCTTTTTCCACCGTCAGATTGATATTCTTCAGGACACGGACTGCCTCCTTGCCCTGCTGGTAGTCCTTGCAAATATCCGTAAGGGTCAGGATGGCCATTTACGCCACCTCGCCTTCCGCTGCATTTGCCTCAGACACCTGGTCATGGGTGGTAGGCACACCCTCCCGGCACAGCTCGGCGTCGGGGAATGCGATATAGTCCTCCGCCGTCAGGCCGTCCAGGACTTCATAGGTGTCCGTCATCATGTTGTATTCTCCCAGGGTCACAGGGCGCTTTTCCAGCTTGCCCCGCTTCTCCGCCCAGACATATACGGAGCCGTCCTCCTCGTAGCAGAAGAACGCGCCGCCGACACTGACGCCGGAGGGCTCCCCCTCTTCGGTCTCCAGCGCCAGATACACGTGCTGGCCCAGGATCAGGCCGTCGGTGCTGTCCAGCTCCACATAGAAGGGGTACTTACTGGAAGAAGTCATTTCGTCGGAGGAGATCCCATAGTACTGGTCGGTGTCGCTGCCCTGGTAGGGATTCTCATAGTCCACCAGGGTCACGGTGCCGCCCCAGGTTTCCTCCGAATTGGTGCGGGAAGAAATCGTCAGGCGGCTGCCCTCCATCAGGCTGCCCCGCTGGAGCTCGTTCAGGGTCCCCTTGATGCGGTAGGACCCCACCTGCTGGATGGTGATGTAGGCCACAGGGTTGCCGTTATTATCGGTACCGTTTTCGTTGACGGCCTGAACCCGGCCCTTCACCGGGGACACCACGGTGGCATTGGCCAGCAGCTCCTCGGACTTCTTGACCTCCGCCTCCTTGGTCTTCAGTTTAATCTCCGCTTCCTTCAAATCCACCTGTGTAGACTGGATCTCGATGGTATACTGCAGCTTGGTGGTGCCGCCCACGGTGTTCAGGGACTTCTGCAAAGACTCGATCTGGCTTTTAAAATTCTCGATGGACATTTCCAGCTGCTGCTGTTCCAATTTCTGCTTGTCCAGTGACAGCTGCAGCTCCTCGGTATCGTAGGAGAACAGAGCCTGGCCCTCCGCCACGTCGTCCCCCGCCTTCACCAGCAGTTCCTTCACAGTCTTATCCGAATCCTTCTTGATCTCGGTGACGTTCTCGGACACCACAATCCCAAGGAACCGGTCCCCGGGTGCAATGCCGCCCAGGCTCGCCAGCCGCTCCACGGATTGAACATAGACCGCCGTATCCTTGCTGCCGCAGCCCGTCAGGGGCAGGGCCAGACACAACGCCAGAGAAATCGCCAGCCATTTTTTCATTCTCATAGTAAAACCTCCCACGGAAATGGTTTTGTCTTTTTCTCTCTCTATTATAAAGGTTTCCCTGCCGGGAATCAATCGCCCACTTTTTAAGGATTCCTTAAGTTATTCGTAAGGTTTGTCGAAGACAGGCAAAGCCAAAGAAAAACCTCCCGGCTTTCCGGGAGGTGCTATTGATATCTGTAATATCACGTTATTGCATGCATCTCCGAAGGGGATGCCTTCCTTCTGCATTTCTTACCCAATGCGCTCCTGAATCTTTGCCGCAATTCTGGCTTTCACCAGCTCCGCCAGCTCGGCGGGCCTCATTCCCTGGTATTCTTCATAGGGGATGGGCTTCAGGTAGTGAATCTGCACCGCTACGGGCTTGCTGCCTTTCTGGTCCAGGACCTTGAAGCTGTCCACAAAGGCCACGGGCACAATAGCGCACTTACTCTTGGTGGCGCACCGGAAGCTGCCGCCGTGAAACTCGCCCATCTGGTTGCCGTTTTTGCTGCGGGTGCCCTCGGGGAAGATCAGATAGTTCCGGCCCTCCTGGACCTCCTTGGTGACGTTCTGGATCACCGTCAGGGACTGGCGCACATCCTCCCGGTCCATGGCATAGGACTTGGTGCAGATGGCCACCTGATGCAGGAAGGGGATGTTGTACAGCTCCTTTTTCAGCACCGCACCCAGAGGATTGTCACAGGTGGCGGCAATGGCCAGCACGTCAAACATGCCCTGGTGGTTGGCATAGAGCATGAAGCCGTTTTCCTTGGGGATGTTCTCCAGGCCGGTCACCTGCAGGTCGATGTTTCCGCCCTTGACAGCCCGCTTCAGGATAAACTGGATATGGCGGTACATTTCCTCCTCGGTATACCGTTCCGGATGTCTGGCGAATTTGCACAGCTTGAACCAGGCCCCGGGGACGATCCACAGATTTTTCAGCACCATTGTCACGATACGATTCATACAACTGACCTTCCTTGCCAGATTTTTCTCATTTTATCACAGGCTGTCGGTTTTTTCAACCTGTATCTCCGCAGAAAACCCGGCAGAGGCGGACTCAATTGTTCTCCCCTGCCGGTTTTGTATGCCGTAAATGATCGTTTACTGTTACTGTGCGTAGGGGGCGGCATCCCTGACGCCCCTTCCGCATGCAGTACCGTCACAAGGGGCGTCAAGGATGCCGCTTTATTACGCGCACCAATCTAACATTGCTGCGATAAACGATCATTTTTCCATTTACAGTGTTGCCGCCATAACCGCCTTGATGGTATGCAGCCGGTTCTCCGCCTCGTCAAAGACGATGGACTGCTCACTCTCAAAAACCTCGTCCGTGACCTCCATGCAGTCGATGCCGAACTTCTCCCCAATCTCGGCGCCGATGGTGGTATTCCGGTCATGGAAAGCAGGCAGGCAATGCATGAAGCGGCACTGCGGGCCCGCGTTGTCCATCAGCGCTTTCGTCACCCGGTAGGGGCTCAGCTCCTGGATTCGGGTCTGCCAGACGCTGTCCGGCTCACCCATGGAGACCCACACATCGGTATACAGCACATCCGCATCCTTGGTGGCAAGCATGGGATCCGTCTGGAATTCCAGAGTGGCCCCAGTCTGGGCGGCAATGGCCTGGCACTGCTGGATGAGGACCTTGTTGGGGAAATACTTCTCCGGGGCGCAGGCCACGAAGTGCATGCCCATCTTGGCGCAGCCCACCATCAGGGAGTCCGCCATGTTGTACCGGGCATCTCCCAGGAACACCAGCTTCTTCCCCTGCAGGCTGCCAAAATGCTCCCGGATGGTTAGAAAATCCGCCAGCACCTGGGTGGGGTGAAACTCGTTGGTCAGGCCGTTCCAGACCGGTACGCCGGAGTAGGCAGCCAAATTCTCCAGAATGGTCTGGTCGAAGCCCCGGTATTCGATGCCGTCATACATCCGGCCCAGCACCCGGGCGGTGTCGGCAATGGACTCCTTCTTGCCCATCTGAGAACCGGTGGGGCCCAGGTAGGTACTGGACATGCCCAGATCGGCAGCCGCCACTTCAAAGGCGCAGCGGGTCCGGGTGGAATCCTTCGCAAACAGCAGCACCACATTTTTCCCCTGGCACAGCTTATGGGGGATTCCCGCCTTTTTCTTCTGCTTCAGCTCCGCCGCCAGATCCAGCAGCCCGGTGATTTCCTCCGGAGTAAAGTCCAGCAGCTTCAAAAAACTCTTGCCTTTCAGATTCATATGTTACCTCCCAGTTCCTTTGCCGCCGCCAAAATGGTCTCCACAGCAAAGGTCAGATCCTCCGTGGGGATATTCAGCGCAGGCAGCAGCCGAACCTTGTCCTTCGCGGTCAGGCACAGCACGCCTCTTTCCATGCACCGCTTCACAACATCCCCAGCAGGGGCAGTGGTCTTGATGCCGACCATCAGGCCCAGACCGGAGACGCTCTCCACTCCGGGGGCGCCATGCAAGGACGCAAACACATAACCGCTTTTCCGCCGGACGCTGGCGAGAAATGCGTCATCCAGCCGCTCCAGAATGCTGACAGCGCCCGCACAGCAGACAGGATTGCCGCCGAAGGTGGAACCGTGGTCGCCATAGCCCAGAACATTCTGGACTTTTTCCCCCAGCAGGGTTGCACCGATGGGCAGTCCGCCGCCAAGGCCCTTGGCGGTGGAGACGATGTCCGGGGTAACGCCGAAGTGCATGTAGCTGTAGAGCTTGCCCGTGCGGCCGTTGCCCGTCTGAACCTCGTCGATGATTAGGGGGATGTCCTTTTCCTTTGCCAGGGTTTCCGCTGCCGCCATAAATTCCGGGGTCAGAGGGTTCACGCCGCCCTCGCCCTGAACGCATTCCAGCATAATTCCAGCCAGATTGTTTTCCTCCACGGCATTTTTCAGAGTCTCCACATTGTTGGCCTCCACATGGACAAAGCCAGGGGTCAGGGGCTGGAACAATTGGTGGAAATGCGCCTGTCCCGTAGCCGCCAGGGTGGTCAGGGTCCGTCCGTGGAAGCTGTTCACCAGAGTCAGGATGGTGTAGCAGTCCGGCCCCTTTTTCTCGGCGGAATACTTTCTCGCCACCTTGATGGCGCACTCGTTGGCCTCCGCGCCGGAGTTGGAGAAGAACACCTTCTTCATGCCGGTCTTCTCGCACAGCAGCTTGGCAAGGTGGGCGCAGGGCTCGGTGTAGTACAGGTTGGAGGTGTGCTGGACCTTGCCCAGCTGCTCGGTCACCGCCTGCTGCCAGGTGCCGTCCCCAATGCCAAAGGCGGTGACGCCGATGCCGGAGCCCATATCCACATATTGTTTTCCATTGGCATCCCAGACCTTGGAGCCCTTGCCGGAGACGATTTCCACCGGAAACCGCTTGTAGGTACCCGCCACATAGGTCTGGTCCAAATCCATGATTGTCATACTTCGTCCCCCTTTACCAGCGTGCCCGCGCCTTCGTTGGTCAGCAGCTCCATGAGGATGGAGTGGGGCACCCGTCCGTCCAGAATGACCACATTCTTCACGCCCCGGCCGATGGCCTCAATGCAGCAGTCCACCTTGGGGATCATGCCGCCGGAGATCACGCCCGTGTCAAAGAGCTTTTTCGCCTCGCTGACCCGCAGCTCCCGGATCAGAGAGTTGGGATCGTCCTTATCGTACAAAATCCCGTCGATATCTGTCATCATTATCAGGCGTTCGGCTTTCAGCTCTCCCGCGATATACGCCGCAGCCGTATCACCGTTGATGTTGTAGGTATTGCCCTGGCGGTCACTGGCAATGGTGGAGATCACGGGAATGTAGTTCTTCTCCAGCAGATCCAGAATGGGCTGGGTGCGGATCCGGGTGATCTGGCCCACATAGCCCAGGGCCTCGTTCTTCATCTTTGCCTCCAGGATGCCGCCGTCAATGCCGGACAGGCCCACCGCGTGGCCGCCCTTCATCTGGAGCAGGTTCACCAGGGTCTTGTTCACCTTGCCCGCCAGCACCATCTGCACGATGTCCACGGTCTCCTTATCCGTGACCCGCAGGCCGTCCACGAACACCGCCTGCTTGCCCAGCTTCTTCATGGTGTCGCTGATCTCCGGGCCGCCTCCATGGACCAGCACCACCTTGACACCGATGAGCCACAGCAGAGCAATGTCCTCCATGACCTGCTGTTTCAGCTCCTCGCTGACCATGGCGTTGCCGCCGTACTTCACCACTACGACCTTGCCGCTGTAATTTTTAATGTAGGGCAGGGCCTGGGTCAGGACCTCCGCCCGCTCCCGGTTGGAAAACTGGCTCTCCATCTGCGTCCCTCCCTCAGGTGCGGTAATCGCCGTTGATCTTCACATAGTCATAGGTCAGATCGCAGCCCCAGGCAGAGGCGCTTTCCGTACCGCTGTTCAGCCCCACCAGGATTCCGATCTCTTTTTCCAGCAGGATCTTCTTTGCCTGATCCTCGTCAAATTCCACGCCTGCGCCGTTTTTGCAGACCTCGATGGTTCCGGCGGTGCTCTGGAAGGAGACGTCCACTTTGCTGACATCCACTGCCGCGCCGCTGTAGCCGATGGCACAGAGGACGCGGCCCCAGTTGGCGTCTGCGCCGAACATGGCAGCCTTCAGCAGGCTGGAACAGATGACGCTTTTTGCTACCGTCCGGGCAGTGCTTACGTCTGCCGCCCCGGTGACAACGCACTCCAGCAGCTTGGTAGCGCCCTCGCCGTCTCCCGCGATTTTCCGGCACAGGTCCACGGTGACAGAGTTCAGGGCCTTCATGAAGGTTTGGAAGTCCTCTCCCTCAGACGTGATCTCCGGATTGCCTGCCAGACCGTTGGCCAGCACCGTCACCATGTCGTTGGTGGAGGTGTCGCCGTCAATGCTGACCATGTTGAAGGTGCTGGCAATGTCCCCAGACAGGGCCTTCTGCAGCATGGCAGGGGAAATGGCCGCATCGGAGGTCAGGAACACCAGCATGGTAGCCATATTGGGGTGAATCATGCCGCTGCCTTTGGCAATGCCCCCAAGATGGCAAATCTTTCCGCCCAGGATGAATTCCACAGCCGATTCCTTTTTCAGGGTATCGGTAGTCATAATGCCCTCCGCTGCCATAGCGCTTCCGGTTTCGGACAGCCCCGCCGCCAGCTCCGCCATACCTGCCGCGATGGGCTCCAGGGACAGGGGCAGACCGATGACGCCGGTGGAGGCCACGATAACATCCTCTGCCGGGATTCCCAGCTGCTTTGCTGCCAGAGCGCTCATGCCTTCCGCAATCTCAATGCCATTGGCATTGCAGGTGTTGGCGTTGCCGCTGTTGCAGATCACCGCCTGGGCCACGCCATTTTGCAGATGCTGCTTGGTGACGGTGAGCGGCGCGCCCTTCACCAGATTGGTGGTATACACTGCCGCCGCGCTTGCCGGGACGGCGCTGAAAATCAGGGACAAATCCTTCTTGGAATGGTTCTTCCGGATTCCGCAATGAATCCCATTGGCGGTAAATCCCTTCGCGGCGCAAACGCCGCCCTCAATTGCTCTCATATTTCTCTCCTTATGGCAGCTCGAACCAATGGTTTGAGCTTGGTCATGATATTGATTTATTCGCCATAAATCATCGTTTACTGTTACTGTGCGTAGGGGGCGGCATCCCTGACGCCCCTTCCGCATGCAGTACCGTCACAAGGGGCGTCAAGGATGCCGCTTTATTACGCACACCAGTCTAACATTGCTGCGATAAACGATCATTTACAAAACAGCTTATACCTGTAATCCTGTGGTTTCATCCAGGCCCAGCAAAATATTCATATTCTGGATTGCCGCACCGCTGGCTCCTTTGCCCAGGTTGTCGAACAGGGACGTAACCATAGTCTGACTCTCATGGCCGCTGACCTGGATGCGCATGGTGTCCTTCCCCGCCAGGGTGCTGGCGTAGATCACGCTTTCATCCCCGCCCAAGGGCGCCACGGTAACCATCCGCTGTCCGGCATAGTGGTCATTCAGGCACTCCCAGACCTGCTTGGCATCAAAGCCCGGCAGCAGCACCGTGGTAGCCATGCCGGAATAAAAATCCCCCAAAATGGGAGAAAAAACCGGAGGCTGCGTCAGGCCGCAGAGCTTCTGCATCTCCGGCAGGTGCTTGTGGGTCAGAGAGGTACCGTAGATCCGGTGGCTTTCGTGGCGGGGATCCCGGTCCGGGGCTTCATACTCCGCGATCAGACTCTTGCCGCCGCCGGAGTACCCCGTCAGGGAGTAGGCCGTCAGAGGAAAGTCCGCCGGAATCAGGCCGTGGTGAACCAACGGGTACACTGTGGAGATAAAGCCGCTGGCGTGGCAGCCGGGGTTGGCGATGCGCTTGCTGTTCTGAATCGCCTTCCGGTGTGCTGCGGACAGTTCCGGAAACCCATAGGCCCAGCCCTCTGCTGTCCTGTGGGCGGTGGAGGTGTCGATCACCGCAGTGTCTGAATTTTCCACCAGAGAGACCGCCTCAATGGCCGCCTTGTCCGGCAGACACAAAAAGGCAATGTCCGCCAGATTCAGCATCTGGCGGCGCTTGTCAATATTTTTTCGAAATTCCTCCGGCAGGACCAGCAGTTCGATATCCTTTCGCTGGCTGAGCCGCTCATAGATCCGCAGTCCGGTGGTGCCCGCGCTGCCGTCAATAAATACCTTGGTCATGCCAACTGCTCCTTTACATAGGCAATCTGGGCTTCCACGGAAGCCAGGGAGGTGCCGCCCTCGGAGATCCGCTTCTCCACGCAGGTGTTCAGATCGATCTCGTGGTAGAGATCCTCGTCAAACAGCTCACTGAACGCCTGATATTCGTTCAGGGGCAGGGTCTCCAACACACAGCTGCTTTGCATGCACTTCGCCACGATCTGCCCGGAGATTTTGTAGGCGCTTCGGAAGGGCATTCCCTTCTTCACCAGGTAGTCCGCCAGATCCGTGGCATTGATGAAACCGCCCTGAGCCGCTTTTTTCATATTCTCCGGCTTTACCGTCAGGGTTGCCAGCATGGGGGCAAAGACCTTCAGGCACATCTTTACGGTGTCCACCGCGTCGAAGACCGCCTCCTTGTCCTCCTGCATATCCTTGTTGTAGGCCAGGGGCAGGCCCTTCAGAGTGGTCAGCAGAGCCGTAAGGTC
Source organism: Faecousia sp. (assembly GCA_051867395.1). GTDB lineage: Bacteria > Bacillota > Clostridia > Oscillospirales > Oscillospiraceae > Faecousia. Next base: position 22,774 of record JBJDYN010000109.1, on the reverse strand, counting down.
TCCGTAGACCCGGCCGGTCTTGCCCCGGACCAGCTCCGCCATGTCGGGATTTTTCTTCTGGGGCATGATGGAGGAGCCTGTGGTGTAGGCGTCACTGAGCTCAATGAACTGGAACTCCCAGCTGCTCCACAGGATCAGCTCCTCAGAGAAGCGGCTCAGATGCATCATCAGCATGGAAAGGCCGCTCATCAGCTCCACGCAGAAGTCCCGGTCAGAGACGCCGTCGATGGAGTTCATTGCCACGCTGTCAAAGCCCAGCTGCCGGGCCTCGAAGCGGCGGTCGGTATCGTAAGTGGTACCCGCCAGAGCACAGCAGCCGATGGGGGACACATTCATCCGCTTCCGGCAGTCCGCCAGACGGTCCAGGTCCCGCAGCAGCATCATCGCGTAGGCCATGAGGTGATGGGAAAATAGGATCGGCTGGGCCCGCTGCAGATGGGTATAGCCCGGCATGATGACGGCTTTATTGGCCTGCGCCTGATCCACGAGGGCAGTGAGCACATCCTTCACCAAAGCTGTGGTCTCGTCGATCTGGCTTCTTAAGTACATCCGCAGATCCAGGGCCACCTGATCGTTCCGGCTCCGGGCGGTATGGAGCTTCCGTCCCACATCCCCCAGCCGTGCCGTCAATACCTGCTCCACGAACATGTGGATATCCTCACAGCCAAAGTCAAATTCCAGTGCACCGGAATCCAAATCCTCCAGAATGGCCTGGAGACCGTCGATGAGCTGCTCCGATTCCTGCTTGGTGATGATTCCCTTCGCCCCCAGCATGGCGGCGTGGGCCATGGAACCGGTAATATCCTCCCTAAACATCTTACAGTCAAAGCGGATGGAAGAGTTGAAATCATCCGCAACGCTGTCTGTCACGCCGGCAGTCCGCCCGGCCCACATCTTCGTCATACGCTTACCCCATATTTCAAATTACCCGGAATGCTGAATGAAGAATGCTAAATGAAGGAAAATCCACCTTCGACAATTGCCCTTCCGATATTCCTCATTCAGTATTTCGCATTCAGCATTTTTTACAGCTTTCCCTGCTCCCGCAGTGCCTGAACCTTGGTAGGCAGGCCCCAGAGGTTGATGAAGCCCGCGGACTGGGCCTGGTCGTAGTCGCTCTCGCCGAAGGTCACCAGATTCTCGGAGTACAGGGAGTAGGGAGAAGTGGTTCCGGCAGGGATGATGTTGCCCTTGTAGAGCTTCAGCTTCACGGTGCCGGTGACATACTCGTTGGACTTGTTGGCAAAGGCGGTCAGGGCCTCCTGCAGGGGAGAATACCACTTGCCGTTGTAGATCAGGTCGGCGTAATCCACCGCCAATTTCTGCTTGACGTGAAGGGTGTCCTTATCCACAGTCAGCATCTCCAGCTGCTCATGGGCGAAGTACAGGATGGTGCCGCCGGGGGTCTCGTAGACGCCGCGGTCTTTCATGCCCACCAGCCGGTTCTCCACAATGTCGATGATGCCGATGCCGTTGGCGCCGCCCAGTTCATTGAGCTTCTCGATGATCTTGGAAGCCTTCATCTTCTCGCCGTTCACCGCCACGGGAGCGCCCTGCTCGAAGTCGATGGTCACATAGGTGGGCACGTCGGGAGCCATCACCGGGGACACGCCCATTTCCAGGAAACCGGGCTTGTCGTAATCCGGCTCGTTGGCGGGATCCTCCAGGTCCAGGCCCTCATGGCTCAGGTGCCACAGATTCTTGTCCTTGGAGTAGTTGGTCTCCCGGCTGATCTTCAGGGGGATGTGGTGAGCCTCGGCGTAGTCGATCTCCTCCTCCCGGGACTTGATATCCCATTCCCGCCAGGGAGCGATGATCTTCATATCGGGAGCAAAGCGCTTAATGGCCAGCTCGAACCGAACCTGGTCGTTGCCCTTGCCGGTAGCGCCGTGGGCGATGGCATCAGCCCCTTCCTCCAGGGCGATCTGGGCCAGCTTCTTGCCGATGACAGGCCGGGCAAAAGCGGTGCCCAGCAGGTATGTCTCATACTTGGCATCCATCTTCAGAGAGGGGATGATGATATCCTCCACCATCTCGTCCACCAGGTCCGCCACGATGAGCTTGCTGGCGCCGGTAGCCAGAGCCTTGGCCTCCAGCCCCTCCAGCTCATCGGCCTGACCCACGTTGCCCGCCACGGCAATGATCTCGGCGTTGTTGTAATTTTCCTTCAGCCAGGGGATGATGATGGACGTATCCAGTCCGCCGGAATAGGCAAGCACGATCTTCTTGATGTTATCTTTATTCATTTCAACTACCTCCGAATGTATTATATTCATTTAGGTTGAGTAATAATACAGGATTATACCCCTGCGATTCGGATTTGTCAACGCCATTTCCGCATAATTATACTATCATTATTCAATTTCGGTACTTTGCCCGGATTCCACCTGTCATCGGTTTCCAATGCATGCAAAAGTAACAAAACCCGCCATATCCTGCCTGCTTTTCCCAGATACCCATTGCAATGCCGGGGGAAATCCGATATACTTTAGGTATTCTGTTTTAGGAGGGATTCCATGCAAGCCTTGTTCTCCCCGGATTCCAAGATTATGCAGTTTTTAAGCCGCCTGTGTGACCTGATTCTTCTGAATTTGCTGTTTCTATTGACCTGCCTGCCCATTGTCACCATCGGCGCGGCCAGCACCGCGTTATATACCGTATGCTTCCGCATGGGCACGGAACGGGAGGAGGGGCTGCTGCGCACCTATTTCCGGGCCTTCCGGGACAATTTCCGGCAGGGCACCGTACTGTGGGTCATTCTGCTGCTGTTTTTTACCGGTTCCGGCATCAACCTGATGCTGTGCCTGAACCGGGACGGGCTCTGGCACTATGCCATGTACCTGTTTATCCTGCTGCTGGTATTGGCCGAGTTTCTGTTCAGCTACACCTTCCCTCTGCTGAGCCAGTTTGGCAACAGCATTGCCGCCACCCTGAAAAACGCTCTGCTGCTGAGCATCGGCTATCTGCCCCGTTCCCTGCTGATCGCTGTAATCAACTGTATGCCGCTGGTCCTGCTGCTTTTGAATCTTTATACCTTTTTACAGACTGCATTTTTATGGGTCTTCCTCTACTTCGCCGGGGCCGCCTATGTCAACTCCCGGCTGCTGAACAAGGTCTTCGCCCCTTACATTTCCCCGGACACAGAGGAAACAGAAGAAGCCTAACTGTTCCTAAGGAACCTCTGGTTAAATCGGCAAGAGCTGGTGGCGAGGGATTTTGGCTCAGCCGAAAGTACCAAAATTGCGGGAATACTTTGTGTATTTCCCAATTTTGGTACTGAACGGATGAGGCAAAAGACCCGCCACGTAAGCCGCAGACGATTTATTCAGAGGTTCCCTAATACGCAATATGATCGTTTGCTGTGCGTAATAAAGCGGCATCCTTGACGCGCCTCATGACGGTACAGCATGCAATTGGGGCGTCAAGGATGCCGCTTTATTACGATACCTATGGAAAGCCCCTCACGCACGGATGGCGTGAGGGGCTTTCATATGGAGATCAACTATTATTCCATCCAAAGAAAATTCATAAATTCAGGCACCAGCTTTTCCCAGTCCGCCTCGCAGTGGCTGCCGCCTACCTGGCAGCGAAGCTTCACCGCCGCGCCGTAGTCCTTGGCTTTGTCCGCGATCCGCTTGTTGCAGTGGTAGGTCCAACTGCTGCGGTCCTCCCGATCGGTGTCCTTCAAGCCGTAGGCCTCCTTAGTGCCCCAGGACAGGTAGATCCTGGTATCCGGACTCAGGGGATGCTCCGCCATGTCCTGCATTACAGGCCCCATGCAAAACCCCACGGCGCTGGACACGCATCCAGCCTTGGAGAACCACCGGTTATAGCGCACCGCAGCATACAGCGCCATCAGGCCGCCCATGCTGGAGCCCGCAATGCCGGTGCACTCCCGGAAGGGAATGGTCCGGTATTCCCGGTCGATCATGGGCTTGATTTCCTGGACGATCCACTCCATAGTGGTCTCTCCCATGGGTGCGTACTTTTCAAACCAGGAGCCCGCGTCCGCGGGATAGGGCAGATACTCGCTGAGCCGCTCGTCCCCGTCGTGGCCGCACTCGATGCCCACCACAATCATCTTTTTGACCCAGCCATCCAGGAAGTCCTTCAATCCCCAGGACTTTCCGTAGGTAGCGTCCGCATCGCTGTACAGGTTGTGCCCGTCGAAGAAATACATCACAGGATACCGCTCCCCGGAGCTTTCGTAGTCCTCCGGCAGGTAGATATGCAGCGGCCGGTTTGTTCCCTTGGGAGTGTATCGAAAATCACGCTTGACGATCATAATGCTGCTCCTTCGTATCAATATCCAGGCAATTATACCAATACATGGAAGAATAATCAATACCGCTCCATAGGGATTCCCGATACGGCGCCCTCCCGTTCTGGAGCGTTTTGCAGCGCTTCCTGGGCATGCCTGGCACTGGCAATCTTTTTCTTCATGCCGATGAGAATGGGCACCGCCAGAACCAGCGTCAGCACATCCGCTGTTGCCTGGACGGTCGCCACACCATAGCTGCCCAGGACCCAGGCCATAGGGAACAGAATCGGCAGGAAGCAGGTACCCTGCCTGGATGTGGACAGCGCAAGAGCTCCTTTCGCATTTCCCAGGGCAGCACACAGCATATTCACTACCATCACCCAGGCCTGGATCGGCAGAGCAATGCACTGGGAAACCATGCAAATCACACCAATCCGGCGCATTTCCTGGTCACTGCCCGCAAACAGAACCACGAAGGTATCCGCGAACACCGCAACGAAAAGGCCCATGACCACAGCGCCAATGATTGCCACCTTGGCGCTGAACCGGTAGCTCTCCTGAACCCGGTCATAGCGCTTGGCACCCCAGTTGAAGCCCGCCACCGGCTGGAAGCCGTTGCCAAAGCCCAGAATGATGCCGAAGGGGAACATCATGACCTTGGTGCAGACGCCGATGGCCGCCAGCACCGAGTCGGAGATGCTGCCCGCGATGTTGTTGAGCATAATGCCCGCCACCACCGCCAGACCCGAGCGGAACATGGAGGAAGAGCCCACGCTGACCACCTCCTGAATGATGTCCCGGCAGAAGCAGAAATTCCGGATGGACAGGTGCAGCACACTCCGCCGGGTCAGATACGGGAAAATCAGGATGCCAAAGCTGACCCACTTGGAGATTGCAGTCGCCAGAGAAGCCCCCGCAACGCCCATGTCCAGGCCAAAGATGAAGATGGGGTCCAGCACGCAGTTCAGAATGCCGCCGAAGCCCATGCCCACCATGGAGAGCGTTGCGCTGCCCTCGCTGCGCAGGCACTGGTTCATGACGAAGTTCGCCGCCATGAAGGGAGCCGCGTACAGCACGAAGGTGGCGTAGTCCACAGAATACCGCTCACAGGTAGGGGTAGCCCCCAGCAGCCGAACCATGGGCAGCATGAACACATTGCCCAGGATCATCAACACAGTGCCCAGCCCTGCCGCCAGAAAAAAGGCGGTGGACAGTACCTGGCTGGCCTTTTTCTCATTACTCTGGCCCAGCAGCCGGGCGATGTAACTGTTGGCACCCAGGGCCAGCATGGACCCCGCCATCATAATCAGCTGATCCAGGGACGAATTTACGCTGACCGCTGCCGTGGCGTTGGTGCCCAGAGAACTGACGAAATAGGTATCCGCCAAAGAGTAGATGGAGTTGATAAGAAACGCGATGATGGTGGGTATGGCCATCTTGGGGATGACCCGGGAGATCGGCTCGTCCAGCATCATGGTCTTGCGTTCCAGCTGACTTCGTTCGTGTTTTCCACTCATAGCGGTTGTCCGTCCCTTCTTTTCGATTCCTTTGCTCCCATTATAGCACAGCTCCCGTCCCCGGCGCAATAGGAACGGAGCATCCAATACTTTTGTCTAATAAACCACTTTAATTTCGATAGACACCGCCTATGGCGTTATCGTTTCCGTGATTTTCGGAATGGAAGATCAAAGGCTCTCCGTGTTTCCTGCGTTGAGGACATACACGTAAGACGCGATGCTCTGCGCGCAGCACTCCCGGAAAAAGCCCAGCTTCTCAAACAGGGCAATGCTGGCCCTATTTTCCCGTTCGATCAATGCCACAATGTCCAGCTCCGGAAGCGTCTCCCGGATGGCCCGGACCACCGCCTGCAAGATCTCAAAGCCATAGCCCCCCTTGGCACGGACGGAAACCATCAAATACCGGGGACAAAATCATCTTTGCGTGTACCGCTCCATATCCGCCCTGCAATAAATACCTGCCGCAAAAATGGCCTACCCAAAGGGGTAAGCCATTTTTATATGCGCGCACGAGAATCAGGCAGTACGCTTCATCTCTTCCTTCATAGTCTTTCTCACCTTGCTGAAACGATAGGCAATGACAGACATAACCATGCCCATAACCCAGGAAATCAGCAGAGAGATGGACAGGGAGAAGGGATGCCCGTGGGGGAATTCCGCGCTTCTGGTGAAGTAGGCCAGAACGTACGCAATCGGTACCCGCAGCAGCACGGTGGAGATGATGGAGATCCACATAGGGGTCACGGTGTCGCCCATGCCCCGCATGACGCCGCCCAGCACCTGGGTAATGGACACCGCCAGATAGCCTGCTGCCATGATCCGCATCATCTTGCCCGCCAGAACGATGAGGGCTTCGGTTTCCGTAAAGATGGCAAACAGGTACTTGTTCAGGAACAGCAGCACGATGGTGATGACGGCGGAGAAGCCCAGCGCAATGGCAGCGCCCTGGCCCACGCCTTTGTGAACCCGGTCATATTTGCACGCGCCCACATTCTGTCCGGAATAAACAGACATTGCCTGGCCGAAGGAGAAGTTAGGCATCATGGCAAAACCATCCACCCGCATAATGATGACATTGGCGGCAATGACCATCTCCCCCATAGAGTTGGTCAGGGACTGGACCACCATCATGGAGCATGCCATGATGGCCTGGGTAATGCCGGAGGGAACGCCGATGGTAATAATTCGGCCGGCGATCCGCTTGTCCAGCCGGATGGTGGACTTGTTCAGATCGAACAGGTCGCCCATGCGCATCAGCTTGATGAAGCAGAAGATGGCGGAAATACCCTGGGCAATGACGGTTGCCAGGGCCACGCCGGGAACGCCCATGCCGAACTTGGCCACAAACAGCAGGTCCAGCACCACGTTCAGCGCCGCCGCCAGCAACAGGAAGCCCAAAGCGGACACCGAGTCTCCCAGGCCCCGGAGCACACCGGAGAGCATATTATAGAAGAAGAAGCCCACGATGCCGTAGAAGAAGATATTCAGGTATTCCACGCACCACTGCAGAATGGAATCCGGGGTATCCAGCAGGTGCAGCATGGGCCGGGTAATCATAGGGCCGAAGACCATAATGACAAGGCTGGCCACAACGGTCAGCGAGATACAGTTGCCAACATTCTTGGACAAGCCCTCCCGGTCCCGGGCGCCGAAGCTCTGGGAAATGACAATGCCTGCGCCGGTGGCGATACCCACAAACAGCGCCAGCAGCAGATTCAGGATCGGGCTGGCGCTGCCCACGGCTGCCAGGGCATTGTCGCCCACGTAAAGGCCTACAATGACGGAATCCGCCGTATTGTAAAGCTGCTGCGCCACATTTCCCAGCAGCATGGGGATGGAGAATTCCAGGATGCGCTTCCAGGGCGATCCAATGGTCATGTCCTTGGCCGAAAACAAACTTTTCAAGCTCAAAACCGTTTCCTCCTATTTTGTTTTATCAGAAACATTGTATCTTATCTTTCGGCAAAATGCAACCGAATTCCAAAGAACAGGCGCTTTCTACAAAACAGCCACATCAGGACTGGACAAGGTGCCAATTGACACTGATATCCAGAAAATGGTAAAATGTCAAATACTTCTCTTTCTGATGCAAATAATCGTTCCCACAGTATGCTCGATAGAAGGTTACACACAAAAAATGATGCTGTCAGCGTAGGGGGCGGCATCCTTGACGCCCCATTTGCACGCAATACCGTCAAAAGGGGCGTCAGGGATGCCGCCCCCTACGGACTGTAAACGATCATATACGTCAAAAACCAAACTTCTGCAAAGGAGGACCATGCATGGACAGACGAGAATCCATAGAACTGACCATATTGTGTCTCCTCCACCGGGATGGAAAGCTGCTGCTGCAAAACCGGGTCAAGCCGGACTGGCAGGGCTACGCGCTCCCCGGCGGCCATGTGGAGCCAGGGGAATCCATCGTGGACGCGGTGGTCCGGGAAATGCGGGAGGAAACCGGGCTGACAGTGCTGCACCCGAAGCTGTGCGGCGTGAAACAGTTCCCCATCAACGGCGGACGGTATCTGGTTCTGCTGTTCGAGACGGAGGAATTTACGGGCACTCTACGATCCTCCGAAGAAGGCAGCATGGAGTGGGTTTCCCGGGAAATGCTCTGCGAATACCCTACCGTGGAGGATCTGGCCCAGCTGCTGGATGTGATGCTGCGGCCTGACCTGACGGAATTCCAGTACCTGGTGGATGGTGACAACTGGCAGGTCCGGCTGAGGTAACGCTTATGCACTATGTAAAAGCAAAAGGGATTCTCTCTGCGGACAACGGCATGAACCTGTACCGGGGATGCCTCCACGGGTGTATCTATTGTGACTCCCGGAGCCTTTGCTACCAGATGGACCACGTCTTTGAGGATATCGAAGTCAAGGAAAACGCCCTGGAGTTGCTGGAACAAGCCTTAAAGCGGAAGCGAAAGCCCTGCATGATCGGCACCGGAGCCATGACGGATCCTTATCTCCCGCTGGAAGAAAAGCTGTGTCTGACCCGGGGCGCTCTGGAGCTGATCCGGCGCTACGGCTTTGGGGCCACTGTGCTGACCAAATCCGACGCTATTTTGCGGGACCTGGATCTGTTGGCCGACATCAACCGTCAGGCAAAAGCGGTGGTGCAGATGACCCTGACCACCTATGATGACCGGCTGTGCCGCATTCTGGAGCCCAGAGTTTGCGTCACCTCCCAGCGCATTGCGGCGCTGAAGGCCTTCCGGGACGCGGGGGTACCCACCATTGTCTGGCTGGACCCCATTCTCCCCTTTCTCAACGACACCCGGGAGAACATCGACGGAATTCTGGATGCCTGCATAGACGCCGGGGTCAAAGGCGTTCTGTGCTTCAATATGGGTCTGACCCTGCGCAGCGGCAACCGGGAGTATTTCTACGCCCAGCTGGACCGCCACTTTCCCGGCCTGAAGGAGCGCTACATCCGTACCTATGGGAATCAATATGAGATCAACAGCCCCCGAAACGCGGAACTGATGGCCCTGTTTCACCGGCGGTGCGAGCAAAGCGGCATGCTCCACGATGTGGGCGCCATTTTCCGGTACCTGCATGAATTTCCAGAAGAGGAACAATCCGGGCAAATCAGCTTTCTCCCGGGATCGATGTAAAGAATGTTTAATACAACATTGACAATTCACTGAGAATCGATTATATTATATTTGGTTGAATTGTGTAAATACTCAAATTTTGATTAGGACAGGTGATTCACATGTACATGGATGATTATAAGCGCTGGCTGGAAGCCGAGCTGGAAGATCCCGCGCTGACCGAAGAGCTGCAGAAGATCCAGGGTCAGGACGAGGAAATCAAGGATCGCTTCGCGGTCGCGCTGAAGTTCGGCACCGCCGGCCTTCGCGGCGTGCTGGGCGCCGGCTCCAACCGAATGAACATTTACGTCGTCCGTCAGGCCACCCAGGGTCTGGCCAACTGGGTCAAAACCCAGGGCGGCAAGCAGCTGGTTGCCATCTCCTACGACAGCCGTATCAACTCCGACGTGTTCGCCAAGACGGCTGCCCAGGTTCTGGCCGCCAACGGCATCAAGGTCCGCATTTATGACGCGCTGATGCCCGTCCCCGCGCTGTCCTTTGCCACCCGTTACTACGGTGCCAATGCGGGCATCATGGTCACAGCCTCCCACAACCCCGCAAAGTACAACGGCTACAAGGCCTACGGTCCCGACGGCTGCCAGATGACCGACGACGCCGCTGCCATCGTCTACGCGGAAATTCAGAAGACCGACATCCTCACCGGCGCCAAGCTGATTTCCTTTGAGGAAGGCATGGAAAAAGGCCTGATTGCGTATGTGGGCGACGACTGCAAGGAAGCCCTGTACGATGCCATTAAGGCCCGCTCCGTCCGTCCCGGCCTGTGCAAAACCGCCGGTCTGAAGCTGGTTTACTCCCCCCTGAACGGCTCCGGTCTGGTGCCCGTCACCCGTGTCCTCCGGGACATCGGCATTGACGACATCACCATCGTTCCTGAGCAGCAGTACCCCGACGGCAACTTCCCCACCTGCCCCTACCCCAACCCCGAGATCTTCGAGGCTCTGCGGCTGGGTCTGGAGCTGGCCAAGAAGTCCGGTGCGGATCTGATGCTGGCCACCGACCCCGACGCGGACCGTGTGGGCATCGCCATCCGCTGCCCCGACGGCTCCTACGAGCTGGTCTCCGGCAACGAGGTTGGCGTTCTGCTGCTGGACTACATCTGTGAAGGCCGCATTGAGAAGGGCACCATGCCCAAGAACCCCGTGGCCGTCAAATCCATCGTCTCCACCCCCCTGGCCGACGCTGTGGCCGCCAACTATGGTGTGGAAATGCGCAGCGTGCTCACCGGCTTCAAGTGGATCGGCGACCAGATTGCGGGTCTGGAGGCCAAAGGCGAAGTGGATCGCTTCATCTTCGGCTTCGAAGAGAGCTACGGCTACCTGGCTGGCCCCTATGTTCGGGACAAGGACGCCATCATCGGCTCCATGCTGATCTGCGAGATGGCGGCTTACTACCGCTCCATCGGCTCCTCCATCAAGGAGCGCCTGGAGGCCATCTACGCCAAGTACGGCCGCTACCTGAACAAGGTGGACTCCTTCGAGTTCCCGGGCCTGAGCGGCATGGACAAGATGGCCGGCATCATGGAATCCCTGCGCAGTGAGCCTCCCAAGGAGATCGGCGGCTACAAGGTCGTGAAGGTCACGGACTACCGCAAGCCCGAGGAGACTGGCCTGCCCGCAGCCAACGTGCTGATCTACGCTCTGGAAGGCGGCGCCACCGTTGTTGTCCGTCCCTCTGGCACTGAGCCCAAGATCAAGACCTACTTCACCACCCTCGGCAAGGATCTGGCCGAAGCCCAGGCCCAGAAGGACAAGCTGGCTGAGGCCCTGAAGCCCATCCTGGCATAATCTTCCTACTTATGACACCACCGGGCAGTATACCGCTGTCTGGTGGTGATTGTCAATAGGGAACAAGGAGGGAAGCAGCATAGAATATAAGACAATTCATAATCTGCAAACCCAGCGGCTTCTTCTGCGAAAGCTGGATATGCAGGATGTTCCCAATTATTTTGCCCGTCTGGGCAGCAGTCCCAACATAACAAAAAACATGCTTTTCGACCCGCACAAGGATATTTCGGAATCCAAAGCCGCTGTTCAAAAAGCACTTTTCCGCTACGAGGCCGGGAATTATTACCGCTGGGGCATTGCCCTGCGCGAAGACAACTCCCTGATCGGTGTCATTGAACTGCTGCGATTTGATAACACCTACAACACCTGCAGCTTTGCCTATATGCTTGGAGAAGACTTTTGGAATCAAGGCTACGGAACCGAAGCCCTGAAGGCCGCGTTCCGGTTTGCCTTCACGGAGCTGAAGGTCAGCGCGATTCAGGCAGACCACTTCTCCGAGAATCCTGCATCAGGCGCGGTCATGCGGAAGGCGGGAATGCGGTATCTGGGAACCACCCCCGGAAAATATGAAAAGCACGGCATTCGGCACGATGCCATGGAATACCGGATCACAAAAGAAGAATGGGACGGCAAAACCCGGTGCTGACGACCAGCATCGGGCTTTGTCATCCTGCCTGGAGGATCCAAACCTTCCTGCCGAAAATCCGATGCGGCACCGCCGGGAAAGGGAGTCTGTTTTCCTGTTGCAATGCCTTTCTTTTTGTGATAGAATGTATGTAATTCTATGCTGGAGGGAAACCATGGACGACGAGAAGCTGAAATATCAGATCGGTACGAATATCGCCGCCTATCGCAAGAAGGCCGGACTGACCCAGGCTGGACTTGCCGAAAAGCTGAATTACTCCGATAAGGCTGTTTCCAAGTGGGAACGGGGGGAGTCGATCCCCGATGTGCTGACCCTGATGCAGCTGGCAGAGCAGTTCGACATCACCGTGCAGGACCTGCTGGTGGATCCCAACGAGCTGCCCGGGAACCCGGGCTCCCTGGAGAAGGCCATGACCCAGGTCTCCGAAAAGGCGCTGAAGCGCAAGGCCAACAAAAATGTGATCCTGGGTCTGTCCTCCACCCTGGTCTGGTTCGTGGCGCTGCTGATCTTTGTGATCTTTTCCTCCTTCGATGTGCTGGACCCCTACTGCTGGCTGGTTTTCTTCTATGCCATTCCCGCCAACGCCATTGTCCTGCTGAGCCTGCGCTCGGCCTGGCATGACTTCCGCTGGAATCAGGGGCTCATCACCATCATCGCCTGGGGCTGTGTACTCAGCATTTACATGACCATCCTGGTAATCTTCCACTACAATTTCTGGAAAATCTTCCTGCTGGGCATTCCGGGACAGATTGCCATTTTCCTGTGGTTCCGTATGTTCCGCCCAGCCAAAGCATCCGCGGAGGGAAAAGAGAATGGATAAAAAGGAGCTGCGCAGGGCCATCCGGGAGAAAAAGCGGGCCATGACGGAAGACGAGATCGAAAACCGCAGTGCGAAACTTGCCCAGCTGCTGTACGCTTCGGATGCGTACCGGAACGCCCAAACCATATATGGCTACCTGCCCTACAACCAGGAGGTACGCACCGTGCCCATGCTGGAGCAGGCCCTCCGGGACGGCAAGCGGGTGGCTGTACCCAAGGTCTTCGGCGACGAGATGAAGTTTCTCTATCTGGAGGATCTGACCCAGGTGGCAAAAGGGTATGCCGGAATCCCGGAGCCCATTGCTGACGAACCGGAGGCCCAGGACCGCACCGCTCTGGTACTGATGCCCGGACTGGCCTTCGATCCCCAGGGCCACCGCATCGGCTACGGCGGAGGCTTCTACGACAAGTTCCTGGCCGCGGAGCCAAACCACCCCACCCTGGCCCTGTGCTACGACTTCCAGCTTCTGCCCGAACTGGAAACAGAGGAGCACGACATTCCCGTAGACACGGTACTCTGGGCCTGACATGCTTCCACACAAATTGCTTTTCCCCAAAGCAATTCCAACCACACGCAAATTCCAAGGAGAGAGAAAATGGAATTCATCGCAACATTATTGATTGCCGCCGCTGTATTCGGTATTTGTTTTCTGGTGGACAAAGGGTTTGCCAAGGCATTCCGAAGCAAAGCCCAGCACCGTTCCGGCCTGGCTGTCCGGGCCAATAAGCGCTACGGCGTTTTCGGCGTAATCCTGACGGTATTGGGGATCATCGCTGTCTGCATGGGCATTTCCGGAGACAGAGTGCTGCTGATTGGCGGCATCTTCGTGCTGGTGCTGGGGCTCTGCCTGGCAGTGTACTACTTAAGCTTCGGCATCTTCTATGACGGCGAGAGCTTTCTACAGTCCCGGTTTGGAAAGAAGGATGTTACCTACTATTTCGGGGACATCCTCGGCCAGAAGCTGTACATGGTCCAGGGCGGCAACATCATTGTGGAGCTGCACATGGCGGACGGCTCTGTTGTGAGTCTGCAGTCCACCATGGACGGCGTCTATCCCTTCCTGGACACCGCCTTTGCCGGATGGTGCCTGCAGACCGGCCGGGATCCCCAGACCTGTGACTTCCACGATCCGTCCCAGAGCCTGTGGTTCCCCACTGTGGAGGACGCCTAATATGCCACACATTCCCAAGGGTACTACCGCGCAGATCGAGTTAGTGACCTTTCAGCAGGCCTTGGCTGCCGCCAACACGCCCTCGGAGGAATATGACATTGCCAAATGGCTCTATGCGCCCAACTTCTACTCGGAATACCGTTATATTCTGGGCACCCGTGGCAAGAATCCACTGATCTGCATTGGCATCAATCCCTCCACCGCCCGGCCCGACGCTTTGGACAACACCCTGAAGTCCGTGGAGCGCATCGCCCTGGGCAATGGATTTGACAGCTTTCTCATGTTCAACGTCTACGCCCAGCGGGCCACCAGCCCGGACGATATGGAGAAGGAATGCAACCCCCTGCTCCACAGGGAGAACCTGGAAGCATTCCGGTATGTGCTGTCCATTTCGGAAAATCCCTCTGTCTGGGCCGCCTGGGGAGCCATCATCGAAAAGCGGAAGTATCTGCCCCAGTGCGTCCGGGATATGGTGCTGGCCGGGGAGGAATTCGGGGCCAAATGGTACTGCGCCGGAGCCATTACCAAGAAGGGGCATCCCCACCACCCGCTGTACTTAAGGAAGAACGAAACACTCAAGCCCTTTGATGTGAAAACATACCTGGACAATCTGTAGCATTTTCGCAGCGGGGGAATTCCCCCGCTGCGTCCATATAGGGAGGATTCAGAATGAAACTCGTTATCGCGTCCGATATTCACGGCAGCGCCTATTGGTGCAGTAAGCTGTGTCAACTGGTGGAAGCGGAAAAGCCGGACCGGCTGGTTCTGCTGGGAGATCTGCTGTACCACGGCCCCCGGAATGACCTGCCCCGGGACTACGCCCCCAAGCAGGTGATCCCCATGCTGTCGCAGTACAAGGACATCATCCTGGCTGTCCGGGGCAACTGCGAAGCCGAGGTGGACCAGATGGTGCTGCCCTTCCCCTGCATGGCAGACTTTTCCCAGCTGTACGCCGACGGCGTGACCCTGTACCTGACCCACGGCCATCACCACAATCCTGGCAACCTGCCGCCCCTGCCCGAGGGCACTGTTTTCCTCTCTGGCCACACCCATGTAAAGATCGATGAAATCCACAGCGGTATCCGGTGCCTCAACCCCGGCAGCGTGTCCATCCCCAAGGATGGCAGCCACAGCTGTCTGATTTTCGAGAATGGGAAATTTTCTTTCCGAATTTGGGAGGAATGAGCATGGATTCGACAGAATGCGAAAGCTGCTGGTATTATGATTATGACGAGGAATACGACGAGTACTACTGCATGATGGACCTGGATGAGGACGAAGTCTACCGCATTATGACCTCCCGTTCCCAGCACTGCCCATACTACCGGCAGGGCGACGACTATACCCTTGCAAGGAGACAGTAACCATGAAGCATCTGCTTTCCCTGCTTGCGCTGTGCCTGCTGCTGTGCGGCTGCGCATCGGAAGCCCCCACCGCAGAAACCACTCTGCCCTCAGCCCAAACCACCTCCACCGCGCCGGCGGGCCTCTACGATCCTGGGAGTTATCTGGAAGAATCCACCCAGGGAGCTTTGCGGGTCTATCCCCTGAACCAGTCCGCCGTAACCGGGATGCGGGCCATGGGGAACAGCCTGCTGATTTTCTCCGGTGTGGAGGAAACCACCCTCACACTGCTGACCGGGGAGGATCTGTACATTACCGCCAGTGTCACCCTGGATTTTTTCCTGGATTCCGAGGATCCCTCCCTGCGGATTGGAGATCGAGAGCTTTCTTATTTTGATCCCATCCGCTGCCAGACGATAGTTCTGGACGGGAAGCTCCGGGAAGTCAGTCACATTGCCGCCCCGGGAGATCTGATAGGAAGCCCCATTCTCTCCGATGACCGCAACACGCTCTATTACTGCACTTCCAGCGCCGTCCGGGCCTGGGATCTGGAAACCGGAATCCGGCGGTGTGTCAAGGAAATGGCCTATTCCCAGCAAACCGTCGCCGGGCTGCATGCCGGCGGCACAGTGCTGCAATGCCAGGTCGTTGACGGCGGGCAGCTGCGGACACTCCTGCTCTCCACAGAAAATGGCATGCAGCTTTCCGCAATGGATAGCATCATGACGCTCTCCACAGAAGGCAGCCGCTACTATGCTTCCTTCCCCACCGGCTCGGTTCAGGCCCTGGTTTTCGGAAGCGGAGACGCTTCTCCCCAGGCCCTGACCCCCGCCGACCTCACAGCGTCCTGTGTGTTTCTGGAAATTCCCAATGCTGCGATCACCTACTCCCATCTGAACAACGGCGACCTTCAGCTTGCGTACTATGATCTGAGCTCTGGCCAGCGCCGCTCCGCGCTTACAGTGGAAACCCAGCAATCCCCCACCGCCATCGCAGACACCATCGACGGCAAAATCTATCTGCTGATCTATGATGATGACCTGGACTGCTATACCATCCTGCGGTGGGATGTCCGCGACGATCTCCAGGACAACATCAACTACACCGGGACCTACTATACCGCCAGCGCTCCGGATTACAGCGGCCTAGCCCGTTGCCGGGACTATGCCGCCCAGATCGGCAGCCAATACGGCATTGAGGTTCTGGTCTGGGAGGATGCCACGGCAGTACAGCCCTGGGACTACGACTTTGAGACCGAATACCTGGTGCCCGTGATCCAGCAGGAGCTGGAGCAGCTGGAGCAGCAGCTGGCCCAGTATCCCATCTGCGTTCTGGAGGACACCGCTTCCCACTTCACCAGCCTGAAAATCTGCATCGTACGTCAGCTCACCGGCACGGCGGAATCCGGAAGTCTGAGTACCGCCACAGGGCTGCAGTTCCTTGACGGCACCAATGCCTATGTGGTTCTGGCAGCAGGCGAATACGCCGAACACGCATTGTATCACGAACTGTTTCACGTCATGGAGACTCATATCCTCAATGAGAGCATCGCCTTTGACCAGTGGAACGCCCTGAATCCCTCGGGATTTGAATACGACTACGACTACCAAACCAACGCCCAGCGGGATGCCGGCGTGTACCTTCGGGGTGAAAACCAGGCCTTCATCGACACCTATTCCATGAGCTTCCCCAAAGAAGACCGGGCCAGAATCATGGAATATGCCATGCTGCCCGGGAATCAGGAGCTATTCCGGTCCGAGATTCTGCAAAAAAAGCTTCTGACCCTCTGCCAGGGCATCCGGGAAGCCTATGGGCTGAAAAAATCGGAAGAAGTCTTCGTCTGGGAGCAATACCTGGAAAAATCCCTGGCATATAATAGTAAATGATCGTTTATCTGCGTTAGCAGCGTCCCTGCCTCTCCCTTTGGGAGAGGTGGCCCGGCGAATGCCGGGTCGGAGAGGGCCATCGTTCCCCTCTCAGTCACGCCTTCGGCGTGCCAGCTCTCCCAAAGGGAGAGCCAAGAGTTACACAGATAAACGATCATTTATCGTCAAAACTGCTGCTTTGCATAAGAATTCCCCCGCTTTCCAAGGAAAGCGGGGGTCTTGCTATGTAATTAGTCTTCAGGAAACAGCTGGTCGCAGCAGTACTGGATGATGGCTTTGCGGGTGATGAGTCCGATAAACGCTCCGTAGTCATCCACCACGGGAACGAAATTCTGATTGGAGGCCCGGGAGATCAGATCGTGCATGGATGCGGTGATCCGGACGGGGACATTGTCCTTTCGCCGGGAAATCTCCATGATCCGTCTGGCTTCCGCCTGACGCATATCCATATAGCACATGTTTTTCATGGCCCACAGCAGATCCCCTTCTGTCAGGGTCCCCCGGTATTCTCCCCGGTGGTTCAGAATGGGAAGCGCAGCATACCCCGCAGACTCCATCTTCTCCAGTGCCTGCCGGATGGTATAGTCATCGTAAAGGTACGCGCACATGGCCTTCGGTGTCAGGAAAAATAAGATACTGTTCATAGGTTCTCCTTTTCGGTGCGAAGCTTGCTTTCTTTCCGCTATCATTATTATAGCACACTTCAAATGGAAAAGTATGAAATTTTATCGTTATTTTGTCTGTTATATGCCAAATAATTGCCCTTATATTTTGTGCAATTTGTTCAAATCATTCTCCGAAGGTAAACTCCGTGCAGTCAAATGTGGCAAAGTAGTCCTTTGGCGTCTCCGCCCGGCGGATCAACTGGAAGCTGCCATCCTCCTTTAGCAGTACCTCGGCGCTGCGCAGCTTACCATTGTAATTGTAGCCCATGGAGAATCCATGCGCGCCAGTATCATGGATGACCACAATGTCCCCCACATCGATCTGGGGCAGGCTGCGCTGGACGGCAAACTTGTCGTTGTTCTCGCACAGGCCACCGGTGACGTCATAAACATGGTCCAGGATGGCGTCCTCCTTGCCCAACACCGTAATGTGATGGTAAGCACCGTACATGGCGGGCCGCATCAGGTTGGCCGCGCAGGCATCCAGACCCACATACTCCCGGTAGATGTGCTTTTGATGGAGCACCGTAGAGACCAGATGGCCGTAGGGTGCCAGCATGTACCGGCCCAGCTCCGTGAAGATGGCAATGTCGTCCATTCCGGCAGGAGTCAGGATCTGCTCATACCGGGTCCGTACCCCTTCGCCGATGACCCGGATGTCGCACCGGGGCTGCTCCGGGCGGTAGTCCACGCCGATGCCGCCGGAGAGGTTGATGAAGGAGATATGGGCTCCCGTGGCATTGTGCAGCCGCACTGCCAGATGGAACAGCTGGCTGGCAAGCTCCGGGTAATACTCATTGGTGGTGGTATTGGAGGCAAGGAAAGCATGGATGCCGAAGTGCTTGACCCCGAGCTGCTGCAGCCGGTTGATGGCCCCAGCCATCTGGTCCTCGGTCATACCATACTTGGCGTCCCGGGGCATGTCCATAATGGTATTGCCCAGACAAAAGGAGCCGCCGGGATTGTAGCGCAGGCAGACGGTCTCCGGCATTCCCCGGTCCGCGATCTGCTCCAGGAACTCCACATAGGTGGCATCATCCAGATTGATATACACGCCCATGTCATAGGCCTTGCGCATATCCAGCTCCGGGGTCACATTGGAGGAGAACATGACGTCATGGCCGGTGATGCCCACAGCCTCGGACATCAACAGCTCGGTATAGGAAGCGCAGTCGCAGCCGCAGCCCTCCTCCTTCAGGATCTTCAGGATATAGGGATTGGGCGTTGCCTTCACGGCGAAGTATTCCCGGTAACCCTTATTCCAGGAAAAGGCCTCCTTCAGTTCCCGGGCGTTGGCACGGATTCCGGCTTCGTCATACACATGAAAGGGTGTGGGAATCTGGGCACTGATCTGCCTGGCCTGCTCCAGAGTAATAAAGGGTTTCTTTTTCATAGCGTTTTCTTCCTCTCTATCAAAAAATCCCTGCGCGCGCAGCACAGGGAGAAACAGAATGCTTCGTCCCGGCAGCACTCCATCCGTAATAAGATGACAGTTCCACGCATATTCTGCGTGACCCCAGGAAATGCCCGCTTGGCATCAGGCAAACCCTTCGGCGGAAGCTCCTTTCCTGTTCCCGGCAATTGCCGGTCCGGGGACGTACTGATAGCTTCCGCGACCTCAGCCGTTACTTATGGTGTGATTGTATTCCATCGCAGGCCATTTGTCAACCCCGTTTCCTGTTCTCGCAGGGGTAGAAACGATTTTCTCCGGAAAGGAGAGCATCCTCCCGGGAAGTGGTTTGCTTTTTTCAATAAATGTGGTATACTCTTTCCATCCCGAAATTCCATATCAGAAAGGTCCATCCCACTATGAAACGAACCAAATTATCCGACCGTCAGCTGCCCGACTATACCAAGGGCGAAGAAATCATGAACATGGTCACCCACATTGTAGGCGGCGTTCTGGGTATCGTGGCTCTGACGCTGTGCGTCATCCGGGCCGCACTCCACGGCAACGTCTACGGCGTGGTCACATCGGCCATCTACGGCACCACCATGATCAGCATGTTCACTATTTCCAGCGTCTACCATGGGCTGAAGCCTAACCTGGGCAAGAAGGTCATGCAGGTCATCGACCACTGCACCATCTATTTCCTCATTGCAGGAACCTATACCGTAGTTGTGCTCTCCGCCATTCGCCCGGTATATCCCGCCCTGGGCTGGTCATTGTTCGGCTTTGAATGGGCCATGGTTGCCCTGGCCACCACGCTCACCGCCATTGACCTGAAAAAGTACAGCGTGTTCTCCATGATCTGCTACATTGGCATGGGCTGGGCGGTAATCCCCTTCGCCAAGCAAACGCTTCAGGTACTGACCCTGCCCGGATTCCTGCTGCTTCTGGCTGGCGGCATTGCCTACACCGTAGGTTCCATCCTCTATGGCCTGGGCAAGAAGCAAAAATGGATGCACTCCGTGTTCCATATCTTCGTGGATCTGGGCGCGCTGCTGCAATTCTTCGCCGTCCTCTTTTACGCAATCTGAGCACAAAAACAGCGCCGCAGTCAAAGGGGCGGAGCTCATAAGACAGTTAACAACCGCAGCGGTTAATCTGCTGCGGTTGTTTTTGAATCGGCTTAATTTGCACAATTTATTGTTTTTGAAATTAGGGATTGAAGTATCCATTACACTTTGTAGAATATAGGTATCGGGCGCTCGATGAGATTATTTAGGAGGTTCATATACATGAACGAAATCAAAGTATTTCCCATCGGAAAGATTGAAAATGAGAATGATGAAACGAAAATCTTCCTTAACCCTGCATACAGAGCCGGCCTGAAAGGTCTGGGGGAGTATAGCCATGCGCAGGTTCTTTGGTGGATGGATGGCTGCGATAATGATAAGGATCGTGGAACTCTTGTCGAAAAGAAGCCTTATGCAAAAGGGCCGGAAGAGATTGGCGTATTTGCGCTCCGCTCACCTGAAAGGCCGAATCCTATCGCAGTGTCCAATGTTAATATCGTATATGTGGATGAGTCGGCCGGAACGATTGGCCTGTCCTACATGGATGCTTTTCCGGGCAGCGTAGTCCTTGACCTGAAACCTTACACGCCAAGTATTGATCGGGTCGAGCATTCTTCCGGGCCGAACTGGTGCAGCCATTGGCCGAAGTCCTATGAGGAAAGCGGTGAGTTTGACTGGGATGCTGAATTCAATTTTTAAGGAGGCGTTATCATGGCTCTTTCCGATTATCTGCAAAAAAAGCCGGTAATTGATACCAACCGCCTTCGTATTCGCCCCATGTGTGCGGCGGACGTGTCCGCCTTAAGGGAATGGATGCCGGACAAGTCCATCTATACTTACTGGGGAAAAGGCCCGGGAAAAACAGACAGGAATCCGGAACTACTTTTTGAAAAAGAAGAAAAATCTTCAAAGAGTTTTCATTTGGGAATTGAGGAAAAATCGTCTGCGAAGGTAATTGGTGATATTTGGGTATATCTGATCGAAGGTAATCGCATGGCTTCTGTTGCAATCCGTCTTTTACAGAGATGCCAAGGAAAAGGCTACGGTACAGAGGCACTGTCTGCCATGACAGATTTCTGCTTTCTGCACACTGAACTTCAGCGGTTGTGGACTAAGGTGGATGTCAGAAATATTGCCTCACAGAAAATGCTGGAGAAATGTGGATATAGACAGGAGGGTCTGATTCGTCAGGGAAAAATGGTAAACACTTGGTGCGATTATTATATCTACGGAAAACTTAATTCGGATTCCAAGTAATATAAAGCGCTGATTCCGATTATCCGGACGGGACAAAGGGCGCACTTCTATACAGGGGAATCCCCATATGTGTACTCTGTGAGACGGAACGCCCCGGACACCAAAATGTCCGGGGCGTTTTGCGTCACTATGTTCCGAGCAAGGGACTGCATTCCCCTTGCGCCTCGAAAGCAGCTATCCACATAAGGCAAAAGGCGCGACCACTTTCGTCACGCCTTTTGCTTTTGTTACTGTCTTATAAACACCCCGCTAAACTGCGGCGCTGTTTTTGTGCTGATATCAGGGCTTGCCCACCGGGATGCTGGTGTCCTCCCGGAAGGCATCCAGCAGGGCATTCAGGTTCTCCTCATGGCTGAAGCGGTAAACCTTCTGCTTACCGTCGAAGCACACCACGAGGTAGCATAGCGTTCCATAGATCTTTCCCTGCTCAAAGAAACCTTTGGTCACTCCCAGGCGTTTGTACACCCGTTCGATGGCGGAAAGCGGGATATATCCCACCCGGCTGAAACCGAACATACCCACATACAGTGCCTTGTCTCCCAGGCCGAAGTCCTCATAGTGGGTGCAGCAGACTCTGTCAGGCCGGAGAATCTCGGGAGGAAGCGCTTTCACGGACAGGGCTTTCGGCGGAATGTACATTGGGATAACCCCTTTCTCTGGTAAATTACTTTACGGCTTTCTCACTCTTGGGAGCCTTGACGATAAACAGAACCAGCAGAACCACGGCGATGCCAATGCCCAGGATCTTGGAGATCGGAGGCAGGAAAGGAATGCCGCCCAGGTACAGCTTGCTGTCGAAGACAAAGGACACGGTGACAGCGGTCATGAAAGCGGCAGGCAGGGCACAGATATAGGCGTTCTTGCCCTCGTGACGCAGGTACATGGCAGCGGTCCACAGGACGATGGCAGCCAGGATCTGATTGGTGGAAGCGAAGTAGTTCCAGATGGAGGTGTAGTCCAGCTGAGAAACCAGAACGCCCAGAACCAGCAGCGGTACCGTCAGGATCAGACGGTTCTTGTAGCTCTTCTGGTCCAGATGCAGGGCATCGGCGATGGTCAGACGAGCGGAACGGAACGCGGTGTCGCCGGAGGAGATGGGGCAGGCGATAACGCCCAGCATGGCCAGAATCGCGCCGAAGCCGCCCATGGTGGTGGCGCAGATGTTATAGACGCAGCCAGCCTGGCCAACAGCCATAGCTTCCTTCAAGCCGGTCATCAGGCCACCCTCGATGGGGAACAGTGCGCAGGAGGCAGCGGCCCAAACCAGGGCGATGATGCCCTCGCAGACCATGGCGCCGTAGAACACCATATGAGACATTTTCTCACTCTTGCAGCAGCGGGCCAT
>JBJDYN010000108.1:0-1893 GCA_051867395.1 Faecousia sp. | reverse complement strand
GGTGTTATATGCTCTAGGTGACTTAATAATCATGTTTTTTCTCATGGTTATTGAGGAAAACCTAGAGTTTTTCATGTAAGGAGGTCACTTTATGGCAAAAAACAAAATCACGCCCTTATATGAGCGTCTAAGCCGGGATGACGAGCTGCAGGGTGAGAGCAACAGCATTTCCAACCAGAAGCTCATGCTGGAGGACTACGCCAGACGGAACGGCTTTCCCCGCCCTACTCACTTCACCGATGACGGCATTTCCGGCACCCGCTTTGACCGTCCCGGGTTTAACGCAATGATGGCAGAAGTGGAAGCAGGTCATGTGGAGGCGATCATAGTCAAAGATATGTCCCGGTTGGGGCGTGACTATCTGAAGGTCGGGCAGATCATGGAACTGCTGCGGCAGAAGAACGTCCGGCTGATTGCCCTGAATGACGGCGTGGACAGCTTTCGTGGGGACGATGATTTTACCCCGTTCCGCAACATCATGAACGAGTGGTATGCCCGTGACACCAGCAAGAAAATCCGCTCCACCTTTCAGGCCAAAGGCAAGACCGGCAAGCACCTGACTGGGACGGTGATTTACGGCTACCTCTGGAACGAGAGCCGAACGCAGTGGATTATTGACCCGGATGCTGCCGCTGTCGTTCGCCGCATCTTCAACATGACCATGGAGGGCTACGGCCCCTACCAGATTGCCAATCGGTTGTCTGCTGACCATGTGGAAATCCCCTCTGTTCACCTTGCCCGGTACGGTGAAGGCGTGAACAAGAACAAAACCGTGAAGGATATTTACGGCTGGGGTTCCTCCACCATCGTCAATATTCTAAAGAAGCAGGAGTACCTGGGACACACCATCAACTTCAAAACCCGCAAGCACTTTAAGGACAAGAAAAGTCACTATGTCGATGAAAACGAATGGACAATTTTTGAGAACACCCATGAGGCCATCATCGATCAGGCGACCTTCGACAATGTGCAGCGTATCCGGGGAAATGTCCGCCGCTATCCGGATGGCTGGGGTGAAGCTGCTCCCTTAACCGGTCTGCTGTACTGCGCTGACTGCGGCGGAAAAATGTATGTTCACCGCACCAACAACGGCAAGCGGATTTCCCAATATACCTGTTCCAACTACTCCAAAGTCCCCTGTGGGACGCTCTGCCCGACACAGCACCGTATCAACGAAAGTGCCATTCTCACCCTTGTTTCGGATATGCTCCGGGCGATTGCAGAATATTCCCGAAATGACCGGGAGGAATTTATTCGTACTGTGGAGGAGGCGCAAGCCGCCCAATACTCCACTGGTATAGCGCAGAAAAAGAAGCGGCTGGAAGAAGCCAAAAAGCGGGCAGACGAGCTGGAACGGCTCCTTTGCCAGATTTATGAGGATAAAATTCTTGGTCGCCTGCCGGAGAGCCGGTTTGCGGTTCTGGATGAACGGTACGCCAGCGAGCAGGAGAAATTGACCGAAGAAATTGCAGCATTGGAAACGGAAGTTTCCAGCTATGAGAAAAGTCAGCGGTCATCACAACGGTTCATTGCCCTGGTTGATAAATACGAGAGCTTTGATACCCTGACCACTGCCATGCTCAATGAGTTTGTCGAGAAAATCCTTGTCCATGAGCGTGACCGCAAAGGAAGTCAGGATACCACACAGGAGATTGAAATCTACTTCAACTTTGTTGGGCGCTATGTGCCTCCCCACTTTGGCGAGGTAGCACTGACCCCGGAGGAACAGGAAGCTCTGCGAAAAAAGGAAGCCCGGAAGGATAGACTTCATCGGAATTACCTGCGCCGGAAAGCAAACGGCAAACAGAAACAGTATGAGGAAAAAGCCAAAGCAACCAGAAAGGCAGAATTAGAGGCAAAAAAAGCAGCGATCCGGGCTGAGGATATTCAAAA
>JBJDYN010000107.1:0-1927 GCA_051867395.1 Faecousia sp. | reverse complement strand
TGGCGCCGTAGAACACCATATGAGACATTTTCTCACTCTTGCAGCAGCGGGCCATAATGGGAGACTGGGTGGAGTGGAAGCCGGAGCATGCACCGCAGGCCACGGAGATAAACATTGCCGGGAACATGGAGGTGCCGGCGGGATGCATATTGCGCAGGGGGAATATCTCGGGGATCTCATAGCCCTTAACGATGGTACCAAAGCCCACGCCGATAGCCATAACGATCAGGCAGATGCCGAACAGGGGATACAGCTTGCCGATGATCTTGTCAACAGACAGGAAGGTGGCAATGAAGAAATAAATAAATACGACGGTCAGCCAGAAATACTTGTTGGTCAGGATGCTGGTGGAACCGCCCTGGCCGCACAGATAGCTCAGCAGACCCGCAGGGCCGACAGCAAAAACAACGCCCACCATGAACAGCAGCACGGTGGAGAAGACACGCATGACCTGCTTCATCACGTTGCCCATGTACATACCGGTCAGTTCCGGGACGCTAAGGCCCTGGTGCCGCATGGACATGAAGCCGGAAGCGAAGTCATGGACACCGCCGGCAAAGATGGTACCGAAGGTGATCCACAGGAACACGCTGGGACCCCACATAGCGCCGCCCACAGCACCCCAGATGGGGCCAAGGCCAGCAATATTCAGGAGCTGGATCAGGAAAATTCGCCATGTAGGCATGACCACATAGTCAACGCCGTCTTCCATGGTGACTGCGGGAGTTTCACGGTCATCGGGGCCGAAGGTCTTGGATACAAATCCGCCATAGATAAAGTATCCGCCAATGAGAAGCGCCAGACATACGAAGAAACTTATCATAAATACCCTCCTAAAAAATTTGTGGCGTCTCCGGTAGGTTCCGGGGAACATACCCAAAAAAGCAGCAAGGTTGTTGGCGGCACCCTTGCTGTCATTTTGTATTATAACGCCGTGTATCGTTAATGTCAACAAATATTTTCAAATTGTTTTAAGAAAATATAACATTTATAATAAATTTCTGTCAGTATATGGAAGCCATAGGCTCCGGCAGTTCTTCCCTCTGGGTCTTTGCAGAAATGGGAAAGGGGGCCGCCTGCATTCCTTTTCTGCTGTAAATGATCCTTTCGCACAGCAAAGCCTCCCCCTCGCTTTCGTTTCACGGGATTCCGATCCGCTTTCACCAGGCGTATTTGTTATTCGCCGGAATACGCGTTCCCGCCCCAGAAACGATGTGGTTGCAAGGATCCTCCAAAGCCGAGATTTCCTCCTGATCCTGAAGCGATTTCTGATTTGCCAATTGGCATTTTCACCAATATTCCAGCAATTTTTTGACACATCAAGCTGGAATCCTTGAGCTGATGACCCGTCCCGAAGGGGATCCCATCATTCTGCATTTTTTTCAGCATTCTTTTTATTGCATCCACGTGAGAATTAGGATATACTATAAGAAACCAAATCATGCAAAGGAGTGGATATCATGTCCGAAGTAACCATTACCAAAGCCAATTTTGACGAGCTGGTTCTGCAAAACAGCAAGCCCGTGCTGCTGGATTTCTGGGCTCCCTGGTGCGGCCCTTGTCGGATGGTGGCTCCCATCGTGGCGGAAATTGCCGAAGAGCGGGAAGACATCCTGGTAGGCAAAATCAACGTGGATGAGGAAATCGAGCTTGCCATGCAGTATGGCATCGCCAGCATTCCCACCCTCCTGGTCCTGAAAAACGGCCAGATCGCAGCAAAATCCATCGGCTACCGTCCCAAAGCGGAGATTGAAGCACTGCTGGAAAAATAAAAAATTAAGCGGTGCTTAGCGGGGTGTTCGTAAGACAGTAAAACAGGAAAGGCGTGACCGCGAAAGCCACGCCTTTTCATTATGGGGACAGCTGCTTTCACAGTGCAAGGGGGGCAGCCCCTTTCTCGGAACATAGTGACGGAAAACACCCCGGA
>JBJDYN010000106.1:0-1933 GCA_051867395.1 Faecousia sp. | reverse complement strand
CCTCATAGGCTTTGTCCATGCCGTCATAAATATTCTCGGTATCGATTGTCAGCGCAGTTGGAATGGTGCTTTCCGGGACGGGAGGGGCAGAAGGCAGTGTTGGCTCTGTGCTTGGCGTAGTTGGCTGAGTGGGCTGTGATGGTTCCGTAGGCTGAGTGGGCTGTGACGGGGGCTGTGACGGTTCCGTGGGCTGAGTGGGCTGTGATGGTTCAGAAGGCTGCAAGGACTCCGAAGGGTCTGGCTCTGTGGCACCCCCTGTCTGCTCCAGCAGTTCCGTTTGACCGTTTTCCGATGTAGTTCCGATTGTTGCTGTAGATTCATCTGTAGATACTGTATCCTCAGCAAAAGCCGTAACCGGAGAACTTGCAGCAAACAGGAATGCCAGCAGAACGGCAAGTATTCTTTTGTTCATGGTGATACCTCCTCGGTTATACTCTCAGCATCTGCGTCCAGTTCACCTGCTCCGGGGCCGGTGCGCCGCTAAGATAAATGAGAACGCTGTCTTTGGGCCTTATGGCATGGAAAGCCTGCCATAAGGCATCCCGGTCAATGTCAGGTAAATCATCCAGAAAACCGTTCAGGACGATCACCTGCGGATTTCGAATCACCGCTCGGATAATTGCCGCATGTGCCTGTTTTCGGGCATTGCACTTTCCGGGGACATTGAACAGATTGTGCAGGGGCATTAGTTCCGACGTCAGCTTGCGAATCTCTGAAATGATGCTTTCATCGTCCATCCCAGCCAGCTTCATGGGGAATGCGATCTGGTCTATCATTCGCAGCTCCGGGATTAGTCCCAAATCCTGTGGCACCGCCCCGATGGCATCCCGGCGAAAGGCGGCAGCTTCACAGGCGGTCATTTCATAAGGATTCCTTCCGCAGATCTTTACTTCACCCACATCGGGTCTGCGAAGTCCGCACAGCACTTCAAAATGTGTCTCACACCGCTTGGGGGAGCCACCCACAAAGAGGTTGTCCCCGGCCTTGCCGACGATGGACAGCAGCTTATCTTTTCTGCCGATGCTTTTTAAGTCCGCTATATAGTTGGCATTCAACAGTTCTTCCATCATCTCACCACCGTTAGAACACCTGCATCCATTTCGCAGACCGTATCGCACAGCTCGTCAATATCCACCTGATTGTGGCTGGCAAGGATCACCGTCTTACCCTCTGCCCTCAGACCTTTGATGACATTGCGGATATGGACAACACCGTACTTGTCAAGGCCATTGAAAGGTTCATCCAAAATCAGCAGACCGGGATCTTCCATCAATGCCTGCGCGAATCCCAACCGCTGGCGCATACCCAGAGAATACTTGCCCACAGGCTTTTTCATATCCGGGTCTAGACCGACCTGTTCCAAAACCGCCCGGATGGTATGGTTATTGGCTTTCTTTTGGAGGGAAGCCAGAATTTTCAAGTTTTGGGTTCCAGACAGGTGGGGCAGAAAACCCGGAGTTTCTATAATGATTCCAATGTCCTCCGGGAAGTCCGTATCTCTGCCCACCTGCTTGTGATTGACAAAGATCGTGCCGCTGTCGGGCTTTAGAAAGCCGCAAATGCACTTCATCAGAACCGTCTTACCGGAACCGTTGTTACCCACGATGCCATGAATCTTTCCGGTTTCAAAGCTGTGGGACACATTCTTGAGGACGTGTTCTTCACCAAAGGACTTGTTTACGCCCTGGACTTCGATCATTGCATCCATGAAATCACCCTTCCGTTCCGGTAAAATTGAAATTATAGCGCTTTGCCGCCCGGACCGCGGCGAAATAGAGAATTACCGTCAAGGTAATAAAAATCGTGTACGACTGCCAAAGCCTTGGCAGCTTATCGTAGCCAAAGTTGTGCATATGAAAAGTCGCGTGGTTCAGGGGGGAAAGCCAGCCGATGGTGACATTCGCAATATAGTAGGCTTCGTCCGGGAGCCGCA
>JBJDYN010000105.1:0-13287 GCA_051867395.1 Faecousia sp. | reverse complement strand
TGCGATTACTGCCAACTGGCTGTTTTCGAGGGCGCTTGCACAGAAACATTATGTGACGACGCAATGATGAAATGGCTCCGGCAGCCAACGGAAGGAGCATGACCATGAAACGTAAAATCAAGCGTTTAATTCAGAAAATGGCCTGTTTTCTGTTCCTTTTTATGTATGCATTCGGTTGGTTTATGACCTATGCGTTTCTGGCGTTCCTCATTTTCGGAGACGCAATGGTCGGCCATGAATCCATTACGTTAGCCGGTTCTGCTCTTGCCGGTGGCGTGTCAGGCGGTTTGCTTTATATATACATTTTGAAGAGTTAGGGAGAATGTCTATGAAATCTGTACTTATCAGCATCCGGCCTGAGTGGTGCGAACTGATTGCCAGCGGTAAAAAGACGCTGGAAGTCCGTAAGACCAGGCCGAGGTTGGACGTTCCGTTCAAGGTGTACATCTACTGTACGAAAGATCAGAAACGAAAGTTTTGGTGTTCCAAGACATATACATACGTGGATGATCGGAGTCACAACTGTTTCGATAAATGCGGTAATGGAATGGCCATTGGAGAATTTATCTGCGATGATTGCTCATTGCTTTCAAAAGCACATTATGGATATATAGAGCAGTTTGCGCACATTACCAGAGAAGCTTTGAACACTTACATGGGATTAGAAGCCGGAAGGGAACTTTCCTGCGATGACGGATGCTGGGGCTGGCACATCTCCGATTTGAAAATCTATGACAGGCCGAAGGATCTGTGTGATTTCAGAAAACCGTTCCCGTTCCACAGTTTTTGCAAAATATGTGCGCGTGGAGGTACGGGATTCCATTCGGAAACCTGCTACGGATGCGATCATTTTGAAAATATCAACATTACCAGGCCACCCCAGAGCTGGTGTTATGTGGAGGAGATTATTTATGATAGCAAGACCTAAAGAAAAAGCATCTGTATTGACGCAATGCTATGGAGATCTGTTTGGGATGTCCATATCCGTCGAGCTTGCGCCAGATCAGAAGTGGAATGTAAGGAAAGCTGATGGATACTACTGGCTTTCGAGAAAGGGAGTTGCAAAATTGCGGCTGACTGGAACTGCACTGAGCAGATTGTTTGTATTAGAGTAGGGGTTACCATGTCTTATATTCTTACATTTACGGTAAAGCCGGAATCTCGGTTTTATGCGGACTATTTCGCTGCGAAGGCCGAAAAGAAACATTTTCGTGACCTTGCGATCCCGTTCTTGGAGAAGCACGGAATTGAAGGAGATGCCTATATGGCGGAGTTCCTCGCCATCAATCCTACCGACAGAGATGTGGAAAGGTGGGGGACTCACATCCTGAAAAACCACGACAGCCGTGGATACCACCGTTTCAGAAAGTACTCGCCTATTGAGAAGGAGTGGGAATCTGATGTGGCCGCAAAGGTCAATTTCCAGGTGCTTGAAAAGCGTGATCTGTGGTTCTTCGATTTCATCGAAGCCGGGATGTATAAGCTCTGGGACTGGAACGGCACCATCTACGGATATCTGGAAAACAGGTGCTACAGAGATATCACGCCGAACGAAAGCTGGATGCAGCCGATCAAGGTAAGCGAGTATTACGCCGCTGTCGAGGCATACGAGGACGAAGTGAAGCGGAAAGAGATGGAGGGCTGATAATGGCAACAGTTAAATGTCCTTTAGGAAAAAGAGGGAAGCCAACCCATGAATGGAACGACGGAGTGAAAGACCGTATCTATTGCATGGGGTGGGTGGATAGAATGACGGATGATCCGCTTCCTGAATGTATTTCCTGCCACGACCATGTATCACACGCTCAGGACGATTTGGATGCATTCTATCGGAGAAAGAAAGGACGGTGACGGGAATGGCTAAGGAAATCTGCCAAGACTGCGAGCGAGTGTTTGAGACAAAAAGCGGAAAGGCTTATTTTTGCCCAGAGTGCGTAAAAGCGAGATTGTCTGCCAGCGCAAAGCGGCGTGGTCTCAACAGCATAGGAAACGAGGCGTATTCGAGACAGCAGGCAGACAGAAAAACAAAGATGGACGGTGACGGGAATGGCTGATTTTACAATCGTTTCAAGACCTGTAGCGATCCGGTTTCAATGCCCATTTTGCGAATCCGATGAAGAAATACCATGGGAGGAAGTAAAACATCCTGATTACTGGGGTGACGAATGGGACGATATTGAATGCCCATCCTGCGGCAAAATTGTTTCTTTGGGGGAATGGATTTATGACTGAGTACATAGAGCGGGAAGCACTCCTTTGCATGGTGCGACCAGATGACCCAAGCGATGAAAAGGCTGCTATTACAATCGCTACAGCAAAGAAATTAATCAGAAGTCTTGCGTATCGCTGTCCCGCCTCCGACGTTGCCAAGGTACGGAACGGGCGGTGGGTAAAAATCTACGAAAACGGAGAGCCTGCAATCGAACAGCATCAGCTAGGTGTATTTTGCAGTAGGTGTAAGAAAATGCCAAAAGATAGATTTACTGAATCTGATTTTTGCCCAAACTGTGGGGCAAAGATGGATTTGTAGGAGGTGTGACGATGGCCCATTGGATCGATAATGCGGACAGCTATATCTGCTCTGCGTGCGGATACGAAAGTAACAATCCTAACAAGGAAAAGTATGGGGCTGGTGTGTGCCCCATCTGCGGAGCCTGTATGGACAAGGAGGAATGACGATGCGTGAGATTTTGTTCCGTGGGAAGCGGCTGGGCAATGGCGAGTGGGTGTATGGAAGTTTTTGCATAGATGCACTCGAACAGTTTAATGGGCTGTGCGGCGTTGATGGATTCATCCGCTTGTATGACAAGGCAAAAGGTAAAATGCAAATGTATGAGGTGGAACGTGAAACCGTCGGCCAATGCACCGGCCTGAAGGACAAGAACGGCGAGCGGATTTTTGAGGGGGACATTGTACGGTGTGGTACAGGAAGGATTTGCAAAGTGACCTTCTTCATTTCGCCTGGTGTCAGTGGCTTTGACCTCGTTCCAATAGGCTTCTTTGAGGCATCGCCGCCGTACAACTGGGCGTTGTTCACCGATGCAGAAATCATCGGCAACATCCACGACAACCCGGAATTGTTGGAGGCCACCCATGAATAAAGGACCGGACAACCTGACCCTCTGTTCCTTCGCCGCAATGCAGGCTGGTATGAGCTACGGGAAGTTTATGGCTCTGGGAGGATACGCCAAAGTGGCAAAGCGTGCGGAGGAGCCGAAACCGGAGTTTCCAACGAGGACCTGTATGCACTGCGGGAAGGAGTTTTCCATGGAGGGACGGTCACATCTGAGCAAGTATTGCAGCCCGGAATGTCAGCATGCAACCTCGGGAAAGCGGGCTTTGGCGAGATATTACGAGAAAAGGAGGGAAAACCATGCTGAATCACATCGTAATTATGGGCCGAATGACCCGAGATCCTGAGCTGCGCCGTACAGGCAGCGGTATCGCGGTTGCAAATTTTACAGTTGCCGTTGACCGAGACTTCGGCGGCAGAGACGGAGGCGAAAAGGAAACCGACTTCATCGATTGTGTGGCTTGGCGGCAAACGGGTGAGTTCGTCTCCAAGTATTTCTCCAAGGGCTCTATGGTCGTGGTATCCGGGCGTCTCCAGATCCGAAGCTGGACCGACAAGGAAGGCAACAAGCGCAAGGCGGCGGAGATCGTTGCAGACAACGTGTATTTCGGTGAGAGAAAGAAAAGCGCCGAGAGTAACGGAACTTATCAGGGCAGCGGCTACGGAAGCGCTTACCCGGAAACAGAGGCCGCCATCAGCCGCTACAGCGGAATCGGGCAAAGTAGCTATGCCGCTCCGGAATACATGAAGCCGGATTTCTCTGTGCTGGAAGGGGAAGACGAGAACCTTCCGTTTTAAGGAGGACCCATGGCACAAAAGCAAGAAGAAAACCGTGCGGGGGTTGACCACCCCTGCGCGGGATGCCTGCATTTTTACGGGGCATATGATAACAATTTTTGCTGCAATTACATATTCGATGTTGGAAAGCCGCGGCCCTGCCCTCCGGGGGCAAAGTGTACAGTGAAACGGCCAATCACCTGCAAAGCGGATCTGAAACTCCGGAAAGCCGTTGGTTTGGGGCCAATCGCTGGACATTTCGGGAGAATTGTATAATAATAGAGGTTAGAAAATATGCCGGAGCCGGAGAGCCAGAGCAGACCCAATTGGGCGCTTTGGCTCTTTTTGTTTTTAGGGGGTGGTTATTTGAACCTGTTGGCGCAATACGTGATTCCTCTGGATACACGGACCAAGAAAAATTCTATGTCCATCGCGGGGACTGGGCCGCGGTGCCCTAAGTGCGGGAAGCGGCAGAAGCAGTTTATCCGGCAGGGGCACGCCAACACGGAGTATTCCGCTATGGCAGCGAAGTATTTAGTCCCGAAGCCACGGCAGCCGATTTCCTGCAAGGTGCATATCGTCTACCGGATTTACACCCAGACCCGGCGGGTGGTTGACGACTTAAACCTATATGCTTCCCTGGACGATATCCTGGTGAAAGAAAAGATCCTGAAGGACGATAACCGGAATATCATCCGGTGCCGGGACGGAAGCGGGGTGTTTTATGACAAGGATCACCCCAGGGCAGAGATCTATCTCTATGAATTTGCAGAAGAGGAGGAAGAGGAATGGCGTCATCTGACACAAAAATGTTTGCCGTAGACAAGTTCCTTGGTGTGAACGAAGCGGCGGACGGTTACACGGAGTTGAAAATGGGTGAGGCTTCCAAGATGGTAAATTTTTTCATTACCGACGCCTGCAACCTGGAAGTGCGCCCTGGTATCCGTCGGGTGGACTTTGAGTTGGAACGGGATCCCGCGCCTATCCTTGCCAGTTGGGCGGGGCACATGAGTGAGCAGGAGTTTTTGGTGGTTTGCGATTTTGCCGAAGGCGTGGATCGGCTGTGGATGTACGTAAATGACGAAAATGACGCGGACGGGCACCGGGTATATTACCGGCAGGACGGATCGCTGGGACTGACGTCGGCGGAAAACGCGAAGGTGAAGATCTTCCCATTCGGCGGGAAGATATACGTCATGAGCAGCGCCAAGACGGTGGTATATAAGGACGGAACCTTCCAGGAGGAGGAACCATATGTGCCGCTGGTAATCACCGGAGCCTCCCCGGCGGGAGGTGGTACGGCACTGGAAAATCTCAACCTTCTGTCCCCGCTGCGGCGAATTGATTATAGCGCCGACGGCGAGGCCACGGTCTACGTGCTGCCCGCTGAAGCAATAGGGGTTACGGCCATCACCATGGACAATGAAAGCCAGAACGTGGAAAGCGCTGGCAGCTTCGATACTGCAACGCACGCATTCACATTCACTGCGGCCCCGGCCAAGGGCGTGGGAAACGTTGAATTCACCTACGCCACCGATGCGACAGAGGCGGAGGAAAACCGGATGAAGATCATCAACTGCCCGCTGGTGGAAGCTTATAACGGGTCCACGGACACCCGGCTTTTTGTTTCCGGTGACGGAACCAACATGTGCTATTATACCGGCGTTCCCCAGTCGGGAGAGATAACCGCGCTGTATTTCCCCGCCATGAATGAAGTTGCGGTGGACATGTCCGGTTCCCCCGTCACGGGTCTGCAGCGTCACGATAGCAAGCTTCTCGTGTTCAAGCCCGACGGCACATACACCATCAGCTACGAGCCGGTGACGCTAGTGGACGGCAGTACAATTGCTGGTTTCTTCCTGCGCTCTGCAAACCGGGGATTCGGCAACGATGTCCTGGGCCAGGTGCAGACCGTCAACAACTACCCCCGGACCGTAACCAAAAACGGGATCTATGAGTGGCGAATCACATCCGGTTATTACCAAGACGAACGGAACGCCAAACGGATCTCCGATAAGGTAGGGGCCTCCCTAAAAAGAGCGGATGCCAGCAGGATCGTCACATGCGACGATAGCTTTGACAAGACCTATTATGTATTCCTGAGCAATGAAAGCGGCACAGTGCTGGTGAACCGGTATGCCGTCACCAACGACGGGATCTGGTGCGTTTACCAATCTGACCTGTGCAAAAACGTGAAGAACGCCATGGTATATGCCGGGGCTATGGTGTTCGTGACGGACCAAGAAGTGCTATATTTTGACGATGGCGCCACCATGGACGCGGCGCTGGCCACCGGTGAGGATAGCCTGCAAATCAAGGCGCTGTGGGAATCCGGATATATGGACTTTGGGGCGGACTTCCGGCGGAAGTATTCTAGCAGGATTTATGTATCACTGCTCCCCCAGTCTCATTCGGCTCTGACGGTAACGGCGTCCACGGACAAGCGGGAAACATATATGGAAAAGACCATTACCGCCAAAGTGTTCTCCTTTGGAAATATCAGCTTTGCGCATTGGTCCTTCGAGATGAACGTAACACCAAAGATACAGCGAGTACGGCTGAAAGTAAAGAAATTCGTATATTACAAGCTGATTTTTAAAGTGGAGGAACCCGGCGCAAGAGCCACGGTGCTTTCCTTCGACCAGCAGGTCCGCTTTTCTTCCATGGTAAAATAAGGAGGTTTCTATGCTGACAGTACAACAGGTTTATGATATGGCAATCCATTTGATGGACGAGCAGGATGAAAGCACGGGCAAGACGGAGACCGTGGACACCACGGAGTATAAGCTTCGTACCATTTCTATTCTGAATTCCGTGATTCCGGCGCTGTACCCTTATTCGGACAACTACGACACAAGAGGAGCCGGGAGGCCTATCCCGCCGCTGCTGTATGCCGATGATTACGCAAACCCGGACTTTGAACAGGCAATCGGGCTGGATGATACCCTGTGCGCGTCGGTGCTGCCCTATTTTCTGGCGGCCCAACTTCTGTCCAGCGAGAACGACACGCTTTCAGCATGGTTCCTGACCAGATACCGGGAAGCGTTCGCGGATTTGAGGGACAACATCCCGGCATCCTTTGAGCCGATTCCCACCCCATACGGATTATTTTAAGGAGGATTGACAATGGCAGAGACAACGACCCCGGTCACCTACCAGCCGGTGAACGACGAGGAATACATCAACAAGATGTATGACAGCAGCCTTGCAAGCCAGAAGCAGACCTTGCAGACGGATTACGATGCCAATGTGTCCAATCTGGACGCGGAGAAGCAGAAGAACCAGAAACAGACGGACGCCAACCTGACCCGCGCCTATGTGGAGGCGGCGAAGGCTCAGAAGGGCTACAACGAGGTGCAGAACGCCTATGGGCTGACCTCCGGCGCTATGGCCCAGGCAAGGCTTGCGCAGGGCAATCAGCTGCAGGCAAATCTTACCACGCTGAGAACTGCCCAGCAGACGGCGGACGCCGAGATCGAGCGGCAGCGGAGTTTGCTTGCCAAGGAATACGCCTCCGCCATTGCCAAAGCCCAGGCCGACAACGACATGCAGCGTGCCCAGGCGTTGTATGAGGCGGCAAAGGCGGACGAGAACCGTCTGCTCCAGCTGCAGAAGGAAGCGGGCGAGCTGATGGCTACCAAGAATGATTACGCAATTCTGGGGCAGCTGTATGGTCTGACCAAGGAGCAGATCGACAAGCTCCAGGGGGCCGGGGGCGGTGGAGGGTATGAAGCTCCGAAGACGTATAGTTCATCCAAAGTGGCTGCGCCTGTAGTCAAGGAGACTGGAAACCAGGGATCTGGCCTGACGGATGCGCAAAGCCAAATCCTTGCGGTTGAGGATATGTGGAATCGCTGGGGCTGATATGAGGTGCCGATATGACAGGTGAGCAGCTTAAGAAAATTCTCGATGAACGTGCCGCTGCAAGAGAACAGAATATGGCGGAAGCCTCTCAGATCCGGGAGCAGGCAAAAGATGATGGGAAATGGCCTGGCAATCAGACCTCCGGGACGGCCCAGAAAAGCTCCGCCGGAAGCGGGCAGATGAAGCAGACAGCGCAAATCAGCGAGCCAGCCGGGGAGCTTACCGGCGAGGCGCTGATTCAGGACACCAAGGCCAGGGCCAGAGAACACGCCCAAAGCCCCAAGGCCAAAGCCTATGAAGCGGAGAAGGCCTACAACGACTATCTCAAGTCGGACGAGCGGAAGCAAACCATCAGCAAAATGATGGCGGAAGACACGGCCGCTATGCTGATGAACGGCCTCCCCGGGATAGAGAATTTCCGCCCGTCTGTAGATGAAAAGGAAGGATACCTGAAAGCGCAGGCGGACTACTGGAAGGAGCAGGCCAAGCAGGAGGAAGACCGGGCGGTGTTGGAAAAGGACCTGGAGGAGCTGCAATCCTGGTCAGAGGAAGACCAACAGGCTTTGAAACGGTACATCACCGGACGGGATGTAGATTTCTATGAAACGCTTTCTCCTAATTCCAACGGGATCCGGATCGGAAACGCGGAACTGGAAGCAACCGGCCTTTTCCAAAAATACGGAAAGCAGAAAGTGGACGAGCTGGCAGAAAGCTACAGCCGATTGCTGTCCTACCAGGAAACGCAGAACACCACCCAGCAAGCCCAGGAGAGCGCGGGAAGCGGCTTTTGGGCAGGTCTGGGGCACAGCGTTGCCAGCGTCGGTGCAAACCTGGCTGGCGGCGCTTCCGGCCTTGCGGGGTATGCCAAGGAATTGGGGCAGCAGACGGGCCGCTATTCCACGCTGGATCCCAACAACACCGGAATGCTTCTGAGCAACTATGCGGGAGCAGTGCGTGGGGAAGTGGCGAAGAATATTGAGGGCGAGGATGGAGAGAACGGCGTCCTTGGAAAGGTTGGTTCTGTTCTGTATCAGGGCGCCATGTCCGCGGCGGATTCCATCGCCCGGGTGGCTGCCTTCGGCGGCACCGGTTCTCTTGGCCTGGCCGCTGTGAACTCCTTCAGTCAGACCCTGAGCGACGCCTCCCGGCAGGGAGCAACCCCGCAGCAAGCGGCGATCCTGGCGACGGCCAACGCAGCCGTGGAAACCCTGTCGGAGAAGATCCCTCTTGACAATCTGCTGGCAACCGCCAAAGCGGGCAAGCAGCCCATCGGGGAGATTGTGAAGCGGGCGCTGGCCCAGGCGGGGATTGAGGCAACCACGGAAGAAATCAGCCTTGTGGGTGAATTCCTCAATGAGGCCGCCATCCTCCGGGAGAAGTCCAGTTACAACCAAAAAATCGCGGACCTGGTTGCAAATGGCATGTCCTACAATGAGGCCAAGGCCCAGGCCAGCAAGGCCGTTTGGGACGAGGCGGTCAACACCTTCTTTGTGTCCGCGGCATCCGGCGGCATGTCCTCCGCTGGTGGGAGCCTCTTTGCCAATGTCACATCTCAGGACGTGGCCCAAGAGACTGCCCAGCAGCCCGAGAGCGTAGAAACAGTACAGGAACCCATTCAGACAGAAAACGCCGTTCCGGAGGCGGAAGCGCCCACGGATATCATCAGCGAGACTGTGGAAAAACTGAAAACCAACGGCACGGTAAGCAATAAGCAGGCGGAAGCCATTCTTGCGGACCCTGAGGCGTTGAAGTTACTGGCGGAGCAGACTGGCGTGGAGCCGAGCGGCACAAAGTCCCAGAAGCGGGACGCGGTAAAGCAAGCGATCCGGCAGCTGGCAGGGGAAGACATTCCCACAACGATGTCGGAGGCCGGGAAGCAGAGCTTTTACGATGACCTGTACCAGGACCTTTGGGAAAACAATCCGGCGGCGCAGGAGCAGGCGAACCAGCAGCAGGAACAGTGGCCCAGGACGATGCAGGAGACTACGGGCATTCCGTCAAAAGCACAGACGGTTGATACTGCTGCCGAACCTGATACGGAAGCAAGCGACGGCCTTCTTTTTGGGAATACCCCGGCTGAGTTCCTGAGCAGCGGGGATTCGGATACCAAAGGCGGGGAATGGTCCGTCGGCGCGGCAAACAAGAACTTCACCGGAACGGCGGCCTATGATGAACTGCTCAGTGACCAGAACGCTCAGCGGGACCGTCCCAACGACGTGCGGCCCGTGGAAGTGCCGAAGGATGACGCCCAGGGGAAGAAGGTTTCGGAGTTCGTAGGCAATGCCTATGGCTCCGCTTTGACGCCGGACAGTTTTATCCCCACCATCAAGAAGCTTGTCATGGACGGCAGCCTGAGCCATGACGTGCAGACCAACGAGAAGTCCCTGGAACTGGCTGCCCAGGATATCGCCACGGACGGTATTTACCGCAGTGTGCAGAATGTCCGGGACACGGCCCGGAGCGGCAAGACCAGCGCGGACGATGTGGCAAAAGCAACGCTTCTGTATAACTACCTTGTGGAGAACACCGACCAGCAGAGCCAGGAGTATGCAGCGGATGTGTTCGCCAGCCTTTCTCAGCTGGCAACCAACAGCGGCCGCTCCCTGCAGCTGTTCAATATGTTCCGGCAAATGACACCGGACGGGCAAATGAAGACGATCCAGAATGAGATCACCCAGTACACGAACAGGCTGAAACGGCTGGGGAACATCGGCCAGAACTTCACACCCCAGATCGATGATGCGCTTTTCCAGGAGTTCCGGGATGCGGCGGAGGCCAACCGGAGCGCCAAGACCCCGCAGGAGCAGGCGGATACCCAGCGGCGGATGCGGGATGCCCAGAATGCCATATACAAGAACGTGGCGGCCCAGATGCCATCTACATTCAAGGCAAAGTGGGACGCCTGGCGGTACATGGCCATGATGGGCAATGTTAAAACAAATGTTCGGAATATTGCAGGCAATCTGGCCTTCGTACCCTACACGGAAGCAAAGCGCGTCA
Source organism: Faecousia sp. (assembly GCA_051867395.1). Classification (GTDB taxonomy): domain Bacteria; phylum Bacillota; class Clostridia; order Oscillospirales; family Oscillospiraceae; genus Faecousia. The sequence goes on along the minus strand of JBJDYN010000105.1, from coordinate 2,573 downwards.
TGGGGGCCGCTTTTGAGAAATTACTCCCCAAAGGACAGCGGACAAAATCCGTTTTAAATCCGCTGTCCAGCGAGGACAGGCAGCTGAGAAACTGGGCGCAGAGCGACGCCAAGACGGTGGACGTGAACGACGCTCTGAAATACTCCGCGAAGCTGGGGGATGATACCAGCATGTCCGTCATCCGGGAGAACCAGAGAGTTTTCAAAAACGGGATTCTGGAGGGGGCGCGGAAGCTCACCGAGGCGCTGCCCGCAAATGGCGACATGCTGTTCAAGAACAGGGAGTATTCGGTTTCTCTCGCGGGCTTTCTGAAGGCCAGAGGATACAGTTATGCCGACGTCCAAAGCGGGAATATCGATACGGCGGTGCTGGGCGAGGGCCGGAATTATGCCATCAACGAGGCCATGAAAGCCACCTTCAACGACTGCAACGCCTTTTCCGACTTCCTGGCGAACGACCTTCGGTACAAAGGGGATAACCCGGTAGGAAAGGCGCTGAACATCCTGGGGGAAGGCGTGATGCCCTTCCGCCGGACACCTGCCAATATCGTGGTTCGCATGGTAGAGAATTCCCCGGTTGGCCTTGTAAAAGGGGCCTGGAATATGGCGACGCAGGTGCATCAGGGTAATGTCTCCGCGGCTACCGCCATTGACCAGTTGGCGGCTGGCCTGACGGGAACCGGTGCTATGGTGCTTGGCTATGCCCTGGCGAAAGGCGTAGGCGGTGTCAGGCTCCGGGGCAGCGCAGCGGACGAGGATGAGGAACGGCAGGGATTCCAGGCCTATTCCATTGAGTTCTCCATTGGCGGGCAGGAATACAGCTACACCATCGACTGGGCCGCACCGGCAAATCTTCCGTTATTCGTTGGAGCGAATATTTATTCACTGATGGAAAACGCCGGAGCAGATACCGGGCTTTCCAAGTTCACATCGTTCCTTTACAGCATAGGAACCATGCTTGAACCTATGCTTTCCCTGTCCTGCATGTCCAGTCTGAACGATATCCTTGAGGCAGGCAAGTATGCCGGGGATGGAGAAGCGATATACAACGTATTGTCCCAGGCTGCGACAAGCTATTTCACCCAGGGCATTCCATCCCTGGCGCGGCAGACGGCCCAGGCGTTGCAGAAAAACAAACAAAGCACCTTTGCCAACAGTTCAGACCCGCTTCTGCGGGATCTGGAGCGGAAAGCTGCGGGCATTCCTTTCGCAGGATCTGCATTCCAGACGGACACCGTCAACGAATGGGGCGAGACGGAGAGCCGGGGCAATGCGTTTGAGCGGGTATTCAACGCCTATTTCAACCCCGGCACCCTGAAGGCAATCGACAACAGCGCTCTGGAGCAGGAGGTTTCCCGGCTGAACGAAAGCCAGCCGGACAGTGTTACACCGCCGGACACGGCAAAGACCATCAGCTATACAGACGCGGACGGAGAGCGGCACAGCAATCAGCGGCTTACCGAGGAAGAATACAATACCCTTGCCACGGTCCAGGGCCAGACGGCAAAAGCAATCCTGGAACAGACCATCGAAAGCGACATTTACAAGGCCATGACGGACGAGCAGAAGGCGAAAGTCTTTGACTACGTTTATGACTACGCCCGGGAGAAGGGGCGCACGGAGGCGCTTGATGGGTATCCCGGGATGGATAGCTGGATGAAGGACATCGACGGCAAGGAAAGCAAGGCGATCCTGGATAAGGTCATGACTGCGAGCTTCACTGACGCTTTTTCGGATCTGACGGACAGCTGGGCCAATGGCGGCGACGGAGAAGGTGCAGTTTCCAGTCTGGACCAGGCCTACAGCGTTTACGAGGGCATGTCCGCCATGGAGCGGAGGGTATTCCGGGACAATGCCGCAGGGCGGCTGGGGTATTACCTGGAAGCGAAAAAGGCAGGGGTCAGCACCGAGACATTCACAGAGCTTTACAGGACCTTCTATGACATCGACAAGCGGACGGACATCAATACCGGCGAAAAGGCAAAAGAGTGGTCCTACGCCCTGGAGAAGGCCGAAGAAGCAAGGGAGATTACCAGCGCTCAAAAATACACGCTGAAGGACAGCATGGTTTATTACCAGATGTTCCCGGCGCAAACAGAGAAGTTTGACCAGATGACAGAGGCGGGAGTCTCTGCGGACAGTGCAAAAATCATCGGGTCGCTGCTGGATGGGATTACCGGTACCGGCTCCATTGATACAGAAACAGGTAATGCTAATGTCAGGGACATTGACAAGTGGGAGGCAATTGCAAAGTCGGGGCTGACCGATTCTGAAATTGACACGATCATGCATGTCTATATGCCCGATACCGGAAACACAGAGTTGAAGTATGACACGATCCGGGATCTCGGGTTCTCGGCTGAGGAATACGCGGACTCCTACCGGGCCTACCTGGACAACAGCAAAAAGGCGGACAAGATTGCGGCCATCCAACAGGAATTGGGCTGTGACTATAACACCGCAAATACGCTGTACAGAATCTACTGCGGGAGCTCTTTCAAGTAAATAAGAAAAGCCGCCCTTTAAGAGCGTTGCCATAAGAAAACATGAGGAAACCCAGTAAAATCAATGTTT
>JBJDYN010000104.1:0-13298 GCA_051867395.1 Faecousia sp. | reverse complement strand
CGGCAGCTTCAGAATCAACTCGGCCATGATGGGATAAATGGTCTTGATCCATAGGATGCCCAGTACGCCCCAAAAAATGGAATACAGCAGACATATCCGGCCATTGAGGTTGAAGGGCAAGGCGCTGTAATCCCAAGAGCAGGAGCCGAAAATCAGTTCCTGTCCCCAGGAGCAGAGGTATTCAATCACACTGCCCACAATCATGCCGCCCAGAAAGGAGATCCAGGCTCCTCGGTTGCGGTATTTGTACAGACACAGCGTCAGGGCCACCGCGCCAACGCCGTAGAGCAGATTGAAGGGGCCGTACACCAGGCCCGCCCGGCTCTCGATATAGCCGTTTCTGACCAGACACCAGAGCATCTCCACTACCACACCGGCGAAGCTGCCCACAAAGCAGATCAGCAGAATCTTATAAAAATTCAAACCGCTGGCAAAATGGTCCGACTGGCTTTCGCTCAGGTCGATAGCCGTGTTGGACGGCACGGAGATGGGAAGCTTCCTGTGCTTCTCCTGGTTCTGAATATCCTTCCAGCGGGCGTGGAATTCGTCGCTGACCTCATAGGTCTGACCCATGGCTTTGGTAATGTTGGCTGCGGCCCGCCGCAGGGAATCGGCCATGGCCTGCACATCCTCCGGACAGGCGCCCTCCAGCATCTGGGGATAGAATTCCTTCATTTCCGCCTGGGTGGCTTCGGCTTTTTCCAGCAGATAAACGCTGGCCTTTTCGATCTCCAGAACACATTGGGAATCTTCCGCCGGAGCCGGAACGCTCATTTCCTTCTCCATTTTCTTTTTCTTCATAGGATTACGCTCCTGTTTTGGTCTCATTGGATGTAGAAATCATACACGATAAGCTTCAATTCATTTTCAACTGAAGTTCAACAATTGTTGACATTTTTCAAGTAAGAAATCCGCCCGCGGAAACCGTCAGGCTCCCGCGGGCGGCGGATGGATGGAACTTAATAGTTCTCTTCGTGGATCTCAAAATAACTCTTGGGATGGGCGCAGACGGGGCACAGCTCCGGTGCCTGAGTGCCAACCATGATGTGACCGCAGTTACGGCACTCCCAGACCTTCACGGTGCTCTTCTCAAAGACAGTGGCAGTCTCCACATTCTTCAGCAGCGCGCGGTAGCGCTCCTCGTGGTGCTTCTCGATGGCACCGACCATGCGGAACTTGGCAGCCAGCTCGGGGAATCCTTCCTCCTCGGCAGTCTTGGCGAAGCCCTCATACATATCGGTCCACTCGTAGTTCTCGCCCTCGGCAGCAGCCAGGAGATTCGCGGCGGTGTTGCCGATGCCGCCCAGCTCCTTGAACCACATCTTGGCGTGCTCCTTCTCGTTCTCGGCGGTCTTCAGGAACAGAGCGGAGATCTGCTCATAGCCCTCCTTCTTGGCCACGGAGGCAAAGTAGGTGTACTTGTTTCTGGCGCCGGACTCGCCGTCAAAGGCGGCATGCAGGTTCTTCTCGGTCTGAGTACCAGCGTACTTATTGCCGGAGATCCGTTCCAGCTTGTCACCGGTAGCGCGGCAGCGGGGGCAAACAGGGATTTCGCCGTCCTTGACCTCAAAAATTTCACCACACAGCTTGCACTTATACTTGCTCATTTGGGTTTCCTCCTTAAAAATATTGGAATTGGATACTTTAGAATTTTCACTGGGATTGGGCTGACCCACATGCCGGATGCCGGTATACTCGGCAATGTCCCGGTCGGTTGTTACCAGATTGTCCTGGGACAGGCCGTGGATAGATGTATTACCTGTCACTCTGGCGAAGGTTTTCAGCTCCTCCAGAGAAACATTCAGGAAGTTGGCAACCCGCTGGGCCGCGGCGTCCACCTTCAGGCGCTGGCGCAGCTCAGGGTTCTGGGTTGCCACGCCCACAGGGCAGTTGCCGGTGCCGCAGATCCGGTACTGCTGACAAGCAGCGGCAATCAGGCCGGCGCTGGCAATGGCGATGGCATCCGCACCCATGGCCAGGGCCTTGGCAAAGTCCGCGGACACCCGGAGGCCGCCGGTGATCACCAGGGAGATGTCGGAGCCCACAGAATCCAGATACTTTCTGGCCCGGCTCAGGGCATAGATGGTGGGAACGGTGGTGGCCTCCCGGAGCATCAGGGGGCTGGAGCCGGTGGCGCCGCCCCGGCCGTCAATGGTGATGAAGTCCGGCCGGGCATAGACACAGTATTCCAGATCCCGCTCAATATTCCCTGCCGCGATCTTGATGCCGATGGGACGGCCCTCAGACCGGCGGCGCAGCATGTCCACCATATCCCGCAGGTCCTCCTTGGAGTTCAGCTCCGGGAACTTGCTGGGGCTTTGAATGTCCTGACCCTGCTGTTTTCCGCGAATGGCAGCGATCTCGGCGGTGACCTTCTCGCCGGGCAGGTGGCCGCCCATGCCGGGCTTGGTGCCCTGGCCGATCTTGATCTCAATGGCATCGGAGGAACGCAGGTTCTCATCGGTGACGCTGTACTTGTTGGGGATATACTCAAAGATGTACTTGTAGGCCACTTCCTTTTCTTCCGGCAGGATGCCGCCTTCGCCGCTGCACATGGCAGTCTTCGCCATGGCAGAGCCCTTGGACAGGGCCACCTTCACCTCTTTGGACAGAGCGCCGAAGGACATATGGGAGATATAGACGGGATTCTGAAGCACCATGGGTTTTTTCGCGTGCTTGCCGATGACAGTGGTGGTATCCACCGGGTCGCCGTCGTTCAATGGGGGCGGGTTGAGCTGGGAGCCCAGCAGCAAAACATCGTCCCAATTGGGCATGGGCATTTGGGTCCCCATGGAGCCGCCGATGGACTTCCCCGTCACCGCCATTTGGTGAATCTCCGCCATATACCGGCTGGTGGGGTCCTGCCTGGCCGTGGCGCTGTCGTAGTCCAGCGAACCGGACCAGGCCTTGGGCGTAGTCTGAACCGGAGCTGCAGAAACCGGCTCCATATTGGAAATCGGCATACGGCACACTGGGCAGCTGGTCAGCTCGGAAAAGGGCTTGCCCTCCTTTTCCTCGTCGTAGATCGCGCCGCAGATCTTGCATTTGTAAATTGCCATGAAAACACCTCCGTTACCTTTTTTCTTCTTCCCGTTTGACGCATTCCAGGCACAAGCCTTCAAAGATCATCCGGTGCCTGTCGATCCGGAATCCGGTTTCCTCCGCAATCTGGGCGTCATACTCCATGTGGTACTCCAGAGGCGCGTCGAAAACCTTTCCGCAGCCGGTGCAGACCAGGTGGTAGTGGCGGTCCAAACGGGAATCGAAACGATCCGCCGCAAACACCTTCACATTGGTAATCTGACCGTCCTCGGACAAAACACCCAGATTCCGGTATACCGTGCCCCGGCTGATTCTCTCATCCTTGGCACGGACATCCAGATAGATCTGGTCGGCGGTTGGATGATCGCATCTTGTCTGCACAGCGTCCAGAATCTGTTGACGCTGCCTGGATTTGCGTTGCTGCTTCATCATAATCCACCTTGCAATATTAAGACTTAATACTATTATATTCCAATTTTTTTCCATGTCAAGTACGTATCCACAAATACATCCCATAAGAACCATAATTTTTAGCGCATGTTAACAAATTCGTAGGGAATTGTTTCCTCCGCATCCTCCGCCATAATGGGCGAGGCACCACATTGGCACAGTCATTGGCGGTAACCAGGTTCACCATACAGTGCACCATGGGTTTTTCCCCCGGCATCGGTCCAGAATTTCCCCAAGCATGTCAACCATCCTCCAAAATAAAAAATGAGACGTCCCTGACAGAACGTCTCAAACCCCTTTTGGTACGCTCCCTACGGCGGCATTATCCGCATCAGGTTATAGGGTCGAAGGGTATACCTTCCTCTCAGCTTGTACTGCAAGCTCCCCTGCTATGGGTATATTATAGTCCTCTTTGCCGAAAAAATGCAAGCAGCAAATCCCGCTTCAGGCAAATCTTTTTCTCTATCACCGCCAGTCCGGAAAAATCGGCGGTCCTCGTCTTGAAATTCATGTATAATTATGGTATGCTGAGGAAAAAGGAAAAGGAAAGGTGGGTTCCACGTGAATTTACAGGAATCCGGCGAAATGTATCTGGAAACGATCTATATTCTGTCCCAGGAGGGCAGCGCTGTCCGTGCCATCGATGTGGGAGAATATATGGGTTTCTCCAAACCCAGCGTCAGCCGGGCCATGGGGCTGCTGAAGCAGGGCGGGTATGTCACCACAGACCGTGACGGCTTCCTTTCCCTGACCGAAAGCGGTCTGGAGGTAGCCTCCAAAATTTACGAGCGGCACACCGTGCTGCGGGATCTTCTGATCCGCCTGGGTGTGGATCCGGAAACCGCCGCCACAGACGCCTGCCGCATCGAGCATGTCATCAGCGACCAATCCTTTCAAGCCATTCGCGCCCATGTGGGGAAATAAGCAAAACGGTCAGTTCCTGTCAACTGACCGTTTTTCCATTTTTTAACTGAACAAAATGGCAGATGCAATATCAAAAAAGGTTCTGAACCGGCTACGGAATCGCCCAATATTGGCCGTCCCGGATGGCATAGCCGCAGCCGTTCTTCGGCTGCCACTGGTAGCGGTTTTTGTTCTCCCCGGGGAACAGGTGCGCCATGATCGCCGCGATGACGCCGCCATGGGTTACGATCACCGTGTCCTGTCCGGATGCGGAAATACGATCATAGGCTTCCAGGACCCGCTGGCGCATTTGCACGCCGCTTTCCCCTCCCGGCGGAATGTTGGCCTCGTTATTCCCGGAGATCCAAGTCTGGTAGGCAGGATTGTCCTTCAGTTCTTCATAACTGTGCATTTCAAAGACCCCGAAGTCCACCTCCCGCAGTCCCGGCTCCGGGGTATGCGCCACCGGCCCAAACAGAAGCGCCAAGGTCTGCTCCGCACGGAGCATGCCGCTGGTAAGGAAACGGGCATTGGGAATGGCATAGGTCCGCCCTTTCAGTTCCTCCCTGCCTCCTTCCGACAGGGGCAGGTCGGTACTGCCGCAGTAGAGATGCTTTTCGTTGGCCTCCGTTTTCCCGTGGCGAATCAGATAGACCGTCATTTCAGCCGCTGCTCCAATCCGCAGAAAATCCGGCTGACCTGACTGGCCTCACCTGCCAGATACTGGCACAGCCGTCCGGTGGCCTGCCGCCATTCCCGCTGGTCTGCATCCATGGGAACCACGCCGCAGAAAATGTCCTGGCAAATTAGGATGCTGTCCCGCCACTGTTCCCGGTGGGTCTGGAAAAACGTCTTCGGTTCCACGCCCTTCCGGACGCAGCCGTAAGTAAATTCCTCGATCCGGTTAACGCACCGTTTGGAAAAGTCGATGGTATCTCCGGTGCAGGAAAACACATCCTCTTCGGATATGGAAAAGGCTGCTTTTGCATAGTCCAGCTTGCCTTGATAGGCTCCGCCGATAATCAGAATCATAGCTTGCCTCCTACAATAGTGCATAGACCGCCGCGCCGCACAGCTCTCCGATGGTCAGCGCGTAGCCGGCAATGTCTCCGTTCATGCCCTGCAGGGACCGATAGCCCCGCCGCAAGGCGCTCCCATACCCAGCCAGGCATCCCAACAGCACAAAGCCGTGTTTTCCGCAGATCAGGAATCCCGCCGCGATGAACAGGCACAGCATCCCCAGCACAAGCACAACATGGGACTTGGGCTTCTTCTGTTGGGCATATTGACTGGTGGACATGGGTTTCAAAACCGTCACAGCCAATGCAGAGCCGCAGCGGCTGACCGCAGGCAGGAAAATGAGAACTCGAATGTCTCCGTCTGCGCTGGCAAACAGGGCAAACTGGGCCAGCACCAGCAGACAAACACCGATGACCGCAAAGGAGCCCACATGGGAATCCTTCAGAATCTCCCGGCGGCGCTCTAGGTCCCGGCAGGATTTCACCGCGTCGGTCACATCCATAAAGCCGTCTAAATGGAGAAAACCGGTGATGAAATAGGGATAGGCGCTGAGAAACAAGCCCCCCACCAATGGAGGCAGCGTCAGCCATTGGATCAGATACCCCAGCAGCGCCCAGAGGATGCCCATTTCCAGCCCAACAACGGGCAGAAACAGGAGCATTTTGTCCCTGGCCTCCTCATCCCAGAGCTTCCAGGGACAGGGTATGGCACAGAACATGCTCTGGCACATGGCAAAAGCGTGAAGATAGCGTTTCATAGTTCCCCCTTGTGAAGGATGATCTGTCCGGCAGATACTTCCACAACCGTGTCGCATACTCCGGCCAGGGCCCGGTCAATATCCGCCAGACACCTGCGGTAGACTTCCGTGCTTTCGTCATAGCGGATGGCATCGGAATACAGGTAATCGCTGACAATCACCGCGTTTCGAACGGTGCGGGCAAAGGCCGTCAGCTCCTCAAGACACCGGGCGGCTGATTGCAAGTCCATTTCGTAGTTTTTTTCCGACGGGAACAGCTCGTTCATCAGCAGAGCAGTGACGCTGTCCAGCAGAAAGGTGCCGTCCGGGTCAGCGGTTTCCAGGCAGGACAGGATATGTCTGCCGCACTCCACGGTCTCAAAGCCCAGTCCCTCCCGATCCGCCACATGGCGGCGGATGCGTTCCCGGTCCTCGTCGTCCACGGGGATCATGGTGGCGATGTAGTAGTGCTTTCTGCCCTGGGCCAGCGATACCGCCAGATTCTGGGCCAGAGTGGATTTTCCGTTTTTCGCCCCGCCGGAGATAAAGCAGGTCATCTGGCTCCCTCCACGGAGAACTTGTCTCCCTGCCGGATCTCGTCCAGATAGCCGTCGTCAATGCCAGCCTGATCGAAGGTCGCCATATCGTTGAGAATCGCGCAGGCGGCGTCCAGAACTTCAAAGGCCAGCGGGCAGCCGCTGCCCTCTCCCAGCCGCATCCCCAGCAGCAGCATGGGCTGCAAATCCATAGCCTCCATGGCTAGCCTGTAGCCGATCTCATAGGAGGCATGGCTGGGGACCAAATAGCCCTGGGCATTGGGACAGAGCCGAACGGCGCACAGGGCGGCAACTGCGGAAATAAAGCCGTCAATGACCACCGGACGGTGGGTAGAAGCAGCCCCCAGAAATGCTCCGCACATGGCAGCCAGGTCAAAGCCGCCTACCTTGGTCAGAACATCCACCGGGTCTGTTTTATCGGGAGCGTTGACGGCGATGGCCCGGCGGATGACATCCTTCTTTTTCTGAAATCCCGCATCTGTCAGGCCGCCGCCTCTTCCGGTAACGGCTTCCACATCCGCCCCCAGCAGGACGGACAGCACCGCGGAGGAAGTCGTGGTATTGCCGATGCCCATTTCGCCGATGCCGATGACATCCGCCTGGGTATTCTGTGCCAGCTCCGCCCCAATGAGGATGGCTCTCAAAGCCTGCTCCCGGGTCATGGCCGGGCCTTTCACGATGTTCTGCGACCCGTAGGCAATCTTCCGGTTCACAACCGCCCGCTCCGGCACCTCCGCGTTGACACCAACATCACAGACCGTAATGCCACAGCCGAAGTGCTTTGCCAAGACGCTTGCGCCGGTCTTGGCCCGGGTCAGGTTCACGGTCTGCATCAGCGTCACCGACTGGGGCGAGCTGGCAACTCCCTCCTCCACAACGCCATTGTCGGCGGCAAAGACCAGCAGGTGCTTTTTTTCGATTTTATTATGGACCTGGCCCGTAATACCCGCCAGCTGGATGGACAGCTCCTCCAGGCGGCCCAGACTTCCAGGCGGTTTGGCAAGCTGTGCCTGCCGCTTTCGGGCGGCGTCCATGGCGGATTCGTCCAGGGCGGTGACGGACTGAATAAGCGCTTTCAATTTCTGTTCCATAAAGATTCCTCCAATAGAAGACGAACGGAGGCTGCGGATTCCGTCAGCTCCAGGGTATAGGTTGCCTCCGGGCAAAGGGTTTCCGCCCGGATAAGAAAATCTCTAATCGGAATATTGCCCTGGTTCAGGGGGCTGTGGGTGTCCCAGGAGCCATCGTTGTTGTGGATGTGGAAATGGCCGATCCAGGGGGCCAGCACTTCCAGCCACTCCAGCACCGGGACTTTGGAATACACGTTGGCATGACCGATATCCAGGCATAGCCGCAGCCGTGGATCGTCCACGGTTTTCACAATATCCAGCAGCATCTGGGGCTGTTCCTCCAGGACGTTTTCCAGCAGAATGGTTGTGTCCTCCGGCAGCTCCTTCAAAAAAGCCCTCCAAAAGGGAACGGACTGCTCCGTGTACCAAACGGGATAATACATAAACGGCTGGTAGCCCCCATGAATCACCATCCGCGTCGCTCCATACTCCCAGGCCAACGCAATGGCCTGCCGGTAACGGTCATGGGCGAGGCCCCTGGCCTTGGGATCGATGGCACAGGGAAACAGTTCATTAAAGGGGGCGTGGAACATCCGTCTGTCAATGCCCTTCAGCTTCTCCCGCACTGCGGTGTCTGTCCTCGGGAAGTCCTCGTCCATATTTCGAGCCGTGCAGTATTCGGCAATTTCCAGGCCCAGGCCGTACTGCCGTGCGTATTTCTGGGCATAGGCATCGATGGTGGAAAGGTACAGTTTTCTTTTTTCCATCCTCATGCCTCCAACCGGGTGTTCATCATCCCGTATTTGGTAATCAGCCGGTCCAGTTTCCCCAGCAAAGGCTTGCTGAACAGCAGCATGGTCAAAGCACAGGCCAGGGCATGCTTGAAGTTATAGGGCACCCCGGCTCCAAAGACCACAGCCGCATATTGCCAGGAGAGCTTGCTTCCGGTGGTGAAGAAGGTGCAGCAGTCCAGAAGCGGTCCCACCACCAGCTGAATGGTTAGAAAGCCAAAGATCGCCAGAACTGCCGGGCTGCGCCGTCTGCTTTTTCTGTAGAATACCAGGCCCGCCAGGAAGCCGCCGAAGCCGTAACCCATCATCTGCCAGGGCGTCCAGGGGCCTTGGCTGAAAAAGAAGTTGCTGGCAAAGGCCCCGACCGCTCCGGTGAGGAAACCCGCCTCAGGCCCCAGGGCAATACCGGAAATCATGATGATGGCTGTCATGGGTTTGAAATTGGGGATCAGCACCACCACCCGGGAAGCAACGGACAGGGCGCACATCACCGCGATGGTCACCAATTCCCGCGCCTGGGGCTTCCGGGTCTCGAAAGCCAGGAAGAACGGAATCATAACCTCGATAATCACCAGGGTGCAGGTCAGGTAGTACCACCGCCCATGGAGCCGGGTTCCCAGGAACAAGGTCGCCGGGATCAGCACCACACAGGTGAGAAGGCTGAACAGAGTGGATCGTCTCATGGCTTTCCCTCCAGATTGGCCCGGTACAGCGCCGCCACGTCCGCCGCCGTGACAGCGTTGCGGAATACACAGCGGCTCATACGGTTGGCCGCGGTGGTATAGAAGCTGTTGTTCCCAAAGAACCGGTGGGGCGTATCGGTGGTGATGATCTGCCCATCGAAGAACATGCTGACCAGGTCCGCGTACTCCGCACAGAATTCCACATCGTGGGAAACCATGACAATGGTGATGCCTTCCTCCTGGAGCTTACGAAGGATTCGGGCGAATTTTTGTTTGAAGAAGCTATCCAGGCCCTTGGTTGGCTCATCCAGCAGCAGGAGCTTGGGCTTTGTCAGCAGCACCTTGGCCAGAGCGGCCCGCTGCTGCTCCCCGCCGGACAGATCATAGGGATGGGAATCCAGCAGCCCGGTGATCTCGCAGGTTTCCGCCACAGCAGCGACAGCCTCCTTATCCCGGCTCATTTCCGCCAAATCCTCCCGGAGGGCCTTTTTGACAAACAGGCTCTTGGGGTCCTGAGGCAGCATGGCAAGGCCGTTCTGGAAAAGATCTTTGGGTTTATAAGCCTTCAGTGGTTTTCCGAAAACCTCCACAGTGCCCCGGTAGGGCTTGCAGATGCCGCAAATCGTCTTCAGCGTGGTAGACTTACCGGAACCGTTTCCCCCCACAATGGCAAACAGACTGCCTGTTGGAACGGCAAAGCTTAGGTCCCGAAGAACGTCCGGGGACGCCTTTTCATATCGGAACCAGACCTCTTTGACCCGCAAGGCTGGATCTTTGGGTTTTTCCGGAGCAGGCTCAGGAGCAGGCTCCGCCACGGCAATGGGGTGATGTTCAAAGGCGGCTGTCAGCCAGCTCCGGCCCTCCCGCACGGTCAGCGGGCAGTCTCCCGCGCCCTGGGATTCATAGAAGACACGCACCGGCGTAGGCAGAGCCGCGAACATCTCATGTCCTTGCAGCCACAAAAGCTGGCCCACCTTTCTGGGGGTGTCACAGGCAATGACCTTCCCCTGATCCATGACCACCACCTTGTCGGCGCTGTGGTAAATATCCTCCAGCCGGTGCTCGGTGATGATCACCGTGGTGCCCAGCTCAATATTGATCTTACGGACCGTATTCAAAAAGTCGGATGCGGCGATAGGGTCCAGCTGGCTGGTGGGCTCGTCCAGGATCAGGACCTCCGGCTGCATAGCCATGATGGAGGCAAGATTGAGCAGCTGCTTCTGGCCGCCGGAGAGATTGCATACCTCCCGGTGAAACCAGTCCTGAATCCCAAAATAACTTGCCATTTCCGCAACTCGAAGCCGCATGGTTTTGGGGTCCGTGCCCAGATTTTCCAAGCCAAAGGCCAGTTCGTGCCAGACTTTATCCGTCACAATCTGGTCGTCAGGGTTCTGCATCACAAACCCGATTTTTGCCGCCTGGTCATGCTGGCTGACCTGCTCCATCGGCGTGCCGTCAAAGCAAATGCTGCCGCTGCGTTTTCCGTAGGGCGTCAGAACGTTTTTCAGATGCCGCAGCAGGGTGGTCTTGCCGCTGCCGGACTGGCCGCACAGGACCACATACTCCCCTTTTTCCACGGTCAGCGATATGTCCTCCAGAGAAGGATGAGCCGCATTGGGATATTGAAAGGTCAGATTCTGGATATGGAAATGCGCCATTGGAGTGCCTCCTTTCCATGCAGCAGTGAGGGAATCAGTAAATACAGGCAGTAGGCCGCCAGACCCCAGCCGGGCGGCGCAATATAGAGTTCTGGGGTATAGGTAGCTTCCGTACCACCCGTGAACATGACGACGGCAGCAAGCAGAATGGAGATTCCCAGCAGTAGGAAATCCCGTGCTGTCATGCGATAAATCTGAAAGCTGCTGCGCTTGGCTCCGCCGTAGCCCCTGGCCCGCATGGAGTCCGCGGTGACGATGCTGCCCTCCAGAGCCCAGTCTGTCAGGGAAGACAGGATATTCATGCCGTCGGCTACCTTCTCCCGGAAGCTGTCGGTCTCCCCTGCCCCCTTGCCGATGGATTTCCGGGCATCGGAAATCTGTCTGGCCTTGCGTATCAAATTGGGGATCATTCGCAGTACCATGACCAGCAGCAGAGAAAGGGCCGGAATCAGGCTTCCGAACAGGCAGACAAATTTATCGCTGGTCAGCACGGCGCTGTAGCAGTTGAACCAAAGCATCATTGCCACAAAAATCCCCGCAATGGCCATACCGTAGAACAGCGCCTCCAGGGTGTAGGGCTTGCCGAATACATGAAACAGCACCCGCTCTCCATAGGTATTGAACAGCGGGTTCAGGGCGGAAAGCAGGAAAAATACCGGTATCAGCCCGGCAATCAGCTTCCAGGCTTTTTTCCCGTTCAGAAGAACCAGATAAACGGCCCCGGCGGCGCAGCTGGCAGCAAGGTACAACGGGTGCTGGAATACCACGGAAAAACCAATGGCGCCCACAAAAAACACGAAATTGGTCAGCGGATGACATTTGGAAAAGGCATCCTGGCGCATAAATAAAAAAATCCCCTTTCGGGGACCGGAAAAGGCGGACAGACGCATAAGCGTTCTGTCCCATAATCCCAACCGCCAGACCGTCCCCAAGAGTCTAGCGTGTTGTGTCATTGTCCGTATGCCGACTCCGGACGCCCTGTTGCCCATTCCTTCTCAGCTCTCGCCAATGAAATAAGCGGCTTATCTGCCCGTCTACGGCGGCTTGGTACCGTTGGGATTTTCCCATTCCAATTCAACAATGACTTTAAATAGTATACCACGTTTCGCCCCTGTACGCAATCCGTAATTCAAAAAAGTGTTGTATTTCCATCAGCCATGTGCTACAATAGCCATGCTGTTCGGGGAAACAGGTGGAAGGCCTGTACGAGCCCGTCGCCGTGAGGCGCTTATCAAGTCACATTCTTACCGCAGCGCCGCAGCTGTGGGACCGGTCATTGGACATGTCCGAGAAGGCCGAATGGGGATGCGCCAAGTCGGAATATCCGGCAGCATTATCCTTCCGTTTCCGCGGATTTCCGGTGATAGGAAGGAAAAACAGAATAAGGAGCGTATTATGATGAAAATGAACAGTATGAAGAAAATGCTGTGTCTCATCGGGTGCGTCGTGCTGATTGCGGCTATGGCACTGACCTTCACCGGATGCGGCGGCAACAGCACCACCACCACTGAGGCCGGTTCTAAGGTTTCCTTCACTGTGGTCGTCACCGATCCCGAAGGCACGGAGACCACCTTCAATGTCTCCACCGACAAGGAAACCGTCGGAGAAGCCCTGCTGGAAGAAGGCCTGATTGCTGGCGAGGACAGCGATTACGGTCTGTATGTCACCACGGTCAACGGCATTACGCTGGACTGGGAAAAGGATCAGATGTACTGGGCTTTCTATATTGACGGCGAGTACGCGCAGACCGGCGTGGATTCCACCAATGTGGCGGAAGGAACGGTCTATTCCTTCAAGGCGGAAGGCTAAGCACAAAAACAGGACGGGTAAGATTTCTCCTACCCGTCCTTCTTTTTGATTTCGATAGCCCGGACGCCGGTGGTCTGTCAGCACCGGCATCCGGGCATCCTTTTGGCGGTCAGTGGGCAATCAACCGCTATTTTAACCGGAAGCCGCAAGGGGGTTACAGCGTTCCGATGTATTCAACGTAAAAGCCGCGGCAGTCCTCAAAAGGACTGCCACGGCCGTTTTTCCGCAGATCAAAAACAATCGTCTGCCCCATAGCACGGGGGCCAGCCGAAAACAACATCTGAGCAGGTCTCCTGACTTGCGCATCCTCAGCCGCCCACAGCCTTCTCAGGATTGCTCCCAATGACCGACTTTCGTCCCGTGGGCCGCCTCCGCGCATACAGTGGCGGTACCGTTCCGGATTCACACCGGATTCTCTATTCTCCGCTGAGGCTATCCGTATCTCAGCGGCACTCAAATGCTTATGCTATTTTCTATAAGATACTCCTATAGGGACCATTTGTCAAGAGGCTTTCGGAGAATAACACGACGATTGCATGAATGCTACCCTTGGACTAGTTTTCAAAGGGCATATTTTTT
>JBJDYN010000103.1:0-13390 GCA_051867395.1 Faecousia sp. | reverse complement strand
CTGCGAGAAACGATCATTTACCGCGCAAAATTTTGCCTCGACTGAATAGTTACCAATCATTTAGCATTCTTCACTCTCCGCACTCCAAACGCCACACTCCAAACTATAAAACGCCACCGCAGTTCATGCTTCGGACTGCGGTGGCGTTTTGGGTTATCGGGTTTCGAATTTGCCGCGTTTCGGCTGGGGGAGCTTGGAGGCGACCTTGCCTGCCAGGGCGTTGCCCAGAAGGCCGAACAGGGTGCCCAGGATGACGGAGAAGAGCACGTCGGTGGGGTAGTGGACGTACAGGTACAGCCGGGACATGGCGATGAGCACTGCCAAAATCATGGCGGGAATGCCCATTTTCTTGCTGTTCTTCAGCAGCACCGTGGCGGCCTCAAAGGAGGCGATGGTGTGGCCGGAGGGGAAAGAGTAGTCGTGGAGTCGCTCCACCAGCAGGTTGATGTAGATTCCGTAGTTGTCGTACTGGAAATCGTAGGGCCGGGGACGCTGTACCAGGGGTTTCAGGGTGATGTTGCACACCAGAAGACCCATAATCAGCGCGAAGGCCATGCCAAGACCCGTTTTCCGGGTCTTGGGGAAGATCAGCAGCAGCACGGCAACGGCGATCCAGAAGACGCCGCCGTCACCGAACAGGGTGATGATGGGCATGAGGAAATCCAGGAATCCACACTGCAGGTGGGCCTGAATCCACTCCAGGATCGGCAGGTCAAAGGACACTGCCAATTGGTTCAGCAGGTTCAGCATGGCTTATGCTCCTTCCGTAGTTTCGGGAGTATTCGTCGTTTCGGTAATGGTGGAGGCGGCGCCGGCATCCTCAAAGTAGGCGTACAGCGTCATGGGTTCCAGAGTTGTGCCCTCGGGGACGGACACTCTGCCGGTCTCGTCGGGCTGGAAGACCAGAGTGTAGACCGCGCTGCCGTTTTCATCCTCGCCGATGGTGATCCATCCGACGAACACCTTGCCCTCGGGAGCGGGGGTGATGATGGGGGTGATGATCTCGGAGGCGTCGGTCTCATAGAAGTCGGAGGTTAGCTTGGTTTCGCCGTTCATAAAGGTCAGGCGAACCTTGCCCACAGGCTGGGTAATATCCACGTTGGTGGACTCGAAGCACAGCCACTTGCCGCTGTCACTCTTGCGGAAGAACATGGACTTGGCGAAGGGGTAATCCTTGACGGTTCCGTCGGTACGGGTGACCTTCAGGGTCAGACTGATCCGGGCGGAGAACAGGTCGTCGTTGTACAGGCTGAAATTGGTGACACTGACATCGGCGAACTCATAACCGCCGTGACTCTGCATCCACAGCTCTGTGGTCTTGGTGATGTCGGTGTAGGCATCGGAGGAGGTGTCGAAGTACTTGGCCACGGTGCCGCGGTCGGTGACTTCCTTGATCATCCACAGACAGTTGGTCTTGGCTGCGTTGATTACCGCTTCCTCCTGCTCAGAGGTGATGGTATTGCTCACGGTGCGTTCGGTGTAGGTGCGGGTGGACTCGTCATAGGTGACTTCCATCTGGTTGCCCTTGTCATCGAATACGGTGACGGTGGGCTGGGTAATCAGGCCTGTGACCTCCTGCAGGCACATGCTGGCACCGGTGGTGCCCTCCGGCAGATACCGCTCCGCCACAGTGGTGGCGATCTGAATGGTGTTGGAGTCGTCCAGGGGTACGTCGTTGACGTAGGCGGTATGGCCGTTGACCACCTCGATCAGGTAGCTGCCATTCCGCTCGAAGAACACTTCCACAGCGCCCAGCTGCCAGTCGGGGATCTCACCCAGGTTCTCCAGGGTGGTGTCGCCTACGTTGTTCTTGTCCACCAGGGTGAAGGAGGCGACCTTCTCGTTGCCCAGACGGACAACGTACTTCTTGTCGCCGGACAGACCTGCGGAGGTTTCCAGGTAAGTCAGCTGGCGGTCTCCGACTTTTTCATTCATGTATTCGACAAAGGCATCCTTGCCCTCGTAGGCGGTGTCCTGCGCGCCGGAGGCTTCATACAGCTGATCCCACTGAGGATCGGTAAACAGCTGGGTGAAGACCTGCTCCGCCTTCACGGTGGGCTGGGCGGCCTGGTAGTCCACCAGCCAGCCCTTGAGCCACTGCATGCCGATAAAGACGGCCACAAAGAACACCAGGATAAACAGGAAGTACAGGGTGTAGAAGATCACGCCGCCCAGACGGGGGCCTTTCTTCTTCTGAGGTTCGGGAGCGGGACGGTTCGCACTCTGTGTCGGCTTCTGGGAAGCGGTCCGGGCGGGGGCGTTTGCCCCAGAGGAGGACCGGGGAGCTGCTTTGCCGGAAGACGGGGCTTTTGCGGAGGACTGGGAAACAGGTTTTGCAGCAGCGTCCCTGGCAGGGGCGGCTTTTCTCTGCCGTTCCGGCGGGGTCTGGGGAGCGCTGCTTCTCTGGGCCAGCAGTTCCTGTACATCCGTGGAGGAGGCTTTGTTCTTTTGGTCAAATTTTCCCTTATACATACTGCCGCACCTCCTTTACGCTGCGGGCCGAACCATCCAGAAGTTCGGCATACGTCTCGGCTCGGATTGGAGCAGAGAGTAGTTGTTGACCATCACGACTTCTCCGGCTTCACCGTAACGGCCGTCGTTGTCCCGGTACATCATGACGGAGGAGGAGCCGCCGTCCATGTTGCAGGCGTTGACGGCCTTATATTCCACCATGATGTCGATGATATCGGCATAGGTGCCGCCCAGAGAGCCTGCCTGACGGCCGTCAATGCAGATGAAGATCACGGCGCCGTCCTCCCGCTGGCCGATGGCGGTACGGGGGTTGTAGCCGGAATTGTTGTTGTAGGCCTCCATGTTGATCTCGCCGTTGATGATCAGGGCGGGGCCGAAGCAGCAGCCGTCCCGGATCTTCAGCTCCTGGGCCTGGGATTTGGACAGATTGTTCTTGGAAACCACCAGAATGTCATTTTCCGTGAAGCCCGCGAAGCCTTCCAGGCCGGGCTGCTTGCCGCTTTCCCAGACGCAATTGCCCTTGGACATGACCAGGCCCAGGGGATAGCTGCCTACGGTGGAGCTGGTGGTACCGTCGTCAAAGAAGGCACCGGCGTTGATGGCGGCGATGGCGCCCTCATCCTGGATGGCCTGATTGATGCGCTTACCAGGGATGCTGGTGGAGAACTTCTCCGTGGAGGTGGCCATATAGACCTGGGAGGGATCCCGGATGATCATGATGTGGGCGTTGAAGGTGTCGCCGGCATAGCTCTCAATGCGGATGCCGTCGGGATAGTTGGCCCACTCGTTGTTTTCGGAAGTGATGGCATTCATTTTGTTGATGACCACCTTGGAGATGTCCGTAACTTCCTCGGTCATCTCGGCGTTGACGCTGGCCTGGATTTGGGCCACGGCCTCGTCACCGATGAACAGGGCAGGTACCCACTTGGTGGCGCTGGCCTCGATCAGGGACATGGTCAGCACGTCCCGGGCAGCTTCGGAGGGGCCGTTGAATACCAGGTTCATCACCAGGCACAGCGCCGCGAAGGCTAACAGAATTACGGTGAACAGCAGCAGGAAGAACCGCCGGACGATCCGTCCCAACAGGCCGCTGCCCTTTTTCTTCTTTTTCTTGCCCGTCTCCATGGGAGGGGCGTAATCGGGGGTGTTCTTTTTACTCATTTTTTCTCAACCTCGTAATACATGGGCAACGCAACAGCCTTCCCGGGAGGGTCAGTTCTTGGAGTTTGCCTCGGATTTCTGGGGGGCGAAGACCCAGCGCTGCTGGATCATATAGCTGACAAAGTAGAGGACGGTCATGACCACTGCGTAGATCACGGTGCGCATGCCGTTGGCCTGGTCGCTGATCCGGAACAGTGCGTAGACACCCTGGGTCAGCAGCACCTGGACGGCCATCTGGGGCAGAGCCAGGCAGTAATAGCGGAGTATGGCCTTCTTGGTGTCCACCTTGGTTTGGAACACCAGCTTCTTGTTCATAAAGAAGTTCAGCAAGGAGGAGATTACCCTGGCGCAGACGCCCGCGGCGGCGGTCAGGGCAAAGCCGCTGAGGAAGGATCGGAGGATCCAGCTTAAGAGGGAATAGGCAAGGGTGTCTACCACGGCGCTGGTCAGGGAGCTGAGGGTGTAGCGGAAGAAATGGGCCAGGATCAGCTTGTAGATCCGCCAGGAGTCGTGGATGACCCGGAAGTGGGAACTCTTGTTTTCCTCTATGTAGACAGTGCGGATCTTGACCTCGTCGAAGGGGATGCCCTTGGTCTTGAAGGCCAGCAGCATGTTGGTCTCGTACTCAAACCGGTCACCGCTCACGTCCATCAACTGCTCCACGGCGTCCCTCGGCAAAGCACGCAGGCCGGTTTGGGTGTCGGAGATGGTCATGCCGCAGAAGATCTTGAACACCAGGGAGGTGGTACGGTTGCCGAAGCGGCTCCGGGGCGGCACATCATCCTGGGAGAAGTCCCGGCATCCCAGCACGCAATGGCCGGTCTCCAGCATGTGTTCGCAGCAGGCCCGGGTATCCGCCGGGTGGTGCTGGTTGTCGCCGTCCACCGTGACCACCCCCGCACCATCCGGCCGGTTGTCCAGGAAGTACCGGAAAGCGGTTTTTAAGGCCGCGCCTTTTCCACGGTTGACTTCATGGTGGAGCAGGTGGATTTCCGGATGCAGCGCGGCGGCGTCTAAAAAATAGGGAAGGTTCTCCTGCTTGCTCCCGTCGTTGACCAGGATGATATCGGAAAAGCCGTATTCCAGCAGGCCGTCAATGACGGCGGTGAGCTTTTCGTCCGGGTCCAGGGAGGGCAGGACTACCGAAATGTTGGATAAGTCTTGCATATTACTTTTCGCCTCTTTACAATTTTGCGCATAAATCGTCATATTACACGTACCATACTATACCATATAATTTTGGATTTGCATAGAGTTTTCAAAAAATATTAATGGAAAATGTCGATGGAATTTGTTGACATAAAACTGTACACAGTGCCTAGACGTGAAAAGATATCCAAAGGGAAGTTCGTCAGCGGAGAGTGGTGAATGGAGTGTGGAGAGAATACAGAATGCTTGTTTTCCGTGTGAGCCGTGACTGGGGGATTCGCAGCACAGCGCCCCCTTTTTCTCTGGCTAAGACAAATTCGTAGTTTGTTACCGCGTAACAATTCCTTTCCTTTTGCATTCAGCATTCACTCCACGCTCCACACTCTGCTCTCTCCCTGGCCTTGACACCTTATGGAAAGCTGTGGTAAAGTAACTGCAGAAACGAAAGCGGATGAGGTGAAGTACATGCTCCAGAAACATTACACTGCCCGCGGCGAACAGCTGACCGCAGCGCCCTGGCAGGTCTACCCCCGGCCCCAGCTGCGGCGGGATTCTTACATCAACCTGAACGGAGACTGGGAATTCACCCCGGACGGGGCAAACTATGACAGAACCATCCGGGTGCCCTTCTGCCCAGAGAGCCTGCTTTCCGGGATTGGGGAGCATTTTCCGGAGGGAAGCACACTGTGCTATCGGAGATCCTTTGCTTTACCCGCAAACTTCAACCGGGGCAGAGTCCTGCTGCACATCGGCGCGGCGGACCAGCAGGCGGAGGTCTTCGTCAACGGCCAGCTTCTAACGCGGCACGAGGGAGGCTACGAGGCTTTTTCTGTGGATATCACCGGAGCGCTGGCGGAAACCAATGTGCTGGTGATCCGCTGCCGGGATGACCTGAGGGACAAATCTTTTCCCTACGGCAAGCAGACCCTGACCCGGGGCGGCATGTGGTATACCCCGGTCTCCGGCATCTGGCAGACGGTGTGGCTGGAGAGCGTGCCGGAAGTCTATATCCAACAGCTGAACATCGAAAACCGGGGCGGCTCCGTCACCATCGATACGGGCAATCCTTCCCTTTCCGGCACCGTCGCCGTGGCGGGGCTGGGGAGCTTCCCTCTCAAGAACGGGGCTGTGACCATTACCCCGGAGAACCCCCATTTCTGGAGCCCGGAGGATCCCTACCTGTACGAATTCACGGTGGAGGCAGGGGAGGACCGGGTGGAATCCTACTTTGCCCTGCGGACATTGGAGGTGAAAACGGTGGGAGGGCATCCCCGGCTGTGCCTGAACGGGAAGCCCTACTTCTTCCACGGCTTGTTGGATCAGGGCTATTGGAGCGACGGCCTGTTCACCCCCGCCGCCCCGGAGTGCTATGCCGATGATATTCTCGCCATGAAGAAGCTGGGCTTCAACACGATCCGCAAGCACATCAAGATCGAGCCGGAGGAATTCTACTACCAGTGCGACAAATTGGGTATGGTGGTGTTCCAGGACATGGTGAATAACGGCCGGTACCGCTATGTCCGGGATACGGTGCTGCCTACCCTGGGCTTCCAGAGGCTGCCGGGCCTGTTCCGGATCCGGGACGAAGCCGCCCGCAGCCGCTTCCTGGCGGGGATGGAGGCGGCGGTGAAGCAGCTGAAAAACCATCCCTGCATCCTGTACTGGACTATTTTCAACGAGGGCTGGGGCCAGTTCCACAGCAGCAAGGCCTATGATTTCCTGCGGCAGTTGGATGACACCCGCTGGATCGACGCCACCTCCGGTTGGTTTCGCCGTGGAAAGACGGACGTGGACAGCCGTCATGTGTATTTCCGGAAGGTAAAGCTCCGGGGCGGGGATAAGCCCCTGGTTCTGTCGGAATTTGGCGGCAAGACCTGCAAAATTGCCGGACATGTCTATAACCCGGACAAGACCTACGGCTACGGCGGCTGCGACACCCCGGAGGCCCTGGGAAAAGCGGTGGAAGCGCTCTACCGGGAGGGGATTCTGCCCTGCGTGAAGAAGGGGCTGTGCGCCGCCATCTATACCCAGGTCAGCGATGTGGAGGACGAGGTCAACGGCCTGCTGACCTACGACCGGAGGGTGGAGAAGCTGACGCCGGAGCGGATGAAGCCCATTGCCCAGGCGCTGCAGCAGGCTGTGCAAGAATAAAAATGGTTGCAAATTCCGAAAAAATACGCTAAAATACAGAAAACGAAAAGGAGGTGCCCGGATGCTCGACATTCCCGAAAAAGAAACCCTGGAGCAGATCGCGGAGCTGTTCAAAGGCTTTGCCGATTCCACCCGGGTGCACATTTTGTCGCTGCTGGTGGAGCGGGAGTTGTGCGTCACCGACATTGCCGAGGCGGTGGAACTGAGCCAAAGCGCGATCTCCCACCAACTGCGGATCCTGAAGCAAATGCATTTAATCAAATTCCGCCGGGAAGGAAAAAATATCCTATACTCCCTGGCAGACGACCATGTGAAGACCATTTTGCAGATGGGTCTTGAACATGTATTGGAATAACAAATATCCCAGCCGCAAGGCTGGGATTTTGTTATGGAATGGCTTTCCGCCAGAGAAGGCGCAGGAAGCTTTTGGCGCTGGCGTAGAGGGGATGGTGGACAGGGCCGAAGAAGGCAGGGTCCGGTTCCGCATTCGCGGGATAGCTGCCGGAGTAGATGTGGTATTCCTCCAGCCGCCGGGCGATATCACCGATGGTATAGAACCGGTCAGGATCGAAGTCAAAGCCCAGGGCGCTGAGGACGCTGACGGTGAATTCCGCGCAGGTAAAGGCATCCCGGACCCGGATCTTCCGGTGCAGCGGCGCGGCCAGGGCGGACAGGTGGTTATACAGGTACCGGTCCGGGCGACGCCGCATGGGGCCGAGCAGGGCCTGCAGAATGTCCCATTGCCTCTCATTCAGCGGCAGCCGGTACAGCCGGACCTGGGCGGTGATGCCGTTGTGATGGTAGCGGCTGGGATGCTCCCGTACGAAGCCGCCGTAGAAGGGGGCCCGGTAATACCTGCGGGCAAAGGCGTACAGTTCGTTCAGGGTCTCCTCCGTGGCGATGGCGACGTGGTTATAGGGCTCTCCCGTAATCCGCCGAATCCAGTACCCCATGCGGTAGGGTGTGGCGGAGAAGAGAACGTAGAGATATTTTTGACTGTCCCGCATGGGATCACCTCCTGAAAATCGGGGAATGAGTTGCCATTATACCATAGAGCCCTGTGAAATGCAACGAAAAGAGAAAGATATTTCCCCAGACGCCAAAGCGCTGGGGAAATGATTATAATACCTTCGATAAAAAATCCTGCAATCTGGGATTCTGGGGATTGCCGAAGAGCTCTGCGGGCGTGCCCTGCTCCAGGATTCGGCCCTCGTCCATAAACAGGACCCGGCTTCCCACCTCCCGGGCGAAGCCCATTTCGTGGGTGACCACCACCATGGTCATGCCGTCGGCGGCCAGCTCCTTCATAACGGCAAGTACCTCGCCCACCATTTCCGGGTCCAGGGCGGAGGTGGGCTCATCGAAGAGCATGACCTTAGGATTCATGGCCAGAGCCCGAACAATGGCGATACGCTGCTTCTGACCGCCGGAGAGCTGATTGGGGTAGGCGTCAGCCTTGGCTTCCAGACCTACTCGGCGCAGCAGCTGCATGGCGGCCTCGTCGGCCTCCTCCTGCTTCATGAG
Organism: Faecousia sp.; assembly: GCA_051867395.1. Taxonomy (GTDB): domain Bacteria; phylum Bacillota; class Clostridia; order Oscillospirales; family Oscillospiraceae; genus Faecousia. The sequence continues at coordinate 4,933 of JBJDYN010000103.1, read as the reverse complement.
CCCCGTGCGTACCGGCGCCAGGGTGATGTTGCGCCGGATGGTCATGTTGGGGAACAGGTTGAAGTGCTGGAACACCATGCCCATTTTCCGGCGGACCTGATCGATGTCCGTCTTGGGATCGGTGATCTCCACACCATCGAAACGGATGGAGCCGGAGGTGGGCTGCTCCAGCAGGTTCAGGCTGCGCAGGAAGGTGGACTTGCCAGAGCCGGAGGGGCCGATGATGACCACCTTTTCCCCGGGGTAGATGTGCTCGGTGATGTCCTTCAGCACCAGATGGTCGCCAAAGGATTTGTTCAGGTTTTTAACGTCGATCACTTTGACGCAGCCTCCTTTCCAGAATGCCCAGCAGCCAGCTGAAGGCGATGACCAGCACCAGATAGATGCAGGCGATGCCGATCAGGGGATACATCTGCTCATAGGTCCGGCCATAGATGCCCTGGGCGGCGTAGACCAGCTCCTTGCCGCCGATAACGGTAATCAGGGAGGTGTCCTTCAGCAAAATGATGAACTCATTGCCCAGGGAGGGGAGGATCGCCTTGAAGGCCTGGGGAATGACGATAAAGCGCATGGTGTCGATATAGTTTAACCCTAAGCTTCTGCCGGCCTCCGCTTGGCCGGGGTCCAGGGCCATCAGGCCGCCCCGGATGATCTCGGCAACATAGGCGCCGGAGTTGATGCCCAGGGTAAGGGCGCCTACGGCGGTGAAGTTCCGGCTGCGGGAAAAAACCACCAGCCCCATGATGAGCAGCTGCACCATCATGGGGGTGCCGCGAATGATGGTGATGTAGACCTTGCAGACCGCGTTCAGAATGCCGAGCAGGGCGTTTTCCTTACCGGGTCGCTGCTGGTCGTGAGCGGTTCGGATGATGGCCACCAGCACGCCCAGGAAGATGCCCAGGCTCAGGGCCAGGGCGGTGACCAGCAGGGTTGTGCCCACGCCCTCCAGATATTGCAGCCACCGGTCATTTTCGATGAATGCCTGATAAAATTTGACGTAAAATTCCTGCCAGAAGGGAAGCTCCGTGCCGCTTCGCAGCAGGGTTTTCCAAGCTTCATATTGTTCCACAGACTCACTCCCAATTTTCTTTATTCGCGATGATCTTCGGAAAACCCTCCGAAACTGGATGGCTTTCCGAAAATAACCTTCTCACAAAAACACAGTACAAGGGCGGCGATACCGCCGCCCTTGGTGGTCAAATACTTAGTTCGCGCTGATATACTTGTCGATGATGCTCTGGATGGTGCCGTCGGCACTCAGCTCGGCCAGGGCCTTGTTCACGGCCTCCACCAGCTCGGTGTTGTCCTTGTTCATGCCGATGGCGTATTCCTCCTCCACCCAAGCGCCGTCCAGAATGGTCAGGCCGGGATTGGCAGCGACAAATTCCTGAGCGGGGGCGTTGTCAATGATGACGCAGTCCACCTGACCGTTCTGCAGGGCCTTGATAGCGGTAGCGCCGTTGTCATAGGCGGTGACATGATCGTCGCCGTAGTCGTCAGAGGCGTAGATGTAACCGGTGGTGCCCCGCTGGGTGCCGATCTGCTTCTCGCCCAGGTTATCCATGGTCACGTCGGAGCCTTCCTTCACGATGACCACCTGGACGCCGGTGGCGTAGCTGTCAGAGAAGTTCATGACCAGCAGCCGGTCGTCTGTGACGGAGACACCCGCCATGACGATGTCGGACTTGCCCTGCTGGACAGCCAGCAGCGCGGCGTCAAAGTCCATGTCGTCGATGACCAGCTCCAGGTCCAACTTCTTGGCGATGGCTCCGGCGATCTCCACGTCGATGCCCTCGAAGCCGCCGTCATCGGTGGTCATTTCGTAGGGAGGGAACGCGGCGTTGGTGGACATAATCAGCTTGCCCTTCTCGATGGTCATAGAGGAACCGGAGCAGCCGGCCAGCATACCCACCAGCAGCAGCGCCGTCAAAGCGATTGCAAATACCTTCTTCATATTATTACTCTCCTTTATTCATATTCGTATCCTCAAAAGTAAGGGGATTACCGATGGGTGCATTATACTCCGAATAATATTCACCGTCAATATGGGGTATTCAACAACATTATCGCTGTAAATGGAAGCGGACTAAGGGAAAACGCATAAAACCATACAATCTATAGATGAATATACAAATATACACGGAAAATAATCAAAAGTAGATTGGAAAAATATACACTATAATCGTATAATTAATGAATATAAGAGGAATGCTGGGAAATCGGAGAATCCGTCAAAACTGTCCGAATCGCTGTGGCTACACATTATATGTAGTAGTACGGGAGCAGGGGAGCTGCTTGCGGCGCGGTTTTTCAAAGTGAGTGCAATGCAATTTTCTGCGTCCTGCAAAAAAGCACTGTTACACGGCGTAAAGTGCCAGTTTCCTGAGAAAAGTGAATGATAGACCGGGAAAAATTTAGAAACCGGAAGACAGAAAAATCGGATTTTGCGTTAGTGCACAAAAACACGACAAAATGCAAAAGAAATTTGTGTAAAACCATGAAATAATAAAAGACATTTGACTTTTCTGCGTGGACAATGTAAAATTAACAGCATAATTTATTCGTGAATCTATTGCCATTTCGCAAAGCGGATGGATAGAAGCACGACGGACTGCCGTTTGCCGGGGTTTCACCGCGGCGGAGGGAAGCTCGGATTCGGGCTGGATGCATGAGTAAATGAAAATTTATAAGGAGGAAACTAAGAAAATGAAGAAAACCCTGGCTATGCTGCTGGCAGTTGTTATGGTTCTTTCTGTGTTCGCAGGCTGCGGCAAGAAAGACACGACTCCCAGCACAACTGCCCCTGCTGAGGTTGCCACCACCGCTCCCGCGGCGGAAGCTCCTGAGGCAGATGTTTATGTGGGTCCCGATTGGGAGGCCATCGACGCTATGGACTATGACTCCGCGTCCGATGCCATCTACGAGTGGAACCTGGGCGAATTCAACGAGTATTATCAGGCTGCCAAGCAGGAGGTCACCGACCTGGACCTGCGTATGGCTCAGATGGCCATTGCCGAGGCCAAGCTGATGGAGTCCGGCGTGTTCATTCCCGTTTTCGGTAATGGCGGCTCCTTCGCTATGACCCGCGTTGTGCCTCGTTCCGGAACCACCACTTCCTGGGGCCTGGACGAATACAAGTGGTACACCTACCTGGTGACCGAAGAGCTGATCACCTCTGCTGACCGCGAGGCTCTGGTCGGCCTGTGGAGCGAAGCCGAGGATGCCGACGCCTGGTTCGAGGCCGCCAAGACCTACCTGGCTGACAATGGCTACACCCTCAGCGACACCTACGACTACGAGACCAGCTATGAGCTGGAGACCTGGGACGTCATCGGCACCAGCTACACCTCCGATGCTTATTTCATCGCCTGCACCTACTCCCCCCTGCTGGAGTACGATGCCAAGAACGTTCAGCAGCCCGCTCTGGCGGAAAGCTATGAAGTTTCCGACGACGGCCTGACCTACACCTTCCACATCCGTCAGGGTGTGAACTGGGTTGACCAGCAGGGTCGTGTTATCGGCGAAGTCACTGCCGACGACTGGGTCGCTTCCATGCAGCACGTGGCCGACAACAACGATGCTCTGGGTTATCTGATGACCTCCACCGACGGCTGCGGCATTAAGAACTACGACGCTTACATCAACGGCGAGGTCACCGACTTCTCTGAGGTCGGCGTGCAGGCTGTGGATGACTACACCCTGGTCTACACTCTGGAGAAGCCCTTCCCCGCCTTCACCACCATGATGGGCTACGGCTGCTTCGCTCCTCTGAACCGTGCCTTCTACAAGTCTCAGGGCGGCACCTTCAGCGCTGAGGGCGATGTTTACACCGCCGGCAACTACGGCACCAGCCCCAGCACCATCGCTTACTGCGGTCCTTTCCTGGTCACCAACTACACCGAGCGTAACGTCACCAGCTACAAGGCCAACCCCGAGTACTGGAACGCTGACGCTATGAACATCCACGCTGTCAACTTCTACTTCAACGACGGCACCGATACCCTGCGCGCTTACAACGACTGCAAGTCCGGCCTGTCCGACGCTGTCGCGTTCAACTCCTCCGCTCTGGTTCTGGCCAAGGAAGAGAAGCCCGAGGGTGCTGATCAGACCTACTTCGATCTGTACAGCTACACCACCACCAACGACGCCACCACCTACTGCGGCTGGGTCAACATGAACCGCGGCACCTGGACCAACTACAACGACACCAGCATCGGTGTTTCTCCCCAGTCTGAGGAAGACCATGCCCGTACCCGTTCTGCTCTGAACAACCAGAACTTCCGTCTGGCTATGGCCATGGCTTTCGACCGGGGCGCTTACAACGCCACCATCGTGGGCGAGGAGCTGAAGTACGCTGCTCTGAAGAACGCTTATGTCACCGGCACCTTCCAGTCTCTGAAGGGTGAGCTGACCGTGGACATCAACGGTGAGAGCGTCACCTTCCCCGCCGGCACCTACTACGGCGAGGTCATGCAGGCTCAGCTGGATGCGGACGGTGTGCCCATCCAGGTGTGGGATCCCACCGCTGACGGCGGCGTTGGCTCCGGCGACGGCTTCGACGGCTGGTATAATGCGGACAACGCTGTGGCATACTTGGAGAAGGCCATCGCTGAGCTGGCCCAGATCGGTGTGGAAGTCTCTGTTGAGAATCCCATCTACATCGATGTGCCCTACGGCGCCTTCAGCGAGTCCAACACCAACCGTCATCAGGCATACAAGCAGTCTATTGAGAGCACCCTGGGCGGTCGCGTCATTGTGAATCTGGTTGCCTTCGAGTCCTCTCAGGACTTCACCTATGCCTACTACCGTACCACCGCCGGTAACGAGGCTAACTACGACATCACTCCCGGTACCTCCGGCTGGGGTCCCGACTATGGTGATGCGCAGACCTTCCTGGATACCATTCAGCCCTACGGCTACATGACCAAGAACA
>JBJDYN010000102.1:0-2010 GCA_051867395.1 Faecousia sp. | reverse complement strand
TACTGGGTCACCACCGACATCTATCCCGCTGCCTGACAAACGAACTTCCACCGGGAAGCATTTCCCGGTGGAGCTTTTCCAAGGAAAGGGGAGAATTATTTGAACGCGAAACAACTTGGAAAACGGCTGCTTCAAATCGTCATTGTGGCGCTGGGCATCACGTTTCTCACATTCCTGATTACCTATCTGGCCCCCGGCGACCCGGTGCGCACCATGTTCGCGGCAACCGGCGTGGTGCCCAGCGAGGAAATTGTTCAGGAAACCCGGGAGGCTTTGGGCTTAAACCGTCCGCTTCTTGTGCAGTATTTCAGCTGGCTGGCAGGGTGCCTGCGGGGAGACTTTGGAACCTCCTATTCCTTCCATAAGCCGGTGTCCGCACTGCTGCTCAGCCGTCTGTGGCCCACTCTGAAGCTTTCCATCTGCTCCATGCTTCTGATGCTGCTCATTGCGGTTCCCATCGGTATGGCCCAGGCCACCCACAAGAATAGCCCACTTGACTACGCCCTTCGGGGAATTACCTTCTTCGGCGTGTCCATGCCCAATTTCTGGGTGGGCATGCTGCTGATGCTGTTTTTCTGCGTCAGACTGAAATGGCTGCCCGTGGTCTGCTCCGGCGGCGATTTCAAAAGCCTGATTTTGCCCGCTGTCACTCTGGCCTTTGCCATGTCTGCCAAATACACCCGGCAGGTGCGCACCGCCATTGTGGAGGAACTGAGTCAGGACTATGTGACGGGAGCCAGAGCCAGAGGCGTGCCGGAGTGGAAGATTTTGTGGTGCAACGTGTTTCCCAATTCCCTGCTGCCGCTGATTACCATGCTGGGCCTGTCCCTTGGCTCTCTGCTGGGCGGCACCGCAGTGGTGGAGGTCATCTTCACCTATCCGGGTCTGGGCAATCTGGCAGTTTCCGCCATCACCTCCTACGACTATCCGCTGATTCAGGGCTATGTACTCTGGATCTCGCTGATTTATATGCTGGTCAATCTGGCTGTGGATATTTCCTACAGCTATATTGACCCCAGAATGCGGGAAAAGAGGTAATAGGATATGAAATTTGTAAAAAAGAATAAAGCCTTCTGCCTGTTCGCTTTTCTGGCCCTTCTTATTATTCTCGGTGCCATTTTTGCCCCGGTGATCACCGGCGGCATCAGCCCCACGGACGCGGTGCTGAAGGATGCTCTGCAAGCCCCCAGTGCAAAGCATATCTGCGGTACAGACAAGCTGGGGCGGGATGTGTTTGCCCGGGTGATCTACGGTGCGCGTACCAGTCTCACGGCAACCTTTGCGGTGGTCGCTATCATTTTCGTGCTGGGCAGTGTGCTGGGGGTTCTGGCAGGTTATTTCGGCGGCTGGGTGGATACCATTATCATGCGCATTGCCGACATGATGGTTTCCTTCCCGGGTATGGTGTTCGCCATTGCCATCGCCGGTATTCTGGGCGCCAGCGTGAAAAACGCTGTCATTGCCGTGGCGCTGGTGAGCTGGACGAAATACGCCCGGTTGGCCCGCAGTTTGGTTCTGAAAATACGAAACCGGGATTTTGTGTCCGCTGCCATCGTCACCGGCTCTAAGACCCCCTATATTCTGACAAAGTATATGCTTCCCAACGTCATCCCCACGCTGGTCATCACCGCGGCCACCGACATCGGCGGCATGATGCTGGAGCTGGCGGGTCTGTCCTTTCTGGGATTCGGCGCGAAGGCTCCCACCCCGGAATGGGGTCTGATGCTCAACGAGGGCAGGCAGTTCATTTCCAACGCCCCCTGGATGATGTTCTATCCCGGTCTTGCCATTTTTCTGGTGGTAGTCGTGTTCAACCTGCTGGGCGATGCCCTGCGGGATGTGCTGGACCCCAGAGACGAGTAAGGAGGCAAGTATGCTGGAAATCAAGAATATGACGGTCTGCTACGGCGACCGTCCTACGGTCAGGGACTTTTCCATGAACTTAAAGCAGGGACAGATTGCCTCTCTGGTGGGAGAATCCGGCTCCGGCAAGACCACCGTCATCCGCGC
>JBJDYN010000101.1:0-2034 GCA_051867395.1 Faecousia sp. | reverse complement strand
CAGGCGGCGCATATCAGCAACGCGGGCCCCGGCGAGGGCCTGATCTTCTTCGGGAACGTGATCCTCCCCTTTGTGGATGACTTCCCCCGGGACAACGAGCTTTACAGCATTATGACCACCAAACCCGGTGAGGCGGCGGTGGAGACGGAATAGGAGGAACAGATGGAAAAGAAAAACCGCTATGTGATCGACAAGAACGTATACGAGAAGCACATCGACGATGAAGTGCACCTGTACAGCATGCTCCACCAGCTTGCTTTTCAGGCTGGGCGGGTGAAGGACGCAGAGGACATGGCTGTCTTGATCGATGCAGCGAAGCGCTACGGCGAGACTGCCGATGACCTGTTTGACGATTGGGGCATCCCCGGTCGCTATCTGGTATTCGGAGAGAAAAAGGACCTGGCCGCCCTGCGGGAGAAAGAGTTGGAACCCCTGTCCTCCCTCTTGGCGGAGCATGACGTGGAGAAAATGTCCAAAGCGCTGGAGCAGGCCTCTTGGAACCTGCCCTATATCATCCACGGCAGCAGCTTCCGTCTGCTGGTGGGTAGCATCTTTGAGCTGCTGGCTCGATATTGCAGCATGACCCGGAGGATCATGGAGGCCAAAACGGAGAAGGATTTCCTCCGCCTGCAGAAGCAGGTGTCCAAAAACAGCGGCGTGGTCCGCCGCCTGTGCCGGGGCTGGGGCGTGCCTGAGGAACCGGGTGTCACCTGCCGGGAGATTCTGGAGCGGGCCATTGAGAAGGAGCATCTGATCCCGGTGAGCGAGGCCGACCTGGTGTTGGTCTGCTCTGTAGAGGACCCTGACGGGGAGGACGAGGGGGAGGACCTGGACGATCTCGACGACTTAAACGATCCCGGCGAGGTCTGGGATGAATGAGCTGACCCATGTGAGCCTGTTTTCCGGGATCGGCGGCCTGGACCTGGCGGCGGAGGCCGCTGGGTTCAAAACCGTCTGTCAATGCGAATGGGCGGACTTTCCTTACTCCGTCTTAGAAGCGCATTGGCCGGAAGTCCCCAGGTTCCGGGATATCACGACTTTCACGAAGGAGGCGTTTTTTGAGAAAACAGGACTTGAAACAGTCACCGTCATTTCCGGCGGATTTCCCTGCCAGCCCTTCTCCACCGCAGGAAAACGGAAGGGTTTTGAGGATGCCCGCTACTTATGGCCGGAAATGTGCAGAGTTATTACCGAGCTGCGGCCCCGTTGGGTGCTTGGGGAAAATGTTGCTGGCTTCATCAATATGGGGCTCGACAAAACGATTTTTGACCTGGCAAAAGCGGGATACGCTGTTCTCCCATTCGTATTTCCGGCTTGCGGCGTCGGCGCATGGCATGAGCGCCAGCGAACTTTTATCGTCGCGGCTGATGTTTCCCACGCCCCTTGCCTCCGACAAGGGGACAAGCAGGGACGCGGCCAACCTGGATGTGTTTCTGTCCGACAATGGGATTTTCCGCAAGAGAAACAAGAACGGTTCCATCTGGAGCCTGTCCCTGTCAGCAGCGGTGTTTTATCTGACTCCGGCAGCGTCGGAGGGCTACCGTTCCACCTTGAAGCCAACGGCATTTCGGAACCAATCTCCGTCCTCCAACCTGTCAGCGCAGATGATCCGTCAGGAGCAGCCGGTGTCGGATACGGCGGCGCTGAACCCGGATTGGGTGGAATGGCTGATGGGATTCCCTCAGGGATGGACGGACGTATCCTCTGGAACCAGGAGCCCGATGGCATCCCCCGTATGACCGAGCGCATGGATGGGAGGGCATTGCGGCTCAAAACCCTGGGGAATGCGGTCTGCCCTCCCCAGGCGTACCCGATCTTTCAATATATTGCTGCGATTGAGACCGGGAACTGTTACGAGATTTGCCCTTATGGAAAGGCAGGTGATCCACGATGAAGGAAATGAAAGCGCCGGATAAGGTCACACAGAAAATGACCCATGACGGCGCTGTGACAGAAAACCTTGCTACGGGTGAGATTACAAATATCAGCGGCCGGGAGGCGGAAGTTGATCTCTCCGCTTCCGAAGAACCAACC
>JBJDYN010000100.1:0-2048 GCA_051867395.1 Faecousia sp. | reverse complement strand
GAAGACATTAAAGACATAGAAAAATCAATTTATGCAAACGTGCTTGCGATATTGGCGGTGTTTGTTGCAATTTTCAGCCTGATTTCAACGAACGTCAAACTACTAGAAAACGAGTCAACGCTACGCAGTTTTATAGGATATAACCTTGTTACGATTGGTGGAATAAGTTTTCTCCTTACGCTTTTGCGCACGACTATTTTGAACGACCTTTCTAGGAAGAAAATGCAGGGAAGATTTTGGATTTGGGTTCCAACAATCGTAATTTTTGCTGCAGCATTTGTTGTGCTGCTTTTTATAAAATGAAATATTTTTTTATATAATAATGTCTGCTGAATAATAGAAAAAGCCTTGCTATTCAAGACATGGGAGCCGATATATGGTAAAATGAGTGCAAGGAAAAGGCAAAGAATTGGTCAAAAACCTTGCACTTGGAGGGCGGCTATGTATCGATACAACAACGGCCAGATCAGTCTGGCAGATTTCAAGCAGCCGGTTGGCATGAATCTGAAGGAGAGCAACCGTTGGGTCAAGAAAGCCCAGACAATTCCGTGGCTGGAAATCGAGAAGCGATACGCCGCTCTGTTTACCAACCGCAAGGGCAATGTGGCAAAGCCGCTTCGGCTGGCGTTGGGTGCCTGTATCATCCAGGCAGAGTACGGCTATTCCGACGAGGAGACCGCCCTTCAGATTCAGGAGAATCCGTACCTGCAGTATTTCTGCGGCTATCCCGGCTATGACGACGAAAAGCTGCCCTTTGACCCGTCGCTGATGGTGTACTTCCGCAAGCGGTTGACACCAGAAGTGCTGGGTGAGATCAATGAGATGATCGTGCGTGACGCAAAGGAACGTCAGGCAAAAGAGTCCGAAGTCAAGGATGACGATGATTCTGACGATGCTCCCGGTTCAGGCGGCAACAGCGGTACCATGATCGTGGACGCCACCTGTGCTCCTTCTCATATACGGTATCCTCAGGATGTTTCTCTTCTTAACGAAGCCAGAGAGAACGCCGAGAAACTTCTGGATGTTCTCCATGATCCCGCAGAAGGAAAGAAGCCCCGCACCTACCGCCAGCGCGCCCGGAAGGATTACCTGAAATACGCCAGATGCCGCAAGCATACTGCAAAAACGACCCGCAAAGCCATTGGAAAACAGTTGGCTTATCTCCGGCGTGATCTCAATGCCATTGAAGGCAAACTGTCCCTCGGAAAAGCTCTGAATGCGAGGCAGTCAGAACGTCTGGATACGATCCGCACCATCTATGAGCAGCAGAAGTACATGTACGATCACCGTACCCACAGCGTACCAGACCGGATCGTCAGCGTGAGTCAGCCCTTTGTCCGTCCCATTGTGCGTGGAAAAGCCGGAAAACCGGTGGAGTTTGGTGCAAAACTGGACATCAGCGTTGTGGATGGGTGGACGCGGTTGGAGTTCTGCTCCTTTGACGCATACAACGAGGCGGGGAATCTGCGGGCGATGGTAGAGCGGTTTCGGGAGCGTGAAGGACACTATCCCAGCCGTATTCTGGCGGACAAGATCTACCGGAACCGTGAAAATCTCAGCTATTGCAGGGAGCGCGGAATCCGGCTCTCCGGCCCGGCGCTGGGACGACCCAAGAAGGGCGAAACCAGAGACAAGGCGCAGGATTACCGGGATGAATGCCAACGCGTGGAAGTAGAGCGCAGGTTCAGTCTGGCCAAGCGCAAATGTGGCATGGGGATGGTCATGGCCAGACTGCGGGAAACTGCCGCCCATGTGATTGCCATGTCCGTTCTGGTGCTGAATCTGCGCAAGATTCAGTGCGCCTTTTTGCAAATTTTGGCCACGTTGCTGGGCGCTTGGATGCCACAAAGAAAACTGGCATTTGTTCAGTAGAGATTAGTTATGATTAAATCCTGATACTGCCTGAGATCGACAGCCTTGTATGTAGAGTTGGCCAGACGGCATTTCCTTCTTTGAGCCATATCTCTCACCCTTTCTATCATTATTTTGTCCTAGCCCACTTGCTGCACACAGGGGCCATCTAATGAATTGTTCGTAATTTTGCGCCG
>JBJDYN010000099.1:0-2088 GCA_051867395.1 Faecousia sp. | reverse complement strand
ATACTTTTTGCCGAAGTCCTCCAAAGTGACGGACATCTGGAAGCCCCGGTAGGTGCCAACCTCCACCGGGTCAAGTCCGGTTGCTTTCTTTGCCGCTTCGATCAGAGCGGCACCGGCATTGTCCTTATCGGTCAGCTTGTCAGCCAGCACGGTCATACCCGCAAAGCCGTCTGTCGGATGGGGGTGGGCTTCCAGCGTTTTCATATCCTCCTGAATTGCCTGGATGCAGCCCTTCAGCTTTTCAATCTGCTCCGGGAAGTGCCGCAGCAGACTATCCTCCAGCCGGTACTGCTTGCTCTTGTGGTCGGCCTTCATGATCTTCAGCCTGGAAACCTCCACATCCAAATCCATGCGCTCCTTAATTCGGGGATCACCGGCGCACAGGGCTTTGATTTCCGCAAAGGACAGGGCCACCTCATCCACATCATTGCAGGAGCGAACCGGGGATTTGGAGGTCATGATCTGGGAAATGAACTTCTGCTTATTCTCCACGGTCTGCCACAAGAAAGCATCGAAGGTTCCTTCTGTTACATAACGGAACACATGGACTTTCTCATTCTGGTTGCCCTGGCGCTCGATTCTGCCTTTGCGCTGCTGCAAATCACCGGGCCGCCAGGGACAATCCAAATCATGGATTGCCACAAGCCGGTCTTGAACGTTGGTTCCGGCTCCCATTTTGGAGGTGCTTCCGAGAAGAACACGCACCTGGCCGGAGCGAACCTTTCCGAACAGCTCCTTTTTCTTGACCTCCGTGTTGGCGTCGTGGATAAAGGCAATCTGCTCTGCCGGAACGCCGCCGGCAATCAACTTGGCACGAATGTCATCGTAAACGGTGAAGGGAGCATTTTCCTCCGCAGGGAGTGCGGCGGCTTCCAGTGGGCTGCCCGCAATGACAGCCTGTTTCGCTTTCGGCGCAGCCTGGGGTGTGGAAATATCGCAGAACACGAGCTGGGTCAGCTTGTCCTCCTTGCCGTCCCTCCAGACTTGCAGAATGTTGTCCACACACAGATTGACCTTGCTGCCTGACTCATCCGAGAAGTCCGGGTTAATAATCCGCTGGTCAAGCCCCAGTTTCCGCCCATCCGAGGTCACTTTCAGCATATTGTCAATGGAGGGGTCTACGCTGCCGGAATGGATTGCGGCGGCTCGTTCGGACAGCTCCTGCACCAGTCCCTGCTGAACCTCCGTGGGCTTGGCAACCACATTGTGATACTCCACCTCCGGGACGGGAAGATGGAGCTGATCCGCCGTCTTGATGTCTGCCACTTCCTTGAACAGATTCATCAGCTCAGGAAGATTAAAGAACCGGCTGAACCGTGTCCGGGGACGGTAGCCTTTTCCTTCAGGGGCCAGCTCCAAAGCGGTGACGGTTTCCCCAAATCGGGATGCCCAGCAGTCGAAGTGGGTCATGTGCATTTCTTCCAGACGGGCATACTGCAAATACCGCTGCATGGTGTATAATTCCGTCATACTGTTGCTGACGGGCGTACCTGTGGCAAAGACCACGCCACGATTCCCGGTGAGTTCATCCATGTAGCGGCACTTGCCGAACATATCGCTGGATTTCTGCGCATCTGTGGTGGAAAGACCGGCGACATTCCGCATTTTTGTGTATAAGAACAAATTTTTGTAATTGTGCGCCTCGTCCACAAACATACGGTCAACGCCCAGTTCTTCAAAGGTCACAACATCGTCTTTCTTATCATCAGCCCGCAGCTTCTCCAATCGGGACTCCAAACCGCGCTTGGTGCGCTCCAGCTCCTTGACGCTGAATTTCTCGCCGCCGCTTTCCCGCAGCTCCGAAATGCCCATGGTGATCTCCGCAATCTGATCCTGCAAAAGCCGCTCCTGCCGCTGTTTGCTGATGGGGATTTTCTCAAACTGGCTGTGACCGATGATAACCGCGTCATAGTCGCCGGTGGCAATCCGGGCGCAGAACTTCTTTCTGTTTTTGGTTTCAAAGTCCCGCTGCTTGGTCACAAGGATGTTAGCGGAGGGGTACAGCCGCAGAAATTCCGAGGCCCACTGCTCTGTTAAGTGGTTGGGAACCACAAAAATGGACTTTTGGCACAGTCCCAGCCGCTTGCT
>JBJDYN010000098.1:0-58061 GCA_051867395.1 Faecousia sp. | reverse complement strand
AGTGCGCTTTGTCTTGGATTTATGGAGACTTATGTTGCTTTTTCAGCAAGCCCTATTTAAAGGCAGTCAGCCGGGATAACGCGAGAACCCCTGTGCAGTGGAATGACGGGGAAAATGCCGGCTTTACCGACGGCACGCCTTGGATTGCTGTAAACCGCAATTACCGCACAATCAACGCGGAAGCACAAATGCGGGACGAAAACTCCGTCTTGAATTATTACAAGCGTCTGATTGCGCTGCGGCACGAAATGCCTGTGATCGTCTATGGTGACTATCATATGCTGTTAAAAGAAGATCCGGATGTATTTGCATATGAGCGAACCCTCGACGGTGTTAAGCTCACTGTGATCTGCAATTTTGCGGATCACGAAGTGGAGTGCCCGCTGTTGTCAAAAGACACGGAGATTTTGATTTCCAATTACAAAGATCGTGCACAGAGTGTCCTAAGGCCTTTTGAGACGGTCGTATACAAGACGGTCTTTTAGCAGTTTGAAAAAAGCCCAGCAATATAGGCGGCGTGATTATTTCGATCACGCCGCCTTTCTTCATCTCCCCACGCTGGGAATGTTTTCATTCTTCAGGCTTACGGGGGTCGTGGTACTGCTTCTCAAAACTGTCTGCCATCTGAGCATCTGCAACATCCATGCGTTTCACATCGCCTTAAACCTTGTAGAGTAGGGACGATAGATTCGTCATCTCCAAGATTCAGCTTGTGAGATGGTGCATTCGTCCCCACTTGCCAAAAGGGCATGTTCCCTCCGGCAGCGTCACGTTTGGGAAAAAATATTCTTCCGCACTGATGTGTTGGGTGTTCATGGTCGGACCTTCTTTCCTTTCGTGTTGCCATTGTATCGGAGAATGATTGAAATGTCGATTGTCCCGCAAAGCACAAACGACAGGCTACCCGTCCATCTTTAATATCTCTCGCTAATATCTCCATCAGCTTGCTCTGGTTGACGGTATCAAAGAACTTTTTCCATATCCACTGTCCACACTTTACCAGCGTTCAGATATTCTCTGCACTTCTTCAGTGCATCATGGGCACTTCGCTTCGGTCGAAAGCCATAGCTCGTTTCCACGAATTTCGGTTCGTAGATTGGCGTCAGCACCTGTGCGATTGCTTGCTGGATGACACGGTCTACTGCTGTTGGGATTCCCAGTTTTCGCGTCCTACCATTGTCCTTGGGGATTTCTACCCTTCGGACGGGCTGCGGCTGGTATTTTCCAGCCAGGATGGACTGTCGGATTTCTTCGCCGTTGTCTCTGAGATATTGCAGAAGTTTCGTAATTAGGATTTGTGATCCTCTGCCACAGCGCCGGAGCGATAGGCCTCCAGCAGCATCAGTAGATCGTCCACCTGGGTCTGCAGTGCAGCGCCTTCGTCGGTCTGGCTGATGCGCATGCGGGTCTCCAGTTTCTCGAAAACCTCCGACTCGTTGCGGATGTCGTCGTTCTTGTGGACGGCGTTCCACTTGCCTGCGAAGGGCTGATGGGACACAATGCGGTAGTGCCGGGAGTTGTAGATCAAGGTATAGCCCGCAATGCCAGAGGTAGGCTGGTAGGCCCTGCTGAAGCCGCCGTCTATGACCAGCAGCTTGCCGCCGCCCTTGATGGGGCTTTCCCCTTTCTTGGTCCGCACCGGGACATGACCGTTGATGATATGGCAGTGGGGTCCCTCCAGGCCGAACTCCTTCAGCAGCATGTCGCAGACCGCCGGATCCTGGTAATAGGTATAATAGGCGTTCTTCGGTTCCGTCCAGGTGCTTTCGTCGGCAATGAAGCGGCGCTCGAAAGTGGTCATCCGATCCCGGCCATAGATAGGGCTGTTGCGGCCGCACCAGAGCCACCACAGGAAATCCATACCGAACTGCCGCTCCTGACTGCCCCGCTTATCGTAGTAGGCCTTCCGGGCGGTCTTCTCGGCGTAGTCCAGGAACTCCTTGCCGGAGCGCTCCTTGCCGCCGATGGTGAAGCGCAGCAGGCCGCCGTCGGGGCCCATGGGAATGCAGCCGTGGAACAGCAAATTCCCGTTGTAGGTCTTGTACAAACTGCCCTTGGAGTACAGGAATCGAATGTGCCGCTGCAGCTTTTCGGAATTGCGGAAGGAATCCGTCAGCTGATTGATGACGTGGCTTTCCTCCTCCGTCAGCTCGTAGGGATTGGCTGGGTCCACCGTGGGGAAGTCGCAGTCCAGCATCTGGCAGACCTTGCCGCCAATGGTGATGGTCCTGTCCTCATAGTGGATCTTATCCAGCAGCAGCCGATCGTCCATGCCGAATTCCGGATGGCGCAGCACCTTCTGCCCTTCCAGCTTGAACAGGATGATGGTGATGGCCTTGTTCATCCGGGCGGAGAGGAGCTTATCCTTTTCGGTATACTGGTCGGCATCGGAGCCGGTGAGCTTCACCTGGAACTGCTCGGTATCGCAGTCCTTGTAGACCTCGTTGGCGAAGATGGACAGCGGGCGCAGGGAGATGCCATAGCCGGTCTCGATGACATCCAGATTGTTATAGCGGATGGAATTGCTCAGCACCGTGGCCACCAGAGTCCTGGAGCCGGAGGCTGCGCCCATCCACAGCACATCATGGTTGCCCCACTGGATGTCCACGCTCTGGGCGCTCATCAGGGAGTCCATGATGATGTCTGCCCGGGGCCCCCGGTCAAAAATGTCGCCCACAATATGCAGGTGGTCCACCACCAGGGACTTGATCAGGCTGCACAGGGCCTTGATGATGTCAGCGGCCTGGCCGATCTGAATGATGGTGCTGATGATGTTCTCATACTGGTCCCGGCGGGAGCCGCCCTCCTCTGCCAGGTGGATCAGTTCGTCCAGGATCTGCTCATAGTCCGGCGCCATCAGGGAGCGGACCTTCCGCCGGGTGTGCTTGGTGGAGACGTAACGGCACAGATCCACCAGCCGGTGGATGGTCAGGCGGTACCACTCCTCCAGATCCTCGGTCTCGTCCGCTGCCAGGGCCAGCTTGGAGCCGGGGTAGTAGATCAGGGTCGCCAAATCGCTGCGGTCCCGCTGGGTCATGGTGTTGCCGAACAGCTCCTCCAGCTTCTCCTTGACCTCGCCGGAGCCGGAGTTCAGGATATGCAGGAAGGCCTCATGCTCGCCATGAATGTCGGACATAAAGTGTTCGGTTGGCTTGGGCAGGTTCAAAATCGCCTTGAGACGGATGATCTCCGTTCCCGCCGCCTGAACGGTGGGATATTGTTTGCTCAGCAGGCGCAGATAATGCAGCTGCTCGGGTGTGAAAGCACGCTTCGTATCCACAGCGGATCAGCCCTTTCGTTTTTTTATTTATTATAACGGATTTTACCGGACACAACAAGAGGGAGTTTAAAAATTGCTGAATGCAAAGTAACGATTCCTTCGTGGTTGAGATAATCGCATAAACGATCCTTTACACGATTATCCATCATCCCAGGAGGGGATATCTTCATTCAGCATCCCCTGTCTTTGCGCCGCGGCAAAAAAACAAAGCGGAGAGCCTGTCCCCGCTTTGTTGCATTAGTCAAATATCCAACATTTTCAGGTCCTCTTCCCGGACATTGCGCAGCGCTTTCCTGTTGAGAAGATCGTAAATGCAGGGAACCACGAACAGCGTCATCAGCGTGGCATAGACCAAGCCGCCGATGCACACCACCGCGATGGGCTTCATCAGCGCCGTACCCGCGCTCTTGCGGATTGCCATGTCCAGCAGGCCCAGCACTGTGGTGGTTGTGGTCATCAGAATGGGCCGCATTCTGGTGACACCCGCCTCAATAATGGCCTCCCGGCGCTCCATACCGTCTATCCGGAGCTGGTTGATGTAGTCCACCAGCACAATGCCGTTGTTGACGATGATGCCGGTGAGCATGACAAAGCCGATGAGGGAAATGACGCTGACCTCCATACCGCACAGCAGCAGTGCCAGGAATCCGCCGGTAAAGGCCAGGGGAATGGTGAACATGACAATGAAGGGAGACTTCAGGCTCTGGAACTGTGCCACCATCACCAGGTACACCAGCAGAACGCCCAGCAGCAGCATCAAACCCAGCTGCTTCACGGACTCCATAATGGTCTCGTTCTCGCCGGTAAAGGTGTAGGTGACGCCCTCCCCCAGATTCTTGTCCTTCATGGCCGCCTCCGCCTGGGAGGTCAGCAGGGTGACGTTGTAGCCCTTCTCCAGCTCCGCGCTGACGGACAGATACCGCCGCTGGCCCAGACGCTGGATGGAGGCCAGACTTGTGGTTTCCTCCACCTGGGCAAAGTCGCTGAGCGGCACTTTTTTGATGTTGCCCTCCTTGTCCGTCACCTCAAAGACATGGTCCCGCAGCTCCTGGGCGTTCAGCACCGCACCCTCAGGCTTCTCAATGACGACGTCGGTGGAGATGCCGTCCAGCTCCAGGGAGGCCACGGTGGAATCCGCAGTCAGGCCGGCAGCGATCTCCATATAGACCTGGGCCACCGTCAGGCCGTTTTTCATGGCGGCGTTCCGGTCAATGGCGATGTGCAGGGCCGGGGCCGCGTCCTCCAGGCCATCGGAAACCTCCGCCACACCCTCCAGACCTTCCAGCACACCGGCAGCCGTCCGTGCGGCGGATTGCAGCGTATCCATGTCGTCGGCAAAGATGTTCATGGAAATGCCGCTGCCGGTGAGCATGCTCATATCCATCATGGCGGAGGATGCTGTGACGGTGCAGTCCAGATCGGCACAGGCCTCCACGATCTGCCTGCCCACCGTGTTGCCGCTGCCGTTTTCGTCTGCCAGATTCACATAAACCGTAACATCGTAGCTGGTTTGGGTCATGCCGCCGATGGAGCCGTTGCCAACGCTCATCATAGCGCCCACCGTGTCGATACCCTCCACTTTGGCGATACGCTGCAGTACCTGGTCTGCCAAAGAGCTGGCCTGTTCCATATCCACACCCTCCGGCATGGTGACGGAGACGCTGACGCTGGGCATGTCCATCTCGGGCATGAAGGTGAAGCCCTTGGACAGGCTGGCTGCGGCAGTGACCACCAACAGCCCGGCGGTGGCGATCAGCACACCGGCCTTATGTCCCAGCACCCACATCAGGCCCTTTCTGTAGATGGGCAGCAAGCGCTTTTCCAGGAAGCCCTGCCGGATGGGACGGTCCTTGCGCAGCAGCCCCGAGGCCATGGCGGGCACCAGAGTCAGGGAGACGATCAGGCTGGCAAGCAATGCGTAGGACATGGTCAGAGCCAGGTCCGTGAACAGCTGCCGGGTGATGCCCTCCACGAAGACGATGGGCAGAAACACGCAAACCGTGGTCAGGGTGGAGGCGGTAACAGCCCCCGCCACCTGACCCGCGCCGGACACGGCAGCCTGGATCACGTTGGCCCCCTTGGCCCGGAGGCGGTAAGTGTTTTCAATGACCACAACGGAGTTGTCCACCAGCATGCCCACCGCCACAGCCAGGCCGGACAGGGAGATCATATTGATGGTAACACCGGAGAAGTACATCAGCACAATGGCGAAGATTACGCTGATGGGAATGGAGCAAAGGGTGATAAACGTGGGCCGCAGATCCTTCAGAAACAGGAACAGGATCAGCACGGCGAACACCGCGCCCAGCAGCAGGCTGTTCAGAATGGACTCTACGATGATGTAGATGTAGTCACCCTGGTTCATCAGGGACACGAATTGCAGCCCGGGATACTCCGCCTCCAGCTCCTGGAAGCGCTGGGCAATGTTGTTGGTGGCCTCGGCGGTGGCGTAGGTACTCTGCTTTTCAAAGCTCAGCATGACGCCGTCCCTGCCGTTGAGCTTGGCGTAGGTCTCATCGCTGTTGTCGGTGACGACCACCACGGCCACATCCTTTAAATAGATGGGATCGATGCCCTCCAGCCCTAAGTCAAACAGCAGAAGGTTTTGCAGGGTCTCCAGGTCGGTGATCTCGTCGCCTACAGAGACCATATATTGAATGCCGTCCTGCTCAACATAGCCAGCGGGCATGGCAAAATTCTGGGCATTCAAAATATTGGTCACCATGTCCATGGTGATGATCTGGTTCAGATCCGACTGACGCAGGGCATCCTCCCGGCTGTCCTCGATGGTATCCAAGCCGCTTTCCACCTGAGTCAGGGCCATTTCAATGGACGCCGAGCCTGCCGCCAGCTTTCCGGCGGCGGTGCTGATCTGGACCATTCCCAGGATCTTCTGCTGTTCCAGCATGGCCTCGGCGTCCTCCACGGTCAGCATGCCGTTTACCAGCTGCTCCTGGGCCGCTTCCAGCTGGGCAATGCCTTCGTTGACCTGATCCAGCTGCTGCTTGGTCTGCGCCACTGTCTGCGCCAATCCGGCACGGTCCGTACCCTGAGCGGCCAGGACGCCGTCGATCTGCTCCACGGCGGCATTGGCGGCAGTCAGCTCCGCCTGGGCTTCCGCCACGGCAAGATCCAGCGTCTCCTCCGACACGCCGTTTGCCGCCAAGTTGGCATTGTAGGCCGCCTCCATCTGGGCCAGCTCCGCTTTTTTCAGGGCAATCTCCGTCTCATCTGTCACATTGGACATAGCCGTGACCCGCACCTGGTCGGGGGATGTCAGGGCCTTGACCCCATAGCCAAGGTCCACGATGAGGGTATCTGCCTGCGCATCCCCGACAAAGTCCGCTTCCTCCGCAGCAGGCCCTACCTCTGCCCCGTAGGGAATTGACACCGCTTCGGTGGTCGCTTCGGGAACAGCGCCGTTCCCCGCGTCAGCTGCGGGTACGGTGTACGCAGCTTCTTCCGGCGGGGTACTTTCCCCCTCGCCCGAAGCGGGGGCCGATTCCTCGCTGCCGGAGCTGTTTTCCAGGGCGTCGATCTCCTGCCGCAGGGCTTCGATCTGTGCCCGTTCCGTCTGCAGCGCCGTCAGGGCTGCCACCCGGCTCTGGGCTGTCTGCTGGTAGGAGACCACATTGTTCACCTGCTCATTCAGGGCGTTCAGGGTCTCGTAGGCTGCCGTCAGGGCGATCTGTCCCTGCTTGGCCTGAAGCAGCTGGACCTCCAGCTCCGCCTGGGCCGCCTCCAGCTTCTTTTTTTCTTCCTTCAGCTTGGTCTCGCCCTGAATCAGCGCATCCGCCCCTTTATTGAGCTGGGACTGGGCGCCAGAGATCTCACTCTGGGCATCCTCCAGCTCCTCCTTTTTTTCGTTCAGCTCTTGGGCTGCGTCGTCCAGCTCTCCGTTGATGGCCGCGGCAATGCGCTGGTTCAGCGCATCGATCAGCTTCTGGTCCAGCACCACATGCAGCTCCTGCTCGATCATGCCGGTGGTGGTAATCCGGGCCACGCCAGGAATGCCCTCCAACGCGTTCATCAGGGAATCGTTGAGGAAATCCGTCAGCTCCATGGTGTCCATGCCCTCCATGGACAGGGCCGCTACCTCAATGGGCAGCATGGAGGGGTTGATCTTCAGCACATAGGGCGCGCCAACCATATCGTCCCAGTTCGCGGACAGGCTGGTGATCTTCTGCTGAATATCCACGCCGATGGTGTCCATATTCACAGCGTCGTCAAACTCCAGAATGACCGTGCTGACATTTTCGCCGGAGGTGGAGCTGACCTCCTGAATATGCTCCAGGGTAGACATGGACTGCTCCAGGGGTTTGGAAATTTCCTGCTCCACCTTCTCCGGGCTGGCACCGGGATAGGTGGTCATGACCATCACATAGGGGAAGTCCATATTGGGCAGCAAATCGGGGGTCATTTTGGTATAGGCCACCACACCCAGGACCAGGATTGCGATTACCGCGACAAAAACCGTCAGCGGCTTTTTCACTGAGAATTTGGACATATTTTGCTCCTAACTGCCGATATGCTTGCATTTTAACAGGTACAAGTCTAACATTTTCTTCCGATTTTGGCAACAGGCAATATGTAAACGTTTTGTGACAAAAGTACCGGCAATCCCCCGTTCGTCACAGTCCCTCGTAGAATCTGCGGACGTTTTCCAAGTCCTTCTCGTCCGGATGGCCCTTGGCAATGCCGCCCACCAGCTTGAAGGGGCCGAAGGTGTCATACCCCAGGCAGCCGAACTGCCCCATCACCTTGGCATGGTGCTTGGAGACCGTCTCGGCGGAAAATGGCGCACCTATGTCCTCTATGTGCTGTACCGCCAGGGGCCCTGCTGGTTCGGGGAACTGATAGCGGCCATCCCTAAAATTACCAGCACCATGCTGTCCGCCACGCTGGAATGGCTGAAAAGTCACACCAACGGAAAGGGGTAAAACTGCGGTCAAGAACTGGGAAAAACAGGAAATCGTCAATAGCATGTCCAGGGACATATCCTATATCGTCCAGAGCAATTACAGTCTGAAAACAGCCTACTTTTCCGGCACAAGAGCTGGGAAAAATTCTCTAAATGCGGAGGTTATTATGAGAACAGGACATACCAAGAAACAGAAGACAACAAACATCTATTTTACCGAAGCGGACGATCTGATCGAAGTCTGCACCTACAACACGGATTTGAAAAAACGGCTGGCGGCATTCTCAGAGAAATATCCCGCCGAATGCCGCCAGTTGGATGACGATGGAAATGGTTGTGTGACTTACGAAGCTCACAAGGGCCGCTTGAGTTTTCGGCTGACAGCGCCGTACACCGAGGAGCGGAAGAAAGCAGCAAGTGAGGCTGCAAAGAAGAATACGGGGAATCTGAAAGTAGCTCAGGATTAAAGAGTCAGGCCTCCAACACCAATATACAAACATATACATCATATCACACGAAATATCAACATTTGATCCTGATCAACATTTTCAATAGAGCACTGCATACCACCCCGTAGCGTAGCTTCCAGTCGATAGAATGACATACACCGATTTATGTGTTGAAGCAATATCTTTGACCTTCGTTTATAGCCATATTGTTTAAGGAGTGTTCTCAGTTTCATTCTCACATAAACATTCCCGTTTCCATATAGAATTCGAATCCGTATGCTTTTGAAAAACAAATCCAAATTCGAGAAGTCACTGGTCAACTGGTCTGCTTGCAAATCTCTTTTTGAATACGCCAAATCTTTTTGTATTGCAGGAAACTCTTTATCAATGACAGGTTTATCGTAGAAGTATTGTATCCAATGATTTACATCTAGAATGAATTTCCGCTGATTGGTTCTATATGGGAGGGGAAGAAATTCTGTCTCACCCTCCCAAATTAAGTCAAGTAATTTGCTTTCATCTCGGCAGCCGAGTTGCATACTACTAACAATTGCAGCAACATCAAGCGCAGAATAGCATAGCTCTTGCATTATTGATCGCCTTTCGTTCCGTTGCACTGGCGACAGAGAATCTGTAAATTCTCTGCAACACTTTTACCGCCGTTGTTCATCGGAATGATATGATCGACTTGGAAGTAGATACGCGACTTATCTGTAACACCGCAGCAAGCGCAATGGTAATTTCCGTCTGAATCTTTTGCTTTTTCAAAGGCCTGATCTCTCAGTTCCTTTTCCAAAGTAGGGTTGATTTTTCCAATTTCATGCAAGGGCATATCTTCCAGTGCTCTGGTTCCGTACTTTATGTTGTTTTCGTCATCATAAATATCTGGATGAGACAGCTTCATCAATTCGATGTTTAGCTGGCGGAGAAAGTACAGCTTTCTGCCGAAGAACAGTCGAAGCATATTATCATCGCTGGATTCCCAGAGGGAGTCAATATACGCTGTTCTTTTGCGTTCGCCCATGTCTTCATCCCAAATATGCTGCGCAATCTTGCCTACATCAAGTTTGCTTCTATCGATCTCGGCGAAGGTATAGAACTGAGGAACTGCTTCGTACTGTGCATAATACTTCAGAATGTTCAGAACATCCCTTCTTTCATATGGAGGAATCATTTCTCCACAGAAGAACGAGTCTCTGCACTGTGCTTCCATTTCATCGAGCAGTGTTTCTGTTAAGTATTCTTCGGTTGCATCAAAAGACTTGAAGAGGGAAGGAAGCGCGGCCATAAGATTTTTGTAGGAATCCTGAGTGCTGTCATATACCATTACCTGGTAGGCATGATCCATGCCGTTTTCTTCGAGATATGTAAAGGCATACATTCCGACAGGGATTCTTTGCTCAAAAGGAATTTTTTCCAAAGCAGTAGTATCTACTGCATCATCCAAAATGGAAGCAAATTCCTCGATCTTGGAAATGGAAATCATGCGCAAATCTCGTTTTGCACGTTCAGAGTCATTATCCTGATAATCATTGTTTCCGTCGAACAAGCTTTCCGGATTCACCCATGCAATGTGCTCATTCCAATGGTCCACGAACGAAACAATGTATGCACTGGCAGTACCACCGGCTGAAGTACCACGCAATGCACGACCAACCATCTGCGTCATCAGGATGGAGGAAACAGTAGGCCTTGCTAAAAAGACGGTCTTCGTTTTTGGCAGGTCAACACCTTCTGTCAAAATATTGACATTGATCAAAACCTGCAGCTTTCCATTTCGGTAATCATCCAACTTTCTTTCATTATCTTCTCGGCTGATTGTTATACCTGTAATGGAATCTTTGACGGAAGATACAATGAAATCCGCTTTGATACCGGCTTTTTTGAAAAGAGTTGTCAACTGAATTGCATGGACTACGTTAATAGCAAACAAGATAGTCTGACCATATTCACCCTGTTTTGCCTTATAGGTTTCGACAATCAGTTTATTACGGGCGGCACTGTCCGCCATCTGCTGTGCAACTTCATCTGGAATAACATCCAAGTGTTGAATGCTCTCCCATGCATCGACACCAAGAGAGTCTCCGTATTCTTCATCCGTATAAAAGCTTTCAAAAATAGGTTTTGCAAGAATCTGCCTGTTGATCAGTTCTTTTAGACCAATTTGGTATGTAATTCCGATATCACCATGAACAACACGTCCATTGTTGATTCCGTCGGTGAAGATTTTGGCCAACAGCCCCTGTTCTTCCTCGGCAGTACGGAATGGAGTTGCAGTCAAACCAATAAGCTTTAAGTTTGGAATCTTTGCTTTTACGTAATCAATAACTTTTCTGTAGGTTTTTGCGGTTGAATGATGCGCCTCATCAACGATCAGATACAACTCTTTTTCGCCTTTGAGCCACTGATCCAATCGCTCAATATTTCTTCCGATGCTATCCTTACTGACGATCAGCAAATTATCACTTGAACGAATGTCACTTGTTCGGTCGTGGCTGGATGCACCGGATACAATTCTGAAACAGAAAGAAGAAATGTGAGGAACCACTTCTGTATAAGCAAACTTTTGAAACGATTCCGCAGCCTGATCCAGCAACATCTGGCGATGGGCAATCCAAAGAATTTTCTTTTTCTTGTCAATGGCATTTTTTAAGAGCCACATGGAAGCAGTATATGTCTTACCACCGCCAGTAGGCAGAACAACCAAGGTGCTGAAAGATGATTCCTGATTCATCTTATCCAGCGCTACCATGGCATTTTTTTGATGTTCATATGGGATTCTGGTGTTTGTGCCTTTCTTGGGAAAAATATCGCCATATGATTTTACTTCAATGAAATCTTTTGTTCTATTCATCATTGCCGCCTCTTTCTGCCTTTCTTATCCATTATAACCAGTCCATAACACTTGTGGCTATTCATAAAGCCGATTTCATGACATACAAATTATTTCAAACAAGCAGTATTAACAGCATTATTATATCATAGCGCAGTTTCTATTTCTACTGTGTTATTGTACTAATCTTATGCAAACAAACCAGCGTTGAGCAGTGGAACACTTCCTTAGGAACTAAGGGCGCACTTCTATACGGGTCAAGCCCCGTATAGAAGTGCGCTCTGTGAGACGGAACTCCCCGGACACCTGAATGTCCGGGGTGTACTGCGTCACTGCGTTTCGAGCAAGGGGCCGCACCCTTTGCGCCGCTATGCGGCTATCCTTGCATGAAAAAAGGCGTGCCACTTTCGTCACGCCTTTTGCCTATTTTACTGTCTTACGAACACCCCGCTAAAGGCAGCTTTTTTATGTTATCGTTCTTCTTCCGGGATAAAGTCCAAGGTGATGGATTTCAGGTTGGTTCGCAGCTGGGTGTATTTGACCCCGGCGGAGTCCATCATCCGCTTGGAGGCCAGGGTTGCCATGCTGTCGGCATATTTGTCCGAGAGGTAGTAGACCTCCTTCACGCCGCTCTGGATAATGGCCTTGGCGCATTCGTTGCAGGGGAACAGGGCCACATACAGCTTGCTGCCCCGCAGGTCCCGGCCGTTGGCGTTGAGGACTGCGTTCAGCTCCGCGTGGACCACATAGGGGTACTTGGTCTGCGCCCCTTCCCGCTCCCAGGGGTATTCGTCATCAGAGCAGCCCTTGGGCATGCCGTTGTAGCCGGTGGAGATAATGATATTGTCCTGGGACACGATGCAGGCCCCCACTTGGGTATTGGGGTCCTTGCTGCGCCGGGCCGCCAGCATGGCAATGCCCATGAAATACTCATCCCAGCTGATGTAGTTTTCGCGCTTCATAACTGCTGCCTCCTTGGATATAAATGCAAAATGAATAGTAGGTTTGCCTTTTATTGTTAAATGATCGTTTATCTGTGTAACTCTTGGCTCTCCCTTTGGGAGAGCTGGCACGCCGAAGGCGTGACTGAGAGGGGAACGATGGCCCTCTCCGACCCGGCATTCGCCGGGCCACCTCTCCCAAAGGGAGAGGCAAGGACGCTGCTAACGCAGATAAACGATCATTTACAAGCAAACGGCACGATAGGATTCTGCGTCCATTATACAAAAAAAGCAGGGCGATCACAAGTACCGTCCTGCTTTTTTGCTGTTTATTCGAAGAAATTCTTCAGATTGTCCTTGAACTTCTTGCGCTTGGGGGTCACCTCTATGGTGCTCTCCAGCTGGCGCAGCAGCTCCTTCTGCTCCTTGGTCAGATGGGTGGGGGTCTCTACCACCACAGTGAAGCGGTGGTCGCCCCGGCGGCGGGGATTGCCCACCTGGGGAATGCCCTTGTCCCGGAGCACGAATTCCTTGCCGGTCTGGGTACCCTCGGGGAGGTCGAACTTCACCTTGCCGTCCAGGGTGGGTACCTCGATCTCCGCGCCCAGGGCCGCCTGGGTAAAGGTGATGGGCACCTCGCACAGCACGTCATAGTCCTCCCGGGTGAAAATCGGGTGGCGCTTGATGGAGATCTCCACCAGCAGGTCGCCGTTCACGCCGCCGTTGGTACCGACGCAGCCCTCGCCACGGACCCGGACGCTCTGGCCCGCATCCACACCGGCAGGGATTTTGACCTTGACCCGATTGGTCTTGCGGACCTTGCCCTTGCCCTTACAGGTATTGCAGGGGGTCTTGATGACCTTGCCACGGCCGTTACAGGCAGGGCAGGTGGTGCTGGACTGCATCTGCATGCCCATAAAGTTCTGAACCGTCTTGACCTGGCCGGTGCCCCGGCACTGGGTACAGGTCTCAATGACGCCATCAGCGGAACCGGAGCCGTTACAGACGGCGCAGTTCTCGATACGCTGGGTGGAGACTTCCTTCTCGCAGCCGAAAGCGGCTTCCTCAAAGGTCAGCTCCAGCCGGGCCATGACGTTTTCTCCCCGGCGGGGTGCGTTCTGCTGGGAGCCCCGGCGTCCACCGCCGCCTCCGAAGAATTCTCCGAAAATATCCCCCAGGTCGCCAAAATCGCCAAAGCCACCGAAGCCACCGCCGTAGCCCGCGCCGCCGGCTCCGAAGTTGGGATCTACGCCTGCAAAGCCGTACTGGTCATAGCGGCTCCGCTTTTCGGTGTCGGACAGAACCTCGTAGGCCTCGTTGATCTCCTTGAACTTCTCCTCGGCTTCCTTGTCGCCGGGGTTCCGGTCCGGATGATACTTCATGGCGCCCTTCCGGTAGGCCTTCTTTATTTCCTCGGCGCTGGCGTCCTTGTTGACCCCCAGCACCTCATAGTAATCACGTTTGTTCGTATCTGCCATAAGTGTTCACCTCCGCAGAGAATGTGCGCTTTGATATAAGATACAAGATACGAGATATAAGATAGCCGTGCTTTCCATGTCCTTCCAATCCTCTTATATCTTCTATCTTATACCTTATATCTCCTATCTGAAATATCTTGAAAAAGGGGCGGCTTTTTGCCGCCCCTCTTCTTGGGGTTCATCAGTCAACGGTTTCGTAGTCGGCGTCCACAACACCGTCGTCGCCGGGCTGCTGGTAATTGCCGTCCTGAGCGCCGCCCTGGGGATTCGCCTGCTGGTACAGCTTCTCGCTGACTTTGTAGAAAGCCTGCTGGACTTCCTCGGTAGCAGCCTTGATGGCGGCGATGTCGGAGCCCTTGTTGACTTCCTTCAGCTTGTCAATGGCGGACTGGATGGAGGCCTTCTCGTCGGCGCTGATCTTGTCGCCCAGCTCGTTCAGGGTCTTCTCGGTCTGGTAGACGGTCTGGTCAGCCATGTTGTGGGTGTCCACTTCGTCCTTGCGGGCCTTGTCCTCGGCAGCGTACTGTTCGGCTTCCCGAACAGCCTTGTCGATGTCCTCCTGGCTCAGGTTGGTGGAAGCGGTGATGGAGATCTGCTGCTCCTTGCCGGTGCCCAGGTCCTTAGCGGAGACCTTCACGATGCCGTTGGCGTCGATGTCGAAGGTGACCTCGATCTGAGGTACGCCCCGGGGTGCGGGAGCGATGCCGCTGAGCTGGAAGCGGCCCAGGGTCTTATTGTAAGCGGCCATTTCCCGCTCGCCCTGCAGCACATGGACCTCAACGGAGGTCTGGCCGTCCGCGGCGGTGGAGAAGATCTGGCTCTTGTGGGTGGGGATGGTGGTGTTGCGGTCGATCAGACGGGTGAACACGCCGCCCATGGTCTCAATGCCCAGGGACAGGGGGGTGACGTCCAGCAGCAGGATGTCCTGCACATCGCCGGTGAGAACACCGCCCTGGATGGCAGCGCCCACAGCCACGCACTCGTCGGGGTTGATGCCCTTGAAGCCTTCCTTGCCGGTGATGGACTTGACAGCGTCCTGAACGGCGGGGATACGGGTGGAACCGCCAACCAGCAGAACCTTGTGGATATCGGAAGCGCTCAGGCCCGCGTCGGACATGGCCTGACGGACAGGCTTCATGGTGCGCTCCACCAGATCGGCGGTCAGCTCATTGAACTTGGCCCGGGTCAGGGTCACATCCAGGTGCTTGGGGCCGGTAGCGTCGGCGGTGATATAGGGCAGGTTGATGTTGGTGGAGGTCACGCCAGACAGCTCGATCTTGGCCTTCTCGGCGGCTTCCTTCAGGCGCTGCATGGCAACCTTGTCGCCGGCCAGGTTGATGCCCTCGGCCTTCTTGAACTCGGCGACCAGATAGTCCATGATGCGCTGGTCGAAGTCGTCGCCGCCCAGATGCGTGTCGCCGGCAGTGGCCAGAACCTCGATGACACCGTCGCCGATATCCAGGATGGACACATCGAAGGTGCCGCCGCCCAGGTCATAGACCATGATCTTCTGCTCCTGCTCCTTGTCCAGGCCGTAAGCCAGGGCAGCGGCAGTGGGCTCGTTGATGATACGCTTGACGTCCAGGCCCGCGATCTTGCCGGCGTCCTTGGTAGCCTGACGCTGGGCATCGGAGAAGTAGGCGGGAACGGTGATGACGGCTTCGGTGATGGTCTGGCCCAGATAGCTCTC
Source organism: Faecousia sp. (assembly GCA_051867395.1). Lineage (GTDB taxonomy): Bacteria > Bacillota > Clostridia > Oscillospirales > Oscillospiraceae > Faecousia. The sequence goes on along the minus strand of JBJDYN010000098.1, from coordinate 42,469 downwards.
GGCATCCGCCTTCAGCTTCTGCAGGATCATGGCGCTGATCTCCTGGGGGGTGTAGCCTTTGCCGTCGATGGTGACATGGTAGTTCTCACCCATGTGACGCTTGATGGAAGAGACGGTGCGGTCCGCATTGGTGACAGCCTGACGCTTTGCCACCTGGCCGACCATACGCTCGCCGGTCTTGGAGAAAGCCACCACAGAGGGAGTGGTGCGGGTGCCTTCCGCATTGGCGATAACAACGGGTTCGCCGCCTTCCAGAACGGCAACACAGGAATTGGTAGTACCAAGGTCAATACCGATAATCTTACTCATAACAATATCCTCCTATATAAATCCTTAAGTTTTTACGTTTTTGTGGGTGTCAGCTCCGCTGACAGTTTTTATATATTGATTGAAATGCAGCTATGCATTCAATTTGCTACCTGTACCATGGCGAACCGGACGACCTTATCGCCGATCTTGAAGCCCTTCTGGAACACCTGGGCGACTACATTCTCGCCCAGCTCCTCGCTTTCGGTGTGCATTACGGCGTTGTGCAGGTTCGGGTCGAAGCTGTCGCCAATCTCGCCGAAGATCTCCACGCCCAGGCCGTTCAGAATCTTCACCAGTTCGGTCATGGTCATCTCCACGCCCTTTTTGAAGGCGGCATCGGCGGTTTCCTGCTTCAGCGCCCGCTCCAGGTTGTCGTAGATAGGAAGGAACTTCGCCACGGCGTCGGACTTGCCGTTGCCGTAGGAGGCTTCCTTCTCCTTCACGGTGCGCTTGCGGAAGTTGTCAAACTCCGCTGCCACCCGAAGGTGGGCATCCCGCTCCACGTTGTATTTTTCCTCCCAGGGATTCACTTCCGGGGCTTCCTTGGTTTCCAGGGTCTCCGATGTTTCCGGCTGCTCCTGGGTCACTTCGGGCGTTTCCACGGTTTCCTCTGCAGGCGTCTCGTTGGGATTGCACTGCTCTTTCTGTTCTTTATCCTTTTTTGCCACGTTTCTTGGCCTCCTGTCACTGTATGGTTCTCGCAAAGCCTTTTGCCTGCGCTATTCGTGGGGTTCTTCCGGTACCGGCTCCGGCAGCTGGGGACTTTCCGGCTTGGCGAACATCTTCGACAAGCTCTCGGCAAAGTAGCTTAAGCGGGCGGTCACCTTGGCGTAATCCATGCGGGTGGGACCCACCACGCCGATCATGCCCTGCAATCCGTCGCCGATGTCGAACTTCGTCATGACCACGGAGGTGTCCTTCAGCTCATCGGCCACATTTTCGGGACCCACGATAACCTTGGTTCCGTTCTCATTCTGCATCACCGCCGGGAGATTGCTCAGGGCATCCTCATCAATGGAGGCCATAACCCGCTGGGCTTTTTCCACATCCCGGTATTCGGGAAGGGTCAGCAGCCGGGATTGTCCGAACACCGCCATGTTGGTGGAATCCTGATTCCGCAGGGTCTCCTGGGTGAAGTCCACGATCACCGGCACCAGGGAAGCGGCGGCTCCAGCGGAGCGCATCACCTTCTCCATCAGCTCGGCGGTGAAGTCCTCCAGGGGAATCTCCGTCATGGTGGCGTTCAGCACCGCGCCGAGCAGCTTCAGGTCTGTTTCCGTGACCGCCAGAGGCAGCTTGATGACCTTGTTGACCGCCTGGTCATTGGGGAGCATCAGCACCAAGATAACGCTGCTTTTCGCCGCCAGGATCAGGTCGAACCGCTTGATGCAGGCGCTGCCGTGGCGGGATGCCGCGGAGATGGCCGGCAGGTTCGTGGCCTGGGAAACCAGCTTGGCGACCTTCTCCACCATTTTGTCAACCTTGCGCATCTTTTCCTCGATGGCGATGTTGATGGACTTGGTTTCATCCACGCTGAGGCGGTAGTCCATCATCAGCTCATCGACATACAGCCGGTAGCCTGCGGCGGAGGGGATTCGCCCGGCGCTGGTATGGGGCTGCTCCAGATAACCCATGGCGGTGAGATCCGCCATTTCATTGCGGATGGTTGCGGAGGAATAATTCATATCGGGAAGCTCGGTGATGGCTTTGGAGCCTACCGGCTCTGCAGTACGGATGTACAGGTCAACCACGCTGCGCAGAACCTTCTTTTTTCGATCCGTCAGTTCCATGAAATTCCTCCTTTCCGTTTAGCACTCCATTTCCTTGAGTGCTAAGCACACTATACCAGAGAGTGCCAAAAAAGTCAATGGGTGCTTTTTGAATTATTTTTGAACTTTCTGACAAAGTTATTCACATTTTTCTTCTAACGCAAAGCAGCGTCCCTTGGCGGGGTGTTCGTAAGACAGTTAAATTCCAAAATCTGAAAACCATTGGTTTTCGAGGGACGGCGTGGCTTCGGTCACGCCGTTTTGTTTCTCACATCTATTTTGGATAACCGCATAGAGGCGCAAGGGGTGCAGCCCCTTGTTCGGAACGCAGTGACGCAAAAAGCCCCGAACATTCAGGTGTCCGGGGTGTTCGGCCTCGCAGAGCGCACATACGGGGCTTGCTCCGTATAGAAGTGCGCCCTTTAGAAGTCTAAAGGGCTTTACATTTTCATTTTCTTAAAAGTGTCCGCCATTCCCGCTGCGAAATTCATTGACGTATCATATATTCATGCAAGAGCTTATTGAATACCTTGATTACTACAGCAACAGACGAATTAAGGCAAGACTTAAGGGCTTGCCGCCTGCGGTTCACAGGTAGCAAGCCCTTTGGCTATTTAAACAATTTGAGCTAGAGATACTGATCTAACTTTGGGGGACACTTCACTTTCAAGCCGGTGTTATTTATTCCATCAAATTTTTTTAGCGATTGCAGCAGAGTAACGAAGTGCTTGATGGTGCAAAATGGGTATGGGTACATTTAAAGCAAATAGGATTCCCTCAAATTATTTATATCAAAAAATGCGTTTTTTGAATATTTGAAATAAAATACCACCCAGCCCAAAGGCAAGCACCAATAGCACCAGCGGTACCTCCAACCACCCGAGGCAAGCAGCGACTATCAAAGTGGTAACCATTCCAAACACCGTCCAGTTTCCGCTGCCAAACAAGTATTTTCTTCCGCCGAACAGTGGAATCAGGACCAGCGGCAGCAGGGATATCAGCACCACAATTATGACAAGTCCTCTGGAGGCATTTAGGACAGGCCCTAGAGAAAAGCCGTCGTAAATCAGAAAGATTGCCAAGACGCCATAGAGAAAATGGTAGGAGGAAGAGATGGGAAAGTGTGATTTTAAGAAACGGGTCAACTTCTTCGCAGCTTGCATCATGTCAAATCGTTTCATTAAAGTGTCTCCGAGTAACATTTCCACTGTGAATGTACGATTTGTTTTTGACCGTTGGAAGCGTAGTTATAAAATACTAAATAAGTATGGTAGCAATTACTTGATACGTTATACTCATAATCCTGAACAAAATACTTATATTCTGTGACATCTACATAGTTGCACGAATAAGTTCCCATACTATTTATTGCAAACGTTACCACGGTATATATAGCGCTCGCAGGTAAGGATGAAAAACCTAACCAAAGAGAAACTCCAGCTTGAAGTGACAACATTTCGGCCTTAGTTACCGTTCGGGAGGCAGTAGATACAAGCGTGTGAGGGAGCGTTGAGCCGCACACCTGGTAAACTGATTTAGCAAATGGGTTTGCTTCACCTGATGCAAGAGCATAGAAAACGTCATAATCAGCGTTGAATTCAGCAACCAAAACATCCTCAATATATGTGGACATACTTCCATCGGGATGAATTTCACGTTTGGCAGACAGCGTAACCATGCCATTCTCCACTATAGTAATGCTTTCTACAACGGTTTCAGCATTTAAAGAATATGATACGTTCAGTGTCTCTCCTCCGTAAGTGCGAGTATATGCTCTATTATCCAACGCCATTGCATGAAATGGCAGTGCGGAGAAAACGAACACAGCACATAAGCAAAGCGACGTTATAATTCTAAATGCTTTTTTCATATAAGAACCTCCTTCATAATACCGTTCTTTCAGTTCGTCTTCTATTTCAATAGTGCCCCATCGGAATCAGTCCCTTCCGGTTGATAAACCAATTATAAAATGTATAATGCGCTTTGTCAACAATACTTTTGTAAAAAAGGTATTGAAAATAGAAAATATTCATGGTATAAGATATACAAGAAGAGTAGGAGGAGAAAATATGGCAACAGACAATTCGCAAACCAGCTTTCGCCGGGGCGTGATGTCTCTGGTGATCCTAACGCTTTTGAAGCGGGAAGATATGTATGGGTATCAGCTGGTACAAGAAACATCCAGAACCAGCGGTGGAAGGCTTACTACCCAGGAAGGTTCTCTTTACCCTGTGCTTTACAGGTTGGTGGATCAAGGACTGATCTCTGACCGGAAGGTGCAGGTAGGCAAGAGGATGACCCGAGTTTACTATCACCTGGAGCCAGCTGGGGAGCAGCGGCAAAAAGAGCTTAGGCAGGAGTACGAGGAAGTTACCAGTGGCGTTTTTCAAATCATAAAGGAGGCAGACAACCATGGAGAGACATAGTAGGGCGGTACGGCGTTATCTCCAGGAGATTCGGGGCTGGTTGCCATGTTCAAAGAAGCTAAAAAATGCAATTCTGGAGAGAATCAGGAATACTGTACGGGAATATCTGACGGAGAACCCGGAATCATCCTATGAAGAATTAATGGAACGATTTGGGTCACCCCAACAGATTGCGGCTACCTATGTAGAAGATATGGGAACTGACGAACTTCTGCGGGATCTGCGAATCAGACGAAGGATCATAGGGGTGGTTGCGGCAACTGCGGTTGCTGTGGTTGCCTTGTGGGTTGGGTTTATCACAGCGGCTTATGTAGATCACGTTAATGACGTAAGTGGCTATTTAGTTGTTGGTGAGGCAATAGTAACTGAAAGAAACGTAACAGATTAAGGAGTAAATAAAAATGAAGCGGATATTTAGTTTTATCTTGGTAGTAGCTATACTGATTTGCGTAACCCCCATTCAGAGCAATGCGTCAGAGAAAAATTGGGAAACTATATATTTTGAAGATGGCAGTTATATGACAGTAGAAGTTATCACTAAGGGAATACGTGCTTCCGGCTCAGTGTCTGGGAGTAAACCATATACATATTATGGCAAAAATGGAACGGTGCAATGGAAAGCTACACTGTCGGGTTCTTTCACGTATACTGGTTCCAGCGCCACCTGTACATCCTCCAGCGTGGATGTGACGGTTTACGATTCTAGCTGGTATACGATTTCCAAGTCCGCAAGCAAAAGCGGCAGCAAGGCTACCGCTTCCGTAACCATGGGAGAAAAGCTTGCAGGTGTAACCGTGACAAAAGTACCCATCAGCCTAGCCATGACATGCGATAAGAACGGGAATTTAAGTTGAATTCAAGCGAGCCCCTGGATACTTTGAATAGTATACTCAGCAAAGTACAAGAGCCTTCAATCTCCCCCCCTGTGATTTGTTCCCTCTATATTGACAGTGAAATAAAACACTGTCAATATGGAGGGAGCATTTGTATGTCTAGGAAGCAGGAAAAGAATGTAAGAAAAAGATTGTTCTATTTCAGCAGTTACCATAGAAAAATGTCCTTTCTTCCCAATTTATTCTACTACTTGGCAATTCCGTTTTCCTGTGCCCATTCTCTGGCAGCTTGTCGCCGTTCCTCGCTGTATGGTGCAGTCAGACGAATGCTGATCCTACGCTTATCGATTTCAAACCGCAAGCCGCCCTGTTCGTCATCATCGGTCTGCTGGCATAATTCTGGATATTGGGCAGCATAGGCAATGAGCCGTTTCTTTAGCTTAGTGTCGTGTGTGTAAATTTCCGCTGTAGGATCTTTGGCATTGTAATAGACCTCAGTGACTTTCTGCTTCTTGGTAAGCCCTGTTTTCATAAACCCTCCTGATTTTCATAAAATTTTCCCGGCTCTTGAGCCGGGAAAGTGGAATCCTTTTCGCATGGAAACACCAGAAATGATGGGGCGTATGTTTCATCTCGCCCCATCGTCTGATTCCCGCCTTTTTCGGCTCTTGACCGAGATTTCATACTTTGCTGTTCGTGTGACTTTTCAGCCATTCCAGCAGGTCGTTTTTCATCACCAGCTTTCGCCCACCGATTTTCGGCGTCGGAAAATCCGGGCTGTTTAACAGGCTGTACGCCCCAGACTTAGAAATCCGCAAGGCTGCTGCAAGCTGCTTGGCATCCATCACATCGGGCATGGCTTCCAATGGTTCTTTGCTCATAAAATCTCCTCTCCGGCATAAAAAAGCAGCCACGAAAACTCGTGACTGCCTGTGCGCCTTGTGTTAAGTTGTGTGCTTGTCCAGAAAATCGCTGTACTCCCCGGAAACAAAGTCCTCATACGCCCCAGCCAGCTTTTCAATGCGCTTGCTGACTGCGCTGAGCGTTTTGAATCCGGCTTTCTCAGCAATTTCCTTCAAAGAGCAACCCTCATTGCGTAGCTGCAAAATCAATTTGTCCTGCTCGGTCAGCTTGCCCTTAAACTGCTCCATGCTCTGCTCAGTAAGTACCGTTGATTCAAACTCGCCCCGGGGATCAGCAATATCATAAAGCTGCTCTCCGTCGATGTTTACACCATTTTCCAGCACATCCTCCAGAGAAATGTGCTCGGCGGTACGGCTGTGGTTCCATGACCGCAAGAAGTCCCGCTTTTGGATGTTCTTGCCGGTGTAATCCGCCGCCTGGCGATTGTTCCAGATTTCATCAATCATCGGTTGCCAGTTTTGTTCTTCCACGATCATATCTGTGAGGTTGCCAACCAGATTTCCGAAGTTCTGGTAACTGAGCCATGGCAGTTCCGAATCCTTATCCATCAGGAACAACCGCTGGAAGCTCCACTCCATCTCCGTTTCAAACTTCTGCCGGAAATACTTGATGATTTCATAGGACAGACGCCACAGCGGAAAGTCCCCGGAATAGTTCGACCAGTCCCCAGGGATGTCGCGTTTCGCGACATCCTTTCCGGGAACCTGAAAGAATTGCCATGCCGCCCACGCATAGCAGTCCCAGACCAGTTCCAGAAACGCATCCGACTGGATCAGCTTGCAGTGCTCCTTCGAGTTCAGCAGATGGTGGACATTTCGCGGAAGCCCCAAATATGCCGGACGCTTCTCAACCAGTTCCTTCGGCAGCGCGTAAAACAGCGTGATCCATGAAAGATTGCTGTCCTGCGGAATCTCCATGATCCCATCCGCCAGCACTATATAAAAGCTATAAGGGTTGCTTTTATCCATATTCATCACCTCATCCATCATACTCCCCCATAATATATGGGCACCAGAATTGCGCTTTTTTCCAATCGCTACAAAATTTTTTGAAAAATTATTCTGGGTGCAGATTTGTCGTACTTCGCATCTATTGTAACCGAAAAGTCAGAATATGTCTATTCTTTCTATTGCGGGCAAAAAAATAAGCGATACCCGGTCAAAACAACCAGGTATCGCCTATTTTCATTTTACCAACCCTGCAAGACAGATGCCGTAATAAATAATTCATAGAATTACTGTGTTACGGACACCCGCCTTTAGGGCGCTGCTTTTATTCTTCTTTCTTCTCCGCGTTCAGTTCATCCACCACGATATCCGGGTAGGGGTTGGCAATGACCGTCTTATAGGTGTGGTAGATCACCATGCCGGGCTTGCCGTTGGGGATCTTCTTCACCTGCTTCACGGATGTCACATCCACGGGGATGTTCTGGCCACCGCCTGTTTCGGCGTAGTAGGCGGCCAGCTGGGCGGCCTGGGTGACGGTGTTGTCCGGGGGCTTGGTGCCGCCGCAGGAGATGATGACGTGGGAGCCGTGGACCTTGGAGGCGTGGCACCAGATATCGTCCTTCCGGGCCAGCTTGAAGGTCAGCTCGTCGTTCTGGCGGTTGTTGCGGCCTACATAGATGGGATAGCCGTCGGTGGACTCAAAACGCATGGGGGCCAGCTTGCCCTGCTTGATCCGCTTCTTCCCGGCTTCGGCGCGGAGGTAGCCCCCGTCCTGCAGCTCCCGGCGGATCTCCTCCAGCTCGGCCTCGGTCTGGGCCCGGTTCAGCTCCTCCAGAACGCTTTTCAGATAATTCAGCTCATTCTCTCCCAGCTCGATCTGCTTTGTCAGCTCCTTCTCCGCGTTTTTCATCCGGGCGTAGTCCTTGTAGAACTTGGCGGCATTCTGCTGGGGCGAGAGAATGGGGCTTAAGGGGATGTCGATGGTCTTCATGTCCTCGTCATAGAAGTCCTGGCACTGCACCACCGTCTGGCCCTTCACGATTCTGTGGAGGTTGGCGGTGAGAATATCCCCCAGCTGGCGCAGCCGCTCCCGGTCGTAGGTGGCTTCCAGCTCCTTTTCCTGGATGGCCAGCTTCCGGGTCAGACGGGTACACAGGTTCTGCACCGTCTTGCGCACCGCCTGGCTCTTCTGCCGCATGGCGTCCTTCCGGTCCCGGACGGTGTAATACATGTCAAGCAGTGCCCCGAAGGACTCCGCCTCCTGGCACGGGCCATATTGGCGGATGGGGCAGAAAGCGAACTGCTTGGGTGTCCCGTCGGGGAGGGCATAGTAGTAGGGCGCCGGGTGGTTCAGGTGCTCCCGGAAGAACAGTCCCAGCTTGTCCGCCATGTCTTCCACATTCTGTCCCTCTATCCGGGCGTCGGTGCCTCCGGCGGCAAACAGAGCCGCTTCCCGGCAGACCAGGGGAGACAGGCCGCCAAACACCTCCATCAGCCGGTCTGCCAACACATCCGGGCCGGGCTGGGTTAGTAAGTTAACATAACTCCATTCTTCCGAATCCGGGAACCGGGGATCGTGCTTGGTGATCTTCTCCGGCTCCTGGTACATAAGTCCCGGCAGTGCCGCCCGCTTGGCACTTTCGTCCAGACCGATGCGGCGCAGGCAGTCCAGAATCCGTCCCTCCGTGGAGAGCAGATACAGGTTGCAGGTGCGGCCCATCAGCTCCGCCACCAGCCGCTTTTGAACGGGGTAGCCCATTTCGTCGGTGCAGTCGAAGGTTAAGGCGGCCGCACGCTCCATGGGAGGCTGTACGATGTCCACCAGCTTGGCCCCCAGAAGGTGCTTGCGCAAGAGCATACAGAACATAGGCGGTTCCGCGGGATTTTCCGGAGAAGCGGAAGTCAGGTGCAGCCGGGGTGCGGTGGGATTGGCGGCAAACAGCAGCTTCTCCCGGCCCTCCCGGCAGCGCAGGTGAAGGATCAGGGTGTCCCGGCTGGGCTGGTGGATCTTCTCCACCCGGGCGCCGATACACCGGCTGCGTACCTCCTCCAGCACGGCAGATAAGAAAAAAGCGTCAAAGGCCATGGGGATACCTCCAAAGAAACAACATTATAAAATGTACTCCATCCCGATTTTCTGGGGCTTCAGGCCGCATTTTTCATAGAACTTCATGGCGTTGTTATTTCCGCACCATACATTCAGCGTCACGGCGTCGCAGCCCAGCTCTTTCGCGTACTGGCAGACCGCTTTGTACAGCGCTCCGGCAATGCCCCGGCCCCGCATGGCTTCGTCCACGCACAGATCGTCAATATACATCACCTTCCGATCCCGGAGCACAGGATCGTTCTCGGTCACTTGCAGGATGCAAAAAGCATAGCCCGCCAGTTTTTCGTCAACGATGGCTGCCAGAATGGGACGGCTGGGATCCGCCAGAAGCTGTTTCAGAGAAGCTTCCTCATATTTCTGAGCGCCCGCGCGGAACAGGTCGGGCCGGATCTGGTGGTGGACTTCTCCCACCTGTTGTAATAGATCAATCATACCGGGAATATCCCGTTCATCAGCAAATCGAATTTCCATTGGTTGGGTTTCTTCCTTCTCTATCCATGATACTGTAATATACCACATTTTTTCCCGGAGGTAAAGCCAAGCTTGAAGAAAGCTGCCAAAACTGCTATCATATCCCCAAAAGGATGGGATGCATATGAACTATCAAACCTGTACCCTCTGCCCCCGGCAGTGCGGCGTGGACCGGACCCATGGGGAAACCGGCTTCTGCGGCTGTCCCGGCACCGCCCTGGTGGCGAAGGCCATGCTGCACAAATGGGAGGAACCCGCCCTGGCAGGAAACGGCGGCAGCGGGGCCGTGTTCTTCGGCGGCTGCACCCTGGGCTGCCGCTACTGCCAGAACATGGCCATCAGCGGCGGGGCTGTGGGAAAAGAAATGGATTCCGCACAGCTGCGAATGCTGTTTGAAGATTTGATTGCCCAGGGAGCGGAAAACATCGATCTGGTGACCCCCACCCACTTTCTGCCTACAATCCTGCCCGCCCTGTCTCCCAAGCTGCCGGTGCCCGTAGTCTATAACTGCGGCGGCTACGAGCGCGTGGAGACCTTGCGGGAGCTGGAGGGCAGCATTGACATCTACCTGCCGGATCTGAAATACGCCAATCCCCACCTGGCAAAGGAATTGTCCGGGGCGGAAGACTATTTCGAAGTCGCCACCGCCGCCATTCGTGAAATGGTCCGCCAGGTTGGCCCGGTGCAGTGGAATGGAGAAAGGGTCGAAAAGGGCGTCATCATCCGCCACCTGATCCTGCCCGGCTGTGTAGACAACTCTCTGCGGGTGCTGGACTGGATCGGGGAAACCTTTGCCCCGGGCCAGGTGCTGGTGAGTCTCATGCGGCAGTACACCCCCATGGGCAAGTTACACGCCCCCTTTGACCGCCGGGTTACAGAAAGCGAATACGAATCCGTGCTGAGCTGGATGTACCTGAATAAGCTCCAGGGCTTTACGCAGGGGGCGGAAGCGGCAGACAAAGGATTCATTCCCGACTTTTGATGAGACATAGAAATCGTCTGCGGCTTAAGCAGCGAATCTTTTGCTCAGAGGTTTCCCTGTGGTAAGAAATTGAAGGTTAGCGGGGAACAACCGGAGATCTCGCGCGAATTTGCTTGATTGCATGGACGCGGAAGGCCTCTTAGAGTCCCTTGAGAAATCGGCTTTTTTGGGAACCAAAACGGAACCCAGTGGGGAGACAGTTTGGAACCCCAGATAAGGATAGGATAGATAAGATAAGAAAAGCATAGAATAGATAAGAATAGGGGAACGGGAGCGAAAGGGCGACTGCAAACGGGGTTGTTTCCTGCAAAAACAAGACATAAAAAACCAACCGCCGAATTCCTTCAGCGGTTGGAAAAATTGGATATTAACCGGGCCAGACGGTTTCCGGACGGACTTCGTATTGGAGCAGGTCGTGCTGCCGGAGCCAGTTCAGGGTGTTCTCGGAGTCCGCGTAGACGTAGAGACCGAAGCCGTCGTTCTCCGTGCTGAAGTAGACCCACAGGGAATCCGTTATGCCGGTATCGCCGTTTTCACGCACCAAGAAATGGCCGTTGTGGAAGTAGCCGTACTGGGTCATGGTCCCGGCGGCGCAGTCGGCTTTAATCGCTTCCACCAGGGAATCCACCATCTCCCGGGAGGGAGCCTCGATCCACGGATTTGGTTCGATATACAGATCGGTGACTGCGCTCCAATCGAAGGACCGGGACCCGTTCCCACTTCGGGCGACGGCTTCCCAGCGGCTCAGGTACTGGTTGGCGATGGTCCCTTCTTCCTGATCGGTCCAGATGAAATAGAGCCTTTGCATGGTCCTGCCGTTTTTCAGCTGGAAGGTCAGGAAGACCGGAGAAATGCTTCGGCAGGGATAGCCGTCCAGAGATTTCCCGGCGGTCAGGGCTTCCGAGAGCTCCTGACGGGTCATCGGTTTTCCGTCTACCACAGGGAAAGAGCCGCTATCCTCTGCCCGGTTCTCCAGGGCCAGCTGCTGCAAACGCAGGAGGGCTTCAATATCCTCCGCTTCCGTCAGCTTCACAGTGCAAGTGCTTCTCTGATAGAGGGAGATGGAGGCCGATTCCACATTCTCCGCTTCCGGAATCCGGTCCTCGATGCCCAGCACGTCAAAATGGGTCAGCACCAGGCTTACCGCCAGCACGGCGGCGAGAGAGAGCAGCCCCACCCAGTTCCTGGGGCGGAATACCCGGGTGGAACGGGCAATGAGCATCCGGGCGGCGAACCAGCCCACCGCCAGACCGCAGGCCAGGGTCAGGTACGCCAACAAACCGCTGGAGGAATTGCCGAAGAATATTACCAGGGCCATATAAGCCGCAGCCGCCGCGGCGATAGAAGCGCTCACCATCAGCACAGGCTCCAGCGCCCGGATGGCCATGGCGTCCCCGGCGCATTCCAGTCTCCGCTTCCGGTACAGCAGCAGCGCGATTACCAGCAGCCCAATGCCAACAGCGGCCCAGACTGCCTGCCCCCACCAGACTTGGGGAACGACGCGAAAATTTGCCGACATGGGGATCTTCTGGCTCTGAAACAGATTCCACAGGGATGCGTAGTCGTCCAGTTCGATAAAAGGCTCCTCGACGACGCGCATAACGGGGGTCAGCAGCGTTGCCCAATCCGAGGGCGTCACCATACCGTAGAGCATGGGGGTATAGAGGGTATCGATGAGCAAGTAGACCACATAGGCTCCGCAGTTCAGCGCGGCGTAGACGATGGCCATGGCGAAGCGGTTGCCCACGCAGAAGGCGCTGAACACCGCGATGCCGAAGAAGCACAGGTATTCCAGATTGACCCCCGCGAACCACAGCAGCCCGATCTGCCAGGCGTTCACCACGCAGGTACCCATCAGCAGCGGCACGGACAGCAGCGCCGTCACTGCGGTGGGCAGGAGGGAGAAAACCAGGCCCGAGACAACGTTGGTCAGAAACCAGCTCTCCCGTCTCAGGGGCATGGCGTGGAGGGCGTTGCACATGCGGCTGTTATAAAGGTCGCCGAACAGCAGCGCCGCCACCACCGGGGCGTAGATCAGGTTGACAAAGGCCATCAACTGGATCTGCTCTGCCATATGATCGGCGAACCAATACCCTTGGGCCCCACCGTCGCCCGCGAACTCGTCCGCGTACAGCATCATCATCCACAGCAGCAGGCCCAGCAGATACAGCCCCCACACCGGCGCGAACCGGGTCAGGTTCTTTTTGAACACGGTCTTATTAAAGAAGGATGTCTTTGACTGCATAGTTCACACCTCCCAGTTCGTAGATAAAGATCTCTTCCAGCGATAGGGGCAGCACGTCGAAGTAGGCGGGGTTCGCTGCCGCCGCTTTGGCGCTGATGTCCTGGGGATTTCCCCGGACGATGAGGGTCTTCAGCCTGCCGGAGGAAGCTTCGTGGAGAATGTCCAGACCTTCCGGGGTATCGCCCACCAGCTGCAGCTTGTGGGTGGCGCCCTGCATGTCCGCCAGGCTCTTTTCCAGCAGCATCTTCCCATGGTCCATGATGCCCACATGGTCGCACACGTCCTCCAGCTCCCGCAGGTTGTGGGAGGAGATCAGCACCGTGGTGCCGTGCTCCGCCACGTCCGCCAGGATCAGGCTCATGACCTGCCGCCGCATCACCGGGTCCAGGCCGTCCACGGGCTCATCCAGAATCAGTACCTCAGGCCGGGCGCTGAGGGTCAGCTGGAAGGCCGCCTGCTTCTGCATGCCCTTGGAGAACCGGCGAATGGGGCTCTTGGGGGGCAGCTGGAAGATGTCATACAGCCGCTGGAATAGACATGCGTCAAATCTGGGGTAGATTCCCTGATAGAATTTTCCCATTTCCTCCAGGGTGGCGGAGGGAAAGTAGAACACGTCGTCGGGGATATAGCCGATGGCGGCTTTCACGGCAGGATTCTCGTAAACCGGCTGTCCCATAACGGTGATGCCGCCGCTGTCCGGGTGGTAGACCCCGGTGAGATGGCGGATGGCGGTGGATTTGCCCGCGCCGTTGGGGCCCACCAGACCGTAGACCGCTCCCTGGGGCACCGTCAGGGTCAGATCGTCCAGGGCCTTGAAGGTGCCGAAGGTCTTGGTCACGTTTTTCATTTCAAGCATTTGTCTTTCCTCCTTCCGAAAGCCGCTGCCGCAGCTGCTCCGGGGTAACCCCCAGGGTCATCAGCGCGGCCGCGGCCTCATCGAACGCATTATACCAGCGTTCCCGTTCCTGCTCCTGGCCCTTGGCGTTGCCGCAGACGAAGCAGCCCTTCCCCGGTACCGTGGCGATCCAGGCCTCCGCCTCCAGCCTTCGGTAGGCCCGCTGGATGGTATTGGGGTTGATGGCCAGCGTGGACGCCAGCTCCCGAACGCTGGGAAGCTTGTCTCCCGGCTGCAAAACCCCGGTGATGATCTGCTCCCGGATGCCGTCGATGATCTGGGTGTAGATGGGCCGGGAATCCCGGTAGTCTAAATGCACCATACGCTCCCTCCTTAACTGTATTAGCTGTGCTAGTACAGTTAGTATAACGCTTCACACAGTTCCCGTCAAGAGGGAGATTCTTAAGATTTTCGTAAGGCTTCGGCTATCACGGAACCATCGTAGAGGGCGTCAAGGATGACGCCCCCTACGAACTGTAAACGATCTTCCACTGCACCTGCGGTCGAGGGGCCCAAAGTGCGTAACGCATTTGCTCCGGGCCTTGCCCGCGAAACGATCATTTCTGTGTCGAACCGGTTACCGCAAAAACAGATGGACCAGCCAATCGTTTACCTTGCGGTAGGGCTGATACCGCATGGGCAGGTCCAGCCAGGTTTTCTTGTCCACGATGCTCTTATAGTGGGTGAAGGTGTCGAAGCCGGTTTTGCCGTGGTAGGCCCCCATGCCGCTCTCCCCCACGCCGCCGAAGCCCATCTGGCTGGTGGCGAGGTGGATAATGCAGTCGTTGACGCAGCCGCCGCCAAAGGCGCAGCGGGAGGTGACCTTGCGGATCACGGCCTTGTCTTCCGCGAAGATGTACAGGGCCAGGGGCTTGTGGTGGCTGTTTACGGTGTGGATGACGGAATCCAGATTTTTGAAGGTCAGCACCGGCAGCACCGGGCCGAAAATCTCCTGGCCCATGACGGCGTCCTCCCAGGTCACGTTGTCCAGCAGGGTGGGTTCAATCTTCCGGGTCTGCGGGTCACTGCCGCCGCCGTGGACCACCTTTTGGCTGTCGATAAGCCCGGTGACCCGGTCAAAATGCTTCTGGCTGATGATCTTGCCATAAGCGTCATTGTGGAGGGGATCGGCTCCGTACTGGCGCAGAATCTCCGCCTTCAGTTCTTCCAGCAGCCGGTCCTTCACCGATTCCTGGCACACAATGTAGTCCGGGGCTACGCAGGTCTGGCCGCAGTTTAAGAATTTGCCGAAGACAATGCGCCTGGCGGCAAGCTTCAGGTTCGCGCTGGCGTCCACAATGCAGGGG
The DNA here is from genome assembly GCA_051867395.1 of Faecousia sp. Classification (GTDB taxonomy): domain Bacteria; phylum Bacillota; class Clostridia; order Oscillospirales; family Oscillospiraceae; genus Faecousia. The sequence goes on along the minus strand of JBJDYN010000098.1, from coordinate 27,254 downwards.
CTTTTGCCGCCCAGCTCCAGGGTCACGGGAGTCAGGTGCCGGGAGGCCTTCTCCAGCACCGTCCGGCCTACCGCCTTGCTGCCGGTGAAGAAGATGCAGTCAAACTTCTGCTCCAGCAGGTAGCCGTTTTCCTCCCGGCCTCCGGTGACCACGGCAACGTATTCCTCCGGGAACAGTCCCGCGATCAGCTCCCGCAGCAATTCACTGGTGGCGGGAGAGTAGGCGCTGGGCTTTATGATTACGGTGTTTCCTGCGGCCAGGGCGTCTGCCAGGGGGTCCAGGGTCAGCAGCACCGGATAGTTCCAGGGGCTCATAACCAGCGTCACCCCGTAGGGCATAGGCTTGCGGTAGCTGCGGGAGGCGAACTGGGCCAGGGGCGTGGGCACGGTCTTCTCCTTCGCAAAGCGGCGGACGTGGTGAAGCAGGTAGCTGATTTCGCTGATCACCAGGCCGGTTTCGCACATGTAGCTCTCCTCAGCGGATTTGCCCAGATCGGTCCGGATGGCTTCGGCGATCTGCGCTTCCTTTTCCGCCAGGGCGGAGCGGAGCTTTTTCAGGGCATCGATGCGGTAGTCCACGGAGAGCGTTGCCCCGGTTTCAAAAAAGGAGCGCTGTTTCTGGACTAGCTGTTGAATTTGTTCCTGGTTCATGCCGGCTCCTCCATGACATCGTAGTAAAATTGCTTCAGTTCCGACCCGTCCATCAGCACAGGCACGGGATACAGGGGATTGGCTTCCTTATCCGCGAAGCCTGCCAGCTTCGGGATGTCCGCCTCCCGGATGCCGGGGAGGGTCTGGGGGATGCCCATGTCCTTATTTCTGCGGCGGATCTCGGCGATGAGAGTTTTCGTGGCGGCTTCCTCCGGCGTGTTGTCCTCCGCCAGGTGCATGGCAATGGCGATCTCCTTGGCCTTTTTGTAAATGGAAGCGCCGTAGGCCTCCAGCACATAGGGCAGCAGCACCGCGTTGGCAAGACCGTGGGGGATATGGTACTGGCCTCCCAGGGAGTGGGCCACGGCGTGGCAGTAGCCGACGTAGGATTTGGAAAAGGCGCTGCCTGCCAGGTAGGCCGCTTTCAGCATGTTGACCCGGGCGGTCATGTTGTCGCCGTCAGCATAAGCGGTTTCCAGGTCCTCCGCGATGAGCCGGGCTGCCTCCAGGGCATTGGCCCGGGTCTGGCGGGTGGTGGAGCGGCCGATATAGGCTTCAATGGCGTGGGTCAGGGCGTCCATGCCGGTGGTGGAGGTCATATGCTTCGGCAGGGACCGGGTCATCTCCGGGTCCAGCACCGCCACCCGGGGAATCAGGGGAAAGTCGTTGATGGGGAACTTGTGGGCGTTGCGGTCATCGGTGATGACGGTGGCCAGGGTGGTCTCACTGCCGGTGCCCGCAGTGGTGGGAATGGCGATCAGGAAGGGAATGGGCCGCAGCACCTTCAGGATGCCCCGCATTTGGGGGATGGGCTTGTTGGGCCGGGCAATCCGGGCGCCGACAGCCTTGGCGCAGTCAATGGAGGAACCGCCGCCGAAGCCGATAAGGGCCTGACAGCCGTTTTGCAGATACCGTTCCCGGGCCAGCTCCACGTTCAGCACGGTGGGGTTGGGTACCACCTCGTCATAGACTGTATACGAAATCCCGTTTTTCTTCAGAGCCTTTTTCAGGGGCTCCAGCATGCCGCTGAGGTGCAGATAACCGTCGGTGACGATGAGTACATTTGTGAGCTTTTTCTGCTTCAGGCAATCCGGAACCGCCTCCACGGAGTTCAGGATCTTGGGGTCCCGGTAGGGAAGGATGGGCAGCACCAGCCGCAGCACGGCCTGAAAGCAGCGGCAGAATATTTTTGAATGGGATTCATGGACAAGCTCCTTTGCAAAATATGTTGATTTATCAACAACATGGGCAGGAAAACAGCTCCCGTTCCGGAAGCTTTGGGAATCAGTTTAGCAGGAAAGAAACGGAAAGTCAACTGTTTTTCGGCAGAGAGGGCCGCCGGGAGGGGAAAAGCTTGGGCGATAAAGGATCGTCTATCCCAGGAACGGCGGTCTGGGATACAAAAATTTCCAAAATCCCTTCCCTTTTCCTGCGAATATGTTATACTGTGGTCAGGCAAGAAACCATTCCATTGAATTTGGAGAGGAGCATAGATTATGAAATCACTGGCTTATTACGACGGAAAAATCGGCACCCCGGAGGAACTGACGATTCCTTTCAATGACCGGGTCCATTTCTTCGGAGACGGCTGCTATGATGCCGCCATGGGGGGCAATGGGAAGATATTTCTGCTGGAGGACCATCTGGACCGGTTCTATACCAGCGCCAGACAGCTGGACATCCATATCCCCATGGAAAAGGAGGCTCTGGGCGATCTGCTGACGGAGCTTTTGGGGAAAGTAGACAGCAAAATCAGCTTCGTCTACTGGCAGGTGACCCGGGGCGTGGAGGAGCGAAATCATACCTATTCGGAGGGGCTGCCCGGAAAGCTGTGGGTCTATATCTGCCCCAAGGGCTTTGCCGATCCCGGGAAGTCCATCCGGCTGAATGACCGGGAGGATACCCGCTTCTTCCACTGCAATGTCAAGAGCCTGAACCTGCTGCCCAGCGTGATGGCGGCTCAGAGCGCCAAGCGGGACGGCTGCGGGGAGACCATCTTCCACCGGGGTGAGATTGTCACGGAATGCGCCCATTCCAATGTGTCGGTGCTGAAGGACGGCGTTCTCTATTCCCATCCCAATGATGAGTTCATCCTGCGGGGCATCGCCAAGACCCATATGATCCAGGCCTGCTACCGGCTGGGCATCCCGGTGCTGGAGAAGCCCTTCTCCCTGGACTTCCTGAAAAACGCCGATGAGATTCTGGTGACCTCCACCACCAAGCTCCTGGTTCGGGCCAATGAACTGAACGGCCAGAGCATCGGCGGCAAGGATCCGGAGCTATTCCAGGCCATCCAGCGGGAGGTCATCCGGGAATTCTGCGATTACACAGGCTGCGCCACCCTGGAGGGCTGAGCCTGCGAAAGACAAAGGATCGTTTATAGCAGCAATGTTCGATTGGGGGCGTAGGGGGCGTCAAGGATGCCGTCCCCTACGCACTGTAAACGATATGGAAACGGCAGTTTACAGAAGAAAATGCCCGGCGCAGCGCGCCGGGCATTGGTTTTGATTAGAATTCGCACTTCTTGGCGATATAATCCTTCAGCTCACTGATGGGGATGCGGACCTGCTCCATGGTGTCCCGGTCACGGACAGTGACGCAGTTGTCTGCGGGAGTGGTGTCGTCGCCCACGGTCTGGAAGTCCACGGTGATGCACAGGGGCGTGCCGATCTCGTCCTCCCGGCGGTAGCGCTTGCCGATGGAGCCGGAATCGTCGAAGTCTACCATGAAGTCCTTCTTCAGCATCCGATAGATTTCCTCGGCCTTGGGGGACAGCTTCTTGCTCAGGGGCAGGACGGCAGCCTTGAAGGGGGCGAGGAAGGGGTGCAGGTGCAGCACGGTGCGGATATCGGGATTGCCCTTCTTGTCCACGCCCACCTGCTCCTCGTCATAGGCCTCGCACAGGAAGGCCAGGGCAACACGATCGCAGCCAAGGCTGGGCTCGATGACGTAAGGAATGTAGTGTTCGTTCTTCTCCTGGTCGTAGTACTCCAGGCTCTTGCCGCTGGCCTCCTGATGGCGGCCCAGGTCGTAGTCGGTGCGGTCGGCAATGCCCCACAGCTCGCCCCAGCCATTGCCGAAGGGGAACTGGTACTCGATGTCGGTGGTGGCCCGGGAGTAGAAGGCCAGCTCGGCGGGCTCATGATCCCGCAGCCGCAGGGATTCCTCCTTAATGCCCAGGGAGGTCAGCCAGTTCTTGCAGAAGTCCTTCCAGTAGGCGAACCACTCCAGGTCTGTGCCGGGCTGGCAGAAGAACTCGCACTCCATCTGCTCGAATTCCCGGATTCGGAAGATGAAGTTGCCAGGGGTGATCTCGTTGCGGAAGGCCTTGCCCACCTGGCAGACGCCGAAGGGCAGCTTCTTCCGGGTGGTGCGCTGGATGTTGGCGAAGTTGACAAAGATGCCCTGGGCGGTCTCGGGCCGCAGGTAGCAGGTGGAGGCGGTGTCCTCGGTGACGCCGATCTGGGTCTTGAACATCAGGTTGAACTTGCGGATGGGGGTGAAGCTGTGCTTGCCGCAGGTAGGGCAGACCACATCCTCGTGGGCGGCGATGAAAGCGTCCATCTCGTCAAAGCTCATGGCGTCCACATTGACGTTCTTGCCGGATTCGGCGGCCTCGATGAGCTTGTCCGCCCGCTCCCGGGAGCCGCAGCCCTTGCAGTCCACCAGGGGGTCGGAGAAGGAGCCCACATGGCCGGTGGTGATCCAGGTCTGGGGGTTCATGAGGATGGCGGCGTCCAGGCCCACGTTGTAGTCGGATTCCTGCACGAACTTCTTCAGCCAGGCCTTCTTGACGTTGTTCTTGAATTCCACGCCCAGAGGGCCAAAATCCCAGGAGTTGGCCAGGCCGCCGTAGATCTCGGAGCCAGGATAGACATAGCCCCGGTTCTTGCAGAGATTCACAATCATGTCCAGTGTTTTTTCGCTGTTTTTCATTGTATTTCCTCCAAAAAAAGTTGGATTATTTGCTGTGAGAGTTTATTATACAGGGGTTTGTCCTGTAAATCAAGTGTTTTGTGATTTTATGGAAATCAGATCTGTTCGTACCGGAACTGCTCCCCCAAATCGGCGATCATCATCTCGTAGACCTGATTGCCGATGTCCACGGTGGTCCTGCCCTTCAGGTCTTCCGCCGGAATCACGTCCACCAGGTGCAGCTCCACATCGGTGTGCCGCAGATGCCGCAGGTTGGGGAAGATCTGCCGGGTGTTCTGGATGGTGCAGACCACGATGGGGACGTTGGTTTTCTGGGCAATTTTGAAGACCCCGGCGCGGAAGGGATGGAGCTTGCCGTCCTTGCTGGTGTAGCCCTCGGGGAAGGCGCCGATGGAGACCTCGTCGTCCTTGATCAGCTGGATGCATTTGAGGATGGTCTTCAGGGCGGCCCGGTCATTCTCCCGGTCCAGGGGCTGACACATAATTTTGTGCATGATCTTGCCGATGAGAAACAGCTTCTGGTTTTCCTTCTTGGTGATGAAAGCCAGCTGGCTGCCCTGGAAGCAGTGCAGCAGGATGCCGGGGTCCGCGATAAACAGGTGATTGCATACCAGAAGAAAGCGGCCATCCTTGGGGGTCTTCTCCAAACCTTTGGTATGAACCCGCACCAGCACCAGACAGATCAGGGCTTCAATATAGACATACATGACTGCCCGGTAGAACCTGCTGTCATGCTCCTGAGGTTTGTCCAGATCCACTGCCAGGCACAGCACCCACAGGAATACAAAGGCGATCAGAAGCAGGCCGAGCCAGAATCCGGCAAACAGCACCGGCAGCAGCCATAGGGCCGTATGGGAGAGGGCTGTGGTTCCCGCCGCCAAAATCAGAGAAACCAGGGTAATTCCCTTTAAGAGCATAGTTTTCCTCCAGTGAAATCATTTCGTTCATTATACTCCGATTTCCGGGGCGAAACAAGGAGAAATACTCACCAAAGAGTTTTTTCACAAAGGGCTGGAAATTGGGGGAATCAACTGGTATAATAATATCCCCATGCAAAACAATTGCGCCGCAAGCCATGGTTCGCGCATGGGGATTTTATGTGCATCAGCAATCGTTGTCCCGCCAGGGCGAGGCGCTGGCGCTTAAATAAATTTTACTGTGAACGTGGAGCGTTCACAGTAAAAACTAAGAATCTCGATTCCCATTGGAGGGAGCTGTTATGAAAAATCTGCTGAAATCCAAATTTTTGCCTGCCGGGATCCTGCTCCTGGGGGCGGTGGGTTTCCTGCTGCGTCTGGGGCTGTACGCGGTGGGTCTGGACCAAAAAGGCTTGCTGCCTGGGGGGCACCCGCTGGAGACAGGGCTGTGGGTGGTCACCGCCGCCGCTTTGGCACTGGTCATCGCCGCAAGCTGGAACGCTAAGGGCTCGGACCGCTATGGGGACAATTTCGGTCCGTCCCTGTCCGGCGCGCTGGGAAATATCCTGATGGCGGCGGGGATCCTACTGACGGTATTGCTGAACCAGCCGAAGATGCCAAATCTGCTTGGGAGTCTGTGGAAGCTCCTGGGCTTTGTGTCTGCCCCCTGCCTGGTGGCGGCGGCCTTCGCCAGGGTCCAGGGCAAGCAGCCTTTCTTTCTGCTGCACATGTCGGCGTGCCTGTTCCTGGTGTTCCACATTGTGAATCACTATCAGGCTTGGAGCGGAAACCCTCAGCTGCAGGATTACCTGTTCCCCCTTCTGGGAACCATGGCGCTGGTGTTCTTCGGTTTCTATACGGCGGCCTTTGCAGTGGGCTCCGGCCGCAGGCGGATGCTGCTGGGCATGGGCCTGGCGGCGGTGTACCTGTGCGCGGTGAGCCTGTCCTCCGGGGCGTATTCCTTCCTGTATCTGGGCAGCATTGTCTGGGTGCTGACGAATCTGTGCCCACTGGAGCCGAAGCCCGCCCGGCAGATGGAGGAAAGGGAACAAGCGCAATGAACCTTCCACAGTATGTGACCCAATGTCTGGATGCGCTGGAAAGTGCGGGATATGCTTCCTATGCGGTGGGGGGCTGTGTCCGGGATGCCTGCCTGGGCCTGACACCCCACGATTATGACCTGTGCACCGCCGCCCTGCCGGAGCAGACGGAGGCGGTTTTCGCGGGAAAACAGCTGGTGCTGGCGGGAAAAAAGCACGGCACCGTGGGCGTTGTCACGGACTGCGGTGTGGTGGAGATCACCACCTTCCGTACTGAGGGAGATTACCGGGACAACCGGCACCCGAACTGGGTATCCTTCGTGCCGGAGGTGGAACAGGATCTGGCCCGGCGGGACTATACAATGAATGCCATGGCTTACTCTCCCAAGCGGGGCTTTGCCGACCCCTTCGGCGGCAGGGCGGATTTAAGAGCGAAGGTCCTTCGGGCTGTGGGGGACCCCGAGCAGCGGTTCCAGGAGGATTCCCTGCGGATTTTGCGGGGCGTCCGCTTCGCGGTCCGGTTTGGTTTTTCCGTGGAGGAGGAGACGGAGCAGGCTATGTCCTCCCAGGCCGAGTTAATGGACAACTTGGCAAGAGAACGGGTTTTCGATGAATTATGTAAACTTCTCCCTCTGGTGAATGCTGAGGACCTGTGCCGGTTTGCTCCCATTCTGGCGGCGGTGATCCCAGAGCTGAGGCCCATGATCGGCTTCGACCAACACAGCCCCCACCATGCCTATGATCTATTCACCCATGTGGCCCATGTGGTGGAGGCCGTCCCCGGGGACTTGACGCTCCGCTGGGCGGCGCTGCTTCATGATGTGGGCAAGGTTCCCGCCTTCACCCAGGATGCCACCGGCCGGGGGCATTTCTATGGTCATGCCCAGGTGGGGGCGGAAATGGCGGATGGGATCCTGCGCCGATTGAAAGCACCTTCAGCCCTCCGGGAGCAGGCGGTGACGCTGATCGGCGGCCATATGACCCGGCTGGAGCCAAGCAGGAAGACCCTTCGCCGCCAGCTGGGCCGCTTGGGCTGGGACACCATGGACAAACTGCTGTCTTTGCAGGAGGCGGACATGGGAAGCAAGGGCACCGGGAATCCGGAAGAACTGGAGCAGTTTGCCCAGGTCCGGGGACTGCTGGAGGAGATCAAAGCGGAAAACGCCTGCCTGCGGGTGACGGACCTGGCAGTGAATGGCCGTGACCTGATGGCCATGGGCTACACCGGCAAAGCCATCGGCGACTGTCTGAACGCCCTGTTGGAGCGGGTGCTGGACGAGACGCTGCCCAACGAACAGCAGGCTCTGCTGCAAGCTGCGGAAAGAGAAAAAAGATAATCGCTTGTATCTGATTTCGGAGGTATCTCAAATGAACATTGCTATTGTCACCGGGGCCAGCTCCGGCATGGGGCGGGAATTTGCGCTCCAGCTGTCAAGCTTCGTGGATGTGGAGGAGCTCTGGGTCATTGCCCGGCGGGAAAGCGCCCTGGAAGAACTGAAACGGGAGGTCGCTGTTCCCGTCCGTCCGATCTGCCTGGACCTGTGCCGGGAGGAGAGCTTTGACGCCTTTGCCCGGCTGCTGGAGCAGGAGAAGCCCAATGTAAAGCTGCTGGTGAACGCCGCGGGCTTCGGCAAATTCGGCGCTTACCACAAGGTCTCCCTCACCGATGAGAGTCGCATGATTGACCTGAACTGCAAGGCTCTGGTGCTGATGACCCGGCTGACTCTGCCCTATATGACTGCCGGCAGCCATATCCTGCAGCTGGACAGTCTTTCCGCCTTCCAGCCGGTACCCTATATCACGACCTACGGCGCCACCAAGGCCTTTGTCCTGAGCTACAGCCGGGCTATGAACCGGGAGCTGAAATCCAGAGGCATTCGGATGATGGCCATGAATCCCGGGTGGGTGAAAACGGAGTTCTTCGATCACGCTTTCCAGACCAATGGCGACGGGGAGGTGCGGTATTTTGACCGGCTGTATGAGGCGAAGGCTGTGGTGGCTGTCGGGCTGAAGGATCTGTACCACAGCAAAAAGGACTACTCCATCCCCGGTCTGCCGGTAAAGCTGCAGGTTTTTCTGGTGAAGCTGGTGCCTCACAGCATCGTCATGAACATCTGGCTGAAGCAGCAGAAAAAAGCAAAAAATAACATAGGATTGACAACAAAATGAAGAAAAGATTCCTTTCCCTTTTCATTATTCTCTCGCTGCTGCTGAGCGGCTGTGATATGTTCCTGCCGGAACCCACTGCGGCAAGTGTTTCCGGCGACGGCCTTACGGTGTCTTTTATCGACGTGGGCCAGGCGGACTGCGCTCTGCTGGAATGCGGCGGGGAATACATGCTTATCGATGGAGGCAACAAGGCGGACGGCCAGCTGGTGGTGTCCTATCTGGAGCAGCAGGGTGTGGAGGAGCTGACCGCCGTGGTCTGCACCCATGCCCACGAGGACCATGTGGGGGGCTTGCCGTCGGTTCTGGCGGTGTACCCTACGGCGGCAGTCTACGCACCCACCCGAACCTATTCCTCTGCCGTCTTTGACGATTTCGTCTACTATACCGACCAGCAGGGCCTGGAGATCACCATTCCGGAGCCAGGTGACAGCTGGAATCTGGGAGAGGCCCAGGTCACCGTTCTGGGCCCGGTAAAATCCTACGCCGACACCAACAATACCTCCCTTGTCCTGAAGGTGGGCTACGGGGAGACGTCCTTCCTGTTTACCGGGGATATGGAGACCCAGGCGGAAAACGACATGTTGGACGAGTGGGGCAGCGGTATGGATTGGCAGGTGGATGTGCTGAAAGTGGGCCATCATGGCTCCGATACCTCCACCGGCTACCGCTTCCTGAACGCGGTGATGCCCACTTACGGCGTCATCTCCGTGGGCACGGACAATTCCTACGGCCATCCCCATCAGGAACCGCTGTCCCGCCTGAAGCAGGCAGGGGTAATTCTTCTGCGCACTGACGAGCTGGGCCATGTGATCGCTGTCTCCGATGGACAGGAGATCACCTTCACCTGGGGCAATTCGTCCGCCCAACCAGAGGACGCGGAACCGGCGGAGGATGTGGTCTACATTGGCAATGTCAATTCCCACGTCTTCCACAGCCCCGACTGTGCCAACCTGCCGGCAGAGAAGAACTGTACCGAGTTCGACACCTATCAGGCAGCCATCGACGCAGGCTACACCCCCTGCGGAAGCTGCCTGGGATAAATCAAAACCGCTGACTTTCTCAGGAAAGTCAGCGGTAAAACGTTTCACGGGCAAAACGCATCACGAAAAAGAAAAAACGCGGACTGCGGGTTTTGCAGTCTGCGTTTTTTGCAATCAGTCTCTGGTGGTGCCTCCGGGGGCATAGGACACCGGCAGGGCGATGTTGGCGGGGGGGATGGTGCCCTCCTGATCCAGCAGCAGCTTCACGGCGGTTTCCGCCATCTCCGTCACCGGCTGTACGATGGTGGAGCAGTCGAACCGTCCTGTGGCGTAATTCACCACGCCGTCATAGCCGACGATCTGCACATCTTCGGGAATCCGGATGCCGTGATTCCTTAAAAATTCGCAGACCCGGACCGCCAGGCCGTCGCTGTTGCAGAAGATGCCGTCAAAGCGCAGCTTCCCATCCTGGATGTGCTCCTCCAGGAAGCGGTAAAAGGGCTGCTCCGTATCGTCGTCACTGAGGATCAGGCTTTCGTGGGCTACCTTTGCCATTTGACAGGCACTTTCAAAGCCGGGGCCCCGCTTTTCCACCTCGCCGTAAATATTGGGGCCAATCCGGAAGAATAGCAGATTTTTGCAGCCCAGTTCCATGAGCTTCTCCGCCGCCATTTCACCGCCCCGGTAGTTGTCGGAGGAGACGCAGGGGATTTGGGCCGAAAAATGGCGGTCAATGGTGACGATGGGGATGGAATCGTCCACCTCCAGGTTGGGACTGTAGGAGAGGGCGATGATGCCGTCGATTTTATTCTGCTGGGCCAGCGCGAAGCAGTTTTTCTCCGCGACGGAGTCGTAATTGGTAATCATCAGAAGACTCCGGTAGCCCCGGCGCATCAGGGCGTTGGTCAGCTCATTGGTCAGCGTGGCGAAGAAGGAGTGCCGCAGGGACGGCATGACCAGGGCAATGCAGTAGGTTTTGTTGGTTTTCAGCCCCCGGGCATAGCTGTTCACTTGGTAGCCCAGTTTTTCTGTGGCGGCTTCCACGCGCTTGCGGTAATCCTCGCCAACGGGAATGCCGTTGATGACTTTGGACACGGTACCCAGGGAAACCCCCGCTTCCCGGGCCACGTCTTTCATGGTAGGGGCATCGTTCTGTTTCATGCGCATTACTGCCTTTCCAGTGAAACGTTTCTTTTTGAACTTATAGTCAGTATAGCATATCTGCCGAAAAATGCAACGAGAATCTACTTCTTTTGAAAAATGAAAAAGGTATTTGGACAAAGTGACACAAACGAGATGTCGCGATTTGTCTGCAACTTACAAAAAAAGAAAGTGAGGAAGAAACTGCTTGACAGAAAGACAGGATCGTGCTATTTATATATCAGATGTAACGTTTCACGTGCAAAGAAACCGGAAGAAACGGGAGATTATTCCCCAAAACCGGCCGATTACGCGGAGCGCTGCGAAAAAACAGTCAAGCAAGCACTACGAAAGGAAGCGCAAAGTGAAAAAGCGCGTTGTAAAATGAAGCAGCCAATTTGACCCGGAAATTGCCAAAGGCAAGGGCGAGCAGGCCGCCTCCATGGTGCTCTATACCCTGCAAAGCGATGACGGCATCACCTTCCGCTGCGGCCAAACGGCGCGGATGACCGTAGAAAAATACGGCCTGGCAGTTCCGGCGGAATAAAAATCCAACGCCGCTTCGCCGTACCATCGCGTAAAGGAGCGTTTACCGCAGCCCTTTTCCAGCATCCCCGAAGCGGAAACCTTTATTTTGCATTCAGCATTTTTCATTATTAACATCTGGCTTCCCGCCGGAAGGAGGACTTACTATTATGGCAGAAAGAAAGAGAAATGAATTTGATCTGCGGCTAAAAAAACATCACGACGAGCTGCGCTGGCTCTATATGGAGCTGTACGACAACGGTTCCATGTTTTTTGAGCTGATAGAGTACCTGCGGAAATTCTACGAGGAACGCAGCGAAAGTCTGAAAGCCATCGACCGGAAGAAGGAAGCGGATGCCGACTGGTACCGCCGCAATGACCTTCTGGGTATGATGCTCTATATTGACAATTTCGGCGGCACCATCAACGGCGTCCGGGAGAAGCTGGATTACCTCCGTAAGAGCCATGTCAACTATATTCACCTGATGCCCTTTCTGGATACGGTCCCCGAGCGCAGCGACGGCGGCTACGCGGTGAAGGATTTCCGCAAGGTCCAGCCCGCTCTGGGCACCATGGAGGACCTGGAGGCCCTGACGGAGGCCTGCCACGAGAAGGATATCCAGGTGTGCATGGACTTCGTTATGAATCATACCAGCGAGGACCACGAGTGGGCGGTCCGGGCCCGGAAGGGCGAGGGGGAGTACATGAGCCGGTATTTCTTCTTCGACAACTGGGACATTCCGGGACGCTACGAGCAGACCGTGCCCCAGGTGTTCCCCACCACGGCTCCCGGCAACTTCACCTGGCTGCCGGAGTGCAATCACTATGTGATGACCACCTTCTATCCCTACCAGTGGGACTTAAACTACCGGAATCCCAGAGTCTTCAATGAAATGATGGCCAATTTCCTGTATTTGGCCAACCGGGGCATTGACATCATCCGCATCGATGCGGTTCCCTACATCTGGAAGGAGCTGGGTACCCAGTGCCGGAACCTGAAGCAGGTCCATACCATTGTCCGCATGATGCGTATGATCGGCGAGATCGTCTGCCCCAGCGTGCTGCTGCTGGGCGAGGTGGTCATGGAACCTGCAAAGGTGGTTCCCTATTTCGGTACGGTGGAGAAGCCGGAGTGCCACATGCTCTACAACGTCACCACCATGGCCACCACCTGGCACACCGTAGCTACCCGGGACACCACCTTGCTGCGGGAACAGCTGGACAAGGTCTTTGCCCTGCCCAAGCAGTATGTGTTCCTGAACTATCTGCGCTGCCACGACGATATCGGCTGGGGCCTGGACTACGATTCCCTGGGCCGGTTCGGCATCAGAGAACGGTCCCATAAGGCGTATCTGAACGACTACTTCCGGGGCCTTCGAGACTTAAGCGCCAGCCGGGCGGAGCTGTACAACGAGGACCCGGTCACCGGCGATGCCCGGCTGTGCGGCACCACGGCTTCTCTGTGCGGGCTGCAAACGGCCCTGGCCTCTGGGCGCAAGGAAGCCATTGGCCTGGCCATCGACGCGGTGGTGATGCTCCACGCCTACATGTTTATGCAGTCCGGTATTCCGGTGCTGTATTCCGGTGACGAGATCGGCCAGCTGAACGATGACAATTATCACCGGGATCCCAACAAGGCCCAGGATTCCCGTTACCTGCACCGGGGGAAAATGGACTGGGCCGCGGCGGAGAAGGTTGGGCAGTCCGGTACGCCGGAGAACCGGATCTATACGAGACTATCCCAGTTGGAGACCCTCCGGTCCGCAGAGAACGGCTTCTCCTGCAGCGCCGAGGCGTCCACCCTGGATACCGGCGATGTGGCCCTGCTGGGGATCACCCGCAGCCTGGACGGGGAGCTGCTGGTTGGATTGTTCAATTTCAGTGATACCTCCAAAACAGCCTGGGCAATCCGCAGCAGCGGCAAATACCGGGACCTGATCACCGGAGAGATCCGGGACATTACGGAAATCACTGTTCCGGCCCAGGGCTTCTACTGGCTGAAACGGATCGGATGAGGTGGGCTAGAACTATGATGTGGCAGCACTGGGCGAACTGCTCATCGATCTGACCCAGAACGGTGTCAGCGAGCAGGGCAATCCCATTCTGGAGGCCAATCCCGGGGGGCGCGCCCTGCAACGTCCTGGCCCTGCTGAGCAAGCTGTGTAGTCACACCTTTTGCCTTAAGAGGATAACCGCAAAGCAGAGCAAGGGATACAGTCCCCTGTTCGGAACGCGGTGACGCAAGACGCGCCGGACATTCAGTTGTTCAGGGTGTTCCGTCTCACAGCGCACACACGGGGGTTGCCCCCGTACAGAAGTGCGCCCTTGTATCTGTTCGACAAATTGAAATTTGTCTTACTCTCCCACAGATGCACCACTATCATCTTTGAGACCACAAATTGCAACCACACCGTTATTTTTATAATTGGCAATGAGCGTTGCATCTCCTATTTCCCAACTAACCGTGTTTTCCCCGCTTGCATCGGGTTCTCCCCATACTGTCGTTAATTGGTTGATTTTATATCCAGGTAAAAAGCTATTTACTTCTGCTTCACTCATTTCGGCAATTGCAGTCAAAGTTGGAAGATTGTCGGTGTTTTTACGCATTGAATAAGCAACACGCCAAGCAAAGATTGCGGCTACAATAACAGCAACAACAATCAATGCAATCGTTAGTTTCTTTTTCATACAATCACACTCCTTTGTCAAATTCAATTTTTCTGTTCCCTATATAATTAGTTTATCGGGATTTACCAAATCGCCAAACAACGATTTATATGTCTCTTCGGTTCCATATTGTCACATAACAGGATAAAATACAAGAACAGCCACAGCAGAGCAAACTACTGTGGCTGTTACCTGTCTTACAAACATTTTCCATTCCGGAGGCGTTTTGGAATTATCATCTGCTTCCCTTGTCGTAGGGGACGCCCTCTGCCTTGGGTGCCCGGGACTTTTTGGAGGTGAAGGCCAGAACTACCATGGAAGCAATGAAAGGCATCATGTTATAGATCTCCTTGGGCCAGTTCAAAGCGTTCAGGAATGCAATGGAATCAAAGATGTTTGCCATTGCCCGGAACACCGCAAAGAACAGCGCCGCCGCCGCGATACCCAACGGCTTCCACTGGCCGAAAATCATAACCGCCAGGGCAAGGAAGCCCATGCCTGCCACGCCCATCTCAAAATTCCAGTCGCCGACCGCCGGGACGATATAGGCAACACCGCCGATACCACCCAAAAAGCCGGAGATCAGCACGCCGCACCAGCGCATCTTGTACACATTGATACCCACCGAGTCCGCCGCCTGGGGATGCTCGCCGCACGCCATGAGCCGCATGCCAAATCGGGTGCGGTACAGAATAAACCAAGCAGCTGCCAAAGCGATGACTGCCACAATGATGAACCAGTTCAGTGTCAGGGGGCCTACCTGGAAGGAGAAATCCAGATTGCTCAACACTTTATTGGTATTGGCATTGTAAGAGATTTTGGGAGAATCCGTTCCGTTGATTCGTTTTGCAATTACCACTGCAAGGGCAGTCGCCAGCAGGTTCAGCGCCGTGCCGCCAATGGTTTGATCCGCCTTCAGATTTACGGAGGAGAACGCCAGCAAAGAAGAATACACGGCTCCAGCCAAACCAGAAATCAAAATTGTCAGCAGGACTCCCAGGAACACAGGCACACCGGCCGCGTTCAGGATATTGATAATCACAACACCCATCAGACCGCCAATGACCATGATGCCCTCCAGCGCAATGTTGATCACACCGGAGCGTTCAGAGAACATACCGCCCAAAGCGACCAGCGCCAGCACGCTGGCGTACAGAAGCGTGTATTTCAGAAGCAGCCACATTACGCCTCACTCTCCTTTCCATTATCCGCAGCAGGGGGTGCGGCCTTCCGCGCCTTCCCCTGGCGCTGGAACAGCTTCAGAATACCAGACTTAAACAGCAGGCTGAATGCACACAGGTAAATCACCACGCCGGAGATAATATCGGAAACCTCGCTGGGGAAAATGCTGGCGTCCATAAATCCGCCGCCTACCGTGATATGCGCAATAAACAAAGCAGAGAAGATACAGCCAATGGGATTGGAGGATGCAAGAAGAGCAACCGAAATTCCATTGAACCCCGCAGCAGGCAGTGCTGTGGATACCAGCGGCTCCCATTCCTTGCTGCCGGAGAGGAAGAACAATCCCGCGCCCAAACCAGCCAGGGCACCGGCAATTGTCATAGACAGGATGATATTCTTCTTATCATTGATGCCGGCATATTGAGCCGCGTTTTTATTGTGTCCGCAGGCCTTCAGCTCATAGCCAAAGGTTGTCTTGTTCAGCACCACCCATATCAATACCGCTATGCCGATTGCCACAAAAATACCGATCGTGGGCAGGAACAGCGCACCGAAATAATCTTTGCCGCCCACTTGAATGTTGAATGCAGGCAGCAGGGATTCGGGGGATGCCTGCTTGATGGTATAGGTCTTGGTGGTGTTGGTATTGTACATGGCACCGGTGCCGCCCTGGTAGATCAGCGTATTGACAGCGTAAAGTCCGATCCAGTTGAACATAATGGAGGTAATGACCTCATTGACATTCAGGAACGCCTTGAACGCGCCAGGGATGGCTCCCCAAATGGCACCACCCAGGGCGGAAGCCAGCAGGCAGGCCCACCAGGGCAGCTTCAGGACAATGGCACTGTACATCGCAAGGTAAGCACCCACTGTGTACTGTCCAGCTGCGCCAATGTTGAACAGTCCCGTCTTGAACGCGAATGCCACGGACAGGCCGGTCATGATCAGCGGGGCGGCCTGCAGAATCTCCGTCCGGACACCCATGCCCATGGCGTTGGCAGTGGAATAGAAGCCGCCGCTGAGGATCGCCTTAAAGCCGCTGCTCCAGGTCTTTTGCAGCATTTGTCCCAGGCTGACCGAGTTGCCGTCCTGAGCCATGGTGATCCACCCCAGAACCAGCAGCGCGATAAATCCAATCACCAGGCCTACCAAAATACAGGCCAGGGAAGCCAGCAGGGAGCCAATACCGCTTACAGAGTTGCCCAGGCGGGGGGCAGTATTCTTTTTGCTCATCGTTTAGCCCTCCTTATCCATTCGCTTGGCGCCGGCCATGTACAGGCCCAGAGTCTGCACATCGGTGGTCTTGGGATCAAACTCACCCACGATCTCGCCCTCATACATAACCAGGATTCGATCCGAAAGGTTCATCACCTCGTCCAGTTCCAGAGAAACCAAAAGCACCGCTTTTCCCGCGTCCCGCTGAGCAATAATTTGCCTGTGGATATACTCGATCGCTCCCACGTCCAGTCCACGGGTAGGCTGGACCGCAATCAGAAGCCGGGGGTCCTTGTCAATCTCACGGGCAACAATTGCTTTCTGCTGATTGCCTCCGGACATGCTCCGGGCAATGGTTGCGCTGCCCTGTCCGCTCCGGACGTCGTACTGCGCAATCAGCTGGTCAGAATAGGTGCGGACAGCCCGGGACTTGATAAAACCACAGGTCTGGAATTCCTTTTCCCAATAGCGCTGCAGCACCATATTATTCTCCAGACTATAGTCCAGCACCAGGCCATGCTTGTGCCGATCCTCGGGAATATGGCTTATGCCCAGCTTGCTGCGGCTGCGGATCGGCATTTTGGTGATATCCTGCCCACACATGGTGATTTTACCGGCACTGGGCTTCTCCAGGCCTGTCAACGCATAAACGAACTCCGTCTGACCATTGCCCTCAATTCCGGCAAGGCAGACAATTTCTCCCGCGTGGACCTCCATGGAAGCGGATTTCACCGCATTGTTTTTGTGCACCTTGGACGGAACCGTCAGGTTCTCCACCTTCAGTACCACGTCTCCAGGCTTGGCTTCCTCTTTTGTGGAAACCAGCTGAACATCACGTCCCACCATGAGACGGGACATTTCCTCCACGGAGGTATTCGCCACCTCCACGGTACCCATATATTTGCCCTTGCGCAGAACGGAGCAGCGATCCGCCACCGCCTTAATTTCTGCCAGCTTGTGCGTAATAAAGAGGATGGATTTTCCTTCCGCCTTAAAGCCCCGCATGATTTCCATCAGTTCATCGATCTCCTGCGGTGTAAGAACCGCCGTTGGCTCATCGAAGATCAGGATCTCATTGTCCCGGTACAGCATCTTCAGGATTTCCACACGCTGCTGCATTCCCACAGAAATATCTTCGATTTTGGCATCCGGGTCCACCTTCAGGCCGTACCGCTCACTGAGCTCCACCACACGCTTTCTTGCGTTGGCGCGATCTACCACCAGTCCCTTGCACGGCTCCGCGCCCAGAATGATATTGTCCAGGACTGTGAAGCACTCCACCAGCTTGAAATGCTGGTGGACCATTCCGATGTGCAGCGCAGTGGCATCGTTGGGATTGCGGATCTCTACCACCTGACCGTCCTTCTTGATCGTACCGGCCTCCGGCTGATACAGACCAAACAGAACACTCATGAGGGTAGATTTCCCTGCGCCGTTCTCACCAAGCAAGGCATGAATCTCGCCCCGCTTCAACTGAAGCGTCACGTTGTCATTCGCCTTGATTCCTGGGAATTCCTTGGTGATGTTCAGCATTTCAATTACATAGTCTGCCATGTGGTCACTCCCTTACGAATCGGTTTTGATTTTTTTATTATAATAGAAGCCGCAAAAAAATACAATAAAAAAATAAAAAGAAACCGCATTTTTGTTGATTCCACAGAGAACTCTGTCTAAAAAAACATCCCCCAGGGAACCTGGGGGATGTTGGCTGGGAAAATTAGCCGATGTAGTTGGCAGTAGTGTGCTCGCTGACAGTGGGAGTCACAGCGGAGTCGCTGCTGTTGTCAACAACGATGCTGCCGCTGGCAATGGCGTCCTTCACAGCGGTGTACTCGTCCACAGTAAAGGTTGTCAGTCTCCAGGAGTCCGCATCGGTGGGCAGGCCAACATACTCGCCCTCTGCCAGGGAGAAGTTGGAAACCTTGCCGCCGTAAACATCCCAGGAACCGGTGTTCAGCGCATCCAGAACCGTCTCGGTAACGTTCTGCAGCTGCTTCATAGCAGAGGTGATGATGCACTCGTCGATGTAGGACTGGTCAACGTCAACACCAATGACCTTGGCGCCGTACTTGTTGGCAGCCTCAACAGCAGAGGTGTAGATGCCGCCGCCGCAAGCAAAGACGACCTCGGTGCCAGCCTGATACCAGCCTTCCATCTTAGCGGTGGTCTCGGGGGTGCCGTAGAACTGGCCGCCATAGGTGTAGTTGATCTCAATGTCAGTGCCCAGCTCAACGGCAGCCGCGTCAGCGCCCTGGACGAAGCCGTAGCCGTAACGGATAACAGCGGGAACAGCCATGCCGCCCAGGAAGCCCAGCTTGGTGTAGCCGTCCTTAACAGCAGCGTAGCCAGCCAGATAACCGGCCTGCTCCTCAGAGAAGGTCAGGCAAGCCACGTTGGCGGTGGGATCATAGTAGGTGCTGTAGTCAACAGTCAGGTCGCCGGCAGCAACGTCAACGGCGATGAAGTGGACATCAGGATACTGCTCCATAACGACAGTCAGGGTCGCACCGAACAGGTAGCCGGGCATAACGATGGTGTCAGCACCCTCAGCGATGGCCTGGGCAACGGACAGCACACGGGCATCGGTGGAGTCCTCGGTGGGCTGATAGTAGGTGTATTCCACACCATTGGCAGTACACCAAGCCTCAACACCCTGCCAGCAGGCCTGGTTGAAAGACTCGTCATCGATGGTGCCCACGTCGGTTACCAGAGCGACCTTCGCAACGCCAGCAGCAACGGGAGCCTCGGTCTCGGCAGGAGCCTCAGCCTGAGTCTCGGGAGCCTTGGTCTCTTCGGCAGCAGCCTGGGGAGCAGAAGTGGTCTCTTGAGTCTTGCTGGAGCCGCAGGCCACCAGGGACAGGGCCATGGTCAGAACCAGCAGCAGAGCCAGAATCTTCTTCATGTTTTCATTCCTCCAATAAAAATCTGTTTTGGTATTCTGCATACCATGTTTATTGTCGCACATTTTGAAGGAAAAATCAATATATTTTACAAAATTTGTTGTCATCTATTCTGCGCGAATTTGTAGTCATCCGTCCATGTGCTGACTGGCAGAAAAACTATAGGGCAAAATCTCGGCCAAGGTGTGGGTCTCGAAACTCCCCTCCGCCCCCGCCATATAGATCAGGAAATCGTCCCCGCAGAATTCCCGCATGACCTGGCGGCAAACACCGCAGGGAGGAAAGGTTCCGGTGATGACCCCGTCCTTACCACCGCAGACCGCAATGGCAGTGAAATCCCGGTAGCCGTCGTAAACCGCCTTGAAAATAGCAGTTCGCTCGGCACAGTTGGTGGGGCCGTAGGCAGCGTTTTCAATGTTGCAGCCCTGATACACAGTACCGTCGGCACATAGCAGGGCAGCTCCCACCTTGTAGCCGGAATAGGGTACATAGGCATGGGTCATGGCTTCCTTCGCCAACTCGATTAATTTTTCAGGTGTCATGCAATAACCTCCTGTCTATTGCACCCCGGGGACAAGCCCCGGGGTACAGGAATGTGTCAAATAACGTCTCCGGCAAAGCTTCTGCCCGGGGTTTCGTATGCCACGCCCAGCAGCTCCGTCACCGTTGCCGCAATATCCGCGAAGCTGGCCCGGGTTCCGATGTTTCCGGGCTTCACCGCTTTGCCCAGCACCAGCAGGGGAACATACTCCCGGGTGTGGTCGGTGGTGGCGGTGTAAGCCGGATCGCAGCCGTGGTCGGCGGTAATCATCACCAGATCCTCCTCTCCGAGCTGCGGCAGGAAGCCGCCCAGCCAGGAATCGAACTCCGACAAGGCGCTTGCGTAGCCGTCGATATCCCGGCGGTGTCCGTAGAGCATGTCGAAATCCACCAGATTCACGAAGCACAGACCGCGGAAGTCCCTGGCAGCGTAATCCACGGTATGCGCCATGCCGTCGGCGTTGCTCTTATTATATACATATTCGGTGATCCCACGGCCCGTAAAAATGTCGTGGATCTTCCCCACAGCCAGGCTGTCCAGTCCGGCGGCCTTGATCGCGTCCAACATGGTCTGGGCAGGGGGCTCCAGGGAGAAGTCATGCCGGTTGGCGGTGCGCCGGAAGCCGTTTACCGGGTCCCCTACAAAGGGGCGGGCAATGACCCGGCCCACACCGTGCTTTCCCTGCAGGATTCTCCGTGCCTTGCGGCAGGCGTCGTAGAGTTCTTCCAACGGAACCACATCCTCATGGGCCGCCACCTGGAACACCGAGTCAGCGGAGGTATAAATGATCCACTTCCCCGTTTCCATATGCTCTTTTCCATAGTCCCGGATCACGTCTGTGCCGGAATAGGGCAGGTTGCACAGGCAGCCCCGGCCCGTAGCCGCTTCAAATTCATCCAGCACCTCCTTGGGAAAGCCCTGGGGATAGGTGGGCAGCGGGTTGGGAGAAACCACGCCCGCGATCTCCCAGTGGCCGATGGTGGTGTCCTTGCCCATGGAGGCTTCCGTCAGCCGGGCCACGGCCCCAGCTGGCGCAGCGGCTTTCGGCAGGCAGTCCACCCCGTCGATGCAGCCCAGACCGGCGGCAATCATATTGGGAATTTGCAGCTTCCCCGACGTGGCACAGGAACGCAAAGTGTTGACACCCACATCGCCGAAGCTTTTGGAATCCGGCATCGCGCCAATCCCAAAGGAATCCAATACGATCAAAAATACTCGCTTCATGAAATCACCTCGCAGAACATTTTGCACTCAGCGCTTGTTCTCCATGGCCACCGCTACGTCCAGCGCCACCTCCATCATGGTGGTGAAAGCGGTCTGGCGTTCCTCGGAGGTGGTTTCCACGCCCGTCAGGACGTGGTCGGAGATGGTGCAGATGCACAGCGCCCGCTTGCCGTACCGGGCGGCGTTCATGTACAGGGCGGCGGCTTCCATTTCCAGCGCCATGACGCCCATCTTCTTCAAGCCGTAGAGGCTGTCCAGCCCCTCGGGGACACCCTCATGGTCGCCGTAGAACGTGTCAGAGGAGTTGACGTTGCCCACATGATACACAGCGCCGTGGGCTTCGGCAGCTTTCACCGCTTCGGTCAGCAACTCCCAGGAGGCGATGGGAGCGAAGGTCCCCGGCAGGTGATACTGCTTACCCCAGTTGGAGTCAGTGCAGGCACCCTGGGCAATCACCAGGTCATACAGGTTGATATTCTCCTGAATGGCACCGGCGGAGCCTACCCGGATGATGTTCTCCACACCATATCCGGTGAACAGCTCGTGGGAGTAGATGCCGATGGCGGGCATGCCCATGCCAGAGGCCATAACAGAGACCCGGGTTCCCTTATAATAGCCGGTATAGCCCTGAACGCCCCGGACATTGTTGACCAGGACAGGATTTTCCAGGAAGTTTTCCGCAATGAATTTGGACCGCAGGGGATCGCCGGGCATGAGAACCGTCTTGCCGAAGTCCCCCGGCTTGGCGGAAATATGAGGAGTGGGAGTGGTTAACATAATAGTTCCTCCTTGTGTTTATTGAGTGTGAAGTGTGAAGTGTGGGGTTTATTGAGCGTGGAGGGTGAGGTTATACGGCAGCCTCACACTCCAAACTCCACACTCCAAACTGAATTAATAGCTTCCGTCGTTGGTGGCTTCCTTACCTGCTTCCATGGCCTCGGCCAGCTTGACGATACGGGAGGTACCCAGGCGGGCGGCGCCCAGTTCAATGAATTTCTCCGCGTCCTCCAGGCTGGAGATTCCGCCGGCGGCTTTGATCTTCACATGGGGGGCCACATGGGCGGCAAACAGTTCCACATCGTGGAAGGTAGCCCCAGCCTTGCTGAAGCCGGTGGAGGTCTTGATATAGTCCGCACCGGAGTCGGAGACGCACTTGCACAGGGCGATCTTCTCCTCGTCCGTCAGCAGGCAGGTCTCGACGATGACCTTCAGGAGCTTGCCCTTGCAGGCGGCCTTAATGGCGGCGATCTCGGCGGTGATGGCGTCCCATTTTCCATCCTTGGCCCAGCCGATGTTGATGACCATATCCACCTCGTCCGCGCCGTTATCCACGGCATCGGAGGCCATGAAGCACTTGGCTGCGGTGGTATCGTAGCCGTTGGGGAAGCCGATGACGGTGCAGATGGGCAGAGTCTGCCCTACATAGTCCTTGGCCTGCTTGACATAGGATGCGGGGATGCAGACGGAAGCGGTTTTGTACTTGATTCCATCGTCACAGATGGCCTTGATCTCCTCCCAGGTAGCTGTCTGGGAAAGCAGGGTGTGGTCGCACTTGGCAAGAATATCCTTCAAATTCATAATACATTCCTCCTAATTATTTCTGTCCGTGAAGCCGGATGACCTTATGCTCCCGGATACCGCGGACATAGCACTTGTGGCACATGGCAATATAGCTGTCGTTGCCCCCCAGCACCACCTGAGCGCCCTCGGTGACGATGTGTCCGTTTCCGTCGATCCGGGCGTTGACGGTGGCCTTGGCACCGCAGTCGCAGATGGTCTTGATCTCCAGGATGGTGTCTGCCACCTCCATCAGCCGGAGGCTGCCGGGGAACAGCCGGGTCTGGAAGTCCGTCCGCAGGCCGAAGCACATCACCGGGATATTAAAATCGTTGACGATGGCGCGCAGCTGGTCGATCTGCTCCGGGGTCAGGAACTGGCACTCGTCCACGATGATCACATCGCAGCGGCCCTCCTGGCTCTCCCGGAACCGGGCGTACACATCCATATCCGGCGGAATCACCTCCACCTCCGCCTCCAGACCGATGCGGCTGCGCAGAATCTGCCGTCCGTCCCGGGTATCGGCACTGGGCTTGATGAGCCAGACACTTAAGTCATTTTCCTCATAATTATATTTGGTGATCAGCGCCTGGGCGGTCTTGCTGGAGCCCATAGCGCCGTACTTAAAATAGAGCTTTGCCATACCTCTCTCCTTTTCTCTGTTCGTGCCTTTCATTATACCTAAATTCCGAATCAATTGCAACCACAAATTCCGGCGGTTTACACAATGTTTACTTGCGCTGGAAACGGATGGATGGTATACTGAAATAAAGAGATCACTTCCGCATCGGCTGAGGCTTTCATATGAATAATCGTTTATCGTACGTAGGGGGCGGCATCCTTGACGCCCCTTGTGACGGTACTGCATGCAAATGGGGCGTGATGCCGCCCCCTGCGTACAGTAAACGATCATTTTGATGCTTCAACCCGATAAGCAAATACATTTTCCATTTTTCGCAACCAAGCCGCAAATTTGTCGAGTAATAGAATTGAAGGAGGAGATACCATGAAAACAAAAAAGTACGTATCCTTATTGCTGTGCGCTCTGCTGCTGATGGCCCTGTTTACCGGCTGCGGCAGCGGCTCCAAAGCCATGACATCTGCCGATTCTTATGATATGGCCGTTGCCGAGGAAGCGCCTGCCGCCATGAACGCCGCCGGCGGTACCCTGACGGATTCCGGCGTCTCCGGTTCCACAGTGCTGCCGGAGAGCCGCAAGTGGATTGTCACCGTGTACCTGTCCGCCGAGACCGAGGATCTGGACGCCCTGATGGAAAACCTGGACGAGGCTATCGCCGGTCTGAACGGCTATGTGGAGGACCAGAGCGTCTACAACGGCAGCACCTATTCCAGCCGCCGCTACCGCAACGCCAGCCTCACCATCCGCGTTCCGGCAGAGGACGTGGACCAATTCACCCAGCAGGTTGCGGGCATTGCCAACGTGGTCTCCAAGGAGACGAACCGGCAGGACGTAACCTTAAATTATGTGGCCACGGAAAGCCGTATGACCGCCCTGCAGACCGAGGAATCCCGGCTGCTGGAGCTGATGGCCCAGGCGGAGACCATGAGCGACCTGCTGGAGATCGAGGAACGGCTGACAGACGTGCGCTATGAGCTGGAGAGCGTCACCTCCCAGCTGCGGCTGTATGACAACCAGATCGACTACGCCACCATCTACTTAAGCCTCTCCGAAGTTCAGGAATACACGCCGGTGGAGGAGCCGACCCTGTGGGAGCGGATCAGCGGCGGCTTCCGCAGCAGCCTGAAGGACCTGGGAGATGGTGCGGTGGATCTGCTGGTGTGGATTATCGTCAGCTCGCCCTACCTTGTGATCCTGGCCGCCGTCATCGTGGTAATCGTTCTGCTGGTCAAGCGCGGAAGAAAGCGCGGAAAGGCAAAAAAGCAGCCGTCCCAGGACGGCCAGACGACATAATCGAGTAGGAGTGGCTGAATAGCCCCGACCTTCCACACCACCGTGCGTCAGACTGACTAACGAACGGTTCTGTGGGAGGTCGGCTGGCTAAATAATGGCCAGCCTCCTACCCGATTTGAATGGTGTTGCAGCCAGTGTCGAAAGGGTTCTGGCTGCGTTTCTGAGGAACTTTTTAACAGCCCACAGCTGCTACCGAAATGCTTCTATCTCCAGTTTCATTTTGAACCAGCTGCTAAAAGATTTATGTTACTATTCAGTCGAGGCTAATTTTGAGCGATAAATGATCGTTTATATGAGAAACTTAGGGTACGACTGAATAGTTACCCGAAATCAATAGAACTATTCCGTGGTAACAAAAACAGGAAATGGTGCATTAGGGGCATCGTTTCCTGTCTTTTTTGCGAATATGGTGCCATCCTTTCACAGTGCAGGAATCAATAAAACAGCAGCGAGATCCAGGTAACCACGTTCTCTCCGTACTGAAATTCCAGTCCCCGGCTTTCCAGCATGGGGATCACGTTGATGCCGTGGCTCTCCACACAAGGATGCATCTTTCCAGGCATGCGGCAGGGCTGACCGTCCAGGATGGCGCAGCGCTGGCAGATGTCGCAGGCTTCTGTGGACAGGATGTACGGTTCCACCCCCTGCTGCCGCAGCAGATCCCGGACCTGATTGGTGACAGCTTCATGCTCCGGACGAGTGGCCAGGGTCTCCCGGATATCAGAAATATCCGCCACTTCTGTAACAGTGGCGATCATCAGGCACTGTTCATAGCCCAGGCATTTTTCCCGGCACCTGTCCACGCTGCCCACCCCCGGCGGACAAGCCCAGGACTTTCCGTACATAGGACACTCATGCTCACAGATCCAGCGGATCCGCTGGGAAAACTCCAGCTCCTTTGGGTCCAGAAAACCGTACAAATACAGCGGAAGCTGGGCTAATTGTTCCTCCAACAATTCCCGGTTCATACAAATTCCTCCATAATTCTCTCGCAGCCCTCCCGGATATCCTCCCAGGCCGCGTCAAAGTCCCCGGTGTACCAGGGGTCCGCCACATCCCGCTCTACCAGCAGCGGCCGGATCTTCTCCGGATCCCGGGGCAGCATCCGGGCCAGATACCCTGCATTGCTGCGGTCCATGTAATAGATCCGGTCAAAGTGTCGGTAGTCCCGGAGCGTCACCTGCCTGGCGGTGTGCCCGTCACAGGCTATCCCATGCTTCTGCAGCTCCCGTCGGGCGGGCGGATACACAGGATTTCCCAATTCCTCCCGGCTCACTGCGGCGGAAGCAATCTCAAACCGGTCAGAAACTCCCGCTTTTGCCGCCATATCCTTGAGAATATATTCCCCCATGGGGCTTCGGCAGACATTGCCGTGGCAAACAAATAGTATTCTAATCATCTATTTTCACCTTATTTATATCCTGTTTTACACCATAACCATTTACATTCCGAACATTTTTGATATGTAAAATCATACACTCTTTTGCGGTATCTCCGCAAATCTACATAAGTCTACACAACTTGAACGCAAAAAAGAGTAAATTTGCGAGTAAGCCAACAGCCGGGATTACACGCTTGCGATACGCTTAAATTCCTGTTCCATCTGCTCATAGCTGGAATGGGTGTAGATTCCAAGGGTCGTTTGAATGTCCCCATGTCCCGCAAGATTCTGCAAACTTTTTGCACGCATACCGCTGTTGTACATCCGTGTAATAAAGGTGTGCCGGAAAGTGTGGGGAGTGATGGAAGGCAGCTTTTCGGAATGCGTAGCATTGTACTTGTCCAGAATACGCTTTAGGGCGTGTTCGAGGTGCATTGCCACTTTCGGCTTGCCGTAAATATCCAAAAACAAAAACCCAGTATGACCGTCCACGATTGTTTCTATCGTGGGCGTTTTCCGATTATGCAAAACCCTTTGAAATGCTGCGTATGCAGTATCGCTCATAGGGATATCCCGCACACCGTTTTCGGTTTTCGGTTCTTCAATGTACAGCACACAGTTCCTATCCCGCTGTAATTGCTTGTAGACATGAATACGTCTGTTTGTAAAGTCAATATCCTTTCGGGTCAGACCGTACAACTCAGACACACGCATCCCGGTTCCCAGCAGAATCACAACCTCGTCATACCATCTGCTCCGGCACTTGTCCGAAGCAATGTATTCCAGATAGGTCTTGACCTGTTCATCTGTAAGCGCAACCCGCTTTTCAGAATCGTTCGGTACTACCTGTGTAACCGGGAACAAAAACGGATTCCGATACAATACATTATCCTCCACCGCCATTTCAAAAGCGGGCTTTAGCACCCCTCTGACCTGTGTAATCGTGGAATAGCTGTACCCAACCTCTTGATTGAGATAGATAAAGAACGCTTTTGCATCCGATGGCTTTATATCCCGAATCTTCCGCTTGCTGAACTCATATTCCTTTAACAGATTCAATACAAAGTTGTACCCGATTTTCGTTGTTGTCCTGACACCGTTTCTTATGGAGATATATCGCTCCACCAGACTTAACACAGTTGCGCTTCCAGCAGAATAGTCAATGCCATCACTCAGCATCTTTTGGATAGCCTGTTCCTTCTCCCGCAAGTCCTTTAGCGTTGCCGCATATACCCATTGCTCTTTTTGTCTCAATGAAAAAGTTTGTGTGATACGGAGTTCCTGACATACCCCCGTC
>JBJDYN010000097.1:0-14294 GCA_051867395.1 Faecousia sp. | reverse complement strand
GGCATTTGGACGTCACCTTCCGTGAAGATGCGAATGCAACGATAGACAAAAACGCAGCGCAGAACCTGAATATCATCAGAAAATGGTGTCTTAGTATTCTCAAAGTTACAGAGCCGAGTGAGAAGAAACTGTCAATGAAGAAAAAACGCTTCGTTATCAGTCTGCGCCCAACCAGGTTCCTTGAAGTGGTTCTCAATTCTTAAAAAAATATGCCCTTTGAAAATAAGACCAAGGGTAGCATTCATGCAATCGTCGTGGAGAAAGCAAAATAACACTTGACATTTTCAATGTTTATTTGTATAATTGACACAAATAAAAATCCGTATTGATTGTTGAGTAACGGACAGATTCACTGGCAGGTGTATGCCGGTGGTCTGTCCTTTTTTAATGGAAGGAGCAATGGAACATGAATACGATCTTCACAAGAGCCAGTGTGCGCAGATTTCTGCCCCGGCAGGTGGAGGCGGATCAGCTCATCCGGCTGGTGCGGGCAGGCATGGCTGCGCCCACGGCAGGGGATCAGAGACCCTGGGAATTCTATGTGGATACCGATCCGGAAAGCATCGCGCGTTTGTCGCAGGCGACGCCTTATGCCCGGGCAGCCAAGGGGGCGCCGGCAGTGATCATTCCCTGCTACCGGACGAATGTGTGGGCGCCGTCCTGCTGCGTGCTGGATCTCAGCGCCGCTACGGAGAACATACTGCTGGAGGCGGCGTCTTTGGGATTGGGCGCGGTCTGGATGGGGGTCGCTCCCCAGGAGGGCTTTATGAAAGCGGTGGGCGAGATTCTGCAGCTTCCAGATGACGTCCACGCCTTTGCGCTGATCCCCTGCGGCTATCCCGCGGAACCTCCGAAGCCCAGGGACAAATTTGACCCGGAACGCATTCACTGGATACGGGCCGGGAGCGTGTAAGCCTTGCGTCGTAGGAGCGCATCATGAGATGAGTCGAATTCATCGGATGCAAATTATAAAGAAAGAAGGAAACCATATGGATCCCAAGCAGCAGCAAGAAATTCTGGAAGAATTGTTTGGATGCCCCCTGCCTGTGCTGGACCCGGTATATACGGAGCCCAACGCTTACAGCAGAATGTCACCGAACTACCTGATCACCCCGTACCTTCTGAGCGAAGTGTACACTGTGGAAGAAATGAAGATGGTTCAGCTGATGCCGGCCACGGCGGAGCAGATCGCGCAGAAGCTGGGCCTGGATACGGAGCACTGCGTCCGGGTTTTGGAGAATATGCTGGACTTTGCCCGCATTGTATCCACCAATAAGGCCAATCCCAAGGTGTACAGCCCCCATCTGAACATGGTGGCATTCCGGGACAGCCTGGGACTGGGCTTCCTCTCCCATAAAATGGATTGGACGCCCAGGATGCGGGCCTTCCGGCTGATGGATCACTGGATCCATGTGGATTATTCCCCCATGGCTGCGGAACTGGTAAAGTGGGAGATGCGGGTTATTCCCAAGTGGGAATCCATTAAGGACATTCCCGGCGTCATGTACTGCGAGAACGCAAAGGAGATCATGGAGCGCAATGTCCGGGCGGGAACCATGCTCAATGTTCAGTGCGTCTGCCGCGCCTACAGAAGCTATCTGGATGAAGGTAAGTATAATCCTGATCATTGCGCGGAGCTTCATGAGCATTCCGCCGAGGACGGACACTGCTTCTCCTTCGGCTCCACCGCGGAATTCTACAAGAAAAAATATCCCGATTCCCATCTGCCCACTATGGACGAGGCCATGGAACTGCTGAAGTCCGGCGACGAGTCCAGGTGCATCTATCAGCTGCCCAATACCCGGGAAACGACCCAGTTCTGCTCCTGCTGCACGGACTGCTGCGCGGTAAGCTACCATTACGAAGCTGTGGGAATCAAGGATGTGCGTAAGCCCAGCCGCTTCAGACCTTATTGGCGGGAAGCGAAATGCGTGGGCTGCCAGGTCTGCGAAACCCGCTGCAACTATGACGCCATCCAGGTTGTGGACGGAGCCGTTGTGATTCACGAGGATCTGTGCAAGGGCTGCGGCAACTGCGTTGTGACCTGCCCGACCAAGGCTCTGAAGATGAAAATTGTCCACGGGCCCGAATGGATCCCGGATGTTCCCTACATCGACGGCTGGTCCGTCCACGATGAGCTGGAGGGCGAGGAAAACAGGAAGGCCGCCGAGGAACAAGGCGCGAAAATCTCGGTGTGAGCCCTGCTCTCCCCGGAAAAACAAAGGGCACAGATTTGAGGCTGCCCGGAAAGGGAGGTTACTATGGGACTGTTTCATTGCCCCCTGGGAGCACTTGGCTATGGAGATGACGGCTGCATTCAGTGCGGCCTGTGCAGCGCGGTTACCCGTGCCCAGAAAATCGAGGCAACCCAGAAAATGCGGGCCTGGATTCGTGAAAACCGGCAAAGCTCCAACCCGGATCTGCTGATTCAGAAGATTGCCGTATGCGGAAAGGGAGGTTCAGGAAAAAGTACCCTGACGGCGCTGCTGTCAGGAGCGCTGGAGCATATCGGCTACCGGACCCTGATCCTGGATACGGACAGCTCCAATGGGGGCCTGTACAAAAAGCTGGGCATGGACGCCCCTCCGCTTCCTCTGAATCAGACGGAGGAGGGGAACTGCGCTCCGGCTTTTTTGGATCGCGAGCAGATCTACTTCGAGGAGGTGGAGGAACCCTTCGTCGTCACCAATCGGATGCGGTCGCTGGTCTGCGCCGGAAAGATCGAGGATCCGCTGATGGGCTGCGCCTGCACCATCGGCGAATATGCCCGGATCCTGATTCAAAAGCTTTCCACCCAGGCGAGAGAGATCGTAATCGCCGATCAGGAGGCCGGCGTGGAGAGCTTCGGCCGGGGCATTGAGGCGAGCTGTGACACGATCCTGATCATGGTTGAGCCATCCATTGAATCCGTTGAGCTGGCTGGCAAGATCCAGTACATGGCCCAGGGAATCGGCATCCAGAGGATTCGGGCGATTCTCAACAAGATCGAGGACGAGGAGCAGGAGGAGTTTATTCTGGATCGGCTCACAGAACAGGGAGTTCGCTGTCTGGGAAAAATTGAGGACAGCAAGCAAATCCGAAACCGGAATCTCTTCTCCAGAGAATTGCTCCCAGAGGAGGGCTTCGCGCTGACGGGTAGCATTGCGACCTGTATGCTGGACGAGGCAGAAATGACCTACGATCGACCATAATGATTTTAAATATAAATCGGTCGAAATATCAGACGTAAATTGTTGATATTTAACAAAATTCGCTTGACTTTTTTATGTTCCTTGCGAATTGAAATCCCGGCAGGATTATGATACCATGAAAACATAAAAGCACGATGAATTTGAGTGTGCACAAAATACCGATCAAGGAATTGATGGGTATTTTGTGCACTTTTTTATACCCTTTTGGTCGTGCAATAAAATGGGAGAAAGGTGTGTTACTATGCAGAGCTACAAAATCGTTTTGGGGTACGTTCCGGTGCAGAGAGATATGTTCCCGGGCAAGCCCGCACAGATGATGAATGAGAAGATCCTGTCAAAGGTCAATGAGATCTGCGGCAGGCTTGGGGATGTGGAGCTGGTAAAGATCGATGATGTGGCACTGGGCGGTATGCTTTGGCGCAAGGATGATGTGGCACGCGTTTCCAGGCACCTGATTGAAAACCGGGTGGATGCGGTGTTCTTCCCCCATTGCAACTTTGGCCAGGAGGAGGCAGTGGCAAAGGTTGCCAAGGCTGTAGGTAAGCCCGTTCTCCTGTGGGGCCCCAGAGATCCTTCGCCCAAGGGTGAGGACGAGTTCCGTGTGTTTGATACCCAGTGCGGTCTGTTTGCCACCTCCAAGGCGCTGTCCCGCTATGGAGTGCCCTTTACCTACATCGAAAACTGCTGGCTGGACGCACCGGAATTTGAGACGGGTTTTGAGAAATTCATCCGGGTTGCCAGCGTCGTGAAATCGGTGCGCAGTATGCGCATCGGACAGATCGGCCCCAGGCCGAGACAGTTCCTGTCCGTAGAGGTCAATGAAAGCGAATTGCTGGAAAAGTTCGGCATCGAAGTGACGGTCATCTGGACAGAGGAGATCACCACCGTTGTCAAAAAGCTGTTCAGCGGCATGGGAGATCAGATCGGGACACCCCTGGGTGTGGAGCTGCCAATAACCGTGCGGGAGTGGAAGAAGGACGGAACACCGGATCCCAGGATCGCCCAGAGGGTCCAGGAGTTCAAGGATGCGCTGGATTGCTCCGCCATGCCCGATGAGAAGCTGTCGCTGATGGCTGCCGTGGAGATTGCCATTGAGGAATTGGCACGGATCAACAATCTGGATGCGGTTGCGGTGGATTGCTGGGCGTATCTGGCCGCTCAGTATGGGATCCAGACCTGCTTCATCCTGGGCGACCTGATGGATCACGGCCTGATTGCCGCCTGCGAAACCGATATCCATGCTGCCATCACTGCCAGGATGCTCCAGGCTGCGGCAAGGGGAACCACCGCCCCCTTCGTGGCGGATATGACCTGCCGTCACCCGACCAACGAAAACGCGGAGCTGATGTGGCACTGCGGCCCCTTCGCCAAGTCTCTGAAGAAGGAGGGCGTCAAGGGCTCCATCCGCACCGGAAAAGGCTTCTACGAGATCAGGGGCGGCGATGTAACCATCGCCCGGTTCGATCAGATCGGTGGCAATTACAGCCTCTTTGCGGATCAGGCCGTTGGCTGTGAGGGCCCCAGGACAAACGGCAACTACCTGTGGGTGGAGACCAACAACTGGCCCGCCTGGGAAAAGAAAATTATCTATGGCCCCTACATCCATCATATGGTCGGCATCCATGGCTGCTACGCGGACATTCTGAAGGAAAGCTGCAAGTACATTCCGTTCCTGAACCATGACAGCGTCAACGTGATCGGGGAATTGTAATTATCGCAGGGGAGTGACGTGGGTGAAATTTGGATGGGAAATCATTCCGGGCGTCAACGCATCCCGGGGGGATCGCTGGGTTCTCTATGCGCAGGAGGATGCGTGCCGGCGCGCCGAGCTGCATATCTATCCGGGCATGGGCATGAAAACCGGTGGATTTTTGTGGAAGGGGAAATGGTACACACCTGCGGAGCCCGCCTGGAGCAGATTTCTTCAGGGGGTGCCATCCTTCGGCGCGCCGATCCTGTTTCCGACGCCAAACCGGGTTCGGGACAACTGCTTTACATTTCAGGGGAACCGCTATTCCATGACGAAGAACGGAGCGCCCCACGCACTCCATGGGGTGGCTTATGACTCCCAATGGGATTGGATGGAGCCCCGGGCGGAAGTGGAGTTCGCCGAAATGCGGGGCAGGCTGGAGATCCTTCCCGGAACGGAAAACTGGGAGGCATTCCCATTCCGCTGCCGGCTGGAGGTTGCCTATCAGCTGCACCAGGACGGGTTCCGCTTCCGCTATGAGGTTGTCAACCTGGGCGAGCGGAGTATGCCCTATGGCGTTGGACTGCACACCGGTTTTGTGGCGGAGCATGGGGAGCCTGTCTATCTCCGCTTTCCGGCAAAGGCCCGCTACGAGACAACGCCGGAGCTGCTCCCAACCGGGAACCTGATCCCGGATTGGAAGTCCAACGGCGACGGGCCGGAAGGCGGCACAGCCGTGGATTCTCTGAAGCTGGATACCCCATTCATCATGGAGCGGGAGGACATTTGCCTGCTCTATCCCCGGCGAAACTGCAGGATTCGCATCCGACCTACGCCGGATTTCACCGTGGCGGTGCTGTATACCCCCTCTTCCATGGGACATATCCCGGCAGCGCCTGAGGAGCTGTTCTTTGTGGAGCCTCAGACCTGCTGTACCGATGCCATCAATCTGCACGAGGCCGGAATGGAGCGTACAGGGCTGCGGATTCTCCAGCCGGGCCAATCGGAATCCGGCAGCATCGATTATATATTTGAGGAGGCATGGCAATGAGGTACAAGTCTTTTGGAAATATGTGCTGGGATGTGTCCGTCATCAGCGCAGGAACCTGGCAGCTGGGAGGTACCAACTGGGGCGACGTGGACGCGGAGCGAGCTGTGGAAGCTATCCGGGGGATGGTTGAGCGTGGGGTATCCCTCGTCGATACGGCTCCGGTGTATGGCTTCGGAGATCCCGGGCTGGAGGATTTTGGCTTCGGGAACGCGGAAAAGCTGGTGGGCAAGGCCCTGAAGGGCGTCCGCGACCGGGTGCGGGTAGTAACCAAATGCGGTCTGGACTATGATCGGGCTCTGGGCCCCCGGAGCCTGTGCAAGGATATGCGCGCGGAGCAGATCCTTGCAGGCTGCGAGGCCTCCCTCCGACGGTTGGACATGGACTATATCGACCTTCTGCTTGTTCACTGGCCGGATCAGAA
Organism: Faecousia sp.; assembly: GCA_051867395.1. Lineage (GTDB taxonomy): Bacteria > Bacillota > Clostridia > Oscillospirales > Oscillospiraceae > Faecousia. The sequence continues at coordinate 7,941 of JBJDYN010000097.1, read as the reverse complement.
AACGCCGCTGGAGCAGATCGCCGAGGCTATGGATCATCTGCTCCGGGATGGCAGGATCCGGGCCTACGGCCTGTCGAATTTCGCTCCGGAGGATGTGCTCCGGCTTCATGAAATGCTCCCCGTGGGAGCGGTTCAGCTGGAATACTCCATGGTCAACCGGGTGAACGAGAACCAGCTTCGAATGCTGCATGACAAAGGGATCGGCACCATGACCTATGGTTCCCTGGGCTCCGGAATTCTGACCGGTGCCATTCGGACAAAGCCGGACTTCAGGCCCGGAGACACCCGGATTACCTTCTATGACTACTTCCGGGAGCCCAAGTTTACAAAAATCCAGGGCTTATTGGCGCAGATGGATCGGATCGCGCAGAGTAGAGGCGTGTCCCTGTCCCAGATCGCCATCAATTGGAGTACCCAGAAAGACTACATTGATACCGCCATCTGCGGTGTCAGCAAGCTGCGCCATGTGGAAGAAAACTGTTCCGCCACGAATTGGACGCTGACCCCGGAAGAGCTGGCGCTGCTGGATCGGGCAATTGAAACGCTTGAAGAAAATGAAATCTGACCCAAGGAAGCTATGACGAAATTGGCAGGAGCCGCTGCTCCGCTGCAGACGCAATTGTGCGGCGCGGCCCTACCTATAAGAAAGGGTGAACCGATATGAAAACAATCACGGTAAAGGAATTGACACTGGAAAATTTCAGGCCCTATGGCAGCTTCTCGGACATCGCCAGGCCCTCCGGGCTGGGCGGCGGAATCCCCGGGATGAAATTCTATCCTGACCGGGAATTCGTGGAGCTGGGCTCCTGCCATGCGGCGGCGATTTCCATTACGGAGGTCACTGATCAGCTGAAGCATATGGTGGTGGCCCTGGAGCAGCACGCCCACTGCGGCGAAGGAATGATGTCCATTGACGGCGATATGCTGGTATATTTTGCTCCTGCCGGCTTGAACTATCCCCAGGTCGTAGACTTCGTGGAGGCCTTCGTGGTTCCCAGGAACACCTTTGTGACCATTCGTCCTGGCGTATGGCACTGTATGCCCTTTGTTATGGAAGGCGGCAGCATCCATGTGGTCAATGTGCTTCCCGAGCGCACCTATGCAAACGACACCAAGATGTATGTTCTGAAAGAGGAAGAGCGAATTCTGATCTCGACTGGGGGGTGCTGATCCATGGCATTTGTTCGTGTAAGGGACCTTTTGGAGGAGGCAAAGAAGCAGAATACTTCCGTAATTGCCTTCGACGCGCTGGATTACAATACCATCTGCTCCTGCATCCGCGGGGCGGAAATCGCCCGCAGACCGGTAATAATAATGCTCTATCCCGGAATGCGGGAGATCATCAGCTTTCGGTCGTTCGCTGCAATTGTAAAGGATCTTGCCCAAAAGGCATCCGTGCCGGTGGCACTCCATCTGGATCATTGCACCAATTACGATCTGCTGATGCAGGCCATAGAGGATGGCTTTACCTCGGTGATGGCGGATGGCTCCACGCTTTCCTATGAGGACAATGTCCGTTTTACCAGATCCGTTGTCCAGGCGGCCCGGGAAAAGGGCGTTGATGTTGAGGGAGAGCTGGGACATGTGGGTCAGGTTGCCGCGGGAGACGTGTACACGGACGAGAGCGGCTTTACCCTGCCGGAGGAGGCTGCCTCCTTTGCGGAGGAGACCGGGGTGACTTCCCTGGCGGTGGCCATCGGCAGCTGCCACGGTATGTATAAGGCGGAACCAAAGCTGGCTCTGGATCGGCTCCAGGAAATCCGCCGGGCCACCGGGGTTCCTCTGGTGCTACACGGCGGTTCCGGAATCCCCGAGGATCAGTTGGAGAAGGCCTTCCGCATGGGAATCAACAAGTTCAATGTGGCAACGGAATATCTGATCCTGTATGAGCAGCTGCAGCACACGTTCTATACAGAGCAATACGGCAAGATCAGTCCCTTTGAAAAATATAAGGTGGTTCGCAGCGGGCTGGAGGAATACATCGCCCGGAAGCTGCAGCTGTGCACCATGAAGGTGTGAGGTTACGGTTATGGGAAAAGTGTTTGATGTGATCGGTGTGGAGAATATGATCATGGACTTCGCGGTTCAGATCAACCGTCTCCCGAAAACCGACGGGATCTCCCGGGTCTTTGACTATTCCTGGGGCTGCGGCGGCAACGCCGGCTCGGCCATCGTCGCACTGGCCAGAATGGGCGCCCGCTGCGGCATGCTGGGCACCACAGGCTGTGACCGCTTCGGGGATTTCTGCAAAGAGGATATGGCCCGCCACGGCGTGGATGTGTCCCACATCCGGCAGACCCAGGGCGACACCACCTTCTGCATCTGTCTGGCGGAAAAGGAGACCCAGGGCCGCAGCATTCTGGGAAAGATCGGAAATGCCCCCAGCCTTGCGCCCGAGCAGGTGGATGGGGATTACATCGCCTCGGCCAGGGCGATCCATGTGGCACTTCCCTTCACCGGTGCGACCAGGGCGGCCATTGACCTGGCCAGAAGCCAGGGCGTGCTGGTCTCTGCCGACGCGGGCGGCCCCGTGGACTACGCCATAGAAGTGGTGAGGACCTCGGATGTCCTGATCATGTCCGAGTCGTTCTACGGGGCGCTGTTCCAGGATACTGAGTATGAAAAGAATTGTCAGAGTCTGCTGAAGCTTGGGCCCTCGGTGGCGATCGTAACCCTGGGCAGCAAGGGCTGCGCGGGAGCAAACGGGGACGGCACGTTCACTCTGAAGTCGTTCAGCGGCGCGGGCTATGAGATCGTGGATACCACCGGCGCGGGAGACGTTTTCCATGGCGGCTTCCTCTATGCCTGGCTGGAACGGTATCAGAAGCCCGAATGGAATTACACCCTGAAAGATTGCGCGCGTTTTGCCAGCGCGGTGTCTTATATCAACTGTCTGACCCTGGGCGGAAGAACCGGCATTCCGACCCTGGAGATGGTGGATACCTTCCTGAAAACGGGTGTGGTGGAAACCTCGCTGCTGGATGAGCGGCGAAGCTTCTACAAAACGGCAATGTTCGGATAAAAAAGAAAAAGGAGGATTTTCAAATGAAGAAAACATCCAGCAGCTACAGAACCGGTAAGTTGGAGCGCTTCAATTACAGCTTCTACTTCCTTGGGCAGGGTATGACCTTTGTCATCATCTATTCCTTCCTGCAGCAGTATGCTCTGGACGCGGGCATTTCCGCCCTGTTGTTCGCGGGCGTGGCCCTTGCGATCAAGGGCTGGGATGCCATCAATGACCCCATCTTCGGCGTTCTGCTGGAGAAGATTCACCTGAAGGGCGGCAAGTACCTGCCCTGGATCCGTATGAGTGTGATTGCGATTCCCTTATCAACCGTTCTCGTCTTCGCGATTCCAAGCAGCCTGCCCATGGGCTGGAAGGTGGCATGGCTTGTCATCGCGTATGTCCTGTGGGATACCGCTTACACCATTGGCGATGTTCCCATCTATGCCATGAGTACCGCTATGACCGACAACACCGAGGAGCGTACCTTCCTGATCTCCCGGGGCAGATTCTTTGGCTCTGTTGCCATGTTCCTGCCCATGTTCCTGCTGCCGCTGGTTCGTTCCTACCTGGGCGGCTGGACCAACACCGTGCTGATCTTCTGTGTCTTCTGCGTCCTTACCATGATCCCCGTCAGCTTCAGCGCGAAGGAGCGTGTGCAGACCAGCGCAGAGAATGGAAAGGATCCCTCCCTGAAGGAAATGCTGCGCTACGTTGTGGGCAACAAGTACCTGCTGATCTTCTACATTGCCTTCCTGCTGTACTACTCCTTCAATATTTCCTCCACCATGTCCCTGATTGTTGCCCGTCACTGCTTCGGCAGCGAGGCCTACAGCTCCCTGATGTCCCTGGCGCTGCTGGCGCCTCCCATGATCTGCGCGCTGCTGGTACCTGTCTTTATCAAGTTTATGGATAAGTACCATCTGTTCCTGGGCGCTCTGATCTCCATGAATCTGCTGCTCATCGTCACCTATTTCGTCGGCTACAGCAACTTTGTTGTATTCATCGCCCTTACCCTGCTGCGCGGCGTGGGCTACGGCTTTGTATCCACTCTGCTGTACACCTTCGTGGGCGACTGCTGCGAGTACGGCACCTTCAAGACCGGCATCGATGCCAAGGGCGTGGCCTTCGCGGCGCACACCTTCTTCACCAAGTTCATGGGCGCTACCGCCACCGCGCTGTCCTCCGTGTGCCTGGCCATCATCGGCTATGTGGAAGGCGAGGGCGCCACGCAGCTGGCCACCCTGCCCGATAACCTGTGGAAGCTGTTCTGCCTGGTTCCCGTCCTGGGTCTGGTGATCGCGATGCCCATCTTCCTCAAGTACAAGCTCAACGATAAGGATGTCGCCATCATGGCCAAGTGCAATTCCGGCGTCATCACCAGAGAAGAGGCGGAGGCAGCACTGTCCCGCAAGTACTAAGAATCATTCAGGAACCCATTGAGACTTCCGGGAGCTTCCCTGGTTCGGCCGGCCGGTAAAGGCTGAACCGGGAGGCACCGGATCCTCCCGGGCGTTCCAAAGGATACCATGACAAAAGGGTTCGGGGAGGGATTGAAAAATCACTTCCCGAACCGCTTTTCAAAAATACAGCCGCGAAAGGAGACAACCATGAATTCACTGTTTCGTGTCAACGGAAAGCCGTTCTTTTCCATAGGTGGACAGACAAACAATTCCACATCCTACAGCCGGGACAAGGTAAGGCACGCCATGGCTACCGCGAACAGAGTCGGCCTCAATACCATTGCCGCGCCGGTTTACTGGGAACTGCTGGAACCCCGGGAGGGGGAATTTGATTTCTCCCAGTTGGAAATGCTTCTGGAGGAAGCCCGCAATCACGGACTGAAGCTGGTAGTTCTGTGGTTTGGCACCTGGAAGAACGGAAACTCCCATTATGTTCCCCAATGGCTTAAGGAGGATACCAGGCGGTTCCTGTGGGCCAGGGCGGCGGACGGCGTTCCTGTTTGCAGCCTGTCTCCCCACTGCGAAGCTACCCGGCAGGCCGATGAGAAGGCCTTCGGCGCTTTGTGCGCCCGGATCGGGCAGATCAATTCCGATGAAACCATCCTTGGAATCCAGGTGGAGAATGAGCCGGGTCTGATTGGCACACCCAGAGATTACGGCCCTGAGGCACAAAAGCTGTTTTGCGGGCAGGTTCCGCAGGCGGTGGCGGCGCATATGGGACGGCAGGGAACCTGGGAGGAGGTCTTTGGCTATGACGCCGGGGAGTTCTTTACCGCCTGGGCCATTGCGAGGTTCATTGATCGCGTGGCGGCCGCGGGTAAAGCCTTGGTGGATCTTCCGATGTACACCAACGTCTGGCTGGGGGAAATGCACAACCGCGTGGCCGGTATCGACTACCCTTCCGGTGGGGCGGTGACCAAGACCCTTTCGATTTTCCGGCTGGGCGCGCCCACCCTGGATACCATCAGCCCGGATATTTATCTCCAGGATCAGAAGACCTGGGATATTCTGAACGAAGCTTATCAGGACGGCGTGCATCCGTACTATGTACCAGAGCTGCTCCCCGGGCCTCTCGCGGCAACAAGAGCGATCGAGGCTGTAGTGGAGCATGGGCTCAGCGGTGTCCACTACTTTATGATCGATGTGTTCGGCATGCCGGACGGAACGCTGACACCCCGGTTCCGGGAGGCTGCTGAGGCCATGGGGATCCTGCGGGACATGAGCGTTTTGATCGAGCGGTATCAGGGGACGGACAAGCTCTACGCAGTGGCGCAGTATGAGGGTATGTCCGAGCAGTATATCGACTTCGGAGACTACATCGGAAGTGTTCGGTTCGCGTCAAAGAATGGCGACCTGATGGCGAAAAATACGGATCAGACCATGGATAACTGCCACTTCGCCCTGCCGGATGATCCCCGCAGAGGAAAGGGGATCATCTGCTACGAAGGGAACGGAAGATTCTATTTGGCTGGCTCCAACTACCGTTTGATGCTGTTTCCGAAGGATCATGTGGTTTGCACCACCAGCCCGGCCCACAGCGTTGACTTCCTGAACCAGCGGACACAGCCCTTCCTGTCCGTTTGCGAGGGCCGGTTCGATGCTTCGGGGAACTACCAGGTAAGTGGACGCAGAAACGGTGACGAGGCGGATTACGGGTTCTGGGTCACGCCGGATGTGGGCGTTGTCCGTGTGGAGATGAATTTGGATTTTTACCGGGATTGCCGATAAGATATCTATGGCAGCACGGCCAAACGGCACTGTCTGTCAGATTGCTGGATAATCCGCATTGGGCCGCAAAAGGAAGCCGGACAGCACCAAAGAGAGCTTCGAAAGGCGCAGCGTCTGTCTCACGAATGCAAAAATATTCAAAGAAAAGAACCGTCCTTGCGAATCGGTGACCGTGATCACTGATTCGCAAGGACGGTTTTCTTTTTTACGTTGTGCTGTTTGACGAAGCCTCCCCTAGGGAAGCAGTCCCTTTGCACTTATCCTGCGTGGGCTTCCAATCCCAGATCCCCCCATAGATCCGGGTTGGTTGTACTGACGGCGATGGCTCCGGCCTGAAGTGCGGCCCGGATATCCGTTTCTGTGGTCAGCAACCCGCCCGCGATAATGGGGACGGAACAGTAGCCGGTGAGCTGCTTGACGATGGAGGGCATCATGCCGGGAAGCATTTCCAGAAAGTCCGGACGATTGCTGGTAATGTTCCGCTTCGCCCGCTGAAGGGCAACGCCATCCAGGAGAAAGATTCGGTAAACCGTCAGAAGTCCCAGTTCTTTGGCTCGTTTGATCATATTGGTATGGGTGGTGAGAATGCCGGAGGCACAGGTTTTCTGGGCAATGAAATCCACGGAAATAGGAACCGATGCGAGTCCATCCACCAGATCGATATGCACAAAGACCTCCTTGCCGCTGTCGGAGATCCTCTGACAGTATTCCGATACGTTCAATATATTACAGCTGAGCAGAAACACAACCTTAGCGCTGCAGTTTATAACGGCGTCAAGCCCTTCATCGTTTCGGACGGAGGCCACAAGGGGGTTTTTCAACAGTCTGGTCAAGGTGTCTTTTGTTGAATGCTGCATGATGTTCCTCCCGTTTCGCAATAGAATGATGTCCGTACCTATGAAGCAATATGTTTATTTTATCACAAAAAGTGTGTATGTCAAATACTATTTTGTGCTTATTGGATAAACTCAGCAACCCATCCACAGAATTGAATTCCCTCAATTTGTTGGACACAAAATTTTTGTTGGCACCAAGAAACTGGTAAAACGCAGGGCATTTGAGAAGCTTATCGAAGGTTAGGCGGCAAATTGATGATGAAACCCACCAATTCTGTTGCGTACCCAAAAAACCGAAAGATAATGAAAAAGATGCAAAATTATGATAGAGTAAAGTAGCATGATGAACTCGCATTTCCAGCTCCGCGGAAAGGAGTTTATTAAATAGGCAAAAACCGAAAAGACAAAGAATGCTGCAAGGGTATCTGCCGGAGAAAAGACGGTTAGGAAAGCTCTGAATAATTCGGCTGTGGAAAAATCTCCCGCTGTCAGCTCTTGTCAAATGAATCAGAGTTTCCCTGGCGAGCTAAAATGGTGCGCTGACGAAAAATTGGTGCGGAATTGGTGCGGAGCTCCCCCCCGAATCCAAAAAACCATTGCAAATAAAGGAGTTTTGAAATAAATGAAATTAGGTATCGTAGGAATGAAGAAAAGCTCAGAGCTGCCATGACTGACGATCAGAAAGAATTGTTCGAGAAATATACGGACTGTGTGCGAGAATATCAGACCATCACGGATTGCCTGATATTCCAGAACAGCTTTAAGCTGGGTGCCAGGATGATGTTGGAAATTATCGCGCGTTTTAAAATGAAGTTGCGCATTTTCTGAAAATAAAAGGTCCATAGCGAGGACCTGTGTGTTAGAATCAATCTGCAACAAAAGATCAACACAGAAAGAGGCAATCGCTATG
>JBJDYN010000096.1:0-2150 GCA_051867395.1 Faecousia sp. | reverse complement strand
GCTTCTCTGTGCGGAGGGTTTGCACCACAATGTCATAGGGAAGGTTATTCTTTTCACCGGGGTAAACTGCCACGGTTTCGGTGGATGTTTCCGGCTGAACAGGCTGGTTTTCCTGCTCCTCAATATACCGTCTAACAAAGGAAATGGGTTCTGTGCGGAAGATGGGAAAGCCGGTGGAATTGGCAAAGGTAATGTCCTGGAAGTTCACAGAGCCAAAATCCAGATTTACCCGGTCAACAAGGAAGGTTCTGCCCTCAATCTCAAAGGTGGATTCGCCGGGAATCAGGTGATCCCTGGCAAATTCCTCGTCAGAAATCCGCTGTGCATCCGCTTCTGCCTGCCGGACAATGGGAGCGGCGTCCAGCTTGTCCGCATCCACAACCTCGCCGTTCACAATGCCGTGATCCGTAAGCTGTTCCCGGATGGCAGCGGGGTCAACATCGTCCAGGCGGTCATATTCTTCTTCCGTATAGAACTTTTCCGCCTTGATAAGCTGGGCAATCCGGCGCTGCACCTTTGCCCAGGGCAGCACCGTTTCACCATCAACCCCGGTAACGGCAATCCGCAGAGGCTGGGCGGGATCTGCGCCATACTCACGGGCAAGCCATGCGGCGGTGTCCCGCTCCCGGCTGTGGGCTTCCATATAGCGGACCACAGCGTGTTTGCTGTCGATGCTGCCATTCCATTTCTGTAAGGCTTCGTCAATGTCAGCTTGGGTAAGTTCCCGGTGAGCGACAGGCGGCTCCACGGCTGGTCCTTCCTGTTCCTTGACCCTGGCAGTCTCCGGGGTTTCTTCGATGGGGTCAGCATCTATTGCCGTAGTTGCGTCCTGCTCCTTCTCCTCCAGGGGAGCAAACCGCCCGGATTCCATCAGAGCATCGTAATACCGGACAACCTTTTCCCAGGATAATTCCATGCGTGTGCAGTTGGGCTTGTCAAAGCGGATGCCCTTTCCGTCATGCCAGACATGGCTCATAAAGCTGCGGGAAAGTGCGTTGTTGCCACCGCCGGTGCCATATTCTTCTCTCAGAAAATCCAGCTTTTCTTTTGGCGTGTGCGGGGTTTGGTAAAAGGCATAGATTCTCGCCTTACTGCCGGAGAAACCACTGCCGCCGGCAAAATGCTCGTTGATTTCGTCCTCGGTGATGAAAGGCTTCTCATCTGGCAGCTCCGCCATCTCGCTGACATATTCCCGCCGGGGAACGGTATATTCCTCCAGTGGGCGAATCAGCTTGTTGGGGTGATACTTCTGAAACCGCATCATACCCTTATCCGCATTGCAGGCATCCCGGAAGGCATAGACCTGCCGCATAATCGCCTGATAGGATTCCGGCTCAGACAGGAAAACCATCAGCTTTTCCGTTTCCTCTGGGAAGCCGCCCCGGAGGGAGCGGACGATACTCATATGTCCGGCTTCAATGGCTTTTTCGCTCATGTCGTGGGACATATACCAAAGCTGCTCCGCAAGCTGGCGCTTTTCAAAGGTTCCGCACTCTGCCAGCTCCACATTGGTGGCAAACTTCCCCTGTTCCAGCAGCTCACCAATTCGGGCAGCAACATCCTCCCAGGAGAGTGCCTGTGCATTGACGGCATACCGGGCAGAATTGCTGTAAGCAATCCGCATACCCTCCTCAGAGTACCAGGCACTTACTTTCAAGCCATTGAAGTGCATACCATAGCCGCCATGGTAAGTCTTTTCCAGGAAGGAAACCAATTCGTTCATCGGCTTCTGTTTGGCGTATTCAATGGCAATCCGTGTCCGGTGATTTTCTGTATTGCTGCCATAGCGGAGGAACTGGTCAATATATTCCTGGGGCATGGAAAAAGCGGAGGGTGCGATTTCTGCACTCTCCGCTTCGGCGATGTATGCAATTTGCTGGGCTTCCGTGGGGAAGAAAGAGAATTGTTCACCCCGGATAAGGGGTTCATCTGTCAGGCGTAGATCAGCTCCGTCAGAATTACTTCCTCCGCTTGGGCTTTCAGGCTGTTCATCAGCCCCACCCATTTCATCGGGTCGCTGGCTTTCAGAGCTTCCGTCACCCCCGCCGACTGCATCAGTTCGGGCATCATCCGCTCCAGACGGCTGTTCGCCGTTTCGTCGATCTCCCTCAGATGGGGATACAGCTTCTCCGACAGGATCAGGCTGTTCC
>JBJDYN010000095.1:0-14689 GCA_051867395.1 Faecousia sp. | reverse complement strand
GCCGGGCCACCTTCCCCAGAGGGGAAGGCTTTGGTACGATAAACGATCATTTATCTGACGTTTTCTGGCCACGACTGAATAGTTACAAAAATAGAAACGATTCAGTCATCCCCCGTGCTTCTCATCTACACGAAGAAACCTCTGACAAATAAGGTGCGACTGAATCGTTACAAAAAATACGCGCTCCCAAAGCGGTTTGCTTTAGGAGCGTTGTATTTGAAAGGGGTCAGTCGTCGCCGAAGCTGATGCCCAGCAGACGGGCCTCGGCAATGATGTCGGAATTGGGGTCCACGGTCTTCAGCTTGCCCGCAACCTCTTTCAGCGGTACGGAGGTGACGACCCGGTTCTGGATGGCGACCATGTTGCCGTATTCCTCATGGGCGATCATCTGCGCCGCCTTGGCACCCAGACGGGAGGACAGCACCCGGTCATAGGGGCAAGGGGCACCGCCGCGCTGCATGTGTCCGGGGACGGTGACCCGAACCTCGCTGCCGGTGGCCTGGCTGATCTGGTCCGCAATGGCATAGGAGACGGAGGGGAACTTCTTCAGCATGTGGGCCTGATATTTCTTGAACTCCTTCTTGTCCAGCTTCGCCGCTTCCTGGGAGATGGCGCCCTCTGCCACCGCGATGATGGTGAAGCCGTGGCCGGAGGCGGCCCGCTGCTTGACCTTGGCCAGGACGGAGTCGATGTTGTAGGGAATCTCCGGGATCAGGATGATGTCCGCGCCGCCGGCCATGCCCGCGTTCAGGGTCAGCCAGCCAGCCTTGTGGCCCATGACCTCCACGATGAAGATCCGGTTGTGGGAAGCGGCGGTGGTGTGGATGCAGTCGATGACGTTGGTGGCGATTTCAATGGCGCTCTGGAAGCCGAAGGTGGTGTCCGTGCCCCACAGGTCGTTGTCGATGGTCTTGGGCAGGCCGATGACGTTCAGCCCCTCTTCACTTAAGAGGTTGGCGGTCTTCTGGCTGCCGTTGCCGCCGAGAACCACCAGGCAGTCCAGACGCAGGCGGCGGTATGTATATTTCATGGCCTCCACTTTGTCCAGACCGTTGGGATCCGGCTTGCGGATCTCCTTGAAGGGCATACGGCTGGAACCCAGAATGGTGCCGCCCACGGTGAGGATACCGGAGAAGTTCATGGGGGACAGCTTTCTGTAGTCCTCATACATCAGTCCCTTATAGCCGTCAATGAAGCCGATCAGCTCCACTTCGTTTCCGTAAATGTTGTACAGACCCTTGGCGACACCCCGCAATGTGGCGTTCAAAGCCTGGCAGTCGCCGCCGCTGGTCAGAAGTCCGATTCGTTTCATGCGTATTGCTCCCTTCTTGTGTTCCCTCCGGCCTCAGAATACCGAAGTGTATAGGCATATTGTAGCATAAAAAAACAAAAAGTAAACATTTTTTTGGAAGAAACAGCGATTTAGCTCCGCTTCCTGCGGTCATACAGCTTCGCAAGCCCACCCTCGCTGGTCTCCCGGAAGCGGTGGTCCAGGTTGACGCCGGTCTCCTTCATGGCCCGGCAGACCATGTCGTAGCTGATGTTCCGGGAGCCGGTGAGGAAATAGCTCAGGTTGCAGGCGTTCATGGCCCGGACGGCAGCCACGGCGTTGCGCTCGATGCAGGGAATCTGCACCAGGCCGCAGATGGGGTCGCAGGTCAGACCCAGGTGGTGCTCCATGGCAACCTCGGCGGCGTACTCCACCTGGTCCAGGTTCTGCCCGTACAGCTCCGCCAGAGCGGCGGCGGCCATGGAGCAGGCGGTGCCGATCTCCGCCTGGCAGCCGCATTCCGCCCCGGAGATGGAGGCGTTCTGCTTGGTCAGGTTGCCGATGATCCCGGCGGTGGCCAGGCCCCGGAGGATCTGCTCGTCGGAAAAGCCCTTGGTGACCTGAGCGTATTTCAGCACCGCAGGGAGCACGCCGCAGGCTCCGCAGGTGGGCGCGGTGACCACGGTGCCGTTGTCTGCGTTCTGCTCCGCCACGGCATAGGCATAGGCCGCGATCATCTGGAATTCCTTCAGGGCGGGTACGTCGTCCTGGGGGGTCTGGTCATAGAGGAACTTGGCCTTGCGCTGCACATTCAGGCCGCCGGGCAGCACGCCGGTTTTGGACAGCCCCTCGTCAATGGCGCGCTTCATGACTTGCCAGACCTCCATCAGGAAATCCCAAATCTCCGGCCCTTCGTTCAGCTCCACATACTCGCTGAGGGAGTGGATGTAGCGCCACTTACAGAAATAGGCAATCTCTGCGAAGGAGTGCTCAATGTAGACTTCCTCGCTTTCCCCGGCCTCCGGCTGCCCCGGTACCCGGATGTCTCCACCGCCGATGGATTCCACCCGCAGGTGGCCGATCTCAATGTCCTCGGCAAAGGCGGAAAAGTCCATGGTATTGGGGTGCATGCCCTCCCAGGATTCCTGGGAGAAGACGATCTTGGTGCGCTCCGCTCCCAGGGTGTCCCGCAGCACCCGGTCCGTGCCGTGGCCCACACCGGTTTTGCTTAAGGAGCCGTACAGGGTTACCTGGAAGGAAGTGGCCTGGGGACACCGCTGCAAAAATAGATTGGCGGCCCGCTCCGGACCCATGGTATGGGAGGAGGAGGGGCCCTTGCCGATCTTATAGATTTCGCGGATGGATTTCATGAGAATACCCCCGTTGTTTGTTTTCTTCAGTATACCAAATTCGATGACGGATTACAATGGCGTTGTCAAAAAAAGAGACATTCGGTTCCCGGATTATTGCCGTGAATAATGCGGTATTTCTTCCATTTTCCGAATTGCAATCTCTTGACAGGTGTGCTACAATGGGTAATACGAAATTTGGAAAAAACCTGAGAGGATGAAAGAAATGGCAAAAGAGAAAAAGGTTGAACAGATCACCGATATGGAGGTGGACTTTGCGCAGTGGTTTACCGACGTGTGCAAGAAGGCCCAGCTCATCGATTACTCTTCCATCAAGGGCGTGTTCATCTACCGTCCCTACGGCTACGCCATCTGGGAGAACATCCAGCACATTCTGGACGCGGAGTTCAAGAAGGTGGGTGTGGAAAATGTCTACATGCCCCTGCTGATCCCCGAAAGCCTGCTGCAGAAGGAGAAGGATCATGTGGAGGGCTTCGCCCCCGAGTGCGCTTGGGTCACCATGGGCGGCAATGAAAAACTGGAGGAGCGCTACTGCATCCGGCCCACCTCCGAGACCTTGTTCTGCGAGCATTTTGCCCAGGTCATCCAGTCCCACCGGGATCTGCCCCTGAAGTACAACCAGTGGTGCAGTGTTCTGCGTTGGGAGAAGACCTCCCGCCCCTTCCTGCGGCACCGGGAGTTCCTGTGGCAGGAGGGCCACACTATGCACGCCACCGCCGAGGAGGCCAAGGCCTTCACTGAGCAGATGCTGAACATCTACGCCGACTTCTGCGAGAATGTGCTGGCCATGCCCGTGACCCGGGGCCAGAAGACCGACAAGGAGAAGTTCAACGGCGCGGAGGCCACCTACACCATCGAGTGCATGATGCATGACCGCAAGGCCCTGCAGGCAGGCACCTCCCACTATTTCGGCGATGGCTTCGCCAAAGCCTTTGAGATTGAATATACCGACAAGAACAACCAGAAGGTCAACCCCCATCAGACCTCCTGGGGTGTTTCCACCCGGCTCATTGGCGGCATCATCATGACCCACGGCGATAACAACGGCCTGGTGCTGCCTCCCAAGGTGGCTCCCATCCAGGTGGTGATTCTGCCTGTGGCCCAGCACAAGCCCGGCGTCCTGGAGGCTGCCGCGGAACTGAAGGATCGCCTGACCAAGGCCGGCTTCCGAGTAAAGGTGGACGATTCTGACAACTCCATGGGCTGGAAGTGCGCCGAGTACGAGATGAAGGGCGTGCCCCTGCGTGTGGAGTGCGGCCCCCGAGATCTGGAGAACGGCCAGTGCGTGCTGGTTCGCCGGACGGACCGGGAGAAGACCGTCGTCAAGCTGGAGGATCTGGAAGCAGCGGTTGCGGAGCAGTTGGAGCTGGTTCACCAGGGTATGTACGACCGGGCCAAGAAGAACCTGGAGGACCACATCTACGAGGCCCACTCCCTGGAGGAGGCCAAGGAACTGCAGGAGAAGAACGGCGGCTTTGTCAAGACCATGTGGTGCGGAAGCGAGGAATGCGAGCTGAAGATGAAGGAAGTGGCGGGGATGTCGTCCCGCTGCATCCCCTTTAAGCAGGAGCATCTGGGCGATACCTGCGCTTGCTGCGGCAAGCCCGCCAGCAAGATGATCTACTGGGGCGTGGCGTATTAATAAATGCAAAATGAAACAGGCTTGCGAAGCGGCAGGCCTGTTTCTTAGAGATTCAAGTTTACATAATTATAATTTATGGTAAACAGAAAATGATAAAATGATCGTCTGTCGCCCCCAAGCCTTCTCCAGAGGGGCAATGCCGTCAACCTAAGCATTAGGCGCCGCACCGTAGGGGGCGATGCCCACATCGCCCCGCAGGGGAAAACTGCATTTTTTCACCAGACTGCGGCGAACTCGTAACAAAAGTGCAAGGGCCGATGTGGGCATCGGCCCCTACGGAAGCGGCTAAAGTTGACGGCATTGCTCCAGAGGGGACGGCTTTGGTGAGCGAAACGATCATTTCCGAAAGAAACGGAGGAAATGTGGAACGAATTTTGATCATTGGCTGCTCCGGCAGCGGAAAATCCACCCTGGCCCGGGCGCTGGGGGAGAAGCTGGATATTCCTGTGGTTCATTTGGATCAGCTGTGGTGGAAGGAAGGCTGGGAAAATGTGACCAGAGAGGAATTTGATTCCCGGCTGGCCATGGCGATGAATGCTGACCAGTGGATTATTGACGGCAACTACAGCCGAACCATCCCCATGCGGCTGCCCAAATGCGATACCATTATCTACCTTGACTTTAATCGCTGGGAGTGCCTTTTGGGGATGATGCAGCGGGTGCTGGGCAGCTACGGCAAAGTGCGTCCCGACATGAGCCCCGGCTGTCCGGAGCGCTTCGATCCGGAGTTTGTTAAGTGGATCTGGAATTTCAATAAGAACAACCGGGTCCGGAATTACACTTGGCTGGCCCAGGCGAAGCACGCGGAGTCCATTGTGCTGAAAAACCGGAAGGAAGTCAAGGCCTTTCTGGAGCAGATGTAAATTTTTCTTGCAACATTACTGTAGGAAGCGCATTGGATTTTCTGCTGAAATAGGAAACAGCTCCGATGGATGGTCGGAGCTGTTTTTTTATTCTTTCTTTACAGGCGGAATGAATTCCAACAGGTCTTCGATCCTGCAATCCAGGACTGTGCAGATCCGGGCAAGCACATCGGTGTCCAGGCGGGTGATGTCGTTGTTGCAGTAGTGGTTGATCTGTGAGCGCTGCATTTCTGCCCGATGGCTCAGCTTGTTTTTGCTGATCCCGGCCTTTTTAATTAGTTCATCCAGCTTTATTCGGATGGTTCCATATTCTTCCATAGTGTTACCTCAATGTCGAATAATGTCGAGCGAAAGTTGTTGACATAGATAGTCTATATAAGTTAGACTTGAAATATAAGTTCTAATAAATCTTGTTAGACTTTTTACACATACTATAGAAAGGAAATAGAATATGAATTTAAAAAAGGCTCGCCGGGCACTTAGGGCAGTCGCGAAACGGCAGGGATTGTCGGAAAGAGAGGTTGTTGCTGCGATTGATGCGGCAATTGCGCAGGCTTATCGGCAGGGAGATGGGAAAATCCTTGCACAGTGGGAGAAAATTCCCTGCGCGGGAGATATGCCGACGGCATATGAGCTGGTGGCATATTTGAGTGAAAGAGTAAACCAGGCGGAAGCCGGGGAACAATTGTACTCCTGATGAAAAGAAAACATCCCCTGCCAACCGGCAGGGGATGTTGTTGGAAGCTGGTATTTGTTACACAATACCTTGTGCGTTCATGGCGTCGGCAACCTTCAGGAAACCGGCGATGTTGGCACCGGCCACATAGTTGCCCTCCATGCCGTACTCCTTGGCGGCATTGTCCAGGTTGTGGAAGATGTTGACCATGATGGTCTTCAGCTTGGCGTCCACTTCCTCGAAGGTCCAGCTCAGACGCTCGGAGTTCTGGGTCATCTCCAGAGCGGAGGTGGCCACGCCGCCAGCGTTGGAAGCCTTGCCGGGGCAGAACAGAACGCCATTGTCCTGCAGGTACTTGGTGGCGTCCAGAGAGGTGGGCATGTTGGCGCCTTCGGCAACCGCAAAGCAGCCGTTCGCCACCAGGGTCTTGGCGTCGTCCAGCAGCAGCTCGTTCTGGGTCGCGCAGGGCAGGGCCACGTCGCACTTGACGGTCCAAACGCCCTTGCCCTCGTGATAAACGGCATTGGGCCGGGCCTTGGCGTACTCCGTCAGACGAGCGCGGCGAACCTGCTTGACCTCAATCAGGGTGTCCACGTCGATGCCATCCGGGTCGTAGATCCAGCCGGTGGAATCGGAGCAGGTCACGGGCTTTGCGCCCAGCTGCCAAGCCTTCTCAATGGCGTAGGTAGCCACGTTGCCGGCGCCAGAGACCACAACGGTCTTGCCTTCCAGAGACTTGCCGTTGCACCGGAGCATCTCGTCGGTCAGGTACAGCAGGCCGTAGCCAGTGGCCTGGGTCCGGGCCAGAGAGCCGCCATAGCTCAGGCCCTTGCCGGTGAGTACGCCCTCGTACAGGTCCCGGATGCGCTTGTACTGGCCGAACAGGTAGCCGATCTCCCGGCCGCCCACGCCGATGTCGCCAGCAGGCACGTCGGTGTCCGCGCCGATGTACTTGCACAGCTCGGTCATGAAGCTCTGGCAGAAGGCCATGACTTCCCGGTCAGACTTGCCCTTGGGGTCGAAGTCGGAGCCGCCCTTGCCGCCGCCGATGGGCAGGCCAGTCAGGCTGTTCTTGAACACCTGCTCGAAGCCCAGGAACTTGATGACGCTGAGATTGACGCTGGGATGGAAGCGCAGACCCCCCTTGTAGGGGCCGATAGCGCTGTTGAACTGGACGCGGTAGCCGTTGTTGACCTGGACCTGGCCTTTGTCGTCGACCCAGGGTACCCGGAACATAATGGCCCGCTCGGGGGTGGTCAGCCGCTCCAACAGAGCGTTGCGGCGATAGGTTTCCTCGTTTTTCTCAATCACGACCCGCAGAGATTCCAGAACCTCATAAACGGCCTGATTGAACTCCGGCTGATCCGGGTTCTGCTGCCTGACCCGTGCCAGAGTTTCGTCTACATAACTCATGTACAAATGTCCTCCCTAGAAAGATTTGGGCGAGGCATATTGTATCAGAATCAGGCGAAGAATACAAGAGGTTTGTGCAATTTTTTTAAGCTGAAATTGCAAAGAAAAGAAAAAAACGCCGATTTTCACAACCGGCGTTTCAAAAACGAAGGAAATCTTGTGCAAAATTTCACCGGGCCCGGGGCAGGATCTGATCCCGGATGACGCGGTAGAGCGCATCCAGTTCTTCCTGTGTTGTGTCCCGGCACAGGGAGAGCCGGAAAGAGGCATCGATGGTCTCCGGCGGCAGGCACATGGCGGTGAGGACGTGGCTGCGGTGGCCTTTGGCGCAGGCGCTTCCGGCACTGACGCAAATTCCGGCATCCTGCAGAAGGTTGATGGAATTCTGGGTGGGGACTCCGGGGATGGCGATGGAGAGGACATGGGGGGCCTCGTGGGCGCCGTTGACGGTGACGCCCTCCAGCTTTTCCAGTTTTTCCACAAGCCCGGCGATCATTGCCTTTTCCCGCAGGGAATCTTCCTTATAGGTGGCGGAAACGGCATTGCAGGCGGCAGCGAAGCCGAAAATGGCGGGGGTTCCTTCCGTGCCGCTGCGCAGTCCGCTTTCCTGCCCGCCGCCGAGCAGCAGGGGCGGGAAGGATTTCAGCCTTGGGGAAACATACAGCACGCCGCAGCCCTTTGGCCCGTGGACCTTGTGGGAGGAAACGGAGATCAGGTCCGCCCCCAATGTCTTGGCAGCGAAGGGGACCTTCAGGAAGCCCTGGACTGCGTCGGTGTGGAAGATGGCGTCGGGGCAGAGCTTGTGGGTCAGCTTTGCCATCTGGACGATGGGCATGACGGAGCCTACCTCGTTGTTCACCATCATGATGGAGACCAGAATGGTGTCCTTCCGCAGCGCGGCTTTCAGTGCATCCAGGGTAATGCGGCCCAGGCTGTCCGGCTGCAGGTAGGTCACGTCGTAGCCCTGGGACTCCAGCTCCTTCATGCAGTTCAGAATGGCGTGATGCTCAATGATGGTGGTGACGATGTGCTTTCCCCGCTTGCCCAGCCGCTTGACGGTGCCGAAAACGGCCCAGTTGTCCGCCTCGGTGCCGCCGGAGGTGAAGAATACCCGGTCCGGCTCCGCACCCATGGCGGCGGCCACCTGATGCCGAGCAGAACGCAGGGAGCGGGCGGCGTCGATGCCGAATTCATACAGTGCGCTGGGATTGCCCCAATTCTCCGTCAGCGCTTTGGTCATGGCCGCCACCGCCTCGGGGCAGGGCTTGGTGGTGGCGGAATTGTCAAGATAGATCATGTCGTTCAGTCCTTATTATTTGTCTTGTGCGCATTACCAAACACGGTGTGGAAAAGATCGTTTATCGCAACATCTGTCGTATACCATCATACCCATCGTAGGGCGGGGTCATGACCCCGCCGATGCACCTATGGTTTTGCATATTCACGTCTTATTTACCTAACTGCGTTTCCCGCCTGGTCGGCGGGGTCGTGACCCCGCCCTACGATGGGTGCAATATAAATCGGAACAGTGGTGCAATAAACGATCATTTATCTAAGGTGGGACGCTGCATTATTTTCCCACGCAGAACCGTTCGAAAATCCGGGCGGTAATGTCCTCCCTTACAGTCGCGCCGGTGACCTCGCCCATAGCCTCCATGGCTTCCTCCACGTCGGTCAGCACCGCGTCGGGGGTCAGGCCCAGCTGCAATCCCTGGAGGGAGCGCAGCATGGCCTCATAAGCGCGACGGCAGGCGTCATACTGCCGGGCATTGGTGAGGATGGAGCCGTCGCAGGGCATTTCGTTTTCAAACATGGTGTCCACCGCGTCTGCCAGCTGATCCAGCCCTTCGCCTGTCTTGGCGCAGATGGGAATCACCGTCATGAAGGGCAGATCGCTGGGCTCCACCCGGCTGCCCAGGTCAGACTTGTTAATCAGGGCGATGGCGTTTTCCTGCTCCAGGCACAGCTCTATGATGTCCTGATCTTCCTGGGTCAGTTCCTGGGAGCCGTCGCAGACGAACAGCACCAGGTCGGCATTCTCTACAGCTTCTTTGGAGCGCCGGACCCCCAGGGCCTCCACGGTGTCGGCGGTGTCCCGGATGCCGGCGGTGTCGATGAGCCGCAGACGGGTGGAGCCAAGCATCACGTTTTCCTCCACCGTGTCCCGGGTGGTGCCGGGAATCTCCGTGACGATGCAGCGTTCAAATCCCGCCAAGGCGTTCAACAGGCTGGATTTGCCAACGTTGGGCCTGCCCACGATGGCGGCGGCCACGCCCTGACGCAGAATCCGTCCCTGGCCGTAGGTTTTCAGAAGATTGTACAGCGCCTTGGCGTCGCTTCGCAGATTGCCGCTGTAGTTTTCCAGGCCGAAGTCCTCGATATCCTCGTCGGGATAGTCCAGCACCGCGTGGAAATGGCTGCACAGGTTCACCAGATCGTCATAAATGGGGGCCAGTTTTTTCTGCAAGACGCCGTCCACCTGTCCCGCGGCATTGGCGGCGGCGTCGGCGGTTTCCGCTTCGATCAGATCGATGACGGCCTCCGCCTGGGTCAGATCCAGTTTGCCGTTGAGGAAGGCCCGCCTGGTGAATTCTCCCCGCTTGGCAGGCTTTGCCCCGGCGAGGTACAGCGCCTCCAGCCCAGCGGCCAGAACCGCAGGGGAGCCGTGGCAGTGGAATTCCACTGTGTCTTCACCGGTGTAGCTGTGGGGCCCCCGGGAGACCACAACCATGCACTGGTCGATGATCCGACCCTGCTTGTCGTGGAGCGCTCCCAGGCACAGGCGGCGGTCCGGGAGCTGAGACAAGGATTTTTTGTTATTTAGGGTAACCACCCGATCCGAAACAGCGATGCAGTCATCTCCGGACAGCCGGAGAATGCCAATGGCGGAAACCTGATTGCCGGTGGATACGGCGGCGATGGTATGAGACATGGAAAGCCTCCTTGGCTGAAGTGAAAATTGAAAATGGAAAATTAGGGACGGCAGTAAATCATGCGCAGGACAGTGCCGACCTCGATTTCCTGAGCGGCACCATCGAAGTGGAAACCGAAATGCTCGTAAAAGCCGATGGCGTGTTCGTTTCCCTTGAGGACCCATATGGCAATGGTATTGTATGCGGACAGCTTTTCCAGGGCTGCTTCCATCAGTGCTTTGCCAATGCCAAGCCCCTGGGCTTCCTGCAGCACATAAAGCGCGATCACTTCACCGCAGTCAGACGAATCTTCGTCACGGCATAGACCGTAACAGGCAAAACCGACGATTTTTTCGCCCAGCTCCGCCACGAGCGTATTTTCGGGCCAACGGCGGGCGACATCCTGGCAGCGCTCCAGAGTCCGCTTGGTGAGACTGGCTTCCGGGATTAAGCCGGAGTAGGTCTCTTGCCAGCTTTTCCAATGGACGTAGCCTTTGCCGTCAGCGTCTTCCGGACCCATGTCCCGAATTTCAGGCCTCATTTGACTTTCCTCCAGGAATTTCAGGGGATCTCCCTCGCTGGCGATGAAGTGCATCAGCATGTAGGCGCACATGATGGCCACGTTTTCTTCCTTCAAAATGCGTCTGCACTCGGCCCTGTCGGCAATGACCACCTGGATCTCCTCGCTGGCCTCCTGGTGGCTGTTGGTGGGCGTGCCACTGCAATAGCCGAAGACGGTGCCGCAGCTTTCGTCCGTCATGCCGATGGTGGTGAAAAAGGGCCTGGAATAGGAGCCTGCCTCCACAGGGGTGAAGGTCAGCCCGGTTTCCTCGTACATCTCTCGGATGCCGGCGGCCAGCATATCCTCGCCGTCCTCCACCAGCCCTGCTGGAAATTCGTAGACATACCCGCCCAGGGGATAGCGGTACTGACGGATCAGCACCACCTGATCCTTGTTTTCTCCGTAAACGCCGTAGAGAATCACCCCGTCGGGCTTGTTCCGGTGGGAGACGGCCTTCAGCTCCGGGATGTCCTTTGCCCGGGAGGACACATAATAAGGACTGACCTTCCCATCTCGGTGAATGGATTCAAATTCGTAGAAGTTCAGAAAGCGGTTGTTGGTTTTCTTTTCGATCTTTCCGATTTTGCTCATGGGGCTCCCTCCCGAGTGTGAAAATGTCGTTGTTCCCGGATTCCTTTGGCAAAGGATCGTATATCATCGCATCCATTGTAGGGCGGGGTCATGACCCCGCCGATGCACTGCGTTGATAGATACGCCTGGTTAGAGGCAAAACGCAAACAATACGCCTCCAATTTGAATAGGCAATCTGTTTAGCTGGTCGGCGGGGTCATGACCCCGCCCTACAGTTGGTGCAGTGGGAAACGATCGTTTTCCCAGTGACAATATTAAAATCATTATACCATTTCGCTGATAAAAAAGCAATATCCGGGAAATACTCCTACGGGGTGAGACTATGACGGACGAAGCAATACGCGCCATGTTTGCGGATGCCGGGGATTTCATTGCCAGGGACATAAGCTGCTGCGGCTATACGCTGCATGCCTATGCCATTGACGGGCTGATCTCCGGCGGCGACATGTCGGAATACGTCCTGAGACCCATTTCGGAGAACCTGAAAGCGGACACTATAGAGAATCTCTATGACGCCGCCCTTCATGGGACGGTCTATAACAGCGTGGCGGAACCCTGTGAAGATCTGGACACTGTGGCGAAGAGGCTGGTTAACGGCTACTGCGTGGTGCTGTTTCCCGGGGCAGGGGCCGTGGCCTTTGAGATCAAAACCAGTACCCGCCGAGGCCCCGACGCGCCCGAGGTGGAAAACACCGTCAAGGGTCCCAAAGACGCCTTCGTAGAGACCATCCGGGTCAATACCAGTCTGATCCGCCGCCATCTGCGGACCCCCGACTTGCGTATTTATGGCACTACCGTGGGGCGGCGCAGTATGACCAATGTGGCGGTGGTCTGGGTTCAGGGCATTACCAACGGGGAACTGGTGGCGCGGATGAAGGCCCGTTTAGCCTCCATCGACATCGACGGCTTTCTGTCTCCGGCGGCGGTGGAGGAATACGTCACCGGCTCCCGGGCCACGGCGTTTCCACTGATGCAGTATACCGAACGTCCGGACAAATTCGCCCAGGGTCTTCTGGACGGGCGAGTGGGGCTGCTGGTGGACGGCCTGCCTCTGGCCTATCTGGCCCCGGCGGACCTTTGCTTTCTGATGGACAGCCCGGAGGATCGGAGCCGGGACTATGTCTCCGCCTCCTGCATTCGCGTTCTGCGTTACTGCGCATTGATTCTTAGTCTGCTGCTGCCGGGATTTTATATCGCTATGGCGGTGTTTCACCAGGAGATGATCCCGCTGCCGCTGCTGCGCTCCATGATTGAGAGCAAGCAGAATGTTCCCTTCTCCACCACACTGGAGGTGCTGGGGCTACTGATCGCCTTCGAGCTTTTGCAGGAGTCCGGCATCCATCTGCCCCAGGCCATCGGCCAGTCGGTGTCCACCATCGGCGGCATCGTGGTGGGGACAGCGGCGGTGGAGGCAGGGCTGATCTCTCCGGCGGCGCTGATTGTGGTCAGCATTGCGGGTGTCTGCGGTTTTGTGCTGCCAAACCGGGACCTGGCAGAGGCAGTGCGGGTGTGGCGGTTCGGGATTGCGGTGCTGGGCTCCGTGGCGGGATTGTTCGGCGTGACCGTGGGATTTCTGGTGCTGCTGATCCATCTGGCAGGACTGACCTGCCTGGAGGTGCCGTATCTCGCGCCTTTCAGCGAGGTCAGGGACCCGTCCATTTTACGATGGCGGATGAAGTTCCGGAAGTACCGGAATGCCCTGCTCCATCCCTTGGATAAGAGGAATCAAACATGAAACGATGGATCTTTTTCGCTGCGGCTCTGGCGGCAGTGGTACTGATGCCCGCACGGACCAAGGATGTGGGGGAACTGCTGCCTTTGGAACTGCTTTCTATATATAAGGATAATAACCAAATCCATGTTGAAACGGACACCGGAGAGGCGGGTGTTGGGGACACCTTGACGCAGGCCCTGGAAGATCTGAAGGCTACAGCGTCCGGGGAGGTATTCCTGGAAACTGCGGATTATCTCATCGTCACGAAGGACACGGTGGATTTGCTGCCCCAGCTGACGGAGGTCCTGCGTCCGGCCACGGAGGTTTGCCTTGGAATAAACGCGGACACCCAGGCAGCGGCATTCCTGTC
The DNA here is from genome assembly GCA_051867395.1 of Faecousia sp. GTDB lineage: Bacteria > Bacillota > Clostridia > Oscillospirales > Oscillospiraceae > Faecousia. The sequence continues at coordinate 1,306 of JBJDYN010000095.1, read as the reverse complement.
GGCCCACAAGCCTGGAGTAACGCTGAAAGACTGCCGTTCAAGTGGACAGGCGTTGCCTCGGCTTATAAAAACAGAGGAGCGATACCGTCTTGTCAAATAAGAAAATAACTGGAAAACAGGAATCCGCCTGGCTGGCGGCAGCAATGATCGTCCCGTTGGCCCAGACGGCTTCCGGCTGTACCTGGCCGGCCGTGCTGATATTGGGCGGGGCATGCCTGCTGATTTGCTGGGCCTTGGGTAAATACCCTGTGGAAAACCCTGGTTGGCTTCTGGTACTCCAGAGAATTTGGAACTGCGTCGTGATCACAGAAGTGCTGCACTGGTGCGTGTACTGCTGGCCGGATGCGAAAAGCGCCTATACAATTCCGCTAACCCTGCTGCTTCTTGCTGCCTTGGCAGCCTCCGATGGAATGAGGGCGGTGCGGACAGGCTGTGTTCTGCTGTGGCCGGTAGCAATTCTTTTGGGAGCGGTGCTGCTGTCCGGCATTCCGGAGATTTCACTGAGGAATATAAGTCCGATCTGGCAAGTACCAAGTGCCCATCTGATCACAGCAGCATTGATTCCCGCGATGTCTGCTGGCGAAGGGAGAAAGGGGAACAGCCAATTGTTGTGGGGTGCGGCAATATTCGCACTTCTTACGGCGGTTATCACGACGGGAGTTCTGACTGCGGTGGTCGTCAAGGGGGAGCCAGCGCCAATTTATGAACTCAGCCGCAGTCTCAGCTTGTTCGGAGTCGGAAAGCGATTGGAGAGCCTGATCGCAGCGGCAATGACGATGGGGTATTATGTTGCAGTAACGTATCTGATCTGTGGGGGGAGAATCGAGGAAGAAAATCCCAAACCGGTATGGGGGATGGCAGCACTCAGCGGAATACTGATATGCAGTGGACTGCGCGTTGATAGTCGGTTGCTTGCCTTGGGAAGTGTGCTGATATGGGTAGTACTGCCATTGAGTACGGTTATAAAAAAGAATTTCAAAAAAAGAAAAAAAGGGGTTGACAAAAGAGAGCCGCCGTGCTAATATATGCAAGCTGTCCGCAAGGGTGGCGCGTAAACCACAAAGCGAAATGACATTTGAAAAAACTTGAAAAAGTTCTTGACAAATGAATTGAGATGTGGTAACTTAATAAAGTTGCGTGATGAACGGTTTTTGACCGGGAACGCGGCGAGTCACCTTGAAAAACTTTAAAAGAAATTTAAAAAAGTTCTTGACAAGTTCGACAAGATGTGATAACATAAAAAAGCTTAATCGCGAGAGCGAAAAGCAAAAGCTGTACCTTGTAAATTGAATAACGTAAAGACGAA